>FCNA01000036.1 GCA_900018345.1 Clostridiales bacterium CHKCI006
CACGAAACTTGAACAATGTCAAGCAAAAAGTGCAAAAAAGGAAATAAAATTTTGGAGGGAAACAAAAACTAAACAAATTAAAAAAGTGCCTCTAAGACACTATAAATAGTTTCCGAGAGTGCACTAATTGAAAAAGGAGGGGACGACCATGACGAAAATATTATTCTCAGATTTAGATGGGACATTGATCGATCATCAGGGTGAGCTGATCCATTCTCAGGATCTGAATGCTTTATCCCAACTACGCCAAAACGGGCATTTAGTCGCCTTGTGTACCGGACGAAACAATATTGATTTAATTCCAACTTTAAAAAAGATTGTCATTCCATATGATTACCTGGTGCTTTGTAATGGGGCTTATATTCAGGATGCGCAAGGACATGTTTTAAAACGCAGCGATATTCCTTTAGATGTCGCCGCTTCTTTGTTGAAGGCCTTTCGCTCATATCCACCGCTTGTCACTTATTTTTGTGATGAAGCCCATTGTGTATTCCGGGATAGCCAGGGGGTGCATGTGTTAGATGAGAGTGGGGTCTTCAAGGATAGCAGCATGACTTTTGAAAAGTGGATGGATGCAGCAAGATGTTTTACCATCATCGGTGTTCATCAGGAAGATCGACAGACAGATATCCTAGATCACGCAGTTCAAAGCATCCTGCCGGCTTATCAAAAGGCGGTCAGCTGGTCTTACAATACGGCTTATGTGGATATCATGGCACATGGTTCCAGTAAGCAAAGCGGGCTGGTCTGGTTATGTAAGCATTTGGGCATTCCTTTAGAAGATAGTTATGCGATTGGGGATTCTTTTAATGATCTAGGCATGTTGCAGGCAGCCGGCCATGGCTTTACCTTTCAACATGCACCTTCTTCCTTAAAAGAAGTGGCCGAAAGCATCGTGGCTGGGGTCTATGAAGTTGCGCAAAAGATACATAACGCCTAAATGTCAGGCCATGTTCAAATAGAAGTCATAAAAGCGGCTTATAATATTTGAATGTAGAAAGGATGATTGTATGTCTCAAGTGGAGGACATTATCTCTCAATACCATCATAACCAGGAACTTTACGGACATATGGTAGATGATATTGAAGATATCATTGGGCGAATTCTCTCATCAAATCAGATCAAGGTCTCTAATTTTGCTATTCGTATTAAAAGTGAGGAAACATTACGTAAAAAGATCATGTATAAACACAAATATCATCGGATAGAGGACATCACGGACGTGGTGGCCTGTCGTTTGATTACTTTGTTTGAAAGTGATCTGGATCTGATCGTGAAATTGCTGTTTGAAAATTTTGATGTGGTTGAGTTTTTAGACAAGCGACAAAAGCAGCAAGACGATTATGTGGGCTTTGGCTATAATTCTATTCATATGATCGTGCGTTTCACAAAGGAACGCTGTGCGTTGGTGGAATATGCGCCTTATCGTGACATTTGTTTTGAAATACAGCTGCGCACGGCCTTACAGCATGCCTGGGCTGAAGTAGAACACGGGCTTGGGTATAAGAATGAATATGAGATTCCTTCCGAAATCAGACGGCGCCTGAATCGTCTGTCTGCTTCGCTGGAACTGTTAGATGAAGAATTTGTTCGTATCAATGAAGATATTCAGGTCTATAATCAGAGTCTGGAAAGAGAAGAAAAAGTCTTAAAAACAGATATTAACCGTCATTCGCTGGAAACCTATGCCCTGCACTGTCCGAATTTAAAGAAGCTGGTGAATGAACTTGCCGATATGCATGCACTGACGGTTTACGAAGATCCGCAGATGATCTCAGAACTGCGCATCGTGCGTCGCTTTCATTACTTAGGTTATCTTTATATTCATGAGGTCGATGAGCTGGTCCAGAAGCATGCGCAGCAGCTAAAGATGATTGGCAAAGAGTGGATCCGCCTGATCTCTAATAAGGAACATCAGCTGAATTATTTTGCCTGCCTGGTTTGGGTGAGCATGATGGCGATGATTGAAAATGGAAAAGATGATCCGGACGAGATCCTGGATCAGGATGCCCGCAACAAGATTGCTAACTATGCCTTAAGTTAAGGTTGTTAGCAGTCTTTTTTTGCTTATATCGATAATGATTTATGAATTTGTGAAAAAACTAAATTATTATTTCTTATTCTATTGATTTTTTTATTGAAATTAGATAAACTTGTTTAAAGGGAAGAAGGGGAGATATGTTAGCGAGTTTAAAAAAGAAGTATGTAGCGCCGGCGAGCTTTTATCGACGTGTCGGAGTGGTTGCGATTCCAATTGCCTTACAGCAGATCCTGAATCAGGCAGCCGGCTTTGTAGACACGATCATGGTTAGTTCGATTGGCGGGGTAGCGGCCGTCGCGGTTGCGACCCAATTGGATACCATTATGGCGAATGTAGGCTTTGGTATCAATTCAGGAGCGAGTATTTATGCCGCTCAGTTTTATGGGGCTGAGGATTATCAAAGCTTAAAGAAAGTCTTTGGTCTGGAGATCATGATCAATATGATCAATGCCCTTTTTTTTATGGCAGTGGCGATCTTTTTTGGTTCAAGCGTATTGGCTTTCTATAGTGGAGATGCCGAAGTAGTCAAAGTCGGGTTAAGTTATTTATCCATATCCTGTCTTGCGTATGTGTTTTCTTCACTGACCAACGCGTACAGTTTTGTCTATCGTTCGATCCAGAAGACACATATCCCGATGTACATAGGGATCCAGGTGATGATCGTCAATATCATTTTTAACTACTTGCTGATTTTCGGTAAATTTGGTTTTCCCGCTATGGGAGTAGCCGGAGCAGCTTTAGCGACCCTGATTGCCACAGTCAGTGGAACATGTACGCATGTGATCTATGCCTGGAAAACGAAACAGCCGTTTTTAGGAACGTTCCAGGAGATGTTCCATCAGCGTATGAGTTTTGTCAAACCGGTTGTCAAAAGAATGTTTCCATTGATTTGTAATGAAGCGTTCTTTGGATTTGGAACGAGCTTATATGTGAAGGCTTTTGGTATGCTGGGCAGCCGTTCACTGGAGATCTATAAGATTGGAAATACGGTGGCCAATTTCTTCTTTATTTTTGCGGCAGGTCTGAACAATGCTACCAGTCTGATGCTAGGATCTGTACTTGGTAAGGGAGATATTAAAGAGGCCCAAAAATATGGCAACTATTTTGTTTTGATGGCATGTGTTTTTGCGGTCGTCGCCGGTGTGGGCATTATTGTCTTTGCTGATCCAATGGTCGGATTATTTGGAATGTCCGATCCAAGCATGCATGAAGGTGCCGTGTTGATCGTTCGTCTCTTCGCGATCCGTATCGCTTTCCGCATGTTCAATGTCATCATTATGGCGAGCCTGAGAGCCGGGGGAGATTCTTTATTCCTGATGTTCTTAGATGGTGGGATCATGTGGACCGTCGGTTTACCATTGGCTTTTATTTCAATCATTTTCTTCCATGTGACAAGTTACGCTGTCTTGTTTGTGATCATTCAGGTCGAACAATTGGCGCGTCTGATTGTGGGCATCATTCGTTACCGTCAGGGCAAATGGATGCGTAATCTGACAGAGGAAACAAAGTAAAAAAGGTCTGCGGACCTTTTTTATTTACAAGCTAGCCAGAATGATGATACAATCAAGGCACCAGTTCGCAAGTCAACCTGGGATAAAAAACTAAGGATCCCGTGAAACGGGATCGGTCTTCTAACTGTTCTTTAGAAGGGAAAGGAAAGAAATGCAAAACACAAAATTGAAGATGCTGCTTGAAAATGCCATGCTGGCAACCATCTATGCCTTGTTGACGGTGGTCATCTCACCACTGTCATATGGCGGGATTCAGATGCGGCTGTCAGAAATACTGCTTTTTTGCGCCTTTTATCGATCACATGATATTCCTGGTCTGGTATTAGGCTGTCTGATTGCCAATTTGTTTTCACCGATGGGGCTTCCGGATGTTATTTTCGGCTCTTTTGCGACGCTAGTGGCGTGTCTTGGGATGTGGAAGCTTCATAACCTCTATCTGGCTGCCGTTGCGGCAAGTCTGGTCAATGGCTTGATCGTCGGTCTGGAGTTGCATTGGATCCTGGGCCTGCCATTTTGGATCAGTCTTGCCGAAGTAGCGATAGGTGAAGGAATTGTTTTATGGATTGGTGCGACGATCTTTCAGAAGATCGGTCAGCGTCTCTTTCGTTAAGTCAGCGCTAAGCTGACTTTTTTTGGCACAAATAGGATGCAGATTGTTTGGAATGAATCCGGGTAATGAATCCGGGTAAGAAAAACGGCTTTACTTTTCAGGCTCCTCTCCTTTATAATTATCATAAGGAAAGAAGGCTGAAAATATGCGAAGCCCTAGAAAAGCACAACGTGCGATCAACCAGATGGTACTCTATTTAGGTGTTGCTGTTATCGTTGTTTTTATGGTTCTTTATTTGCTGTTTCATTCATTTCATCATTCCCGGATGGCAACGATGGAGAAATTAGTGCAAAATATTGCTGATCAATATGAAGCCAGCATAGATTTAAAAATGACCGGTGATTTGAGGATCCTTGAGACACTGGGAAGTCTTTTAAATATCAGTGATCCTTTAGCGATGGAAGAGACCCTGCGCGCACAGACGCTGGATGATGACATCAACACATTTGTTTCGATTGGCTATATCGACAGTCAGTATCAGGCGATGTTATGTTACCAGACAGACGATTCCACCCACCAGGTAGATATGCAGGATTATCCGGAGGTCACAAAGGCCTTATCCGGAAAGACTGTCATAACGGATCTGATACTGGATCCTTATACCGACACATATATGAGTTATTATCTTGTTCCTGTCAGGCGTGATGAGCAGGTCGTTGGTGCGCTGATCGCAAGTAATCATGTCATTGTCTTGCATGAAATTATCGAGGATCCAATCTTAAATAGTGGGGGACTTGTTCATTTGATTCATGATGACGGAACGTATATCTTGCCGCCTCGTGAGACCCTGGTCCCCAATCAAACAACCAATGTTTTTGAAACCTATGGTGCCCAACAGCAAGTATTGGATCGATTGTCCAACCATCAGGATGATATCGAGCCCTTTCATTATATGAATGAAGATTACTTAGTCATGTTTAAATATCTGAATATCAATGACTGGTATCTGATCTGTGTGATCCCGCAATCCGCTTTAGGAACGAATTATTTTGTCTTATTCTTACTGATCTTGCTTCTTTCGATTGTCTTGCTGATTATCTTTGGCTTATTTGCTTTTTATATGTATCGGACCCTGACCGCTAACTCCAAAGAATTATCCCGTCTGGCCTTACATGATCAATTGACTGGTCTTTACAATACGTATCGATTCAAGCAGGAAGTGAAAGCACGCTTAGACAAGCGACCATCCGGTGTAGTGATCCTGAATATTTATCATTTTCGTTTTGTGAATGAGCTTTTGGGCTATAGTCAGGCCAATGAAGTTTTGATGATGATCGGTCAAAAATTACTGACGATGATCGATCCTGAGCGGGAAATTGTTGCGCGGGATACTAAAGATCATTTTCTGCTTTTTTTACAGGGAGATGAATTAAGTATTGAAGAGCGCCTGATAAGCGTGATGGAAGATCTGCGCACTTACTATCACCTGCATTTAAAAAGCAATCTGCTTCATTTCAATGCCGGCGTCAAAATGATTGGTGATGGAGAAGAAGATGTCGACGCCTTGCTCAGTCATGCCCTGTTTGCTTTGAATGAAGAAGGGGATGATCCGGAACGTGAGATCCATTTCTATGATGCCAGCCTTCAGGATGAGGAAAATCTGGCGAATTACGCTGAAACTTATATGTACGAAGCCTTGCGCGAAGGTGGCTTTGAGCTGTTCTTGCAGCCTCAGCTCGATATGCATACGAAGCGGGTGATCCGCGCCGAAGCGCTCGTTCGCTGGAAACTGAAAAACGGCACCTATCTGAAGCCCAATCAATTTATTCCGGTATTTGAACGCAATGGCTTTTGCTGCGAGCTAGATCTGTACATGTTTGAAAAGGTGTGTCAGCTCATGGCTCGTTGGCATAAGGAAGGCCGGCAGATGTTGGGCATTTCGATCAATCAGACGCGCTTGCTCTTTTATCGCGACGATTACGTCCCACGTTTAAAAGCGCTGGTGGCGCATTATGAGATCGATCCTCGTTGGATCACGATTGAGATGATTGAGAGTCTGATGGCTGATTTACCTGATAAGATCATGCAGGTCGTGGATCAGCTACGGGAAGTTGGATTTAGGATCTCTTTAGATGACTTTGGACATGGCTACTCCAATTTTAATACGTTGCAGAATTATCGTGTTGATGAATTGAAGCTGGATAAGGGTTTTTTATCGAATGATCGCAGTGATACAAAACGGCGGGAACTGATTGTCGGGGGACTCGTACGCTTATCCCGTGGCTTACATATTCAAACAGTCATGGAAGGCATTGAAAACCAGGCGGATGAAGATTTCGTCCAAATTGTCGGCTGTGATATTGGGCAAGGCTATTACTATGATGCCCCATTAGCGGTATCTGAATTTGAAAAGAAATATCAGGAAAAGGTCGTTTCTCAGTGAACGACCTTTTTAATGGATCATTGATAAAAAACATGTGCTAGGTCTGGGATGCCGACTTGAAAACTGTGTATCTGAAGCCAATGCTGGGTGCAAGCAGACTGGTGAGAACAACGAGGACCCAGAGATTTCCGCTGCTTAGGTCGAATGTCTGCAAATAAGCCCAAAATGATTGTCCTTCCATGAGGTACATGGATAAATCAAATAGATTCGTTAAACAGAACCAGATGGCACCCATAAGCCAGGTATCCCTTGCCTGCAGACCCGGAATTCTTGGTATGAGCTGAATTGCGATGCATAGAATGCAGGCACAAAGCAGCAGGCCGCTGACAGGCAGGGAGAAGGCGCCTAAAGGCTGGAGCAGCGTTTCTCGTAAAATACCATTGAGAATGGCTAAAGGCACGATGAGAAACCAGATACCAATACTAAAGAGATATTTTTTCATGGCTGTGTTCCTCCAGATAGTTCAGGATCGGCTGCAGATAAGCTGGATCGGTCCAGTCGCATGATCTTCCCATTGCTTCCATCAAGGCTTTTTCCCATGGCTCATAATCAGCAGGATCCTTCTTGGCCACCATGCGCTTCAGCAGTTGACATAAGTGGCGATCGACCCAGGTCATCCTGTCTTCATGCCATGCCCCGCGGCAGTAGAAGCACGGGATCCCTTCTAAGCGGTCTTTAAAATGCCGCTGATATAATTGGTCAAAGGCTGTGGGGTCATAGGGTGAAGCCCCAACGGCAAAGACGAGGATGTTTTGCTGAGGAAGATGAGCAATGTATTTCTTAAGAAAATTGAAGCCGGCAATGCCCGAAGCATAGATGCCGCCGCCTAAGATCAGGATCTCATAATCTTTGATCTGATGAAACGATGTGTGCCGAATTTCCTGACAGTCAAACCCTGTTTTTTCCTGTAACCAAAGGGCATATTGTTTGGTTGCACCGTATTTGGATTGATAAAGAATGATTCCTTTACGCATGATCATCTCTCCTTGATATTTTCCATATTTGTCTCAATCTGAATAATGGTCTGGATGGTCATCTTCAGCTGTTCTTCCGAAATGCCATGGAACATCTGCTGCATTAACCGGCTGGTGTGTTCATCATTTTCCTGGCAGAAAGCAAGACATTCTTCTGTCAGCAGGATGCGCTGTTTGCGGCGGTCATGCTGATCTGGGGCAAACTTGACGAACCCCTTCTTTTCAAGTTTATTGAGAATGGTCTTCACATTCTGATGAGAACTGCCCATGATCATGGAAAGTTCTTTGAGGGTAGGGGGGTCTTTGCACAGTTGAATGCAGATGATGGTGAAAAATTGTTTCCAGCTGATGATTTTTATGGTCTTATCGGCCATCGCCTGAAATCGATTATCAAAGGCGCTCAACAAACCAATCAAAAAATAAGATGAGGCAATTCCACTAAAATCAATTTTGTCATTTTGCATGACTTCCTGGATATTCATCTTTTCCTCCTTATGAGTAATATATTACCTAATTAAATAGTAACATATTACTTATTATGGGTCAATGAAAATAAAAAAATCTTCAAGCGTTTCACGCCTGAAGACTGAATTGGCTGGCGGAGACGATGGGATTCGAACCCATGCGCCCTTGCGGACCTATTGCATTTCGAGTGCAACCTCTTAGACCACTTGAGTACATCTCCAAAGTAGTCTTATTGTAACGCAAAATCTAAAGAAAATCAATGACTTTCCAAAAAGGAATGCATTTAGGAAAATAAAAGATTGTCGGAGAGCTCCGACAATCTTTATGAGCATGGTTGATTGCTTAATCCAGGGTCAATGAAGGTGCCGTATATGTACGACCGGCTAATTCCTGATCGAGCATATATAAGCTTTTTGGATCATTGCCAAACAGATCGTATTTCGTAATCATATCATGTGCATTCTTTTCTTCTTCGCCCTGTTCTTTGACAAACCAGTCTAAGAACTGCATGGTTCTAAAATCTTTGATATCATAAGCGGCACCATAGATGGTGTGGATCAGGCTTGTGACATATTCTTCATGTTCTAAACCATAGATGAGTGGATCTTTGGCACTGTGGTAGGTCTTGTCCGGTTTAGCGATGGCCTCAAGCGCCACTTTTTCACTGTTATTTTGCAGGTACTGTAAAAATAACAGGGCATGGTCTCTTTCTTCCTGGGCCTGGATCATATACCAGTTGGCAAATCCGTCCAATCCGATATCCTTATAGTAATTCGAAAAATCTAAATAGAGGTAAGCGGAATAAAATTCCTTGTTGATTTGATCGACTAATAATTCAGTCACTTTTGGATCGAGCATGTTCAGTCTCCTTTCTTTATATATGATGCTGATCGATAAAGGCTTTGATCTCAGAGAGATTTGCGTATTTTGCAACCTTGCCGTCTTCGACTACGACTAAGGTTGGCGCTTTATAAATTTCATATTCTTTGACTAGTGGCACATTCTTTTCTGCTTCCATCACGGCATACGGAATGTCCGATTCCTTCAGCATGCGTTTGGCGACACGGCAGTTTGGACAAGTGCTGGTCGTAAAGAGCATGATCTGACTGTTGGATGTCTGAGGCTTGACTTCGGTCACGGCTTTGTCCTCTTTAGGCATTTCGGTCTCTTTTTTAGGGGTGAAGCCAGAATGCATCACATCATAGACTTTTCTCTCTTTAAATTCCTGTGCCTTCCCATCATTCCAGTTTTGAACCGGACGGTAGTAACCGGTAATACGGCTATATACTTCCGTTGTCTTGCCGCATATTGGACAGGTATACTGTTCACCTGCAAGATAACCATGATCCTTACAAACAGAATAAGTGGGTGAAAGAGTGTAGTAAGGCAGCTCGTAGTTCTCAGCGATCGTTCTGACAAGTTTTGCAGCCGCCTGCCAGTTAGGTAATTTCTCACCCAGGAAGGCATGGAAGACCGTACCTGAAGTATACAGCTTCTGCAGCGGATCCTGAATATCCAAAGCGGCAAAGATATCATCTGTAAAGCCGACTGGTAAATGGGAACTATTGGTATAGTAAGGGGTGTTGCCGTTTTCGGTGGCTGTGATAATGTCCGGGAATTTTTCTTTGTCATGCTTAGCAAAACGATAAGCGGTTGATTCGGCCGGCGTTGCCTCTAAATTGTACAGATCTCCATATTCTTCCTGGTAATCAGATAAACGTTCACGCATATGATTGAGTACTTCAATGGCAAACTGTTGTGTTTCAGGATGACTCATGTCGGCTCTTAACCATTTCGCATTCAAACCGGCTTCATTCATGCCCACCAGTCCGATGGTTGAGAAGTGATTATCGAAGGATCCCAGATAACGTTTGGTATAAGGATAGAGCCCTTCATCCAGCAGCTTGGTAATCACGGTTCGTTTCACTTTCAGAGAACGGGCGGAAATATCCATCAGGTAATCCAGACGTTTAAAGAAATCCTTTTTGTCTTTAGCCTGATAGGCAATCTTAGGCAGGTTGATCGTAACGACACCGACGGAACCAGTGCTTTCACCGCTGCCAAAGTAACCACCGGATTTCTTGCGCAGTTCACGCAGATCTAAACGCAGACGGCAGCACATGGAACGGACATCGCTAGGCTCCATATCACTATTGATATAGTTCGAGAAATAAGGGGTTCCGTATTTAGAAGTCATCTCAAATAAGAGACGGTTATTTTCAGTGTCGGACCAGGCAAAATCCTTGGTGATCGAATAGGTAGGGATCGGATACTGGAATCCGCGGCCGTTGGCATCGCCTTCGATCATGATTTCGATAAAGGCCTTGTTGACCATATCCATTTCAGCCTGACAGTCCTTGTATTTAAAATCCATTTCCTTACCGCCGACGATCGCATTCAAATTCGCCAGATCATCCGGTACGCGCCAGTCTAAAGTGATGTTCGTGAATGGGGATTGCGTTCCCCAGCGGCTTGGCGTATTGACACCATAAATAAAGGACTCGATGCAACGTTTGGTTTCTTCATAGCTGAGATGATCGGTCTTGACAAAAGGTGCGAGGTAGGTATCAAAGCTTGAGAAAGCCTGTGCACCGGCCCATTCATTTTGCATGATGCCTAGAAAATTGACCATCTGATTGCATAATGAGGCTAAATGTTTGGCAGGTTTGGAGGTGATCTTACCTGGAACACCGCCCAGGCCCTCCTGAATCAGCTGCTTCAATGACCAGCCGGCACAATAGCCTGTCAGCATGGAGAGATCATGAATGTGAATATCGGCATTTCGGTGGGCGGTCGCAATCTCATCATCATAAATTTCAGAGAGCCAGTAATTGGCAGTGATCGCTCCGCTGTTGCTGAGGATCAGACCACCCACTGAATAGGTCACGGTTGAGTTTTCTTTGACACGCCAGTCATTGACCTTTAAATAATTATCGACGATTTCTTTATAGTTTAAGAGCGCCGATTTGGTGTTGCGGATCTTTTCGCGTTGACGACGATAAAGGATATAGGCTTTGGCGACATCGCCATATCCGGCTTGGATCAAGGTGTCTTCGACGCTGTCCTGAATATCTTCGACACTGATCATACCATCTTTGATCTTGTCTTCAAAAGCGCTGGTCACTCTTAAAGCCAGTAAATCAATAATGCTTGGATGATACTCTTTTTGGGTTGCTTCAAAGGCTTTGGTGATGGCTGATGCGATTTTCTGAATATTGAATTCGGCAATCGTGCCATCTCTTTTCATCACACGATACATATCTTTCCCTCTCTTTCTATAGACCCCTCAGATATGTATGGGGGATCTTTGTCTGTAGTCTTTTCTGAAAAAGTAAAATATCTTCACGCGTTGGGGCATGCAGACCTTGTTGAATCACAGTATCCCGATCTTCAAAACATTGAAGATAGTAGGGACTATCTCCTTCCAACCAGCTGGCAATGGCCTCGATGGCTTCCATATCATGGAATTCGGCGACCAGCGTTGTCCGAAATTCATAAGGGACCACTCCCTGTTTTAAAAAGGCTATACTTCTTTGAATTGGGGCGAGATCGAGCTCTTTCAGACCGGCTGTCATGGCATAGCGATCCGGGGCATTCTTAATGTCCATCGCGACATAATCGACCAGTTTCTGATTGACCAGTTGCTCCAGGCGTTCGGGGTAGCTGCCATTTGTATCCAGCTTGACTAAATAACCGAGCGCTTTGATCTTGCTGATCAAAACAGGCAGATCGGCATGCAGCAAAGGCTCTCCACCACTGATGCAGACCCCTTCCAGGATGCCCTGACGTTTTTTTAAGAGTGAAAAAAAATCGTCCTCGTCAACAGTCGGTGCCTGGGGATCCACATTGACAAGATCACGGTTATGACAGAACGGACAGCTAAAATTACATCCGCCAAGAAAGATCGTACAGGCTAGATGTTCCGGATAATCCAGTAAGGTCAGTTTTTGTAATCCCATGATCTTCATTGTGCTCGCCTCTTTTCTAAACTCATTATAGGACCGATCTTTCAAAACTTCAACCGGGATGTTTCATTACTGAGCCCTTTTTATTTTGGACTCCGTTTTGACGGACCTTAAATGTTTTTGCCTGAAAATAGCTTGACACTAATGCGTATCTGTGATAATAGCGGCATTTGAAAAGGGGATGGCAGCAAAATAAAAAAACGCCTCAAGGCGTTTTTAGGCAGTCACGAGCTGAAGCGTATAGCCGCTTTGATCGAGCTTTTCATAGATTCCGCCGGGCAAAGCGAAATGTTCGATGCTGATGACATAGAGACAATCCTCTTGGGCGTTTGTTTCAAGGTGACTGAAGATCGGCGCAATGATCTGTGCCTGGGTAAGCGCCAGGTATGTATCTGAACCAAAGGCCTGATAGGTAAGAAGGTGCATAGCAATCTCTTTTTGCAGGGCAGGGATATCTCCGCTTTGATATGCCTCTTTTAAGGTGTTCAGATATTGATCATAAACGGCTTTATCCTGCATTTCGGCTAAGGTGTAATCCGCACAGCTTTGGGACAGGGCGACCATATAATCCTGATAATCGGCCAGAGTGAGATAGCTTTGATATTGCTCGCTGCAATAGACCGGTAAAGCCTGCATCAGACTCAATTGCAGCAAACCTTCCCGATGATTGAGGGCATCCATCTGCCCGTAGAAGGCATTGTATTCACTGAGGTTTTCTTCAAAATACTGATGTCCGATCGTGTCGATCTGTTCCTGGCTGAACTGGCTGGCATAACAAGCGGCAGGGTAGCCATAGAAATGGTCGAGCGCCGGAGAATTATCTCGGGTCAGTTCATAATAGGCAATGGTGTGATCCTGGACGTAGGGCAGCCCATAAACCGGTTTGTCGGCTGCCAGGATCGTTTCCATTTCTTCTGAAAAGCTGTTGGCCAGATCATTGGAGCGATAAGGGTCAGAAACGGCCAGATAGAAGTGCTGATCCTCCCTGGTCACTTCAAAAAGCATTTTTTCATAATCATAGGGATTGTCTGCCGCGTTGCCTTTGGGCTTTGCCTGACAGCCCAAAAGATTAAAGACAAGACAGCATAGTAAAAAGTAACGCATATTGTTTCTCCTTTATCACTTGCCTTCATTATAGGTGGCGATCACTGCGTCTGTCAAACAAAAAAACGTCAGTTGCCTGACGTTGTGCTTAGAGCTTTAAGTTCTTAAAGGTTCTTGGGAATGGCAGGACATCACGGATGTTTTCCATACCGGTGATGTACATCAGGAAGCGTTCAAATCCGATCCCGAAACCGGCGTGTGGTGGATTACCATACTGACGGGTCTCCAGGTACCAGTCTAAAGAATGACTTTCCAGCATATTCAGCTCTTCCATGCGCGCTTTGAGTTTCTCGTAACGGTATTCACGTGCTGAACCGCCGACCAGTTCACCGATGCCTGGGACCAGCAGGTCACAAGCGGAAACAGTCTTGCCATCTTCGTTTTGCAGCATGTAGAACGCTTTGATCTCTTTTGGATAGTCCGTGATAAAGACCGGTCCGGCGACGATCTTTTCGCAAAGGAAGCGTTCGTGTTCTTTAGCCATATCGATGCCCCAGTAAGGTTCGATCTCAAACTGATCTTTATGGGCCTCTAAGATCTCGATGGCTTCTGTGTAAGTCATGCGTCTAAAGCTGGAGTCAAGGATATGGGTGAGGCGTTCTTTCAAGCCTTTATCGACAAACTGATTGAAGAAGTCGATCTCTTCTTTACCGTGTTCCATAACATAACGGATACAGTATTTGATGCAGCTTTCAATCAGGTTCATGTTGTCTTCCAGGGTCGCAAACATGAATTCTGGTTCGATCATCCAGAATTCGGCGGCATGCGTCGTCGTGTTGGATGGTTCGGCTCTTAAGACCGGACCAAAGGTGTAGACCTTATTGAAAGCTAAAGCAAACTGTTCGACATGGAGCTGTCCGGTGACGTTGATCAAGGCTTTTTTGCCAAAGAAGTCTTTTTCATAGTTGCCGTCTTCACGCGTCGTGAGCACAAAGGTTTCCCCGGCGCCTTCACCATCATTGGTTGTTACGATTGGGGTGTGCACATAAACGAAATCATTGGACTGGAAAAATTCGTGGAATGCCATCGAAAGCAAAGAACGTACTTTAAATACCGCCATGAAGGTGTTGGCGCGAGGACGAATATGCGGGATCTCACGCAAGTATTCAAAACTGTGACGCTTTTTTTGCAGCGGATAATCCGAAGAACATTTAGCGGTGATCTCAAGATGCGTGATATGCATTTCGTAAGGCTGCTTGGCCTGTGGGGTCAAGACGATCTTTCCTTCTACGATCAAGGCATCCCCGTTGCCAACCTTGCTGCAGCATTCATATTCATGCATATCCAGTTGTTCTTTTTCATAGACCAGCTGTAAAGTAGGAAAGACACTGCCGTCGTTAAAGGCGATAAAACCAATCTTTCCGTTGTTGCGGTTTGTACGTGCCCATCCTTTCAGGGTGACCAAGCAACCATCCAATTGACTTTGATCTTCTAAAAAACGGTTTGTGAGTGCATGTAGTGAGATTTCTTCCATTTTTTCATCCTTCCTTTCGTTAAAAAAACATGAATGATGTAAGGAACGACTTTCGCCGCGGTGCCATCCTCATTCATGTTGCCATGCGCTTTATTTCATTCGTTTTAGTTGTGATACATCAGGTGTTCCAGTCTACCAACCACATCTCCTGCTTCCACCCTCCAGGATTCGCTTGCTGCTTTATGCTAGACCAGTCCGTCAGCCTTACCCAACGATAAACAAAAAACATGAATGATGTAAGGAACGACTTTCGCCGCGGTGCCATCCTCATTCATGTTGCCATGCGCTTTATTTCATTCATTTCAGTTGTGATACATCAGGTGTTCCAATCAGTCAACCACATCTCCTGCTTCCACCCTCCAGGATTCGCTTGCTGCTTTATGAATGATCAGTCCTCATGCCGTTGGATTAATGCCATTATATAGGCAGATACGTTAAATGTCAATGAAAAATGATTGCCAAAAAGAAAGAAAAATTGACCGCTTTCATTCTTTTTCAAATTAATACAAAAAGAAGTGAGATTTTGCTGGAAGTATAGTATAATAAGCGTAGGGTGATTAGGGATGAAGTATTTATTTTATCGATTGATTATATATCTGGATACAGCCAGTGAGAATGATACAAACTATAATATTGCCTGGTTTATGGCGAATAACTTTAAACGTGTCGCCAAGATGGGAATCAGTGAGCTGGCCAAAGCCTGCTTTGTGTCACCGGCAACGATCAGCCGCTTCTGTCGTGCGATCGGATATGAAAATTTTGCACATCTCAAACAGGAGTGTACCTTGTATCGTACCAATTCCAATCGTTATACGAGTTTAGCGAACGTGCCTGAAAAAGATATTCTGAAAAATCCTGCCCAGGCCACCAAGGAATATACCCAAATGGTTGCCAGGACGATTGAAGAGATGAATCAGCATTTGGACTGGCATGAGATCGATGCCTGTTTGAAACTGATTCATGATTCAGACAATGTTTCTTTTTTTGGCACCCAGTTTTCTCATAGTGCGGCTCTGCATTTTCAGACAGATCTGATGATGATGGATAAATTTGTGGTTGCACATATGGATGTCGATCGACAGATAGAATGCGCCAAAGGACTGGATCAGAATGCCGTTGCCATTATTATTTCAGTCAATGGTAACTATGAGCGTACCTGTCCAAAAGCTTTAAGCTTGATTCGTAAGAGTGGGGCTAAGTCGGTTCTGATCACTTCCAACCCAACGATCGATCTGGTACGTAAGGTCGATCATGTGATTAGGATAGGAGATAAGGCACATATGAAAATGGGAAAACATACACTGCTGACGGTGATCGAACTGATGGCCTGTCGTTATTTTGCCTTATACTCCCATGAAAACCGCGTTTAAACACCCACTCGGGTGTTTTTTGTTAAATGAAGGAGGGAAAACATGGCGACCATTGATGAACTTTATGCACGAAAGTCCTGTCGTGCCTTTACGGAGGAACCGTTGACGGACCGGGAAAAAGAAATGATCCTGCAAGCCAGTCTGCAGGCGCCTACCGCAGGGAATATGGCTTTGTATGAAATGATCGAAATACGTGATCCGAAGATCAAGTCACTGTTAGCTAAACGTTGTGACGATCAGCCATTCATTGCCAAAGCGCCCTTTGTGGTGCTCTATGTCGCTTCTTATCAGAAATGGTTTGATCTGTGTCAGGGGTACGGAATCGCTATTCCGGCACTGGGTGAAGCAGATCTGATCCTGGCGATCGAGGATACCATGATTGCCGCTCAAAATGCGGTGGTTGCAGCCTGGTCCATGGGGATCGGCTCTTGTTATATCGGGGATATTTTAGAAAATTATGAAGCGAATCGGGAACTTTTTGGTTTACCGCAATATGCCATGCCGGTCAGCCTGGTCGTCTTTGGACGTCCGACTAAAGCGATGACACAGCGTCCAAAGCCGGCGCGTTTTGAGCTAAAAGACATGGTCAGTGTGGATACTTATGCCAAGCGAGACTTTCAGACGACCGAAAAAATGGTCGCGAAGGTTCATCCGGAAGTCGAGACCTTTGTGCGCGGGCTCGCCTCACGTAAACTACAGGCTGCTTTTCATCAGGAAATGAATCGTTCAGTCAAAAAAATGCTAAGCGTATGGCTGGAAGGAGAGAAGACGAAATGAAACAGATAGAAAGATGGGATTTTATTGAACTGCGCTTAAAAGCTAAAAATAGCGATCATCCGTACCAGAAGAAGGTACAGGGACTTTTTGAGCATGCGCAGGAGAGCGTGACCGTGGACGGCTTTTATGATGGGGATGATGTCTATAAAGTGCGTTTTATGCCACGCTTTACAGGGGTGTATCAATATACGATCAGCGGTGATGATATGCCGACTCAAACCGGCAGCTTCGAAGTGGTCAAGGCCACAGGAAATAATCATGGACCGGTGCATGTCGCTAATCAATATCACTTTGCTTATGAGGATGGCACCCCGCATTATTCGATGGGAACCACCTGCTATGCCTGGATGCATCAAAATGAACATTTGCAGTTAGAGACCCTGAAGACATTGCAGACAGCCGGTTTCAACAAGATTCGCTGCTGCATCTTTCCTAAGCATTATGATTATAATCTGGCTGAGCCACTGACTTATCCGTTTTTAAGGGGACATAAAGAAGGACTGGACGAAGCGCAGGTCAAAAAAGCCATCATGATGCCGCCGGTGGAAAATCCGGACATGAATTTTGATTTTTTCAGTTATAATGTCAAGCATTTTCAGCGCATTGATGAACGCTTAAAACAGCTGCGTGATCTGAATATTGAAGCGGATCTGATCCTGTTTCACCCATACGATCGCTGGGGCAATAGTAAGATGACGGCTGCAGCAGATGATGCTTATCTAAAATATGTGGTGGCGCGTTTTGCGGCCTATCGTAATGTCTGGTGGTCACTGGCCAACGAATACGATCTCATGCCTCAGAAAACCACTGCTGACTGGGAACGCTTTGCTTCGATCATCGTCCAGCATGATCCGTATGGGCATTTGCGTTCGATCCATAACTGTATTCCTTTCTATGATCATTCACGTCCTTGGATCACGCATTGTTCTTTACAGCGTCAGGATCTCTATCGCCATGTAGAGTATACGGATGAATATCGTGAACGCTGGCAAAAACCGATCGTCTGGGATGAGATTGCTTATGAAGGAAATATCAATCACGGCTGGGGCAATATCAGTCCGATGGAACTGACCCGGCGTTTCTGGGAAGCGTGCCTGCGCGGTGGATATGCCGGCCATGGTGAGACCTACATGCATAAAGACAATATTCTCTGGTGGTCCCATGGCGGTCAGCTGCATGGGCAAAGTGCCCCGCGTATCCAGTTCTTGCATCGCATCCTGAAACAGACACCGGGGCCAGGCTTGAAGCGCCTGCCGGGAAACTTTGATGAGCTGGTGGCCGGAACGGATACCATGATGGATGATGGCTATCGGTTGTATTATTATGGATTTGGGCGTCCAAGTTTCCGTGAATTCTATTTTGATGAAGACACACGCTATGAAGTGGAAGTCATTGATACCTGGGAGATGACCATTACCTTCCGCGGGATCCATCATGGACACTTCAAGGTCGAATTGCCGGGGAAAGAGTATATGGCAATCCGTATCAAAAAAGTAGATTAGCCAAAAAAATGAGATGAGCGAAGGAAAGCTCATCTCATTTGAGTAACGTGATGACATGATCGAGGGAATCGACCAGGCATAAACAATGCGCCCGAATGTCCTTTGGCGGCATGATCATATCAGGGACACAGATCACAGGAATAGCGGCTGCCCGGCTGGCTTTGATGCCATTGATGGAATCTTCCAGGACCAACGCATCGCTAGAGGACACTTTTGCCTTTTCCAAAGCCTTCAGAAAGATATCCGGATTTGGCTTAGACAGGTTGACTTCATCGCCACCGACAATAAACTGAAAATAATCCTGGATGCCGGCAATTTGCAGATAGTTCTCGACACCGGCGTGACGGGTCGAACTGGCTACACAGCAAGGAATCTTTTCCTGTTTAAGAAAAGCCAGCAGTTCCATGAGCCCGGGTTTGATTTCTAAACCATGTGTCTTGATCTCTGATTGCATCAGATCGTGCGTCTGGTGGGCTAAAAGATCATGGGGATAGTCTTCACCAAATTCAGCAAACTGCATTGCGCGGGTGATCTTGCCGCTGCTGCCCACCATTTTTAAATAGAATTCATGGGTCAGGGTATAGCCGTGTTGAGCCAAGACGGTGCGCATACAGCGCTCGCCTAATGCTTCCGTATTAAACATCAGTCCATCCATATCAAAGATGACATAGGCAGTTTTTTTCATATACTTTCACCTCATCGCTATTATAGCATAGCCCCTTTTGACTAGTCCAGGCGGTTTATGGTAGAATGAAGCTAAAGAAGGTGAAAAAAAGATGCGAGAAATCAATGTCAATTTGATTACCCAAACGATTGCTTCTTTATGCCGCAGCACCTGTACGGATCTGCCTCAGGATGTCTACGATCGGCTCAAGGAAGCTAGAGCGGCTGAAAAAGGCGGCATGGCGCAAAAGACGCTCGATATTTTAATTGAAAATGCGGATATCTCCAAACAAAAAAAGATACCCATCTGTCAGGATACCGGCATGGCCTGCATTTGGCTGAAGGTCGGACAGGAGGTTCATTTTGTCGGTGGTGATCTGAATGAAGCCATTCAGCAGGGTGTCCGACAGGGCTATGAGGAAGGGTATTTGCGAAAGTCCATTGTCTATGATCCGGTGTTTGATCGGGTGAATACCCAAGACAATACGCCGGCTATGATTACCTATGAGATCGTACCCGGAGACAAAATAGAAATAACATTAGCGCCAAAGGGCTTCGGTTCGGAGAACATGAGTCAGATCAGGATGCTCAAGCCTAGTGATGGTGTCGAAGGAATCAAGTCTTTTGTTTTGAATGTGGTCGAAAGTGCCGGTGCAAATGCCTGCCCACCGATGGTCATTGGGGTTGGCATCGGTGGTAACTTCGATAAAGTGGCCCTGTTGGCCAAGCAGGCGATGATGGCCCCTATCGAGGCACACCATCCTGACAAGCGTTATGCCGATCTGGAAGATGAACTCTTAGAACGCATTAATCAGCTAGGAATCGGTCCGGCTGGTTTTGGCGGGGGCACGACGGCACTGGCCCTGCATATTGAAACGGCACCGACCCATATTGCCGGCATGCCGGTTGCGGTAGCTATTTGCTGCCACGTATCTAGACATGAGAAGGTGATCCTATGATAAAGAAAATAACGACTCCCTTAACTAGCCAAGTGGCTAGATCCTTGCGCGCGGGCGATCAGGTGCTGATCAGCGGCACGATCTATACGGGTAGAGATGCTGCCCATCGCCGTTTAGTGGAAATGTTGGATCGTCAGGAACCGCTGCCTTTCGATGTGACGGATGCCATCATTTATTATGTCGGACCGACCCCAACACCGCCGGGTGCTGTTTTTGGCAGCGGTGGCCCCACCACATCGGGTCGTATGGATGCTTATGCGCCCCGCTTACTGGCGTTAGGCTTACGGGGCATGATCGGCAAAGGCTATCGCTCTAGTCAGGTGGTGGAAGCCATGAAAGCGAATGATGGGGTTTATTTTGGTGCCATCGGAGGCGCTGGGGCTGTGATCGGTGCTTCCGTGAAGAAATGTGAGATCATTGCCTTTGAAGATCTTGGACCGGAGGCCATCCGACGTCTGGAAGTGGAAGATTTCCCGGCTGTCGTTGTAATCGATCATGAAGGCAACAATTTATACGAGCAGGGGCGTCAGGCATACCTGGATTCGCTGGCAAAATAAAAACGGGTCATCCCGTTTTTATTTTATGCTGTTGTATCCAGCCAGCGATGAAACTCAGCATTAGAGGAAAGAACAAACGCAGGCTTTCAATGATCAGGGTCATCCCGGAAAGCTGCGAATGATTGCAGATCAGCAGGATCTCATTGATCAGAACTCCCACAATGATCACGCTCATCAAAAGCAGACTTTTTTTGTCATCGACCCTGCTTGTCGCATGATATATAAGACCAGCAGCCAGACAGAGGAAGATCTGAAAATAAAAATCAGGATAAAAATGATCTTCCAAAAGGATTTCGTGTGTCGGTTGTCCCAAAGCACGCCAATGATAAAAGAAGAGAAGCACGATGACGCCTATTGCCGGAAGATAAAATGATGGCCTTAATGCGCTCAGGCGACTGCCCAAGGCAAGATAGACGACCTGCGTCAATACATCGATAAAAAAGACGGTCTCCAAATTGATAGATGGTTCATGGTTGATCGGCAGATCCATGAAGGTCAGCTGCTGGGTGATGTGAAAGAGAAAGACACAGCCCAGGATCATCTTGAAGATCTGATCGTAGTTGTTGTTGGAAAAACGATGGATGCAGACGATCAAAATGGTCGTCATCAGCCAGCTGAGGATAAAGAGAAGAGCCAGACAAAGCTGGAGATTTTGACTATGATATGTGTTCAGCAGTTCCCCCACCAACAATAATATCCGCGAGCCTAGCGCCATGACGATAAAATAGATGATATAATGCCGTATATATTGTTTGAATACCAAGATGATCCCTCCTTCTTCGATTGTTTCTATTGATGAGTGTTCTGCAGTGATCGGCTGTCAATGGGTCGGATCTTCTTTTGGCAGCTTTCGCATACGTGAAAATAAACCAAAGTAATTGTGGAAAAAAAGTAGGCAGAGGATTTCGTCCAACCAGGTTAAGTGAACGAGATCTTGATAATAGAAAGGCAGGATCAACCAGGCCGGCGATACGATCAAAGCAAGTGCCATATATTTGCGTTTGGTACCAAACCAGCCTAAAAAACTCAACAGCGTACCCCCAATTTCCGAAAGGGTCAGCAGGGTTCGCTCAGGACCGGCAAAGATCGCATCTAGTTTGTTACCATTTGGCTCGTCAACGATTTCACTGACTGGGGTTACCTCTTTGGATTTGGCATCCACTCTCTCAAATGACAGACATAGACCGAATATCAATACACATAACAGCAGACATTTTTTAGTCATCTGTAAGCCCTCCATTGCAGGAATGGATCGCAGGGTTGTCCTTGGCTCGTTTGAACTGGTACTGTTCATAGAGGGTCTCCTCTAAGAAGAGAAGAAATGCCGTTATAAACATCTGAGCAAAAATATCGATATCCAGATTGGGTTCGTTAAAATGGAAAAGGAAGAGGACCAACACAGCCAAACCTGCTAGAAGTAGTGATCGAAACTTGTTTTTGGCTTTTTTTGAGAATCCACCAATCAAACAAATCCCTATCCCAATGATCTTTAAAAGCATGAGGATATTGTATTGATCAGACGGGGATAGCGCCAGGACGATGGACGATGTGGATCTTAATAGCATCATATGTGCTCCCTCCTTTGTGTGGACAACATCTGCTTTTCTTTATTGTACCATATTCTTTGCATTATTTGACAAAAAAATGATATTTCAACTGTTTTGTGCGATATATTTTATGGTGCAGGCTGACTTGGTTTTTGTGGAGTCATATCCTGGTTTTCCATGGGACGCTTTTCTTACAACATTGTCTTCTCTAAATGAAGCGGAATGACAGGCTTTAAGACTTGGCAGATCGTCTGTTGGGTTTGACTTGGAGACCAGGAATTTATTTGACCAGGTACCATATTATTTGCTTGCTTTTATGCGAATTTGTTATAATAGATAGCAGAGGTGAGACAAGTGGAATATATACGTAAAAGAGATGGCCGACTGATGGCTTTTGATAGTGAAAAAATTGCTTCTGCCATCTACAAAGCCTTCAAAGCGACGGACAGTCAGCAGACCCGTCAGGTCGCACGCAAGATTGCCGAGGAGGTCGTGGCACGTCTGAATGAGGCGGGATCCAGTCTGCCGACAGTGGAACTGGTTCAGGATATGGTTGAAGAGGTATTGATTGAAAAGGGATATATCCGGGCGGCAAAGGCTTATATCTTGTATCGGGCAGAGCGCAGCCGCAGCCGTGAGATGAACAGTCGTCTGATGAAGACCTTTGAATCCATTACGTTATCGAAACGTCAGGTGACCCATAGCGGCAACGCGAACATCAATGGGGATGGTCCGATGGGGACCATGCTGCGGTTTGGCGCCGAAGCGGCGAAGACCTTTAATGAGATGTATGTCTTAAAGCCGAGTCACGCGCGCAGTCATCAAAAGGGCGAGATCGATATTCATCATATGGATTTTCTGACACAGACTACCGCCTGCTGTCAAATTGATCTGTCTGATCTGCTTGTGGGAGGCTTTTCGACTGGGCGAGGGATCTTACGTGAACCTAATCATATTACCGCTTATTCTGTTTTGTGCTGCATCGCCCTGCAGTCCAATCAGAATGATCAGGATGATGGACAATCCATCGTCAATTTTGATATGACCATGGCGATGGGAGTCAAGAAAAGCTATCGCCACCATTACTACGATCATGTTCGACAGGCACTTGTCCTGTTATGTCCGGACTGTGATGCCGATACACTCGTGAATCAAATGCAGCGAGATCCAGCCATCCAGCCTGATCTGGCGCATTCTGAAATGTCTCAAGCTCACTCTTTTTTACGTGAAAATGGCATCAGCGCAGCACTCACCAAACGCATCCTGGATTATGCTTGCAGTGAAGCAGTTGTTCGAACTAATCATGAAACCTATCAGGCTATGGAGGCTCTGATTCATAATTTGAATACGATCTACTCCCGAGCAGGCGCGAGGGTACCTGAATCCACGATTAATTATGGTTTAGATACCAGTCTGGAAGGACGGATGGTCATGGAAAATCTGCTGAAGGCGACCATGGCAGGTATCGGTCAGGGGACAAGTGCTCCATTCCCGGTACAGATCCTGCGTTTAAAAAAAGGAATCAATCTGGAGCCAGGCGATCCAAATTATGATCTCTATCAATTGGCCCTGCAAGTGATTCAAAAACGGCGGATGCCCTATCTGGCCTTTGCCGATGCGCCTTATAATCAAGAGGATGTGGCTTATTTTGGAAATGGGATCCGTGTTTATGAAAATGTTCATGATCCTCTACATCAAGGACCGGCCAAACGGGGGATGTTAGCCTATACTTCTATTAATCTGGTGCGGATTGCCTTACGTGCCAAAGGGGATATGGAATGGTTTTTTGAAGAGCTCGATCGCAAGCTCGAACTCGTTCAAAAGGAACTGATGGAGCGCTATACCATCCTTTCTCAGATCAAGGCTTATTACTATCCCTTCCTGATGGGACAGCATGTCTGGTTAGGTTCAGAGAAGCTCGAATCAGCTGATCCGGTCGGTGCTGTGTTGAAGGAAGGTATTCTGGGAATAGGTTTTATTGGTCTTGATCAGTGTCTGGAGACGATGCAGATGAAAGATGAAGAATCGGCTTATAATTTAGGAATCTCCATCGTTTCACATATGCGTCGTTTTGTCGATTCGCTGAATGCGTCGCAGGAGTTGAATTATGCGCTGATATCGTCCATGGACAAGGAAGCCTGTGAGCGCCTGTGCGAATTAGACCGCAAGGCTTTTAAACATCATTTTGATCATTATGATCCCGGTTTTTGTCTTAGCCATGTGACTGATCCAATCAAAAGGGTTCAGGCAGAAGCACTTTTTCATGAGTTTTGTTCTGGCGGGCACATCAGCTGTCTGGAACTGGATGCCAAAATGGATCTGGAAGCAGTTGTGAAAGCGCTGAGAGAGACACCGATTGGGCTTTTAAGTTTCAAATAAACGCTTACATTGACTAAAAAGTGGGGATGATCCATCAATAAATATGGATTGTCTCTTTTATTTTAGGCGCGAATTGTTATATAATGAGAGTATCTATAATGAAAGAGAAGTGAGAAATGATGAAAATACAATGTTCGGACTTTATACGTGACAAAATTGAAGAAATGCAGGAATTCATTGATCGCTTGTCCGGCAAGTTTGAAAGAGTCAGTATTTTAGGGACGGATGTCAGTGGATTAACCTTTAGAGTTTCACGCACAGGCACACAGCTTTCAGATTATGGTTTTAAAGAAAGAGGTTTTGTGGTGCGCGTTCTGAAGAATGGTCATTATTTTGAATACTCTTTTAACGAGTGGGATGAAATCGATCACCTGGTAGAGACATTCATGGATGCTTTTCGGGCAAATAATGATCTGGTCAAAGAAGCTGAACTGAACTATTTTGATGAGCTCGGGGGCGATGATCAGATGGAATACGAAAGCATGGAAACAGAGGTCAAAACGACACTGGATGATCTCTCTTCTGCAGAGATCATGGAAAGACTCACCCATTTAAGAGACTGTGTGCTGGCCATCGATGAACGCATCCTGGATGTGGTCTTTGTCATCAACAATGTCCACACTTCAAAAGCCTATACCTCAAGCCTCAAGGCTTTAAGCCAATCGTATATGCTGACAGATGCTATGGTGCAGGTGACGGTCAAAGAAGGTAATCAAGTACAGGCTGAAATGCAGGCGACCAGCGGCATGAAGGGAATGGAAGTCATTGATGAGTTGGAAAAACTGGCTCAAAAAGCACTCAACGGCGCTTTGGAACTGCTGGGGGCCAAACGGATGAAACCGGGTGTGTATGATGTGATCACCGCTCCTGAAGTGAGCGGTCTGATTGCACACGAAGCCTTCGGACATGGCGTGGAGATGGACATGTTTGTCAAGAACCGGGCCAAGGCCAAGGATTATATGGGCAAACGGGTGGCTAGTGATCTAGTCACCATGATCGATGGTGCCAATGGCGTTGAGCAGGTAGCCAGCTATCTCTTTGATGATGAAGGAACGCTAGGACATCAGACGGTCCTGATCAAAAACGGGATCTTACAAAACGGAATCAGCGATCGTGCTTCGGCCTATCGTCTAGGTAAGGAACCGACGGGAAATGGTCGTCGAGAGTCTTATGAGCGCAAAGCTTATGCCCGTATGACAAACACGTATTTTGAAAAAGGTACTTCGAAATTAGATGAGATGATCGCATCTATTCAGTACGGTTTTTTATTGGAAGGCATGTTCTCGGGAATGGAAGATCCTAAACATTGGGGAATTCAATGCATTATTGCCAAAGCCAGAGAGATCGTTGATGGGAAACTGACGGGAGAAATCTATTCACCGGTCATTCTGACAGGGTATGTTCCAACGCTCTTGCAGTCCATTTCGATGGTTTCCGATGAAATTCAGTTATCCGGTACAGGCTATTGCGGTAAAGGACATAAAGAGTGGGTTCGCGTTTCGGATGGTGGACCTTATCTCAAAGCGAAAGCGAGGTTAGGTTAATGGAAACACTATTACAATGTTTAAAAGAACTCCAGGTCAGTGACTATCGTCTGGTAGAGACGATCTGTCATTCAAAAGAATTGTTTTTTATCACCAAAAAACTCGATTTGTCCAGAGCCAAACAGGTGCGCAAATGGACGGTAACGGTCTATGAAGATCATGACCTGGACGGCAAGATGTATCGTGGCAGTGCGACCATGCAGTTTTATCCAACCATGACTAAAACCGAGATGGAAGCTGGGCTGCAGCAATTAAAAGAGATGGCGCGTCTTGGTCGCCAGGACCCTTATCGTCTGCCTTCTGGCAGCACTGTCAGCCAGACACCCCCTAGTGAAGTGGAACTGATGCCTGATGTTTTGAAGATGATGCTTGAGCTGCCTGAAGAAAACGGTATCAGCATCAATTCATTTGAGATCTTTAGCCAGCATTACACCAGGCGCATTATTAATTCACGAGGTGTGGATGTGACTTTCTATTATACTGATCATGAAGTGGAGCTTGTCTTGAATGCGCGCAATGACAAAGAGGAAGTCGAAATCTACGAGGATTATCGTTTTGGAAAACCAAGCGAGGTGGTCTTATCACGAGCGATGACAAGGGCCATGCGTCAGGCGGCAGATCGTCTGCAGGCTCGTCCATGTACTGCGATGCCGGAGGGAACGTCGATCGTGCTTTCCGGTAAGGATGTCGTGACGCTGTTCTCTTTTTATCTGAATCAGTTATCGGCAGCCAGGATCTATCAGAAATACAGCCATCAGCAGATTGGACAGCCAATCACTGAGCAGATGGCAGTGGAGCCATGGCAGCTGGAAGGTTTAAAACAGCTGGAAAATTCCAATCAGAATTTTGCTTTCGATGATGACGGGCGTCCGGTCAAAGATGTGCTGCTGGTCAAGGATGGCATTGTTGAACATTTCTTTGGCAGCCACCAGCATTTGAGCTATCTTGGTATTCAGGATGGTACCTCAGTCTATAATTTTAAGGTCAGTGGCGGCAAGCTGAGCCGTGAAGAACTGGAAGCCATGCGCTATCTGGAAATTGTGGACATCTCCAGCTTCAGCGTGGATCCTCTGACCGGCGATTTTGCGGGTGAGATCCGTTTAGCTTATTATCATGACGGGAATGGACAGACAATCGCTTATACCGGTGGTTCCTTCTCCGGAAACCTTAAACAGATGGGGCATTTGATGCGTTTGAGCCAGGATCTGACGAAATATAATTGTGCCGTTGTGCCTGAGTTTGTGGTGCTGCCTGATGTCAACCTGGCAGTTTAGTTCGATTGAGAAAGCGGACCTGGCCTGCCTGGCGGATATCTATTGTCAGGCTTTTGGTCAGGAGCCGTGGCATGAGTGTTGGACGCAAGAGATGGCGCTTACACGTTTGACTTATTTTTACAAAACACCAGGCTTTGTCGGCTGGAAAGCCACAAAAGGGGATATGATCGGCGGCTTTGTGCTCGGTCATCGCCTGCCTTATGTGGATCGTTGGATCTTTGATGTCAAGGAGCTATGTGTCTTGCCTTCGATTCAGGGACAGCATTTAGGTAGTCAGTTGTTTGAATATATGGAAAAAAGCGTGGCATTGCCTTTATCGCTCTATACGCATCCACAGCTGAAAGGCTATTATGAGCGTTTGGGTCTGCAGCAGGATCCTTATTTGATGATGTCTAAAAAGATCGGTTAATCAACTGGTCTTTTTTGCGTGCAAAGCAAAAAAAGTCAGCTTGGCTGACTTAGAGTAAATGAATATCATGAAGACGACAGATATCTCTTGTCTTCTCATCCCATAAGGAAGCCTGCACTTCTCCGATATGGGCTTTCTTAAGAAAATACATGCATAAGCGTGATTGACCGATCCCGCCGCCGATCGTTAATGGCAATACCTGATTCAGAACTTCCTGGTGATAAGGAAGCTGGAGTCGATCCAGGGCATTGGCTTTGGCTAGCTGCTCACGCAAGGCTTTGGCATCGACACGAATACCCATGCTGCTCAGCTCTAAAGCGCAGTCCAGCAACGGGTACCAGACAAGGATATCTCCGTTCAAAGACCAGTCATCATAATCTGGCGCGCGGCCATCATGCGGTCTTCCGGATTTAAGAACATCCCCGATCTGAGACAGGAAAACGGCACCGTGTTTTTTGGTGATAGCGCGTTCACGCTGTTTAGGGGTCAGTTCTGGATACATATCCTCGAGTTCCTGACTTGTCATAAAAGTAATGGCACCAGGCAGACGGTCATCGGCCTGTTCGAGCTGCGGGTAATAGCGATGCATCAGGTATTCGATCTCCAGGAGGACATTGTAGATCTTATTAACAACATATTTCAAAAAGTCCATGCAGCGATCCTCTTCATTGATCACCAGCTCCCAGTCCCATTGATCGACATAGACCGAATGTAGATTGTCCAGTTCTTCGTCACGTCGGATCGCATTCATATCGGTGTAGAGACCTTCCAGCACGCCAAAGTGATAACGATGGAGTGCGTAACGTTTCCATTTGGCCAGAGAATGTACGATCTCGATGTGGTTTTCCTGAATATCCGGTATGTCAAATTGAACTGGTCTTTCGATACCGTTTAAATTGTCGTTCAGTCCGGTCCTGGCATTCACGAATAGTGGCGCAGAAACACGTGTCAGACGCAGCGATTCACCCAGCCGTCTTTCAAAGGTGTCTTTGATCAGCTTGATGGCCATTTCCGTTTGTAATAGATCCAGTTTTGGCTCGTAATTATCTGGAATCTTAATTTCACTCATTGGATCCCCTCCCCTGTTGACTAAGAATAATCATAAAGGATGAGAAAAGAAATGTAAAGCAAAAGTGGCTTGAAAAGGAAATCTGTTTTCATGAGCGGCCACAGAAAGATCAATCAAGCAAAAAAGAGGTCTGACGACCTCTATTGATGTTTGAGTGTACTGAAGTTCACCAGTTCGATCTCGTGCGCCTTTAACCAAGAGGCAACGCGTGGATCCCGTAAAGTAGCCATTTCCTTGGTTCTAGGCAGAGCGTAGGAGCTGATATCCCGCAGTCTTTGATCCACAAACGCAGGATGACACATGAGCTCGCAGATCCCATCCTGTTCTAAAAGGGCACCGCGATCTTCCAGAAAGTATACCGGATCAGCGCTGTCTTCATAAAAGTTGCGTACAGCCCGTGCGACCTCGAAAGGATAATCCTTCAGCGGGGTATCCATGCCGAGTCTGACAGGAATGTCGTATTCTTTGGCCAGTTGAAAGACAACGGGCAGATGATGTTCGACCAGATGCACGTGGTGATGTGAATCCAGGTGGGTTGGTTTGCGTCCCATCAGGGCAATGAAACGTTCGATCTGTGCTTTCCATTCCTGGTAAAGTTCGTCCAGATCGGCATGTGGTTTACCGGTCGGATAGGTAGCCGGACGTCTGAAATTCCCGTTTTCATCCGTATAGCTTTTGGCACCTTCTACCAGCGGACGACCAATCGTCAAAACCAGATGGCATCCTACCCCTAGATCAGGATGTGCCTTTGCTAGCTGGCAGGCCAATTCACAAAATGGCATATTGACCATCAGGGTCGTTGAAGTGACGATCCCGTCTTCGTGAGAGCGAATGATCCCTAGTGTTGAGCCTTCTGTCAAGCCGAAATCATCGGCGTTGACAATGAGTTTTTGAAGCATGTTAGAAACCTCCTTTATGCTGCTTTCTTCTCTATTATAGATGAAAGCGATTTATTTTTCTTGGCTTTTTAGTTTTATGAAAAATATATTCATTTATACTTTTCAAAACTGAAAGTTATGATAAAATAGATAAAGTATTGAAGGAGGTAACTATGAAAGAAATCGTAATGGCAACCAATAACGCAGATAAAGTCAAAGAGATGCAATCTTTATTTGCGGATTTAGATATTGAGGTCAAAGCATTAAAAGACGTTTTTGAAGAACCTATCGAAGTGGAAGAAACAGGAACAACGTTTGCCGAAAATGCGAAGCTGAAAGCGGAGACGATCTCCCGTCTGTTAGATCAGGTCGTTATTGCGGATGATTCCGGTCTGGAAATCGACGCCTTAAATAAAGAACCTGGTGTACATTCAGCTCGCTTTTTAGGCCATGACACTTCTTATGATATGAAAAATAGTTATTTGATCGAATTATTGCGTGGTCAGACCAATCGTGCAGCACGTTATGTTTGTGCGATCGCCATGGCGATCCCAGGTCAGGAAACCATCATTTGTCAGGATACGATGGAAGGCGAGATTGCCTTGAAACCGGAAGGGAAAAATGGCTTTGGCTATGATCCGATCTTCTTTTTCCCACCTGCCAATAAAACCGCAGCGATGATGGATCTGGCTGAAAAGAATCAGTATTCCCATCGGGCGAAGGCGACGCGCCAGCTTTTGGCTAAAGTAAAGGATCTGATGAAAGATGCCTAATCATATTGTTTTAGTTCATCCTGCGATTCCGCAGAATACCGGTAATATCATGCGCAGCTGTGTTGCAGGCAAGGCAACGCTGCATTTGATCAAGCCGCTTGGCTTTTCTTTGGATGATAAACACATGAAACGTTCAGGATTGGATTATGTGCAATATTTGAAGATGTATGTCTATGAAAACTGGGAAGAGTTTGTCCAAAAAAATCCTGGGGAATATTATTTCCTTACCCGCTATTCCAAGAAGGCTTACAGTGATTTTGATCTGAGTGATGCCAGTAAAGAGAATTACTTTATCTTAGGGCATGAACACGACGGGATCCCACATGAGATCCTGAAAGCACATCTGGATCGCTGTATGCGTATTCCGATGAGCGAAGAAGTGCGCAGTCTGAATTTATCTAACTGTGCCATGATGATCTTATATGAAGCTTTAAGACAACAGGATTTTCCGGGCTTGTCTAAGGTTGAAGTCCAGAAAGGAGAAGATTTCCTCTATGAGTAAAAAACTTAGGGATATTCTCCTTTCTTTCGATTGCTGTTTGTTTTTGCTTTTGACGGCCGTCTTTGTGACCATCCTCGTCTGTCCTGTGATTCATCATTGGGATATTGAACGCTATGGTCTATGTGAATTGAGCGGCTTGTCCAAAGAGATGATCCAGGCGGATTTTCATCGTCTGACCAGCTATCTTTGGATCTGGCATCGCGAACCGCTGCGTCTTGCTTATTTTCCGATGAGTGAGCAGGGGGCGATCCATTTTGCCGATGTGAAGGCGCTGTTAGATAGTCTGCAGCTGATCTGGCTGGTCAGCGGTATTGGCAGTCTTATCTTTGGGTATCGTCATATTCGCAGACACGAATATGAATTTATCAAATATACGGCATGGCTGGCGATCTTTGGACCGATTGGGCTGGCGCTGGTTGCCTCGATCAATTTCAATGCAGCTTTTACGTTATTCCATCAAATCTTCTTCTCGAATGATTACTGGATCTTCGATGCGCGCGTGGATCCCGTGATCCTGATCTTACCAGAAGGCTTTTTCATGCATTGTTTTCTGGCGATTATCCTGGTTGTTGTCCTTTTGGCAGCTGCTATGTTATGGCTGTATCGTTATTATGGGCGCAAGGAACTCAACGCTGTGTGAGCCACAGCGTTTTTGTTTTAAAAAGGTTGTCCAAAAAAAAGAGCGTCCCCGTTTTGAGAGGACGTTCATTCTTGCAATCGTGTTTTAGTTTGCCTGTTCTTTGAAATTGGACATGACTTTATCAAAGGTGAAATAACCAATGCTACCGTCACGTCTTTCTGTCATTGTTCCGTCAACATAGATGTAGGTATGCGGATTGGTGGTATCGGAATTCATCCCATCTGGCAAGACGGTGCCTTCCGCCAGGCTTGACAGATCCAGGTAGTAGACATGTGTCCCGCGATGCTTCAGTAAATAGGTTTCGATTGTGGTTTGGTAGACAGTATCTGCAGCACCCGTCACCAGTACGAAGTCATCACCATTGGCGATCTTTGTTTCAAGCTTATCTAAAGAGATCGTTGTATATTCAGCGCTCGTTGCCAGACGGTAGAGATACAAACCTAAAATACATACGATGACAATCCCGAAGACGCTTAATTCCTTCCAGAATTTCTTTAAAATTTTCATAGAGTCAGCCTCCTTAGTTGTAATCATACCAAATAGTCTATTGAATTTCAACCGCAAAAAGATGTGAAATGCCAGGAAGCACATTATTTTGAGTCCGGCATTCCTGTTTTGAAGGGAGAGAAGGAATCGTGGTTGCCAAGAAATCGGGCCTATGGTAAAATGGAAAAAATGAAAGTGGTGAGAAAATGTTTGATATACTTGTGGATACACGACGCAAACGTCTGGGATTAGTCCTGCTGGTGATGGCGGTCTTATTGTTTTTTTTAATGGCCAGTGATCTGTTTTATGTGACAGGTATCTTCAGTAGCCGCTCGACCAGTGCCTTATTGGCCAGGATGGACGGTTCATCGACGAGTTTTTATGCTCGTTTGATTGTTTTTTTATTGAATTCCAGTCTGACATCGCTTAGCTCCTGGTTGGCAATCGGTTTAGAATATCTCTTTGTTTTGCTGCGTTCATTGACCAATCTGGAATGGCTGTTAGTGATCGGACTGCTGCTATTCGTTCTCAGCCATCAGGAACGCATCAGTCGTTTTATGTTGTATATCCTGACACTGCATTTTATCCTGCGTTTTATTCTGGCAGGGGCGCTGACCCTGGTTTTTGGTGAGATCCTGGCAACCAATGATATCCATCTGTTGCTTAACGGGGTACACTATCTTTCTTTGGCGGCCATGATCATCCATGCCGGTATGTTGGTCGTGCTGGGTTATTATATCTATACGGTATGGATGCATGTGTATTTAGCTGCATTTAGAAAAAAGGATGCCTCTAATGGTTAGAGGGATCCTTTTTTAAGAGTGCGCGTGAAAGCTGATTGACATAGACGTCGGTCGAGTCCATGACATGCAGAAGATCCGGGTCGAAAAATTCACTGGCTGTTTCCAGATCCAGCTCATGCTGCTGGTTTGTTTCTAACCCGATAATATGTCCGCGTGCATCTCTTTTAATGCATGTAATTCTTTCTTTTTTCATAACTGCACCTCCATGCTTAGTGTGCGCCATTTTTCATTTTTTTTACAGATTTTCTTTTTCTTTTAGTTATCTTTTGGTATAATAGAATTAAATGGAGGTGTTAGTGTGAAAGAAAGAATTCTAACTGATAAAGCACCGGGTGCCATTGGACCATATAGTCAAGGCATGAAGGTAGGGGACTTAATCTTTTTTTCAGGACAAATCCCTTTGGATCCAAAAACAGGCGAAATGCCTGCAGGAATTGAAGCACAGACAAAACAGTCTTTAGAAAATGTCAAAGGTTTATTAGAGAGTCAGGGGCTGAGTTTTGCGGATGTAGTGAAGACGACCGTTTACCTTGATAGTATGGATGATTTTGGAACCATGAATGACATTTATGCGACCTATTTTGTAGAGCCATATCCTGCAAGATCTGCAGTAGAAGTTGCGAAACTACCAAAAGGCGCTCTGGTCGAGGTAGAAGTCATTGCTTATACTGGAAAATAAAAAGAGCGCCAGCTCTTTTTTTGCTTATGGTCTAACGCCTATCGATATTGTGGCACCGCATCCCGGGGGAGGATGTGATATCGTGATGGGTCAGCAGGTCTATCATGATCCGGCTTCGGCACCGGGAACCTTCATGGAAAGCTTATGTTTGAAAAATGGGACAACCCTGGAAGGCAGTTATGCCTCGAGTGGTTATTTGCTGGAGGGCAGTTATAAACGTCCAATTTATATAGGGGGTAGCTGTAATCAGATTTTTATCCCAACCAGTTCACCGAAAGATGATCATTGTACCTGGCTTAGTTTAAATTATTGTTTAAAGGCGCCTTTAGAGGCCTATAATAATTTAGGGTATAGAAAAATAAGTGCGCGTTGTTGGCAAAAACATGTAAGTGACGGCATTCGCTTACAGTATGCCATTTTTAGACAAAAAGAAAGGACAGATGAGCATGTTGAGAATTTTAATTAATCCTGCTCATGGTGGAAATGACTTGGGGCATCGATCTTTTCAGGCTTACAGCTTGATTTGCGAGAAAGACTATGTACTTCGTTTATCCCAAAAACAGCAGGAAAGTCTAAAGGAGGCTGGCGCTCAGGTATTTTTAACACGGGACAAGGACGTAGCGATGTCAATTCCGAGCCGTCTGGCAATGACTGATCAAATGGATGTGTTTATTTCAAACCATTTAAATATGGGACGTAAGCGGGGCATCGAGATCTATTATTCCGTTCATTCTGACGGCAAGCTTGCGAACCGCTTGAAAAAAGGGTTTGAAGAGAAGGGCTTTTTAGTTCGTCAGTGCCATGCTCGCAGTATGACAAATGATAAAAATGAAGACTACTATTCATTGCTGAAGGATTCAAAGGCTAAAGAAAGCGTCATGATCATGTATGGTTATGTGGATAGCGATGATATATCGCGTCTGATGACCTGTGAAAATGAGTATACAGAGATCGTGACCGATGCGATCATGCAAACGCAAACCGTTCAGGTGTGAGGACAGCTTAGGCTGTCCTTATTTTTTGGGTATTCTTTTTTAATCGACAAAATCAACACTTACCTTCTGCGATAATCAGTTGAGAGGGTCTAAGACGCAGCTTGCGACATAGAATAGAGTGGTGATCATGGTGAGAAAGTGGGTCCTTTTTCTTTTTGGTTTAATCTTTTTTTTAGAGGGAATAATCACAATAGGCCTGTATTTATGGCTGATTCGTCCTTTGAGCTTGCTGCGTGTCATGCGTTCAAAGGAATTTTTGGAAATCATTTTTGGCCTCTTTCTCATCTATATGGCCATAGGAAGAAGGGATGATCATGAAAGTTAAACAGATTTTAGTCAACTGGTCAATGGACGATGAGGAGCTCTGGGAACCTTATGAGTGGGAAGATGACGATGATCTGGAGATGCTCAGTGAGATCACTTGTCTGCATGTCAGTGAGGCTTGTATGCAGGATCTGGTCTATGGACAGCTAAAGATGGTTTCGCCGGTGGATACGCTTTGCGTTTTCAGTGATGGTATGCATGGACTTGTCGCAGAGTTTGATGAGGAAGGGAAGCTGATCTATCGCAGTTTGCTTCTGTTTGAGTATCGTGAAACACTCAATACGCTGATTGCACGACTGCCGCTGACAACGCTCACCTATCAGATCATGGATATGGCAGAACCTAAAGAGTATGGGCTAACACGTCTTGAAAAAGAAAAAAAACAATTTGTCCTGGAAACATTGGATCATCTGTACCACTACCAGAAAGAACAGTTGACTTATCTTTATCGACAGTATTTTATTGAAAATTGTTCGGTAAAGCGCATGTATGAGAAGCTTTCGGATAAATTAAAAGAAGGGTACGCGCCCCTTCATGAGATGATCTATCACGATTTGCTTAAATATATTTAGTCCAGACAAGAAGTTCCACGATGCCATCGAAGATCAGGATGATGCCTAAAAGCGTGAAGAGATTGATGACTGCGCCAAAAGGATCGAGGAGTAACAGTACACCCAGGATAGTCAGCAGTAAAGCAAAGATGAATGGCATATAGGTAACTTCACGGATCTTCCAGGAGCGGACGAGCTTACCAACACCATCGATGGTAATGATGCTCCCTAAAACGATTGGAATGATCGAGAGAATCGCTGTTGGCGCGACCAGGCAGATTAGCCCGAACAAGAATAGACCGGCTGAGCTGATGAGGTCCGCATCCATTTGATGCAGCTGATAATCCTGATAGAGTCGATAACCGCCTAAAAACAGGGCGAGCATACCAACGACCCGGCAAATCAGGGTGCTCGAAGCGACTGGAAAAAGCACAAAGATAAAGCCTAAGATCAAATAAAGCCAAGGGCTGTATCGTCGCATAAAATGACCTCCTTTCATAGATAGTATAGCACAAACAAGTGGTTTTCAGTCAAAAAACAAAGGGAATCGTCAGGATTCCCTATTTGTAGATCGTAATACCGATCTTTCTTTCTACCTTAGCCAACGTTTTTCTGGCAACCGGTGTCGCTTTGCGCGCCCCTTCTTTGAGGATATCATCAATGTAGCTTCCCTGGGTCACTTCTTTGTAACGGGTCTGGATATCTGTCAGATATTGACCGACGATCTCAGCCAGATCCTTTTTAAAGGTACCGTAACCGGCCCCGACATAGCGCTGTTCCAGTTCTGGAATGGTCCTGCCTGATAAAGAAGCATAGATCTCTAACAAATTGGAGATGCCCGGCTTGTTTTCAGGGTCAAAACGGATCGAGCCTTCACTGTCCGTCACCGCTGACATGATCTTTTTCTTGGAGAGATTGACATCATCCAGAATATAGATGCAGCCCTTACCATCAGAAGAGGACTTAGACATTTTTTTGGTTGGATTCTGCAGATCCATGATGCGGCCACCGACTTTAGCGACCAATGGTTCAGGCAGAACGAAAGTCTCACTATAACGTCGGTTGAAACGATCGGCCAGATCACGTGTCAATTCAACATGCTGTTTCTGATCTTCACCGACAGGGACATATTGTGGATTATAAAGAAGGATATCGGCAGCCATCAGCGTTGGATAGACATAGATGCCTGTCCCGATGCTTTCTCCTTTGGCAGCCTTATCTTTATACTGGGTCATGCGATAGAGCTCACCCATGCCTGAAAGGCAAGTCATATACCAACCGAGCTGTGCATGCTCATGCACATCGGACTGCAGGAAGAGGGTCACTTTTTCTGGATCCAGACCGGCGGCCAGATAAATGGCAATCAGATCCCGGGTATTCTTGCGTAATTCTTTAGGTTCCTGTGTGATGGTCATTGAATGCAGATTGGCGATGAAGATGAACATTTCATATTCATCCTGATAGCTGATAAAAGGTTTAATGGCGCCAATGTAATTTCCTAATGTGACGCGTCCTGTTGGCTTGATGCCACTTAACATTCTTTCCATATTTTTTCCTCCCTTTTAGAAAAGCAAATCGGAAATAAAAAACACTTCCTCCTGCAAAGGACGAAGTGATCGTTGTGCCACCTTTTTGGGTTTGTTTTCTCGAGATACAAACATATCTCTAGCCCGTTAACGCTGGCTTGCGGCTCGACTACTGCTCGTTCATCTCGCAACTATAAGGCCCATTCACACTCACGTCATCATTTCGTTCCACCAACCCGAAATTCTCTAGAGATGCCCGGTGCGTGCTACTCTTCCTTAATCATCGTATTTGCTTTCTATAATTTTAGTTTAGCACTGGCCTTGACACTTGTCAATAAAAATGGGAAAATAAAAATATTAGGAATGTTAAGCTAATTCACATTAAGTTTATTTTTCACGGATATAATGATTGTCATAGAATAAAGAGTCGTCATACCATCTTAAATATTAGATGATGAAAAAAAGGAGCTGGTAATATGATAAGAATCTATACTGCACCTAGCTGCGCTTCCTGTCGTAAGGTTAAATCATGGCTAAAAGAACATAATATTGCTTATGTTGAGAAGAATATATTTTCTACCATTTTACGTAAGGAGGAGTTAAGGGAATTATTGGAACGTTCTGAAAATGGGACAGATGACATTATTTCAAAGCGTTCCAAGGTGATTAAAGAGGGAAATGTGGATCTGGAGTCAATGACGGTCAATGAGCTGATCCAGTTTATTCAGGATCATCCGTCTGTCTTAAAACGTCCGATCATTATGGATGAACGACGTTTCCAGGTCGGCTATAACTCGGAAGAGATCCGAGCCTTTATTCCGCGTGAATTAAGACATCTGGCTGATTGTGAAAACACCAAATGTCCGCCTTTTGAAAAATTGAAGATCAAAGAAAAAGTTTCTCCCTCAGCCTAAAGAACATCGATGACGATGTTCTTTTTTCATAGGTGCCTTCATAGCATGATAGCAGGAGGTGCAGTATGGAAATAAAAACGAAAATGGGCTTGAGCCAGGAGGAAGCGCGCCGGCGCTTGAGGCGGGATGGCTACAATGTTCTCGAAGAAAAGAAAAAACCGCATCCGGCTGTGCTTTTTGTCAACCAACTGAAAGACCCGCTGGTATTGATCCTGTTGGTGGCGACTATCATGAGCATGCTCTTGGGAGAGGTCTTAGATGCCCTGATCATGATTGCCGTGGTCATGATCAATGCAGTGATCGGCATCTGGCAGGAAATGAAGGCTGAACGTTCGCTGGCAGCCTTGCGGCAGCTGAATTCACCGACGGCACTTTGTTTGCGGGATGGGAAGCTGATCCAAATTGACAGCCGGGAACTGGTCAGAGGGGACGTGGTCTACCTGCGGACAGGGACTTACATTCCGGCGGATATGACGCTTTTGGAAAGTCAGTCGCTGGCGGTCGATGAGTCCAGCCTGACAGGGGAAAGTGAGCATGTCAGTAAACGTCTGGGGGACGCGGTGTTCATGTCTACATATGTCACTTATGGCAGTGGCTGCGGCCGGGTGGAAAAGACCGGCATGCAGACGGAAATGGGACAGATTGCCAGCCTTTTGAATCACCGTGAACGTCAACTGACGCCATTAGAGCAACGGATGGCCAGCCTGAGTCAGAAGCTGGGCTTATTATGTTTAGGGATTTGTATAGGGATGTTTCTATTTGGACTGCTTCGCGGGCATGATTTCTTTGGCATGCTGTTGACGGCAATCAGTCTCGCGGTGGCGGCCATTCCTGAAGGCCTGGTGGCCATTGTCAGCATTGTTTTGGCGCTTGGCACCGTGCGCATGGCCAAACAAAATGCCATCATGCGCCGGCTGGATGCCATTGAGAGCTTAGGCAGCGTGAATATGATCTGTTCGGATAAGACCGGGACGCTGACCCAAAACAAGATGCAGGTCGTGCGGACCTATCCGCATGTGACCGCCGAACTGAGCGAAGGGATGGTCCTTTGCAACAATGCAGTGGCATCCGAAAAGGGGTATCAGGGCAGTGCAACCGAAAAAGCGTTGTTAGCATATTTTCAAAATGAAGACAAGCTGTCTGAACGCTATCCCCGTGTCAAGGAGTGGCCCTTTGATTCTGAACGTAAAAGAATGAGCACGCTCCATCGTTATCAGGATCATTACCGTCTTTATACAAAGGGCGCCTTGGAAGTCGTGCTTGCACGCTGTGATTACATCTTGCAGGAAGGGCGGGTCTGTATCCTTGAGGAAAAGCATCTAGCGATGATTGAAAAGGCCGGCAATGACATGGCGGAAGGTGCCCTGCGTGTTTTGGCATTGGCTTTTCGGGATGTGATTGACCCTGCAGATCAGCTCGAAGAGCATTTAGTATTTGTTGGCATGGTCGGGATGATCGATCCGCCGCGTCCGGAAGTGAAAGATTCGATTCGACAGTGTCGCCAGGCCGGTGTCGAAGTGACCATGATCACCGGTGATCATGAGAAGACGGCCTTTGCGATTGCTCGTGAACTGGATATCACCCATAATGTGCATCAGGTGATGAACGGCGCGACCCTGGCGACGCTCAGCGACGAGGAGCTCTATCGCAAAGTCGCCTCGATCCGGGTCTTTGCCAGAGTCAAGCCTTCTGATAAGGTGCGTATTGTCGAAGCCTGTCAAAAGCATGGCTGGCTTGTGGCCATGACCGGGGATGGGGTCAATGATGCGCCGGCTCTAAAAAAAGCCGATGTCGGGATCGCCATGGGAAAAACAGGTCTGGATGTTGCCAAGCAGGCCAGTGATATGGTCCTGGCTGATGATCATTTTGAAACCATTACGCGTGCCATTGAGGAAGGAAGGCATATCTATGGCAATATTCGCAAAGCGATCCTATATTTACTTTCCTGTAATTTAGGTGAGATCATGTCCATCTTTGGTGCTTTACTCTTTTTTGGTGAAGAGATGACCATTTTGACACCGGTCATGATCCTTTGGGTCAATCTGGTCACCGATTCTTTTCCGGCGCTGGCCTTAGGTGTTTTGCCTGAGTCAAACGACCTGATGAAAGAAAAGCCGCGCCCTAAAGAGGAAAGCTTATTCAGTCATGGCGGGCTTGTCTTCACGATCCTGAATGGACTGGTCATTGGACTGATGACACTGGTGGCTTTTCGCTATGGCCTGAATGAAAGTGAAAGCTGCGGACGCACGATGGCCTTCATGGTCTTGTCGCTCTCACAGCTGGCGCATACTTTGAATCTGGTGAGTGAGAAAAAAAGCCTGTTCCAGGAAAAAGGGGAAAGGCTGAAGCTGGTTATCATAGTGATCCTCGCTTTGACTGTTCTGCAGCTAGCCGTAGTGAATCTCGGTATCTTCTGGCGGCTGTTAGGCACATTGCCGCTTAGCTTTGACCAATGGTGTGTGGTCATTGGTCTTGCTTTAAGTCTGATCGGGATCAATGAATGTGTGAAATGGTTTGGTCGTTAAAAAAAGCGTCCTGCTAGTCTAAAGCTTGCAGGGCGCGTGTCATTTTCGCGGGACAATTCTGTTGATAGCTGTAACCGTAAGTGTGCATCAGATCCTGAAAGATCAGGCGGCCTTCCGCTTCGTTATCGACTTCAAATTCGACCTCGTAGTCCTGATGCTTGCCATAACGATTGGCATCCAGAAAAAGTGTTCCATTGGCATAAGGAAAAGTGTAGCGTGTCGTGGTCAGGGTCGTGATGGCCTCAAGATCCTGGATGTGCACACCTTCTTTAGCCAGTTCATCTAAGACAGGACTAGGAAAAGAGACCTTTTGCTTGAATTTCTGATAGGTATCTGCGTCAAGCATCTGGTTGAATTCCAGTTTGGCAAAGCCCTGGGGCTTCTTGAGCGTCAGCTCATAAGTGCCATCGAGATGACGGATGCGTAAGGAGCAGTAGTGGGCTTTAAGGATCCCTTGCCGGTCCTGAAAATATTCGTTGGTCTGTACGATGGGCGCTCCATGGACGCTCTGAAAAGCCAGGAGCATTTTTTGATAAGTGTTTTTTTCGATAAGTATCTTAAATTCGGTTTCTAAATGGGTCGACATAAAAACATCCTTTCTTTTGTTTTCATTGTACGAAATCGCACCTATGGTACTCTTTCGTACAATGGGTGTGAAACTAACGTTTTCTTGCACGAAAATCTTGCGATTTCGTACAATCAAACTAAAGCGTCCTTTGCATCGCATGAGAGAATATATGATATTCTCCATGCAAAGCACGCTTTAGTTTCACACCCATTATATCACAGTTTCCCTGACTGACCAAAAGAATTGACGTGACGAAAGAGGGGGAATCGTTTATAATGAGGATGAAATAGGCGAAGTCTAAAGACCTCGCCCCTTCCCGAACCGTACGGGCACCTTTCAATGCATACGGCTCTCCATTTCTAAGTGAGTTTTCGTTTTGTAATTTGATTGAACTCTAAAAGGTTTTGACTGACCTTTATAAAACATTCTCTACATAGACATATCTGCCTACGGTTTATTCTTATCATTTCTTTGATGATATTTGAATAAGGCATATGCAGTGAACTTATCCTTTTTCTATGAAACATGACATGATGTTGTGGATTGCCACATATGTAACAGTTTCTTTTGAGAGGATTCGTATCTCTATATTTGTATTCTACAGTTTTTTTGATCTTGTTATTCCACTGTGGAAAGAATGTCTTATCTCGTTTGAATGAAGGATATAAAGCTAATCTGATTGTTTTAGCTTTTCCTCTGTCATTCATATACGAATAAATCAGTTCTGCATGATATTTCTTAAAAACCTTCTTTATTGAAATATCACATTTACGTGCAATCGTATAGGCAATGGAATATTGGATGATGTATTGGATCCTATGCATGACATAGTCATTCCTACAGCCTTGATTATTGTTGACCAGCCCTCTAAGAACCTGATTCATAGGTAGTGATGTCCTCTATGGGTTTGCATAATAATCGTTTTATGGAAGTAGGATATCCAAAGGCATCGCACATTCCGTTGTCACGCAGTTTGTGTATGAGTTTTTGATTGTCAATGAGGATGTCAATGTTAGGGAAATCTCCTGTTGATGAGATACCCAAGAAAGTGTGCTTTTTCATTTTTCGCATGTGTGATGAGAGTCTTTTCTTCGCTGAGCCTTAAATGAAGTTCGTTTTCAAGAAAATATTTGATTTCCTGTTTGAGCTGTTGAGCATACGCTCTTGAAGAAATGGTTCCCACCAAGAAATTATCTGCATAGCGTACATAATGTACTCTGCGGAAGTTAGGGTCAAAAACATCAATTGAAGGAGTTGCTTTCAGCTCTTTCCTTAATCGTTTGATTTCTTTGGTGTCATGTATTGAGCTGATATCTTAACTTGGCATGTTTTGGATTTTGTTTACGATATTTACCTTTCGTATCCCTTTGGATGATATTTTCCATGAATCTATCCAGTTTATCAAGATAGATATTGGCAAGAATTGGACTGGCACAAGAGCCTTGAGCGTTACCTTGTTTCGTTGTTTGGAAGTTATGTTCCATGTCGAAGTAGCCAGCCTTCAGTAGTTTATTGATGAGGCGAATAAAACGTTCATCATCAATCCTTTCACGAAGAATAGACTCTAGGATACGATGATCCATTTCGTCAAAACATGCAGAGATATCGCCCTCAATAAACCAAACAGTAGACCGCCAGGTTTCTACTTGAGCCAATGCACTGTGCACACTACGATTGGGGCGAAAGCCATGAGAAAGATTTGAGAATGTAGGTTCATAGATACATTCAAGTATGATACGAATACATTCTTGAACTAACTTATCTTTACCATTAGGAAAACTAAGTTTACGCATCTTTCCGTTTTTCTTGGGAATGTAAGTGATTCTGTTCG
>FCNA01000013.1 GCA_900018345.1 Clostridiales bacterium CHKCI006
TTTTTTATTTTAACTCCGTTTTTTCGGAGTCTATCCTCTATTTTAGAAGTCATCATTTTTTTGATTAATGTATAATGACATTGATAATTATTTATGGAGGTCATTGTTTATGTCAAAAAACTGTGCTAAAGCTAAACCAAAAATTATGAGTCATATCACTTTCAATAAGCTTTTCTTCAATAATGAGGATACGTGTAGAAATTTCTTCTTGAATATCTTTCACCCTTTAGGACTTGTTTGTCCTGAATGTGGTTGCGTCCATTTTACTTTGCTCAAGTGTAGAAACAATGTCTACACTTGTTCTCAGTGTTCACATCAAATCTATCTTTTTGCAGGAACTATCTTTCAGGACAACAAATTACCATTATATACACTTCTTTATGGTATATTCCTTTTTGTCACTTCTAAAAAGGGGATTTCTGCAGAAGAACTGTCACGTCAGCTGGGCATCAACAGAAAAAGTGCTCAGTTGCTATGCCAAAAAATACGTTATCTGATGTACTTAGATAATGACTGTTTTGATTTGAAATCAAAATTCGTTGAAATAGATGGCTTCCACATTGGTGGCAAATCTCATAATGGTAAAAGAGGGCTGGGAACTGACAAACAACCCTTTTTAGTGGCTCTAGGTACAGATCAGCTAAACAACTATCCCAATAAAATAAAGCTGCTTCAAGTGAAAAGTGAAAACAAGGAAGAAGTAAAAAGGCTCATGCAACATATTCATTATGATAGGGATACCACAATATGTACTGATGGGGACCCAGCATATCACTATTTAAAGGACAGAGTCCATCTCATCAATGGCGTTATAGATTACAAGAAATCGGATCATCTTATGTATTGGATAAATATACAGATATCAAATATAAAAAGCAATATAGATGGAATCTACCATGGCATAGCGAAGAAATATATCAATGGATATATACAGGAACATGCCTGGAGATTCAATCATAGATATAAAGGCTTCAAACTT
>FCNA01000007.1 GCA_900018345.1 Clostridiales bacterium CHKCI006
CCACAATCACATATTCTGTAGTTTACAGGATATCGTCACCGTAATCAACCACGGATAGAAGGTTGATAGAAAGGAGAAGGTATACTGTAAGTGACCCCCTTAGATGGGACACTTATAATATACCAGGAAGAATAAACAATGAATTTCCCAAAAAACTTTTTATGGGGTGGCGCTGTTGCAGCTAACCAGTGTGAAGGGGCTTATTTAGAAGATGGTAAACAATTATCCGTACCAGATATGTTGCTTGGTGGTGATGTGAATACACCTCGTACATTCTTACCAAAAACTGATCCAACAGCTTTCTATCCAAGCCATGAAGCAGTCGATTTCTATCATCGTTATAAAGAAGATATTGCTTTATTTGCAGAAATGGGCTTTAAATGTTTCCGTTTCTCTATTAACTGGGGTCGTATATATCCAAATGGAGATGACGCTGAACCTAATGAAGCAGGCTTAGCTTTCTATGATTCTGTCATTGATGAGTGTCGTAAATATGGTATCGAACCATTGATCACTTTATGCCACTATGAAATCCCATGGAACATCGTCACAAAATACAATGGTTTTGCGAGCCGTGAAGTGATCGACCTCTTTGTTAAGTATGCCACGACATGCTTCAAACGTTACAAAGATAAGGTGAAATATTGGTTGACTTTCAACGAAATCAATATTGCTTGTTTAGGTGAAGGCGGCATCGGTAACTTATATGGATTAGGTATCATGGATCCAGAAGATGTGAACGCTGATCATCGCATTCCATTAAATGAATTAAAATCAAATCCTCAAACAACTTTCGAAGCTTTACATAACGAATTTGTGGCAAGTGCATTAACGGTTAAAGCTGGACATGAAATCAATCCAGACTTCATGATCGGTAACATGATTGCCCATTCTACCGTTTATCCACTGACTTCAAATCCTAAAGATGTATTAGCTGCTCAGAAACGGGACGATATCCTTAACAATCTTTGCGGAGACGTTCAGGTACGTGGTGAGTATCCTGACTTTGCTTACCGTTTCTTTGAAGAAAAAGGTGTGGATTACGCATTTATCACAGAAGAGGATAAGAAGATCTTAAAAGAAGGACCAGTTGATTTCTATACCTTCTCATACTATTCCAGCAACTGTGTCACAGTCGATGAAAATGCTGAAACAACAGCTGGTAATATGGTAAAAGGTGCTAAGAACCCTTACTTAAAAGCATCTGACTGGGGATGGCAGATCGACCCAGACGGATTACGTTACACCTTAAATAAACTGCACGGACGTTACCCACATACACCATTGATGATCGTTGAAAATGGTTTAGGTGCATTTGACACGGTAGCAGAAGATGGCAAGATCCATGATGACTATCGTATTGACTACTACAGACCTCATATCGAAGCGATGAAAGAAGCTATCAAAGATGGTGTACCATTAATCGGTTACACGACTTGGGGCTGCATCGACTTAGTTTCTGCAGGTACAGGACAGTATGCAAAACGTTATGGCTTTATCTATGTAGATCGTCATGATGATGGTACAGGTGATTTCTCTCGTTCGAAGAAAGATTCATTCGATTACTATAAACATGTCATCGAAACAAATGGTGAAGAGTATTAATTTTCCTTACTTGAGGCGATATAGGCAATCTATGTCGCCTTTTCGTATGAAAAAGTCTTTCCACCACCAGACCTGCCACCGCTAAGGGCATTATTCTCATGTATGGTTCTTCATCAGACACAAGTCCTCTTTACTTCAATTGTGGTATAGAGCTGGGTGTACGAGATATAGCCTTCATGAAGTGTCCTGTCGGTCAGCTCACAGTAAATTCCACTTTCCAGTTTGTCTTCCTATTGCTAAAAATGGTCTTGATACTTTCCTAAAGAGATTTCACAGCTTTCTGTGTCCATTTGATAATCAATTTTAGAAAATCAGACGTGTTACCCTTGATCTGCTCTGCAGGTCATTGAAAAGGGAACAGTCCTATGTTCAATAGCAGGAGAACTGCATAAATAGGAGCGGTATACTATACAAGGATCTTGTCGCTGGCTCTGATACGCTTTCTCATGAATTTGTATAGGTCCATAAACACCTCTTTCTGGATGTGGAAAAACGGTCAACCGTATAGATTAACCGCTCGATGACTTATTTTTGATTTTCTACTATTTGTCCCCTGCTGATATGTGAGTCTGCTTTTACGGTCGTGTAATTGATTATCTTTGTAAACCAAATCGGCAGGCTTGCAGAGAAAAGAAAACTCTTTCCTTGTTGTACTTGAAAATGTATATGCGGTTCGCTTGTGTTACCGCTATTGCCACAGCAGGCTATCTGTTGTCCCCGACATACTTTATCGCCTAAATTCACACAAAAGCTGTCTTTTTTGATATGTGCGATGGTACTATATTCATGCTTTGTGTGCTGAATAACAATATAATTTCCTCTTACGTCAGAAGCACTACATAATACCTCCTGCTCCTCTGGGATAGGAGTATCTTCAAAAAGATTTTTGATTTCAACTACTATGCCGTCAGCAGGAGATAAAACGGGTTTCCCGTAGCAGAAGTAATCAGATACGGATTTCCCGTCCCCATGAAATGTTTTTCCATTTTCCACAACGAAAAAGTCATACGCATATCGTTGATTGCAGATAAACCAAGAATGGGAAGTTTCTCTATCTATTCCGCCGTTTGCCACAGTCCAGCATCCCGTAAATGGAAGACTATATAAAGTCTGTGGTTTATAATTACGGATATTAGGCAGACAAAACAAGTTACGTACATATATCACGGGTATTCCAATCAACATACCTATATTTTGAGACAAGAATTTCAAGGCGATTGCTGTTTCATCTGTGCTTTCTGTTCGTATCAAAATAATAAAAGACAGAACAAAATCTATGATTGCCAGCAGAAAAAACAGATAGAATAACCTCAACACTGGAATATCAAGGAATGTTCCAAGAAAACCGATCAATCCTAGCCAATACATCTTTTTTATGATTTTTGTAAAAGTCTCCACTAATTATCATCACTCCCATATTGCCTTGTTCTCATTATATAGGAACTAGAAATGGCAGGCAATACATATCAGCATTTATCTGCCATCCTTGCAGAGCAGCGTTCTATGTCCATTTGATAATCGGTTTTAGAAAACCAGACATTTTTTCCCTTGATCTGCGCTGCAGATCAGTGAAAAGACAACTGTCCCATGTTCAATAGCAGGAGAACTGCACGAACAGAAGCGGTATACTATACAAAGATCTTGTCGCTGGATCTGATACGCTTTCCCTTGTATTTGTATAGGTTCAGAAAATTCCTTTTTCTGGATATGGAATAAGCGGTCAACCGTATAGACTAACCGCTTATCAATATAGAAATATTCAATTGTTTTTCGTTGAAGTTATAGCCTGCGCCTAGACAGTCATAGTATATTTTGAATTTGCCGGTCAGGTTCAATTTTAACTCGTCGTTTTCTGATAAATGAAGTCAGATTGCGTGCGTCTGTTACATTAACATATCTTCAAACATACTCATAAAGCTGTTCTTTTGTCAATACCTGTCCTTTGTGAGAAAACAGAAAAAAAGTAAGTCAAATTCTTTAGCTGTCATAGCAATAATATGTCTATTTTCCGAAATGCAGATACGATAATATGGATTGAGTATAAAACGATGGTTGCTTATTTTAAATAGGTAGAAGCATTTGAAAATGTTGTTGAAAGCCGCTCAACTGTCTGCTGATATCATTGCCCCTCGTTGTTGGTAAATTCAACGATTAACATTTTCAAAAATAAATCCCTTATTCGTATTTCTTTCCAACAATATACGTTGCTACTATAAGCCCGGCAAGTAAAATAAGTATGGAAGGATATTTTATGCTATTCCATAAATCAACTCCACCGATTGAAATACAAAGATAACAAAGAATAGGAGCAAGAATAGCGACACCTAATGTAAACAGTCGGAATACAGTTAATACATATATCCAATTTCCGTTATTAAACGCTAATCCTGGCATATGTATTTTGAATACTCCCTGTGAAACAAAATTGATCTTATCTTTATCATAATAGGTTGGCAACACTTCTTTTACGAAAATACAGCAAACTGCAAATATGAGCATGAGGAAAGAAATATATATACTATCACGCATTTGTTCTATGGTTATTCCAGAAACAGTCATTAAAATAGCTTGTGCAATCACCACGCCGATTGTAATAAGAAATGCGTAAATCCAGTTCTTCTTTCGTTGACGAATAGTATCACGCACTGACAGATCTAAAGAATTGATAACAAGTTTTTCTACTTCATCAGTGTTCAGTGAATTATTTTCGCTTATTTTTTCACCTTTCAAAAGTTCTGTTACGGTTATGCCAAGCACATCAGCGATAGGCATAAGCAATGTCACATTAGGCATACTGTTCCCTCTTTCCCATTTACTGACTGTTTTGTCCGACACGAACAATTTATCAGCTAGTTCCTTTTGCGTCATTGATTTTTCTTTTCGCATCTCACTAAGAAATTTTCCAAATTTTTCATTGTTGATTTGATACATTTATTTACACCTCCTAAGGTCATTTTAGCCATTGATGGGATCATAGGCAATCTACTAACAGGAGAGTTGCCTTATTTTACTCGCCTTTAAGGAGATTTCTTATTTTTCTGCTGCCTCTGCGAAGCGTAGTACTGTGGATTGCCTGCGGGCTGACCGCCTTTATTTTTCTTCGCAATGTCGTCAGTTCTCTAAACGTCGCAAGACAAGTTGTAACTTCTTGTCACGGGAAACGAAGCAACCATTGACACGCTGTTGCGCCATGTCATTCTCTCCTGCAAACGCTAAGTTAACAATCAGGCACGATATATTTCAATATTTCTATAAAAATATATCGATGGTCCATGTTTTTATTCAGGCTGATGGTGTGATACCTGCACTCAAACTGTCAAGGGCAGGTAAATGCTAAAAGCACCTTGAGTGTTCGTGCGCTGACAGGTGGGTGGCGGACAATCAGATTTTTAGATAAAAAAGCGAGAGTGATCTCGCTTTAACGTCAAAGGGATTGCTTGATAAAAGTGGTCAGAGCTAGAATCGCATTCAGAAAACACCAGGTTGCCCAAATGTGTAGATCCTGATAATTCCCGGCATAAGTGACTCCCAGATACGCGGCGATTCCAAAAATGATTGCCAGATAAAGATTGCGTTGATTTTTATTCTCATTACGAGATAAAAAGGACATGATACCTCCCGCCATCATTAGGATCGCGACGAGTAAACCGGCAGTTCCGCTCATTTCGCCGTTTTGAGTGATTAGATTAAACACACCGGACAAAGCCAACTGTAGCATGACTAAAAAGCTAAAAAGTATTGATAACATGCCAGCAATCCATTTCCATGTACGCATATTCTCCCTCCTCAAGTCTTTCTTATTGTATCGAAAAGAAGCTGTAAATGCAATGCGAAAGCAGTGAAATACTTATGTAATCATTGACATTACATTGAAAAACAGGTAGAATAAAATAAGAAAGGAATGATGAAAATGCAGATATCCAGTCGCTTTACGATTGCGGTTCATATTTTTGCGTGTATTGATACATTTGGAAAAGATCATAAGATGACCAGTGATTTTTTAGCTGGCAGTGTGAATGTCAATCCTGTGATCATTCGTAAGATCATGTCTTCCTTAAGGGATGCCAATTTGATTCATGTTCAAAGAGGGACAGGGGGAATCACGATTGCAAAACCGTTAGAAGAGATCACACTTTATGATATTTACCGTGCGGTGGACTGTGTGGAAAGTGGCGAACTTTTCCATTTTCATGATAATCCGAATGAGAATTGTCCAGTGGGAAAGAATATTCACCTTATTTTGGATGATAAATTGATGCGTGTTCAAGCCGCGATGGAGAATGAGTTGAAATCAATCACTTTGCAAGAGGTGTTAGCAGATACAAGAAAATATGTCCAGGCATCTATGAGCTCTGCCTCTTCATAGGTGCTTTTTTTGGTTATCCTGTAATGCTTACTTGGTGGTTTTGAACTGAAAATTAAGAATTTACCCATTTTTCAGATTGTTTACGTTTAGTGAAAATAGTTAAAAAAAAGAGAATTTGATGAAAACGCTTCGATAATAAGGTATAATAGAATCAGGTAAAAAAGAGGAGGTTTTAGCATGAGTTTTCCAAAAAACTTTTTATGGGGCGGTGCCGTCGCAGCCAACCAGTGTGAAGGAGCCTGGCTTGAGGATGGTAAACAGCCAAATGTGACGGATGTCATGGTAGGCATTGGTTCAAAAGATCCTGGTTTAAAGTGGAATGAAGAGACAGGAAAATGGGAGATGTCTCTGGATCCCAATAAGGTCTATTTGAGTCATGAAGCGATTGATTTCTATCATCGTTATAAAGAAGATCTGCAGCTGATGAAAGGAATGGGCTTTAATACTTTCCGTACCTCGATTGCCTGGGGAAGAATTTATCCTAATGGGGATGAAACCGTTCCAAATGAAGCGGGCTTAAAATTCTATGATGATCTGATTGATACCATGCTTGAATTAGGGATGGAACCGGTGATTACTTTAAGCCATTATGAAACACCACTGCATTTATTGACAGAATATGGTGGGTGGTCCAATCACCAGCTCATTGATTTCTGGAAACGCTATGTTACTACGGTTTTTGAACGTTATAAGGGCAAAGTGAAATACTGGCTGACCTTCAATGAAGTCAATAATATGATGCGTAATCCTTTTGTCGCAGCGGGCATCCTAAACCTGGATCCAGCGGATAAGACAGATCCCATCGGTTCGATTACGGAACAGGAAAAATGGCAGGCCTACTATAACATCTGTGTAGCCAATGCCTGGACGGTCAAATTAGCCAAAGAGATCGACCCAGAAGCGATGGTCGGTTGTATGCTGACTTCATCAAGTGTGGCAACCTATCCATATAATTGTGATCCGGATAATGTTTTTGGGGCATATGAAACACAGCGTATGGCCAACTTCTACTTCGGTGATGTTTTCTGCTTAGGTGAGATCCCTGGTTATGTGAAACGTATCTGGAGAGAACAGGGAATCGATGTGGTCATGGATGAAGAAGAATTGGCCTTGATCAAAAAGTATACCGTAGCGTTCTTCTCTTTCAGCTATTATCGTTCTTCAACCTATGATGGCAGTGCCCTGGAAGGTGATACCGGTGGTCTGATCAGTAAACCTAATCCATACTTAAAAGGAACATCACCAGAACCTTGGTGCTGGCCAATCGATCCAAAGGGCATTCGCTATGTCTTAAATGTTCTTTATGATCGCTATCATCTGCCTTTGATGATCGTGGAAAACGGCATTGGCTTAGATGAACATCTCGATGAGAATGGCAAAATTGATGATCCGGAAAGAATGGAATATGTTGAGGATCATTTAAGGAATGTGCACGAAGCGATTCTGGATGGTGTCGAAGTTTTAGGTTACTTGTACTGGGGACCAATCGATATTGTTTCAGCGGGTACCGGTGAGATGCGTAAACGTTATGGCTTTGTTTATGTGGATCGTTTCAATGATGGCACTGGAACGATGGAAAGAAAGATCAAGAATTCTTATTATCGTTACAAGGAAATCATCGAAAGCAACGGTGAGATCCTGTTTAAAGATAACTAACAAACAGCCCCTATTTGACAAGGGGCTCTTTTTCAGAAAGGGGTATGTGAATTGGAAAAGTACATTGAAATTCAAATGAAAGAAGGAGTTTTAAGAGGAATGTGGCATGTACCTGATCGGGAAAGTTATCCTTTGGTGATCATGCTGCATGGGTTTACTGCCAATCGGAACGGCCCACGGTTTGCCTTTGTGAGATTAGCACGCGAATTAGAGAAATGCGGGATCGGTTCTGTTCGTTTTGATTTTTTAGGCAGTGGTGAGAGTGACCTTGATTTTGTGGATATGACTTTTAGTAAGGAATTGGAGCAGGCCATCTGTATTTTAGAAACGATGTCTAAGCATGCCGAAGTGTCGCAGATCTATCTGCTTGGACATAGTATGGGCGGGGCGCTGGCCGGTCAATTAGCGGCAAAATTTCCAGATGTGATTCAAAAATGTGTGCTCTGGGCACCGGCGTTCTGTATGCCTCAGTTGATTGGGGCCATGTCTACGCAAATTAGTCCTTTAGAAAACGGCTGCTATGACTGCAAGGGACTGGATCTTTCCCAGGCTTTTGTGGATGAGATGCTGCAGTTAGATCTATACAGTGGATTGAATCAATATCGTCATCCATTAATGATTATCCATGGTACAGAGGATCCAACGGTTCCTTATGTCAGCTCAAAGCAATACCTGAAAGCGTATGGGCGCGAGGATATAGACTTTAAACCATTGGAGAAAGGCTCACACAATTACGAGGTATATCGTGAGGTCCATTTTGTTTTGGATCATACACTTGCCTTTTTCTGTTCCTGATCTTGCGCAATGAAAAAAGCCCTTGGTGGGCTTTTTATTCATGTCTGCGATATTTAACGATCTGATAGATAGCGATGATGAAAAGAATATAGGAAATACCCAAACAGGGAAAATAGAACGTGTTGGGTAAGTAACCGACAGCAGGGTGGGCAAGAGCCGTGATCCCAATGCTGATCAATAAGACACAGAGACTGATGCCTAGATACATCGGACGATGATTGGGTGGTATCTCAACCATGGATCGATAGCTTGGAATTCGCTCTAAACAAACGAGAAGTGTTTCTAAATCGGGATAATTCCTGCCTACGATGAGTGTAAAAGGTTGGGCTTTTTCATCACGACAACTAAGGATCAAACGATGTCTGCGTTCGATCTTGTCATCTATATAGGCGATCTGTCTGGCTACATCGGGCACAAGTGCATATTTGTCGATCCAGGCGAGATATTGTTCTAGATCACGAGCGAGATGCTTAGGTTTCTTAGTGAAATAAGGCGAAGACTGCCGGATATCGATCACATAAAGCTGATGCTGTTGATCCTCGATAAAAAGCAGACTGGCTTCCTGTACCAGAAAACCAAGTTGAATGGCTAGAAAAATCGTCACAGCGACGGTAATCATGCAGCCAAGCAGGATCAGCATCGGGGAATGGATCCCTAAAAAAGTCAAGAGAATGGTGAGCGCCAGGCTGAGAAGCACAAGGGCAAAGACGCCTAGATAAAGGGCATAGGCATAATGCTTCGGTTGAGTGAGGATCAGCCAGGTTTTCACGAAAGCCGCCTGATAACAGCAGCGACGTTGCCGTTTTCCTCTTCCAACATTTGGTCACAGGCTTCTCGCGTGGCCTGACTTAAAAGCATACAGATAGCCGTCTTGACAGAGTGACCGCTTTGTTCAAAGGCAGCCTTGGCTTCTGCTAAAGAAACACCGGTGGCTTCCTGGATGATCCGAATGGCACGAGCAACCAGCTTTGCATTGGTAGGCTGTACATCGACCATCAAATTTTGGTAGACCTTGCCGGCATGAATCATTAATGTGGTGCTGATCATATTGAGGATCATTTTTTGAGCAGTCCCGGCTTTCATCCGCGTACTTCCAGTCACGACTTCCGGACCGGTCACGGCTTCAATGCTGATATCTGCAGCTTTGGAAATCTCGGCCTGTTGAACACAGGCAATCGCACCGGTCAATGCACCGATGGTATGCGCGTAAGTGAGCCCACCTAACACATAAGGCGTTCTTCCGCTGGCGGCCAGGCCGATGACGGTATCTGTCGGATTCAGCTGCAGTGCTTCTAAATCCTGTCTGGCAAGGTTTGGATCATCTTCAGCCCCTTCTTTGGCCTTCAACAGGGCTTCGTAGCCGCCGGCGATCAGTCCCTGAAACAATGTTGGAGAAACACCGTAAGTAGGCGGACACTCGCTGGCATCCAATACCCCTAGACGACCACTTGTCCCGGCACCGATATAGATCACGCGCCCTCCCTGCTGCATGCGCGGTTGGATGTGATCGATAAGACGGGCAATTTCAGGCAGACAACGCTGTACACATAAAGCGATTTGCTGATCTTCCTTGTTGATGATCTTGAGGATTTGCATCGTATCCATCGTGTCGATCTGCATGGAGGCTGGGTTTCTTTGTTCTGTATTGAGTTGATTGAGTTTCATTTTTCCATCTCCTTGAAAAAGACTTGCCGTTAGACAAGTCTTCATATTATAAACGCTGATAGTCTTCCGGGTTCAATAAGCTGGCTGCATCTTCATCACAGATGACGGTGCAGTTTGGATGCAGCTTGAGGACGGTTGCCGGAATCTCATTGCTGATTGGGCTATCTAAGACCTTCTTTAAGATTTCAGCTTTTTCTTTCCCGTTCACGATCATGACAAGATGTTTCACACGCATCAGGCTCTTTGGTCCCATGGTGAGATCATATGGCTGCTGTGGACGCTCTGGATAACCAACCGGATTCAGTTTTAATTTATCCGTATGTAAGACACGATAGGTGTAGCTGTCTAATGGTGTTGTTCTTGGGCAGTTGCCGCAGAAATGGCCATCCCAGCCTAGCCCGATCACCATGACATCAATACCGCCGGCCTGCCGGATCTCGTCATCATAAGTTTCCCAGTTATCCGCTGTCGTAATGTGGACGCGTTCATCCGGAATGTTGGCTGGACCAAAGAAAAGCTCCTGCATTTCTTTCCAGTTTCCGCCATGGCTGCCATCTTCATATGGCGCATCATCAAACAGATAATACTGGATATCCTTGAATTTCTCCTGATCTTTGACATACGGAATCATCATTTTGTACATCGTACGAGGTGAACGTCCGGAAGTCAAAGAGATATTGACCCGTTTGTCCTGCATCATGGCACCTAAAAGGATCATCATGGCACTTTCGCTCATTTTTTCTTCATTTTTTTCGATAATCAGTTTCATAGTTACCCTCCATTCTAAACCGCTTTCATCTAATTTAAGTATAGCTAGAATTTCGCAAGCGGTCAAGCAAAACTCTATTCCCAAAGGAGAGTTTTGTGTTAGAATGAAAGGGGTGAGACAAATGCCAAAACTCAGTATCGGTCAGATGGCAAAAATGAATCAGATCAGCGTGCAGACCTTACGTCTATATGATAAGATGGGCTTATTGCAGCCGGCTTATATTAATCAGGAGACAGGCTATCGCTATTATGATATGAAACAGAACGCGACCTTGGATATGATTCAATATATGAAAGGGGCCGGGATGACCTTAAAAGAGATCAGCCATGTTTTTGAACAGAAGGACTATTCGTTATTAAATCGTATGCTGCAAAACCATCTGCATCAAATCGATCAGGAGGTCGAAGCGCTGCATTTAAAACAGAAGGCCATTCAGCGCATGATTTGCAGTTATGATCGCTATTTGAAATCCCCGCCTGATGGCGTCATGACGCTGGAATATATTGAAGAGCGAAAGATCTATTCTCATATGACCACCATTAATTTCTATGAAGAAGGGATCGAAGCTTATGAGAATATTCTGCTTCAGTTAAAACAGGAGATGAAGAAGCACGGGGTGTCTGAGTATTACTATTACAATGCTGGTACGACGATCTTCATTGATGATTTTCTAGCGAAACGCACGGTTTCCCAGGAAATATTTGTCTTTGTGGATAAGGACTGTCAAAGTCAATATTTACAGATCCTCCCAGCGAATCTTTATGTGTGTATGTATTGTGATGATTTTGATAAAGAGAAGGATTATATTCCTCAGATCCATCAATATTTACAGGATCATGACCTGAAAATGATAGGTGATTATATTTGTGAAGTAGTGACTGAGCTGCCTAGGAACAAAGGCCAGAAACGTGAAATGTTCTTACGTCTGCAGGTTCCGGTTGAATTTGTGAAAAAATAATCATTCTTCTTGACTCTATTCCGACAATATACTTTATCATAATAGTAGATAATAAAAGCACACAGAGGAATGGAGGATCGTTATGGAAAAAGAAAAAATCAGAGTTGTGCAGTATGGTTGCGGTAAGATGGCGAAATACACGTTGCGTTATCTTTATGAAAAAGGTGCCGAAATAGTGGGAGCCATTGATGTCAATCCGGAAGTGGTTGGCATGGACGTTGGCGATTACGCTGAATTAGGTGTGAAGACAGGCGTGATCATTTCCAGTGATGCAGACGCTGTTTTAGATAGCTGCGATGCAGATATTGCCGTTGTGACTTTATTCAGTTTTGTGGAAGATTGCTATGAGATGTTTGAAAAATGCGTCACGCGTGGGATCAATGTCATTACGACTTGTGAAGAAGCCATCTATCCATGGACGACGGCTTCTAAGCTCACGAATCAATTAGATCGTCTGGCTAAGGAAAATGGTTGTACGATCGTGGGCAGCGGGATGCAGGATATCTTCTGGATCAATATGGTTGCCGGTGTTGCCGCAGGCTGTCATACGATCAAAAAGATCGAAGGTGCTGTCAGCTATAATGTTGAGGACTATGGCTTAGCGCTGGCTAAGGCGCATGGTGCTGGCTTCACTCCAGAACAGTTTGAAGCAGAAGTGGCCCATCCAACCGAAGTGGTGCCATCCTACGTATGGAATTCAAATGAAGCCTTAGCGAATAAACTAGGCTTAACGATTATTTCTAACACACAGAAATGTGTTCCATATTTCTATGATGAAGATCTGTATTCAGCGACTTTAGGGGAAACGATTCCTAAAGGAAACTGTATTGGGATGAGTGCGGTTGTCACAACAGAAACTTATCAGGGAATCACTTTGGAAACACAGTGTATTGGTAAGGTTTATGGTCCAGATGATGGCGATATGTGTGACTGGAAGATCATCGGTGAACCGGATGTCGAGTTCCATGTGGTGAAACCTGCCACCGTTGAACATACTTGTGCAACGATCGTAAACCGTATCCCAACGGTTCTGAGTGCACCAGCAGGCTATATTACAGCTGAAAAACTGGATGAATTAGCTTATCTGACTTATCCAATGCATTTATATTTAGACTAAATTAGCATTCGAGTTATCCGCAAACATGTGGATAACTCTTTTTTCAATGCTTCAATCGTCCATTGAATCAGCCATAGGGTGGAAAACAGCGTCGTCATAAAAAGAAAAAGGAGAACGATATCGCTGATCATTCTCCCTGATTTTGATTGAGATATTGTAGTCCCCAGGTTTCCATGGACTGAATGATGGGCTTCATGGAGCGCCCCAAATCGCTGAGGGCATATTCTACATGGGGTGGTACCTCCGGAAAAACAGTTCGTGTGATGAGCCCATCTTTTTCCATCGAACGCAAACTATCGGTTAACACCTTTTGGCTGATGCCTTCCAGGTCTTTTCGCAGTTCGTTAAAGCGCCAGGGACGAGCCATGAGATTGCGTAAAATCAATAATTTCCATTTGCTTCCAATGAGCTGAACGGTCGTTGCGACGGGACAGACAGGCATATTTTCTTTTGCAATCATGAATCTTCCCTCCATTCATTTCCAGTTGTCGTCTATATTTATTATAGGATACGATCCCCCTTTTTGCAAGAAATCTAACATCGTTGCATATGATCAAAATAAACAGGAGGATCGATGCTTCGTGCATGGTTAATCGGTGAGGTCATCCTATTTGTAAGCCACCGGGCAAAGGTCTCGCATGAGAAGCACCTGTTTACGCCAGCAGTCAAAAAGAGAAAGTCCCCTACAGTGAAGTGAAAAAAATGTGCTATAATAATGTTCGAGGTGGTGTTATGAGTAAGTATACGTTGATATATCGAGATTTGCTGGATATGATGAGATCTGGAGAGATCGCGGCCTATTCCTACTTGCCTAGTGAGAATGAATTGATGAAAATTTATGGTGCTTCGCGAGATACCATTCGCAAGGCTTTGAACTTATTACTCCAGGACGGCTATATCCAAAAGCAGAAAGGGAAAGGATCACTGGTTCTTGAACAAAATAAGATTGCTTTTCCGGTTTCCGGGCTGACAAGCTTTAAAGAACTGGCAGGAACCATGCATGCTTCAGTACAAACAGATGTGCACTGCTTTGAAAAGATCGTCGCAGATACACATTTAAAACAGGAACTCTATATGGACCAGGGCGAGGTTTATCATATCGAAAGAATTCGCGAGATCGATGGAGAAAAAGTTATCCTGGATACAGATTATATCAATGCCAAGATCATTCCTGGTCTGACAGAAGAGATTGCCGGCGATTCTATCTATGAATATATAGAAAAAGTCTTGAAGTTAAAGGTCTCTTTTGCCAGAAAAGAAATTACGGTTCATCCGGCTTCATCTCATGAACGCCAGTTGTTAGATATGGCTGACCATGATTTACTGGTTTGTGTCAAGACATACGCCTATTTAGATGATGCAACACTCTTTCAATATACTGAATCCAAACATCGCCCGGATAAATTCCGCTTCGTAGAATTTGCCCGCAGAAGTCCCGTTTAGAAGTCAAAATCAATCGTGTGACAACTGAAGCAATCAGCGATAAGAAAGTGATCCTGAGCTTCAGTGCCCAATTTGACAGATCAATCAGTTACGACAGTAGCTGATTTTTTTTTGGCTGATCGTGCGGTCTAAAGGGTTCAAAGCGTAGACAGTCAGCTTTGTTTAATCTTGACAAACATATATGTATCCGTTAGAATAAACCTGTCTAACATATACGTACAAGTTTAAAGTGTGGTTTAGAACGAAACTTTTTTCAATGGGAAAGGATATGAGGAAAATGGCTAATTTTCATGATAAGGTTGTCTATCAGATCTATCCAAAATCATTCTGTGATACGAATCATGATGGGTTGGGAGATATTAAAGGAGTGACATCGAAGCTCGATTATCTGGCTTATTTAGGTGTCGATTATTTATGGTTAAATCCTTTTTTCGTTTCTCCGCAAAAGGATGGCGGCTACGATATTACGGATTATCGAAAGATCGATCCTGCCTATGGCACCATGGAGGATCTGGAGGAACTGATTGCTGAAGCGAAAAAACGGCATATTTATCTGATGTTTGATATGGTGTTCAATCATACTTCAACGACGCATGACTGGTTTAAGCAAGCTTTAACGGGAAATGAAAAATACCAGCAGTACTATTATTTTGTCAAGGGCAAGGAAGATGGCTCCATGCCTACTAACTGGGAGTCCAAGTTCGGCGGTCCGGTATGGCAATATGTTGAAGATCTGGATGCATACTATTTACATCTCTTTGATCCTACCCAGGCAGATCTGAACTGGAAAAATCCTGAGGTGCGCCAGGAACTGGCAGATATCGTGAATTTCTGGATTGATAAAGGAGTCAAAGGGTTCCGTTTTGATGTCATCAATTTAATTGATAAAGTGGCTTTTGAGGATGATTTCGAAGGGGTCGGCAAACGCTTCTATACAGATGGTCCGCTGGTTCATTCGTATCTGCATGAATTAAATCGACGTTCCTTTGGTCAACATGAGGATATCGTGACAGTAGGGGAAATGTCCGCTACCAGCATTACGAACTGTGTCGGTTATACGAAGCCGGAGAATCAGGAGCTCCAGATGACCTTTCAATTTCATCATCTCAAAGTCGATTATCAGAATAAAGAGAAATGGACACATATGCCCTTTGATTTTCAGGAGCTCAAGCAGCTGTTGAATGACTGGCAGACAGGCATGGAGAAGGGGCAGGGCTGGAATGCCTTGTTCTGGAACTGCCATGATCAGCCGCGTTCTGTCTCCCGTTTTGGAAATGATAAAGAATATCATAAAGAATCCGCAAAAATGCTGGCAACAGTGATGCATATGCAAAGAGGAACACCCTACATCTATCAGGGCGAGGAAATCGGGATGACGAATAATTACTTTACGGATATCCATCAGTATCGTGATGTGGAAAGCATTAACTATTACCATATTTTAAAAGAGAGGGGCTTAAGCGAAGAAGAAGTTCAGCAGATCCTACAGGACAAGTCCAGAGATAATGCTCGTTCCCCGATGCAATGGACAAGGGACGGCGGATTCTCAGATGTCGAACCTTGGATGGAGATGAATCCCAATCACGTGACGATCAATGTGGAAGATAGTATCCAGGATGCTGATTCGATCCTTCACTATTATCGTCGACTGATCCAACTTAGAAAACAGTATCCCATTATCAGTGAAGGCAGCTATGAACCAATTTTGCCTGATCATCCCTCTATCTATGCCTTTAAGCGGACTTATCAGAACGAAGTGATGATTGTTCTGAATCATTTTTATGATAAAGAAGTTCAGCTGTCATTGGATGGTATCGAAGATTATGAGGTGTTGATTTCCAATTATCCTTCTCACACATTGACACCTAAGCTAGTCTTAAGACCATATGAGAGCCTGGTCCTCTATAAAAAATAAAGATATTTTGTCAATATTGAGATATCCTTCAAAAACAAGGATATCTTTTTCATTTAACAATTCATAAACATTTCAAAATTAATTTGGAAAACTCCGCTACTTATAATATGCCTGTCAAATGAAGGAGGCAGAACAAGTATGAAAAAGAAAGATTTTGTAACATTCATTTTAAGTACGATCGGTGGTATTTTATTTGGTTTGGGCATGTGTATGGCATTGTTGCCAGAGTGGTATGCGATGACGCAGGGGATCGTGATTGGTGTAGTTGGGTTAGTCGTTTTACTGATCATGGTCTTGGTTCGTCGTAAGATGGATGGGAAACCAGCCATTGTCATTAATGGCAAAGCAATTGGGATCACGTTCTTTGGTGTTGTCAGTACGATCATCTTTGGTGTAGGTATGTGTATGACCATGATCTGGAATATGATGGTTCCGGGGATTGTCGTTGGTATGATCGGCATTGTCGCTTTACTTTGTCTGATCCCATTCGTCAAAGGTTTAAAGGATTAGGAGGTCGTGTGATGTCTAAATGGATGGTAAGTGCAGTGGCCGGGATTGTCACCCTGGCAACAGTAGCGATTGTGATTAAGAAAAGAAAGGCTTATTAGGAGGAAATGCAATGGCGAAATCAAAAATAGTAAAAGTAAATGCAAAAATTGCCGAAGAAGTCGTAGGTGGTTATAAGAGAATTGAAGATGGCGTAGTAGGAAGCTATCAAAAAATTGAAGACAGTGTTGTCGGTGGCTTTACTAAGATGACGGATTATTTTGTCGATCAATTTCTGACACGTGAAGGTGAAAGTGTCGAAGAAGCCAAGGCTCGCCTGCAAAAAGAACAGCAGGAAAGAGAAAAAAAGCATGAAGCTGGACAATAGGTCATGGATCAGCGTGCCTGGGGGCATGCTTTTTTTGCCCTTCTTCATCAACGCATTCACAATGCATCAAGATGATTTTTGAAAAAAAGGCTTGACCGATAGTTGCTATCGGTTGTTATACTAAAAGAGAGTAGAGGAGGAGATCGTGTATGCTATTTTATTTTACGGGAACAGGTAACTGCTTATATGCAGCTAAACAGCTGGAGTCAGATCCAATCAGCATTCCACAGGTGATCCACCAGGAGAATTTAGTTTTTGAGGATGAGAAAATTGGTATCGTTGCCCCTGTTTATGGTCATGAAGTCCCTTCAATGGTGAAGGAGTTTATGCATAAGGCCACTTTCAAGACCGCTTATTTCTATATGGTCCTGACCTATGGAAATCGTCATGGTGGGGCGGCTTTATTAGCCAAACAGCTTTGTGCAGAATGTGGGATTGAACCTGCGTATATCAATGTCCTCTTAATGGTGGATAACTGGCTGCCTGCTTTCGATATGGATGAACAAAGACAGATTGATAAAAAAGTGGAATCTCAATTAGATGCCATCAAAGCAGATCTTGATGAAGGAAAACGCATCATTTCAAAAGTCACAGAAGAAGATATGGCGGCACATCAGGGATTTGTAGACAGAATGGCCAGTCAGCCATCAGATGCCTGGCAGCATTTATTAAAGGTGACAGAAAAATGTATCGGTTGTGGTATTTGTGCCAAAGTTTGTCCATCTGCTTCGATGCGTATCGTCGATGGAAAAGCGGTACATACACCAGGAAATTGTCAGACCTGCCTGGCATGTATTCATGCCTGTCCGCAGAATGCTATTTCTTTAACCGTACCTGAAAAGAATCCCAATGCCAGATACCGTAATGAACATATTAGCTTACAGGAAATCATCAAAGCCAATCAGCAGGCTTAAGCACAGAACCTTTCCAGCCTATGGAGAGGTTTTTCTTTTTGTTTTAGGAGGATGCGAAAATCATATTATGAGAACATCGACTAAATCAATTAATTGTGAGTGGAAAAGAAAATCTGGGAGTTCAGCAGAAAATTCGTCGTAAGATTCAGTAATTAAAACAAGAAAAGAAAGCTGCTTAAAATAGCGCTGTGACTGGTAAAGCAAAAGCGCATCCTGTCTTAACAGACTGGGGCTCGCCTTTAAAATGAGAAAATGCTACGGAATGATTGATTTAACGGTGAAGGACATCTTGTCTCAACTTGTATTTTAGACTTAATTGTGTTATGATGACACAAAGCATTGACGAGGAGAAGTATGTTTGTTTTTTAGGATAGAGAGTTATCGGCTGGTGGAAGATAATCTGAAAGCAGGCAGAAAGACACCTAAGAGCTGCTTTTCTGAACGAAGTAGGAAAAGCCGGTTTGCGCCGTTAACGAATGAGTGATGAGATGCTCTAGGCATCTTGTAAGATGGGTGGTACCGCGGATTCAACAGTTATTCGTCCCTATGTGGGTGATAACTGTTTTTTTGTTGATGAGGAGGTACATCGTATGAAAACCATTGCTTTTAAAGATTTAGACCATTATTTAGGACAGACGATCCGCATCGATGGATTTGTGTCTCGCATTCGTGACTTGAAATATGTGCAGTTTATGATTGTGCGAGATATAAGCGGAGAAGTTCAGGTCACGCTTGAGAAAAATGAAGAAAACCAAAAGTGGAATGAACTCGTGTCTCATTTGACCTGTGAAAGTACCGTGAAGATTGAAGGACTGCTGGCTTATAATGAAAAAGTGAAATTACGTCACATGGAATTGCTTCCCACAAGCATCGAAGTGACCAGTTACAGTGAAGAAGAACTGCCATTACAATATCAGGATGCGCATTCGGCTTTACTGGATACGCGTTTAAATTATCGCTTTTTAGATCTGCGGCGTCAGGCGAATCAGCTGATGTTTCAGGTTCAGACAAGCCTGGTGCAGGGCATGCGGGATTTTGTTTTACAACAAGGCTTTATAGAGATCCATACACCAAAGATGATCGGTGCTGCCAGTGAGTCTGGTTCAGAGGTGTTCAAACTTCAATACTTTGATCGGGAAGCCTATCTGGCCCAAAGTCCTCAGTTTTATAAACAGATGGCCATTGCCGCTGGCTTCGAAAAAGTGTTTGAAATTGCTCCGGCTTTCCGTGCAGAAAACTCCAATTCCTATCGGCATAGTACAGAATTTACTTCTTTTGATATCGAGTTTAGCTATATTGATTCCTATGAAGAAGTGATGGACTTTGAAGAAGATCTGTTGATCGCAGGCTTGCGTCGTGTCAAAGAACAATATGGCAAGCCAATCAAGGAAGTATTTGGGGTTGAGGTCACTGTGCCGACCAAACCGTTCCCACGTATCAAATTGGCCGATCTTTATCAGGCGCTGAAGGAAAAATATGGATTTGAAATGAATTATGAAGATGTCGGTGACATGAACGCACAGTCTGAAAAATTGGCTAGTCAGTATGCCATGGAGACTTATCATCATCCTTTCCTTTTTGTCACAGATTATCATGCCAGCAAGCGTGCCTTTTATCACCTGCGCAAACATGGTGTCCCACAGGGATATGATTTGATCTGGAAGGGCTGTGAGATCACAACAGGCGCCCAGCGTGAACATCGCTATGCGCAATTGTGCCAACAAGCCTCTGAAAAGGGCTTGGGAGAAGATGTCAAATTTTATCTGGAGTTCTTTAAATACGGCTGTCCGCCCCATGGTGGATTTGCTTTAGGCATCGATCGTCTGACCATGCTTCTTTTGGAGACAGGGTCGTTAAAAGAGACGATGTTCTTATTCAGAGGCCCTGACCGCATTGAGCCTTAATTTCATATGCAATAAAAAGGCGTCTTTTACAAAGTGTAGAAGATGAAAACGGCGGCAGCTTTGAGCCACTAAAATCGCGCTAATTTGCGTCAAAAAATCGGAATAGCTTGAGCCACCTGAATCGCTCTTTATTGCGCCACCTTCTTTTAGGCAAAATGGGATTAAGCAACAGCACTTTTCTCATTTAGCTGTTGCCCTAAAAGGAGGTGCATTTATATGCACAAGAAGATGAGAGAGATAGCAGAATTAAAAGCAAGGAGAAACACGACCTTTCAAAATAAGATACATGTGATGTGCAACCAACAGCCTTATTCAACAAAACCTGGTGCAAAATACGAATTCAAGACCCATCTAACTAATCACTGTTTGAGAATAAGGAGTGGTGAGTTCCTCCTTGAAGTAGTCAAAGCCACAGTGGGATAAAATACAAATCCACAATCACATATTCTGTAGTTTACAGGATATCGTATCGTCACCGTAATCAACCACGGGTAGAAGGTTGATAGAAAGAAGGTATACTGTGAGTGACCCCTTAGATGGGACACTTATAATATATCAGGGCTGAGCAATAGAAGTGTTGTAGAGAAAACTGGATATGCACGAAACACGGTCAATAAGATCGTCAAGCAGATTAATGAATCTAGATTGACTGATGACAAAGTCAGAAATTTGAGTGACCAAATGTTAAGCGAGCACTTTAATGACCATCTTAATGTCCATCAATTCAAGGATATCCTGAAACGAAAAGCAGGCGAATCCATAGAAGTGGGTTGGGCTGGTCAGCGCCCACATTGGAGCGATCCAGATACCGTAGCGACTGATCAGCTGACGGATATCAGCTTACCCTCCTATGGCAGACTCCCCGATCTTCTCAAGAGCTGCCCGCAGTTGGTCAGAATTTGCCCTCCCATTGTTGATATCAGAAATCAGCCTGTTGCCAAGCACATCCGCATAATCATCAACTTCCGTTCCGGTAGCAGCAAATATTTTTTCCAGTTTTGCCGTATTCTGTGTGAAAATGCTTCCTGTCCCGTCTGTAGCTCGGGTAGGTCGGCCTTGTATTCATTTAGCTTCCCACGGGGTTCCTCAATCTTCCGCTGAAACGCCTGGTATTTATCCGCCCCGATATCTCCATGGGAAAAGGCAGCAGTCACCTGTTTCTTGGCAGCTTCCAGAGTTGACAGCTTTTCTTCTGTCTGGCTGACTGCCTAGGCCAGCAGTACTGTATGAGAAGGATCGAGTTTCAGGAGGTTGTTCACATCATTTAAGGCAGACTGTGTTTTCATGACGGATGAAATGACGTTCTTAAGTACTGTGGTATCGCCACAAATCTCCACTGTAATACTACCTTTACCTCCTTATGTAGTTGTAAACAAATTTATAATTTTGCTTGCAATTGCTTGCATTAGTAAAAGAAAAAAGGATATAATATAGCCAAAGGAGTGTGATAGATATGGCAAATACATCCGCAGTTTATGCCCGCATTGATACGGAGTTAAAAGAAAACGCTGAAAGAATCCTTTCTCAGCTTGGGATTTCCCCGTCCAGCGCAATACAGATGCTTTACAGTCAGATTGTACTGAAAAAGGGAATGCCCTTTGAACTTCGCCTGCCCTCCACAAAACCCACCGCGGTCGGAGGCATGACCCGTGAGCAGCTGGACGCAGAGCTTATGAAAGGCATGGAGTCCATGAAATCTGGCGTAACCTATACGGCAGATGAGGTGGATGCCGAATTAAAACGGGAATTCGGTATATGAACGGTACCTATTTCGTTATCTACTCCCCGGATGCCAAAGATGATCTGAGAGAGATTTATTCTTACATCGCCTATGATCTGCAGGCACCAAAGACCGCAGAGGGCCAGGTAAACCGTATCCGGAAAGAAATCAGGTCGCTTGATTTTATGCCATCCCGGCATGCTGTCGTGGATTGGGAACCGTGGAAAAGCATGGGGATGCATCGGATGCCGGTAGATCATTTTGTCGTCTATTATGCCGTAAATGACAGCAGCCGCACGGTAACTGTGATCCGAATTTTCTACGGTGGCAGGGATGTTGAGGGCATCATTCAGGCAGAACGTGAATAACCCGCAAAAAGGAATAGCAGAGTCGCTGTTCCTTTTTACGTTCAGAACTTATCAAAGTCCTCCTGGGGGGCCAGTCTTTTATATTTCACGCCGTCATTGCTTTCTCCGTCCACATATCCAGAACCAGCCCAACAATGATATCTTCAGATCATAGAATAAGCTATAGATTTACGAGAGCAAATCTATAGCATCAATGGGCCTTTCCCCGCAGCTTGCTGCATAGTGCCCCATGAACTATGTTATAATGGTTTTCTTAAAAATCATTATTCGGAACCCAGTAGGTTTCGACCACATCAGTGAATGGGGGCGATTTTATTGAAGATTCCAATAAAATCGCTCTAGGGAAACGAAGTTTATAATACCCCGCAGAAATGTCCAGCGGACATTTCGGATCTTGACCCGGGGTAGTTTATTTAATAAACCGAATAAAGACTATCATCTCCCATCAAGTAAATCCAACAGCGGCATGTTCAGTTAATGGCAATTATCTAACAGATTCTATACTGTATTAAATTTCACATTCAGCAGATAAACTGATATTATCTAGATAATTTAGAAGATGTCTCTAATAAAGATGGATGTTATCTTATCTTTAACATTATTCTGTAAATATAATGCCTTTGAAGTTAAATAATATAGTGGCGCAATTTCAAGCGATTTGACTAGTTAATATTAACGGGATTTGCTGGGACAAAACAGTCCGACGGAAGTGACTCAAAAACTCCGATGTATTCAGAAGACGTTTTTTTGACATTAAACATATTCCGTTTAGTTATATGAACGCATAATACATAAGTATTTTACATACTTAGCTTCATTAGTTATACTGTAAGCGTATAGGATAGGAGATGCTTATGGAAAAAAGAAAAGAAAAATTAGGTTTTGTTATGATGTTTGTCTTTATTGTGATGAACTTTGTCATGTCCATGTCCGGGACACTCTTTAATGGAATCTTGGACCGGATTGCCATTACGATGCAGATTGATGTGGCCATGACCGGGTATCTGACGTCTTTGTATGCCTATGGTGCGATTGGCGCACCACTGTTGTTGCTGGTATTTAGAAAGTGGTCGAGATCGTTAATGCTGAAAGGGACACTGTTATGTAACATGCTTTTTGGGGTATTGTCCATTGTCGCTACGAGCTTTCCGCTGCTATTACTTGCTCGCTTCATGCTTGGTTTATTTGGTACGGCTTATGGTGTCTTAGCGACAACCAGTATTGCGGCATTATCACCGCCTGAGCGTGTCGGTAAGAATTTGTCTTTGCTGATTGCGGGCGGTGCAGCCAGTCTTATGGTGGGCGTGCCTTTGTGCCGCATTTTGATCCATGCTTACAGCTGGCAAAGCATTTATCTGTTCTTGATCTTGTTGATGGCTGGTGGCTTTCTTTATTTTGCTTTCTGCTTGCCGGAGATAGGACAGGAAAAAGAAGCCTTGCATTTACACCAGGAGCTTCAGATGGTAAAAGTGCATGATGTGTGGATGGTCTTACTTTGTTCGCTGATTACCTTTATTGGTTATGAGGCGTTCTATACTTATTTGACACCTTATATCGTTGCCTTTTTCCCTGCGCTAGAACCAGCGATGAGCCTCATATTAGTTATGATCGGTGCTTGTAGTTTTTTAGGCAACTTGCTGGGTGGTGTCGCTTGTGACCGGATGGGTTATCGTCAAGCTTTATGGGTGAGCTCCTTACTGGAGATCGTAATCAGTATCGTGATCTTTTTGACAACCGCTCATCTATATCTGAATCTGTTCTTTATCTTCTTGTGGATGTTTAATGGCTGGTTTATTGGTTTACAGCTGAATACGGGAATCAATATTGTCACTAATCGCCAATCCAATTTACTGGTTTCCATCAATGGTTCAGTTATCCAGTTTGCCCAGGCCCTAGGTGCCTCTTTGGCCTCCATGATCATTAGTGGTGCCGGGATTGCTTTCAATATCCTTTTACCGATCATTACCTCAGTAATGGTTGCGGGACTCATGTGTTATCGACCAAAAAAGAGTAGATATATCAACTAAAATGGGAGATTTATCCGATTCGAAATGCTATAATGAGGGTAAGAGGTGATACCATGGATACAAACAAGATCATCAGATTATTGAGTTGGTTATGCGTGCCCTTGATCGTGCTCCAGTGGTATTTTAAGATGGTCTGGCTGAAATTAGACTATTCGGGTTTAGAGCATATCTGTTGGTTATCGTTACTGTATTTTGGTGCCTATGCTTATGCTTTTCGATCATCGACATGGTATGGGCGATATTTGCCGATGTGGCTGATCTGGCTGGTCCTTAATGGTGTGATGGCTTTGACGCTGGGAAATGTCAATGTATGGTTGTCAATCGACCTATGGGTCAATCTTCTACTAACCCTTTATCTTAAGTATACACAGCAGTGAATTTGGCTTGCTGCAGATGCCCAAGTGCTTTTAGATCCATTGCCCTGCTGATAAAAAAGGCCAGGCATCCCATGGCAGTGCAGCTTGGAGGAGTTATCACAAAAAAAGGACGGTTTCTATCAGTCATAGACTGATGAATTCCGTCCTTTTGCTTTATTTGAAACAATGGTTTTACGGTCTTGCAAACATGCTTAGTCGTTAGAAAGATCTTCACCGTTTGTTTCGATGACTTTCTTATACCAGTAGAAAGATTTCTTGCGTGAACGTGCTAAGGTTCCTTTTCCTTCGTCATCCATATCAACGTAGATGAAACCATAACGTTTACGCATCTCACCGGTACCGGCAGAAACTAAATCGATGCATCCCCAAGGGGTATAACCCATCACAGGAACACCGTCTTCGTTGATGGCTTTTTCAAGCTGCTCGATATGTCTTGCCAAATAATCGATACGATAATCATCATTGATGGAACCATCCGCTTCAACCGTATCAATAGCCCCTAAACCATTTTCTACAACAAATACAGGGATCTCATAGCGATCATATAATTCGTTGCAGGCAATACGTAAACCAACAGGGTCAATCTGCCAGCCCCAGTCACTTGCTTTCAGATATGGGTTCTTGACCTGACGTCTCTGATTGCCGTCAGTTGTTTCTGCATCTTCTCTGGTCGTTGTTACCCCTGAGCTATAATAGCTGAAGCCAATGAAGTCAACTGTTCCTTCCAGCAATACTTCTTCATCGTAGATATCCTGTTTGATTTCGACACCTAATCTTTCAAATTCTTTTAATTTGTAGTTAGGGTAGTAACCACGGCACTGAACATCACAGAAGAACTGTTTGATATGTGATTCCTGAATGTTTTTCATAAATGTTTCAGGGTTGCAGTCTTCAGGATAGTTCGTACCGTAAGCAATCATCATACCGATCATATTTTCAGGATCGATCAAGTGACCTAATTGAACGGCTTTGGCACTTGCAACAAAAATATGATGTAATGCCTGATAGTATGTCTGTGGGGAATGATCTTTGACACCTAACATTTCCCATCCACGTAAAACGTTAATTTCGTTGAAGGTCTTCCATAATTTAACTAAACCTTTGTAACGTGTGAAGCAGACACGAACAAAGTTCAGGTAGTAATCGATAACACGACGATCTAACCAGCCATCCATTTCATCAGCTAAGTACATTGGCATATCAAAATGGTTTAAAGTTACCATTGGTTCGATATTGTACTTTCTTAATTCTTTGAAGATATTTTCGTAGAACTGAACGCCTTCTTCATTAGGTTCTAATTCGTCACCTCTAGGGAACAGTCTTGCCCAGGCAATGGACATTCTGAATGTTTTGAAGCCCATTTCCGCAAACAGGGCGATATCTTCTTTCCAATGATGATAGAAGTCTGTAGCCACATGGCTAGGGTAATACTGATTAGGATCAACATAACCCTTTGCACCTTTTGGCAGATCTGCACTGCGATCAACAAATTTAACTTCTCCATCAGGTCCTTGATAAGATAATCTTCTAGGAACGGTATGGCTTCCACCTGTGATCGCGTCTAAGGTCGTTAAGCCTTTTCCGCCATCTAAATAACCACCTTCATATTGGTTGGCAGCTGTTGCACCGCCCCATAAAAAGTCTTTTGGGAATCCCATGGTTTTCATCCTCCTTTATTTTCATGATTTTATTATAAGCGATTTCAATTCAAATGGGGAGCATTTTTAATATTTTGAAAATTCTTTTTCAATTCCTGCCTTTGGTTACTGATCATTTGATGGCAGTCTTTTGGTTATAAATGACCAGACAAGGACCTTGTCAGGTGTCAATATGAATTGCCATACATAGTCAGTTTTAAAAGATATACGATTCGTTTTATTTGCATTTTTGTTCTAAATAAATATACGATTGAATGTACAGATGCCTTTAAGAGATTGTTAAAAAGCAGAAATGTATAACCTTTTGTTTGAAAAAGATGATGAAATCGATTACAATATACATAAAGGCGGTGAGCGCAAATGTATATCCAGACACAAACGAAATTCGACCAGTTTCAGGGAGACGAGCTCTCCAGTTTGTTGAAGCAAATGAGCTTTAAGATCAATTACTTTGGGGTGTGGGAAAGTCGGTATGAAAAAGATCGTAATTACATCTCCAATGATATAGAAATTCTCTATTACAAAAAGGGCGGAACACGGATCATGTTGGGTGAAAAAGAGTATGACTGTCCCGAAAAGAGCTTTTTAGTCTTAGAGCCTTATCAGTTGAATACGTCACTTTCTCAAATCGAAGATGATTTCACCTATTACTATTTTCACTTTGAAATAGAGCCTGTTGCTTTACAGCGCCAGTTTTTGTCACTGCTGACTAGACATGGCAACTTGATCTATGCAAGTGAAGTCATGGATTTTGCAGATACATTTGATCATCTGCTCAAAGAGGTCGAAGATAAACAAAGTGGCTATACGAGTGTGATTACCTCCGTACTTATTCATGTGATTGTCGAGTTAACGAGAGCACAAATGAAACGAGTGAACAATGAAAAAGTTCGCTTGATTCATTCTCCCTATATTAAGCTTATCAATGAAGCGATGCACTATATCCAGACGCATCTCTATGAACCGATTCGCCTGGCGGCGGTATCGCGTGCTTTAGGTGTTTCGATTAGTGTACTGTATAAGGCCTTTATTGATGTGTTAGCTGTTCCGCCAGCAACTTATATTCAGCAGCAAAAGATACATGTAGCCCAGAAGAAGTTGGTTGAGGGCGATAGTGTCAACCAAATTTCCCGGGAATTAGGATACTCCTCTGCTTATCATTTGTCACGCGCTTTTAAGCAAGTGACAGGGGTGAGTCCCCGGGAATATAAGAAAAATATCGAGATTTAAAAAAGCACCTGTGGGTGCTTTAATCATTTTCTAATAGTTGTGCCTGACAAATATAGTAATGGCGGCCATTCGCTGATGTTTCTTGAGAAGCAAGACCTCGGAGTGCCTGCGCTTTGAGATGGGGATCTTCTAAAAGATCGGCTAATTCACAGGCAAGCTGATAATGTGCTTGCGAAAGAAGTTCCTGAATGCGTAAGGTTAGTTTTTCTTTTCCAATCAAAGAGACGAGCTCCTGGTGATAAAGGGCTTGGGGCGTCATATTCAAGCTGGTGGGATTACCGTCGAACCAGCCAACATAGCCATTGTAGATAGCGCGGACAGACCAGCTCACAGTTCCATAATATTCTTGTAGATAAGCGCAGTTTTGCCATTTTTCAGGCAGCTTGACGTTTTCGACGATTTCATTGAGTGTGAGACCAGCTTTCATCAGACGCAAAGTCTCTTTGAGTACAAAATCTATGGCATCACGATAGTTGGTCAGCACTTCATGAATCTGTTCCGGACCGCTAATCATTTCCATATGTCCAGTAAGCAGATAGTCAGCTGGATAGGCGAGCATACGATCCAGACTGTCGACCCAGGTGGCAATATCGCGATAAGGAGTTCCTCTGAGCGCATAAAGATTTGGCCAGCAGGCATAGAAATTATCCGCACAACAAAGGATGCGCATGTCTTCTATCCAAATAAAGATTTCATCATCACACTCTCCTGGAGCACGTACCAGTTTGAGTGTGATACCATCAATCGTGCGAGTGACTTCTTCTTCCGCATAGAGTGTCGTTGGTGCCAGTGGCTCCATATGACCATGAATAAAGTCTTCTCGTTTGCCTATTCCTTGACTGATGGCCTCTTCATCGCTTAACTGATAGCCAAATTGATAGTTAGCGCGCTGATTGAGTAAACTGGAAAGTTCCTGATAATATTTAGGTGGGTTTTTTAGTGCGCGAAAGGCAATGATTTCTTTTACACTGTCTTTAAAAGCACCGGCTCCACCACGATGATCTGGATGCCCATGTGTATAGATAATGGTTCTTACGGGTAAATGAAATGTGTCGTTGATGAGTTGCTTGAGCTGTGAGGCTCGTTCTACATTATCTAAGGTATCGACTAAGATAATGGATGTCTCTGCTTTAATGGCGATTGCGTTACTGTGGCCCAGACCGGCAACATGTAAAACGCGATCGTGGATCAAAGTGGCCTTATATTGATGATGTTGTTGTGAGAAAGCGCGTAGGCGTTCTTCTCCATTTGTTACTAACATAGTTACACCTCCATAAATTAGATTATAACATACCTTTTTAAAAAAAGAAAAAGGTTTTCCTGGTTTGCATATACTAACTAAAAGGTGACGAAAAAATAATGAATCTATGCTAAAATGGAAGAGAAAGGAATGAGGATGATAGTTTCTTCTGGAAGTCGATTGACCCCTGGGAACAATATGATCCTTATTCAACATCGCTGATTTTACAGTGAGGTTAAGCCGTCATCAATCACGGATCAAAAAGGTTGATAGAAAGGTATAAGGGCATTGATAAGATACCCTAGGTGTGCATATGGAAAAAGTGACGTTGACAATTGATGGGATGATGTGTGGAATGTGCGAAAGTCATATATGTGATGCGATTCGTAAGAACTTTGAAGTAAAAAAAGTAACCGCGTCACATAAAAAAAAGGAAGCCGTTGTGTTAACTGACTTGCCTTTACCTAAAGCGCAGATGAAAAAAGTATTGGGTGCGCTAGGCTATACCCTTGTCGATATGCGTAGCGAGCCTTATGCTCCTAAGACGGGGTTGAAGAGACTATTTGGAAAATGAAATACATTGAGATTTAACGGCGTAAAGATAATTCATCAATCGTGTTGTGACCAGATGGTGTTAACGTAGATGATTTATCGTCTAGTTGGAGCATGACAAGAAAAATGTCTAAATGATTGCAGCAGATAAAGGAAGTATTGATACGAAATGCTTCCCTTTTTTGACTGTAAAAAAGCTTTCTAATCAGCTGTGTAGGGTTTCATGCGTGATTTTAGATTATCCTCTCTTTCTCATTGATTCCATACTAATCTTTAGTTAGATACCGGTCGCCAGTGCGTTTATTTCAAAGTTCTTTGACTCTTTAATATAACTCTGTCTTTTTTAATCCCTTTATGGAAAACCTGCGTTGATTCTTTCGCTGGTATGATCTTGAGTGCTTGGGCAAAGCATGGATAAGCAGCTTTAAGCCCTGTATTCTTCTTTGTCATTGTTTATTTTTTTCTAGGCTATATTGGTTTTAAACAACCTATACCTGCATATCGTAAAACAAGTGTGTCAATTAGAGAGGCATTGGTTATCTCATTGGCACACTTTATTCGACAGCTCTCCACTAGCTGATCTTTTTCTTCTGACAGTGAAAGGCATGTCTTTTGATGATATTTTTTATTCTTTTTTAAGCCAGTGATTGGAGAAGGTTTTCTTTTCTGATTCGACATAACCGCGATGTCCATGTACTTCCAGTTGATTCAAAGCGGCTTCTAGCGATGCAAATTCCTCCTCGCTTAATTCAACATCCGCACTTGCCAGGTTTTCTAAGATCCTTCCTTTATTTTTAGAACCCGGAATTGGAACCACATTCGGATATTTATGCAGCATCCAGGCTAAGCTGATCTGTGCGTTGGTGGCCTGTTTCTTTTGGGCATAAGTGGTTAATAAGTCAATGATAGGCTGATTAGCGACGATATTTTCTTTAGATAATTGAGGTACCCATTTGCGCACGTCATCGCCCTCGAATTTGGTTTCAGTTGTTACTTTACCGGATAAAAAACCGCTCGCAATCGGTGAGAAAGGAACGACCCCAATATTGTTTTCCAAACAATATGGGAAGATCTTCTTTTCACATCCTCTTTCCATCATGGAGTAGATGTTCTGTACTGCCGTTACTGGGGTGATGCGATGCGCGCGATCCAATAAATCGACATCTACCTGGGATAAGCCCCAGCCCTTGATCAGACCTTCATCAATGAATTTTCCCATGATACGAGCGATATCTTCGATGGCGATCGCTTCATTGACACGATGCAGATAATAAAGGTCGATATAATCGGTGCGTAGATTCTGCATGGATTGTTGGAGATGACGACGCATCAGAGTTTCTAAAGGCTCTTTACTAAGCTCCTGGTCATGTAGATGAAGTTTAGTAGCCAGGACAACTTCTTTTCTGAAGGGTTCGATGGCTTTACCGACAAGCTCTTCATTATGGCCGGGATAGAACTGCTCACGTCCATAAGTTTCAGCGGTATCAAAGAAGGTACAGCCAGCTTCATCATAAGCTGCTCGAATGGCTTCGATGGCTTCACTTTCAGCAGGCACTTTCCCATAACCATGGGAAAATCCCATGCATCCCATACCGATGGCGGATACTTCTAAATCTCTGATTTTTCTTGTTTTCATCTGTTGACCTCCTTGGTTCTCTGTTGAATTAAAAGCATTGAATAATTCACCGTTTTTTGTAAAGAACGAGCGCTTTTTTAGACAACTATATTGTAATGTAAAATGAGTGGCAAAGGAAGTATCCATTTGTTATAATGGTATAAACGATATGGTTGATGCGAGGAGGAGTATCGATGTATAATCGGCATTTAGATATATTGATGATGGTCGTAGAAAAAGGGAGCTTTGCGAAAGCGGCCGAAGCTTTGTTTATTTCCTCGACAGCGGTGATGAAACAGATCAATCTATTGGAGGATGAGCTGGGGGTCGTCTTGTTTAAACGAACAAATCATGGGGTAGAATTGACAGAGGAAGGAAAGAGCATTTATCAGGATGCAAAGAAGATCATTCGTTTATCTCAACAGGCGATTGAGAAAGCCAAACAGATGGGCCAAAAGACGATCCGGATTGGTTCATCCCTCATGCGCCCGGCGCGGACGATTATGGAAATATGGGCTGAGATTCGGACAGCATATCCATCGATTCAATTGGAGATCGTTCCTTTTGATGATGCCCATGAAAGCTATTTGCGTTTATTGAATCATCTAGGTGAAGATATTGATATTGTTGCGGGCACTTTTCCAACTACATTATGGAACTGTCAATGCCGCGTGCTCCCCTTAGAAAGGATGCCGATCATGATTGCTGCGCCGCTGCATCACCCATTGGCGCAAAAGAAATGTTTGACATGGCAGGACCTGGATGGTCAAACACTTTTTGTGGTAGAGAAAGGGGAAACGGAGTATGTTGATTGTCTGCGGGAAGAGATTGTTAAAAATCATCCGCTGATTCATATTCAGAATGTTTCTTCATATGATACAAAGACCTTTAATGCGTGTGAACGTAGCGGCAGTTTGATGCTTAGTACGCAGACCTGGCGCGATCTCCATCCTTCTTTAGTGACGATCCCGGTGGATTGGGATTTTACGATTCCTTATGGTGTGCTTTACCCAATGCACCCTACGCCAGCTGTCCAAACATTTTTGAAGGCTTTAGTGAATCATCGGCAGAATCACGAATGATGATTTGAAATTGTGTGATTTGTTTCTTGTCTGTAAAGTTCATGAAAAATTCAAAAACACTATACATAATGGATAGCATAGTTTATGATTTAGGTCTAAGGGGTGTATTTCGATGCTTCAAGTTAAGAATATTCATAAAGAATATCGCACAGGCAATTTGGTCCAGAAGGCGTTAGATGGAGTCAGTCTGAATTTAAGAGATAACGAATTCGTGGCGATCCTGGGACCGAGCGGTTCGGGAAAGACGACGTTTTTGAATATTATTGGTGGGTTGGATCGGTATGATGAGGGCGATCTGATTATTAATGGAATCTCGACAAAGAAATATAAAGATCGCGACTGGGATTCTTATCGTAACCATACAATTGGGTTTGTTTTCCAGAGTTATAACCTGATTCCGCATCAGACGATCTTGGCGAATGTCGAATTGGCCTTAACGATTTCCGGTGTTTCCAAGTCCGAACGACGCCAGCGAGCTCAGCATGCCCTGGAGCAGGTAGGGTTAGGCGAGCAAGGACATAAAAAACCGAATCAACTTTCCGGTGGTCAGATGCAGCGTGTGGCGATTGCGCGTGCGCTTGTCAATGATCCGGATATCCTGCTGGCCGATGAGCCAACCGGAGCTCTGGATAGTGTAACCAGCGTACAGGTAATGGAACTTTTGAAGGAAGTGGCGAAAGATCGTCTAGTCGTGATGGTTACGCATAACCCGGAACTTGCAGAAGAGTATGCGACCCGTATCGTTGAATTACGCGATGGAAGGATCCGCCGTGACAGTGATCCGTTCGAAGTGGATGATGCAATCCTGGCTGAGCCAAAACATCAGAATATGGGGAAATCATCGATGTCATGGCTGACATCGCTAGCCTTGAGCTTTAATAACTTAAAGACCAAGAAAGGAAGAACTTTCCTGACAGCTTTTGCAGGATCGATTGGGATTATCGGGATCGCCTTGATCCTGTCACTTTCCACCGGTGTGAATCAGTATATTCAATCGATTGAGGAGGAAACCCTGTCGGAATATCCGCTTACCATTACAAGTACTGGTATTGATCTGACTGGTATGATGCTGGATATGGCTTCGGGATCTGAACAGGAGACAAGCGAGGACCAAATTCAGATATTTGATATGCTGACCAATATGTTCTCAAAGATTGGTTCGAACGATATTGCTTCTCTGAAGACTTATTTTGATGACAACGGTGGGAATATCAATGATTATGTCAATTCTATTGAGTATGAGTATAATATCTCTCCACAAATTTATAGTGCGAACACAGAAACGGTGCGGCAGGTACATCCAGACCAGTCGTTTACTTCGATTGGCCTAGGCTCCTCTAGCAGCAGCAATAGTCTGATGTCCTCGATGATGAGTACTAATGTCTTTTCACAGATGCCAGAAGATCCGGATCTGTATATGAATAGTTATGATGTCAAGGCAGGGCGCTGGCCTGAAAATCGTAATGAATGTGTACTTGTTTTGACTGCTAATGGCAGTATGAGTGATTTCATGCTGTATACATTAGGTCTCAGAGATTTTTCGGAGCTGGATGAAATGGTCAATGCCTTTGCGCGTGAAGAAAATGTGACGGTACCAGAGGATATGGGAACCTACACTTATGATGATATCCTGGGAATTACGTTTAAGGTCGTCAATGCCTATGATTATTATCGTTACGATGAAACCTATGGGGTGTATGTAGATAAGACAGATGATACAGCTTATATGCAGGAATTGATACAAAATGGTGAAGATCTGACGATCGTGGGAGTCGTTCAGCCAAGTACAGATGCGAATGCTGCGATGCTGACAACAGGCATCTGTTATCCTGCGAGCTTGACAGAACATGTGATCAATGAAGCATCCAATAGCGAGATCGTTCAAAAACAATTAGCTGATCCAACGATCGATGTATTTACAGGCAACAATTTTAATAGCACAGATACACAGTCTTTTGATCTGAATTCCATCTTTACAATCGATACAGCGACATTACAGAGTGCTTTCCGGTTTGATACCAGCGCTTTAAGTGCCGGATTAGGCAATCTGGATCTGAGCGGGGTCACTTTAGATTTAAATACTTTACCAGAGTTCAACTGGGAGAACCTGTTTAAAGATATGCACTTTGAACTCTCTGAAGAAAGTCTGAAAGGATTCAGCGAACGGCTTCAGAATCATTTCCAGCAATATCTGACTAGTCATGGCTATACCGATGAGACACAGATGGGCACTTATTTCTTAGAATACATCCAATCAGATGAGACCCAAGCTTATCTGCAGACGGAGTTGCAGGGACTGTTGGATGAGAGCGGCTTGTTGAGCCAGTTTGAAAGCAATTTACAGCAGGAGATGCAAACGGTGCTTTCCCAATATGGGGCAAGCCTGACAAGCTCATTAGAACAGCAGATCTCCAGTCAATTACAGGCGCAAATGAGCCAACTGGCCGGAAATATGCAAAATGCGATCTCCATTGATGCGGATAAGTTCGCCCAGGCGATTCAAGTCAATATGACAGAGGAAGAACTCTCAGAATTGATGCTGTCGATGATGAGCCGAGAAACCACTACTTATGAAAGCAATCTTTCGAAGCTGCAGTATGCAAGCTTTGATTCACCAAGTTCGATAAGCATCTATCCATTAGACTTTGAAAGTAAGCAGGAAGTGATCAATATTCTGGATACCTATAATGAGAGAATGCAGGCAACCGATGAAGAAAAGGTCATTGCTTACACAGATTATGTCGGGACACTGATGTCTTCTGTGACCGATATCGTTAATGTGATCAGCTATGTGCTGGTGGCTTTCGTAGCGATTTCGTTGATCGTTTCCAGTATCATGATTGGGGTCATTACGTATATCAGTGTTCTGGAGAGAAAGAAAGAAATTGGTATCCTGCGTGCTATCGGCGCCAGCAAGCGGAATATTTCACAGGTCTTTAATGCTGAAACCTTTATTATCGGTTTATTGGCCGGTGCAATTGGCATAGGCATCACCTGTATCCTATTAATTCCGGGCAATATGATCATTCACGATATTGCCGGAACAACGGATGTGTCCGCGATCCTGCCGGTTCAGGCAGCCGTTATCCTGGTCTTGCTGAGTGTGATCCTGACGATCCTGGGTGGTCTGATTCCTTCCAGCAAGGCCGCCAAAGAAGATCCGGTCAAAGCGTTACGAACAGAATAATGAAGATATGAGCTGAAACAAAAGAAGAGAAATCTTCGCTTGTTTCAGCTTTTTTTGATAATGAAGAGTAGCGTGGCAGATGACAAAACAAATCCATATGCAGGAAAAGTCCGGCAAATCCCATGGGATTGTGGTTGATGGGTGTCATGTGTTAGGGTATGGGACTAGGTGTACCTTTTTGGTTTGCGTTGTATAGGAGGGTCGTGCTATAATAAAAATATATTATCGTGAGAAAGGGGTTAATTCATGGCAATAGTCAAATTAAAAAAAGGAGAAGGACGTACCGTTAGTGCCGGAGGCCTATGGATATTCGATAATGAAATTGATACAATCAGTGGTGACTATGTGAATGGGGAGGTAGTCAAAGTCATTGCCTGGAATGATTATCCACTTGGACAAGGGATGCTGAGTTTAAACAGTAAGATTCGTATTCGACTCTTGACCCGTGATGCCGATGCAGTGATCGATGATGCCTTTTGGTATCACCGCTTGTCCCAGGCCTGGGAATATCGCAAAAAAACAGTCGATACTTCCAGCTGTCGCCTTGTCTTTGGGGAGGCGGACTTTATGCCCGGTATTGTGATTGATAAATTTGAAGATGTGCTGGTCATTGAATCTTTATTTTACGGTATAGATCGTCTCAAAGGGAGATTGCTGGATATCTTAAAGACGATCTTAGCACAGGACGGCATTGTGATTCGCGGTATCTATGAGCGTAGTGACGCTAAGGTCCGTGAACAGGAGGGACTGCCCAGATATAAAGGTCTGCTCAGTGCACCATTTGATACGAAGGTGCCGATCGTAGAGAATGGGGTTCATTATTTAGTAGATGTTGAGAATGGTCAGAAGACAGGCTTTTTCTTAGATCAAAAATATAATCGATTGGCGATCCAAAGAATCTGTAAGGAGGCCACGGTACTCGATTGTTTTACCCACACAGGGTCTTTTGCCTTGAACGCAGCCTACGGTGGTGCGCGTGAGGTCTTAGCTGTGGATGCTTCAGAGCTCGCCATTGAGCAGGCGCGGGAGAATGCACGTCTGAATCATTTTGAAGATCGTGTGACTTTTCAAGTAGCGGATGTCTTCGATTTCTTACCTGCGTTAGAAGAGAAAAAAAAGCAGTTTGATGTCGTTATCCTGGATCCGCCAGCGTTTACCAAGTCGCGCCATTCAATCAAAAATGCTGTCAAAGGATACCGCGAGATCAATACGCGCGGCATGCGCCTGGTAAAGTCCGGTGGCTATTTGGCGACATGTTCTTGTTCTCATTTCATGGATCCGGAATTATTTAGTAAGACGATTGCTCAAGCGGCTAAGAATGCGCATAAACGCTTGCGTCAGGTCGAATTTCGCCAGCAGGCACCGGATCATCCGATCCTCTGGGCTGGTCAGAGCGATGAGTCCAATTATTTGAAGTTTTATATTTTTCAGGTTTGCGATGAATTCTAATAGCAATTGGGGGGTGTGACGCATTGGTAATCGCAAAACTCAGGCGACGCTTTATCGGTATAGCGATGGGTTCTATGTTTGCTGTCTTGTTCTTGATCGTAGCCGCTATCAATGGTTTGAACTATCGCCATTTGATCGAGGATACCGATCGCTTGATCGAAAAAGTTTATATCCATTGCGATGAAGACCTTTTCTCTGGGAAACCTTTCGATTCACGTTTTTATTTTGTACGCTTTGATCAGGAGGGTGTCGTTCAGAAAGTGAACACTAGCCAAATCAGAGATGTGGATGACGAGGAAGCTATCGCAGAAGCAACTTCTGTCCTTGATTCTACCGTAGGGTTCAGATCCCATTTTCGCTATCGGGTGTATGATGATGAAGGTGGGAAGATCGTCATCTTCTTGAACTGTGAGCACCAGCTGGATATTTTTCAGAATTTCTTTTTAAGCAGTATTCTTGTCTCTTTATTTGGTCTGGCAGCCGTGTTTATCCTGATTGTGATCATTTCTAAACTGGTGTTCAAGTCTGTTATTGAAAATGATATGCGCCAAAAGCAGCTGATTACGAACGCCGGACATGAACTTAAAACACCACTGGCAATCATTCAGGCAAATGCTGATATGATAGAACTGGAACTAGGTGAAAATGAATGGACCAAGGGCATTGAAGCCCAGGTAAAGCGCATGACCGACCTGACGAATGATCTGATGATGCTGGCAAGGACTGAAGAAGGGGTCAAGATGGTCATGCAGACATTTGACTTGTCCGCTGTTTATGCGGAAATGGCAGCTTCTTTTGAGGGTCTTGCCATTACGAATGGAATGCAGCTAAAATATCATATTGAACCGGATATCCATTTCTATGGCAATCAAAAATACTTGTCTGAATTGTTGTCCATTTTCCTGGAAAATGCTTTAAAATATGCCAGCCCACAAGCGGTGATTACTTTGGATCTTTACCGTAAAGCCAATCGTCTATATTTGAGTGTAACGAATCCAACCGAACAGGATCTGAATCAGGATCTCAATCATTGGTTTGATCGTTTTTATCGCCAATCCGGCAAGAGCGGTAAGTCTGGATATGGTTTAGGGTTGGCAATCGCTAAAGCCATTACCATGGCGCATCAGGGTGAGATCAGTGCGCATAAAAAAGGGGAGAAGACACTTGAGATGCGGGTGATCTTGCCCTATCGACAGTCAAAATAAAGGAGGATCTTGGATATGGCTTACTTGACGACATATCAGGTTTGTGAGATTGCCAGAGATACCTATGTGATCAATGAAGCTGGCATGGCGGCGATGTTTTTAGTCATCGGTGAAGAACGGGCGCTTTTGATCGATACTGGAGTGGGCATGACCGATCTGCCGGCATTGATACGTTCATTGACACCTCTTCCCTATGATGTGGTTTTGACGCATGGACATTTGGATCATATTGGAGGTGCAGCTCAGTTTAGTGAAGTGTATGTTCATCCGGCTGATGCCTCTTCTTTACAACCGATCGATTATGATGCGATCGCTGCGTACGTAGATCTCTTATTAGAGATGGGATCTAAGGATGTCTATCACTGTACACGTGAGGATATCTATCGTACACCTCAGATGCCCCGTTTAAAAGCCTTGCAAGAGGGCATGGTCTTTGATCTTGGCGGCAGGACCTTAGAGGTCATAGAAACGCCGGGCCATACGGCAGGAAGCTGCTCACTGATTGATACGCGTGAGCGCATCCTGTTCTCGGGTGATGCCTGCAATGTCAATCTTCTCTGTCTGGAAGAGAGTGTAACGACCTTGAAACAAGGGTTGATGAAAATCAAGGTTCATGAAAATTTGTTTGATCGTAATTTTAACGGACACGTGGGTTACGCCGGTCATCCTTATACGATGGCCATGCCTGTATCGGTATTGGATGATGCCTTACAGGCTTGTGAGATCATCATCCGTGCCAGTCAGCCTTTTGTGGATGAGGGCATGGTCTTTGGTTCGAAGGCTTCTTCGATAACTTATGGAAAAGTTAAGATCAGTTTTGACCCTAAACATATCATGTAGATGACGTGATATGTTTTTTCACAATTTCTGCTCAAAACACATCAAAAAAAGAGTATAATGTAATCAAGATGGAGGGAAGAGAATCATGAAATGCGAAAAATGCGGATATGTGAATGAGGCTGGGGCCAAGTTTTGTGCGAAATGCGGATCCCCTTTGTCCAGTCAGCCACCGAAAAAGAAAAAACCATGGAAGCTATGGCTTATTGCCATACTCGTTATCATCCTTGCCTGTGCGGCAGCTATCTGGCTGATCTTTTTGAGGCCGCAGGAGAAGTCTTATGCTTCGATACTGGAGGAAGCCCAGCGCTATGTGACGGAATTGAATTTTGAAGAAGCGGAAACATTGTATCTGGAGGCCATCGATATCGAACCTAAGAAGGCCGAAGCCTATGTTTCACTGGCGAATATGTATATTGAAAACGAAGAACCGGAAAAAGCCGTTTCTATTATGATGGAAGCTGAGGAAAATGTTGCAGAGGAAGAGCAGCCAGCCATCGAGGATCAAAAAACAGAGATGGAAGATAATGGGGTGGTTGTTGCCTGGGTCACCGATGCTTATTCAGACTATAAGGTCATTACCTCAACGATACCTGAAACCAAAGTATGTTATCATATTCCTCACATTAACCTGAGTCGTGGGAAGGCAGATGCCATCAACCAGGAAATATATGATGAACTGTATGCTTTGCTTGACGAGCAAGTCTATCAGCAGCTGGAAGAGATGCCGGATGCAGAACCATCCTTGAACCGCATGCTTTATGCCTGGGGTCGAGCCCAGGATGTGATCTCGATCAATGTTTTGACCAGTCCGTATTATCATTATCCTGAATACCGTATCTATAATGTCTCCATGAGTACGGGTCAGGCATTGAGCGATGAAGAATTGCTGAGTATCATGAGCATGACAGACGAAACATTCAGGGAAACAGTCAAACAAGTCCTGACCGATCATATGAACGATTGGAAATCGGAGTTGCCATCCGAATCAGAATATATTACAGAAGAGATGATCACTAATGTGGTCAATCAAACGATTGCTGATGAAAATGTCGCAGAGGCTAGACCTTATCTCAATGCCAATGGGGAACTCTGCTTTGTTGTTAGAGTTTATTCTATTGCCGGTGCTGGTTCCTACTGGACCTTATTCAATAGTGTTTCCGGGGAAATAGAGCCGGACATCGTCTGTCAGGTCAATCATGAAAGCGCCAATAATAGCGATACCTCTTTGAATCTGACCGAGGGCTATTGGGAGAATCGAATTCAATCCCGTAATGTTATCCGATTCAACAGTAACTGGACCGTGGATGTCTATCAGGTCAATGATCTGTTAGGTGAAGTGACAGAGGATAATCTGAGTTATGTTCGAACTGATTCATTCAGCTATAATGGGGAACAGTTGACGATTACCTGGGATAATGGCTATACAACTGGTCAGACAGAACTGGAGCTTATGTCTGTTCGAGAGGTTCTGGAACTGAATCCGGGAATGAGCTATGTTTTGAGTGAGCTCGATCCTGATGAACAAATGCTATATGAATCATCCTGGGTCAGTACCGATATACTTACCGATGAACCAATATATTATTATCCAGTCTCTTAGTATTTATGCTGGAGTCTTGGATGTGGTTGAAAGCCTGTGCTAAATCAGAACTATTGAGCCAAAATATTATTATCAGGTGCAAGATTAAATCCTTATCTACTTAGATAGGGATTTTTTGATGGAAAGTTTTGCAATGAGGGTGGTTACTGACAGCATTTGGTATTTGTTTGCTTTATTCTAAATGAAGTGAGCAATCACTTTTGAATTAGCTAAATATGTGATATAAAAGGCTTACATTTTATGTTGCGATAGGTCTGATATTCGAATATAATGGAATTGTTTGGAATAGTCCGACTATGTTTGTGTGATTTTTACTTGAACAAAATGGGAAAATGGGGCGATGGAAGAGGGTGGATACACTTTGAATAACTTGATTACTTCGCTATTGTTATTTATCAATAATCCTGAAGTCCGGGATACTGATTATCAAATCGCTAGTTGTCTGTTAGAACATTGTTATGAGATCAAAAACATGACAATTCAGGAATTGGCTGAGAAGAGTTATGTTTCTGTTTCGACGATCAATCGCTTTCTCAAGATGTATGGATTTAGTCGTTATTCGATTTTTAAAAGTGTCTTTTATCAGCATGTTCTTTCCCGTTATAATCAAATGAGGGGACGTTTATCAGAGTGGATGTCTGGTCAGGTTGAATGTATGCTGCATACGGTCTTATCAGAAGCGGCATATCGTCGAGTTACAGATTCAGTACGACAGTATGGAAAGGCAGAGATTTTATCTCAGAGGATATAGTGACGGCATTACATATCTAAAAAAGACTGGCATGCTGTAAAATGAGCATTTGATGAAGGCAGTATGTAATCATTCTATACCGCTTTTTATAAGTTTCTGCACATTGTTCCCTCATACCTGCATAATTTATTCTTTTTTATATGCATATAAAACGGAGATAGCTTGATTTTCTGCATATAATAAGCTACAATAATATGCAGAAAGGATGGTGCGATATGAGGAAATTCGATTACTCTTTTTTAAACAACGGCTTACTGCCTGCAAATTTTGTGAATCTTACTTCAAATATTTCGGCATTGAAAACAATGGCGGGAGTGCGAAAAGAGGAATATACCCAAATTTTTACGGAGTTAGAGGCAGTTGCAAAGGTACAGTCGATTAAGAGTTCTAATGCTATTGAGGGTATTGTTACGAGTGATGAGCGTATCGTTGCGATTGTCAATCAAAACAGTGCCCCGTTAAATCATAACGAGGCGGAAATCGCCGGTTATAGGGACGCCTTAAATGAAATTCATTTGGGCTTTGAACATATTGATTTCAGAGAGCGTGATATTTTACGCTTGCACGAAATAATGATGTCCTTTGCCGGATATGAATACGGCGGTCAATACAAAACCGATGACAATGTGATTTTGGAGATCGACGCTGACGGCAACAGACGGGTTCGTTTTCGTCCTACACCGGCCGATGAAACGCCAAAGGCAATGGAACAATTAGAACTGGCTTATATGGAAGCTCGCAGTGACGCCAATATCAACCAGCTTTTACTGATTCCCTGCGTGATTTTGGATTTCCTTTGCATACACCCGTTTCGGGACGGAAACGGTAGAATGTCGCGGCTGCTCTCTCTGCTGCTTCTTTATAAAAACGGGTTCGACGCAGGAAAGTATGTGTCCTTTGAGGAACAAATCAATAACTACAAAGCCTATTATTATGAATCGCTCCGTCAATCCTCGATTGGTTGGGAAACAAACGAAAACAGCTACTTCCCATTTATCGAAAATTTCTTGTCCACCCTTTATATGTGCTATAAGGAACTCGATAAGCGTTTCGCTGTTGTTCACGGAAAGAAGATTACAAAGAAAGCCCGTGTGGAGGCTACAATATTAAATAGTTTGACGCCGCTTTCCAAAGCGGAGATATGTAAGATTCTACCCGATGTCAGCCCGACCACCGTTGAAGCTGTCCTCGGTGCTATGGTAAAAAGCGGTACGATAAAACGTATCGGCTCGTCGAGGTCGACACGGTATATAAAGGCATAATGCAGGGTGAATAAAATGGATGTGTTATCATTCAGAACTGAAATAAGGCGACTGATAGAATGACGGCAAGAAGGGGAATATTGGGATTTCAAAAAAGAGTGGTATCAAAACCAATGTCATTAAGTTAGAGGATGGCGTGGAACTTTAAGGATTAAATTAAGGTATCAATTCAAGCGTGAATCAAATATGAAAAGAAAAGGGATTCGATTACATGATGTCTGTCAGGTCAATCATGAAAGCGCCAATAATAGCGATACCTCTTTGAATCTGACCGAGGGCTATTGGGAGAATCGAATTCAATCCCGTAATGTTATCCGATTCAACAGTAACTGGACCGTGGATGTCTATCAGGTCAATGATCTGTTAGGTGAAGTGACAGAGGATAATCTGAGTTATGTTCGAACCGATACATTCAGCTATAATGGGGAACAGTTGACGATTACGTGGGATAATGGCTATACAACTGGTCAGACAGAACTGGAGCTTATGTCTGTTCGAGAGGTTCTGGAACTGAATCCGGGAATGAGCTATGTTTTGAGTGAGCTCGATCCTGATGAACAAATGCTATACGAATCATCCTGGGTCAGTACCGATACCCTTACCGATGAACCAATATATTATTATCCAGTCTCTGAGCGTTGATGATGGAGTCTTGGATGTGGTTGAAAGCCTGTGCTAAATCAGAACTATTGCTGAAAAATAATTGAGTGAGATGCAGCATATTTAGAAGTAAATACGAAAGAGAAAGGCTCGAAAGGTATTTAATATATACTGTTCGAGCCTGTTTTATGCCAAAACTGATTCATCTTTATAATACACAAATTCGCTAAATATAGAAAAAATGAAAGAAAAAGTAGACATTTTTACGCTGTTGTGTGGATATAATGAAACAGATCTTAATTTTAAATAGAATAACTGGTTCCATAGAAACAAAGATAGTGAATAAATTCAAAAAGCAGATAATAACATAGTGAATGATAAATTCTACTTTTACGTGCATAGGCAAATGTCAATGAGATAATCAGAAATCCATTAGCGGATGCTTGGGAAAAGAAAGTTTGTTTTAATCAAAATTATTGATAATGATGTATTTGAAATAGCAAAATATGCTAAAAAAAGTCTGATTAAAAGGCTTACATTTTATGTTGATATAGGTTTTTCTTTCTGATATATTAGAATTGATTGAGAAAATTAATAGTCACCATGTGATTCTATATGGATAAGATGAGAACTGTATGATATGTCAGAAAATGGAAAAGAGGGTGTAGAAGCACTATGAATAATTTAATTACTTCACTGCTAATATTTATCAACAATCCAGAGGTACGTGATACTGATTATCAGATTGCAAGTTGTCTATTATCACATTGCCATGATATTAGACATATGACGATACAGGAACTCGCGGAGAAAAGTTATGTGTCTGTTTCAACAATCAATCGCTTTTTGAAAATATTTGGTTTTAGCAGATACTCTATTTTTAAAGAAGTCTTAAATCAGCACGTTCATGTTCGTTATAGTCAAATGATGGAGCGCTTATCCGAGCAAATGCCCAATCAAGTTGAATCTTTACTGCAGGCTGTCTTATCTGAGGATACTTATTATCAGGTGGCTGATAAAGTTCGATTGGAACATTTATGTGAGTCGATAGCGAAAGCTGAACGGTTGATTTTGGTTGGTTCAGACGAGATGATTGCAGCATCTTTACGATTTCAAGGGGATTTTGTGGTAATGGGTAAGACCGTTTTAAAAGATTCAATGTATCCAGGGAATCGATTTACACCTAAATCCTCAGATTTAGTTCTTATTTTCTCAATGACGGGTAGAATTTTTGAGCTAAGTTATGGTTTGCTGGCAAGCTTGCAGTCAGAAGAGCCAGAAATTTATATGTGTGGCCACTATAATTTTTTAGAAAGTGAGCAGTTCTTTCTACCGATTCCTGAAGCAGTTGATGAAGTGGTTGAAAATATGATTTTAGATTATTATTTGACGCGTATTACCTATCATTATGCGGCGAGGTATGGGCATGATTGTTGATCAATTAAATTTATTTAAAGCCATTTCAGAGTTTGACAGTATCGACTATATTCTTTCTGCTTATATGCTGGATCATTGGAAAGAGGTTTGTACGGATAAAATGACAGTCTTGGTTGAGAAAACCGGCGTTTCTAAATCAACGCTTGCGCGCTTCTGCAAAAAGTTGGGTTATCGCAGTTTCACAGAGGTTCAATATGCCTTGTATTATGAGATGAATGTATCATCAAAAATGACTTTCTCAAAAAATTGTCTGGTTTTAGATTCAACATTAAAAAAGACATTAAAGACCAAAAAAAGAATCATTGTTCTAGGTGCCGTAAGTCCCTTGGCTGTTCTATTAAACTACGTTCCCTTTTTCAAGGAAGCACAATGTGAGTTGATATTAAAATTAAAAGGTGGTAGCATTATTGATTTTATGACGCAAAATCAGGTTAATCAAGATGATTTAATTGTCTACGTCTCATTACATAAAAGTAATTTAGAATTACAAGTCGATTATTTAGGATTATACAATGATCTGATTTTTTGGGTATACTCACATCAAATAGATTTTCTATACATAGGGAAAATGGCCGTCCGGCATGACATGACATCCGCTTTTATTCCAATTAAAACAGAACTTCTTTCGGATTGTCTATGTCAGCTTTCTTTGGTTTTTGAGAGTATTCTTTCATATCTTTATCAACGGGATTCGTAACCAGTTAAACGGTAAATATCAAGGTCTATAGCGTTTGAATTGATTCATGTAATATTGTGTGATAAATCATGATTAGAGAGTGAGGGATAATAATGGATAGTTCACAGTTGTTGGTTTTTTTTAAATTCTGCAACGAGCATTTAACGAATTTGAATGAGTATCAGATCGCTCAGGCATTAATCAGTCATATAAGGGATATCGAATCTGTGACACAGGAGGATATCGCCCGCCAGGCCAACATCTCGGTTGCTTCGGTTAGTCGTTTTATCCATCGTGCAGGGTTTACTTCATTTCAGGATTTTAAACATAAGATCGAGATATTTAATCATGATTTGCGCATGCATCGCATTTTAGATCATACTCTACGCTTTATGCGCTATTCTGTTCAGGATATGACTGCCGAATTATATCAGGATGCCTGTACGCATCTACAAGAAACCTATGAAAACTTAGATCTTGAAAAGTTAAAACAGATTGTATCACGTTTAAAAGCAAGTAAACAAATTGTTCTTTTGGGAGATGACCATGAATTACAGGATTTTTATACCTTTCAGATCGATTGTCTTGCCAATGGTATCTCCACATATATGGTCAGTATATGGGAAGCCGAGAATGTGATGCCCTCTGTTTTAAACGAACAGGATACATTGTTATATTTAGAATTGTATGAGAGATGGCGTTCAGATAAAGTGGTCGAAGCGATGATGAAGGTCAAACAAATGGGGGTTCAAATTGTCGCCGTTGCGCAAGAAGCCAACAGTTTAGAGAATATAGCAGATATTACTCTATCCTATGGGAAAAAACATACGCTCAATGATGGCTATTACTCGCTTCCGCTTTTGAGTCGTCTATTCTCAGAACTAATCTATCATACCTTTTAGAGTCACTTATGGTTTGGTAAGTGGCTTTTTAATTATGTTTTTTTGTCTGAACATCTCTTGGTACAAATTAATGAAAGATATCATCATTAAATGTATAGATACTTACATTATTTGAAAGTGACTTAAATAAATGTACAGTTTATTACAAATAAAGGTTGCTGCTTTCAGTTTTGATCATCGCTTTCATCTTTTACTTTTTTTATAATAGAGATAGTGAGATATACAGGTATCCAAATATAACGCAGAGGAGGTAAAAGATGAAAGGACAGCGTATGTTTCTGGCTGCTGCAATGGCTTTCTCACTCATTGTACCGGGACCAATGACGACCATGGTGGCGCAGGCAGAAGAAAAAACGGATTATAAACCGGGAGTCACAGTAGAAGCAAATCAGAATCCTGATTGGAAGGCGCCTTATCAGGCAACCTTTGTTTATGATCCGGATGAGAATGGAAAGACAATCGAATCTATTGAATTAGTGGGTGGATTCTTCTGGTATAAACCAGAGGAAGTAGGTAATTATCAAGCTTCCGGGGACAACAGCAATATTCCTGTTTACAGTGCTTATGAATGGGAACCGGGAATGTTTGTCGCGAACATGGTTACGAACGAAGCAGACACGCCAGTTTATCAAATGACGGACGAAGATAACGATGGAGATTACGAGATTACCATTCCATTGGAAGGTAACTTATACTTCTATGATTACAAAATTCAATATGAAGGCGAAGCAGAGCCAGTTACCGTCAAAGATCCTGCCAACTTGCCTGAAGCGACACCGGGAAGCGGCAGTGACGCAGGACATAGTTTAGTATACGTAGGTGATCCTACAAATACATCTGATGGACAAGAGTATATTTATGCAAGAAACGATCAGAAAGGTAAAGTAGAGTGGAAACCATATACTGGTGCGGACGGGAAGACGCAGTATCTTGGTGTTTATACACCTTATGGTTATGATTCAAGTAAAACTTACAAAACGATTTATGTATCCCATGGTGGCGGCGGAAATGAAAACGAATGGATGACCATTGGTGCCATTCCTAACATCATGGACAACCTGGTTGCCGATGGCTTAACGGAGCCAGCTGTTGTAGTCACAATGAACAATACCTATTATGGATGGGATAAAGACAGTATTCAAAAGAATATTCTAGAATGCATCATTCCTTTTGTTGAAGCAAACTACAGCGTTTCTAAAAATGCGAATGACCGTGCCTTCTGCGGCTTATCTGCAGGTAGCCAGGTTACTAATGATTTAGCTATGACCTCAGCCAATCAGTTTGGTTATTTTGGATCATTCTCAGGAGGAAGCAGCAATAAGTCTGCAAAGGATTATGATGTCGATCAGCTGAATAAAGATGTTCTTTATATTACAGCCGGTAATCTGGATATGGCATATAACAACAATATTGGAAATAGTGTCAAAGATTTCACGGCCTTCTATGATAGTATTGGCGTCGAATATGATTTTGATTTATTGAAGGGTGCGCATGACTGGTTTGTATGGCGTGAATCGTTCACGAATTTTGCCAAGGATTACTTATGGACAAATTCTGAACCAGATTATGAAGAGGAAATCACAAATACACCTTCAAATTATAAAGCGGGTGTAACGGTAGAGGAAAATACAGAGGATGAATATGTAGCTGATTACCAGTTATCCTTTGTTTATGAAGATAAGTGTGAAACAAAACAAAGCTAAACTGCATAAAAAAAGACAAACCTAAAAACAAGTTTGAATTATGTTTGAAAAAAACAAAAATAGATTATTCTAATTTAGTTAATTTAGAAACGTCAAATCCTGA
>FCNA01000057.1 GCA_900018345.1 Clostridiales bacterium CHKCI006
TACCAATGACCTTGACATTGCGAGTGGTGGTCTTCTTGCCGTTACGGATACCCTGTTGGATAAAATAAGTAGGGTTTTTAGAACGTTTATCATAGTAAAGTTTCATGATGCAACACCTCTATAGAGAAATTATACCATAAATTACAACAACATACAACACATACAACGAAAAAATTTAAAAAAGTTGACATAAAAAAGTCCACTACATCAGTGGAAATTGAAAATTTTGGCACTTTAGACTGCCCCAAACTGTAAAATTCCCGATATCATTATTGATACAAATTGACTGAGCAATTTCCTTTCTCCCGCATTTCGCAAAGTACAAAAACGCTTTTAACTTTGAAAACTTGACTTTTAATATTCGATAAGTTAAAATGAAATAAATTATGTTAAAAAGGAGTGCGGTTATATATGCCGGATAATATTTTTGGAATTCCAGTCAGATATGAGAGCTGGGATAAACAGAATCGGATACCTCTGTATATTGCCGGTGGTTATGACTTTCGTACAGCATATATTTCAGACATCCGCTGCATTATGCTGAAGCCCAAAGAGGAACTTGCAACGCTGCCGGCTTTAAAGAAACAGATTGCTAAAATTCAGGAAGCAGATAATGTCCCCGTCGTTCTTGAAATGAAAACTGTATCGCCATTTCGCAGAAAAAGTCTAATAGAAAATCTCATCCCATTTATCACGGACAAGCAGGTGTTTCTGCCCTTTATTGGAACAATGCTGAGCGATGAGAAAGAGACTATGCCGAAAACAGAAAAATTCGTTTTCTCTACGCAGCAGCTATTTTTGTTTTACCTTTACAGCAGAAATAAACGCTTGTATATCTCACAAGCCGCAAAAAAACTGCCCTTTACGGCAATGACCTTAACAAGAGCCGTAAAACAATTGGAGGGCACAGACCTGTTCCATGTCACAAAGGACGGTGTAAACAAGATCATCGAGTCAAAGTATACAAGAGCAGATCTGTTTGAAAAAGCAGCGCCGTATCTGCAAAGCCCGGTGCGTAGGACAGGCTATATCGAGAAAGCACAACTCACATCGGATATGGTATATGCGGGAGAAACGGCTCTCGCTGATAAAACAATGCTCAATCCAAGCAGAGTTGTTACCTATGCGGTAAGTGAAAAGGATTTTGATAAAAAGCTGCTGAGTCAGGAACTGATAGACCCCGAAAAGCAAGTAAGGCTGGAATTATGGGCATATAGCCCTAATCTGTTTTCTAATGATGAATGTGCTGATGTACTTTCTGTAGCATTATCCTTTGCAGCTCATCCAGACGAGCGAATCGAAGAAGCAGTAGCGGAAATGTTGGGAGGAGAACTAAAGGACAATGGTTAATGGTTTTACATCTTTTAAAGAACAATTTCGAGGCTACAAAGATCAATATGTTATCATCGGCGGAACCGCCTGTGATCTGATCATGGAGTCAGAGGAACTCCCTTTCCGTGCGACAAAAGATATAGATATCGTATTGATCGTTGAGTCCATGACGGCAGAGTTTGGCAGACGCTTTTGGGAATATATCACGGAAGCCGGATATGAGCATCTGAACAAGAGCAGTGGCAAGGTTCAATTCTATCGTTTTACTTCCCCGAAAAGTAAAGATTATCCCTATATGATAGAGCTATTCTCCAGGAATCCAGAATTCATTGTATTAAGCGATGATGCGATACTCACACCCTTGCCGATTTATGACGAGGTTTCCAGTTTGTCCGCTATTCTTTTGAATGAAGCCTATTATGAGCTGTTAAAAGAAGGACATACAGTAATTGACGGTATCCCCGTACTTAAGCCGACGTGCCTGATACCTTTCAAAGCGAAAGCGTGGCTTGACTTAAACGAAAGAAAGAATGCCGGCGAACATGTTGACAGCAAAAACATCAGGAAACACAAAAATGATGTATTCCGTCTGGCACAGTTGCTTACGGCAGATACAAGGCAGTCTATTACCCCTGACATTACCGAAGATATGAAAAGCTTTCTAACGGCGATGGAAAGCGAAGATGTTGACTTGAAATCCATCAGTGTAAGAGGGACAGATAAAAAGACGATCATGAGCATGATGTACCGATGCTATGGATTGATATAAAGTACATAGGTTAATGGCTTATGACTTGTAAGCCAAAGTGCTCCAATAATCGAAGAACATGCAAGGTGTCAGCAAAAACTGACACCTCTTTTCTTTTGGCTCAGAGCCTATTGAATTTTCGGACTCTCAGATAACTCGTGATTTTACGAAAATGGGCAATAAGTAAGCTTGTGGTTTTGAACACCACAAAGTAAATTGACATTAACAGGCCAGCTTACGAAACTCGGCCAGGTCTGCTTTATCAATTTGAACCATCTTCATTTTTCTCTTTATACTCAAAAATCAGTTCCTCTGTCAAATATTCATCGCTCATACAGTGCAGATCAGACACACCTTCACTTATTAAACGATAAATGGTTGAGCGATAGAAGAATCCCAGGGCATCATCCAAGGACAGGTTTTCTTTTTCCGAAAATCGCTCGATAATTCGAGTATATTTTTTTTGCAATAAAATTGGATTAGCGGTCAAATCTGTTCACTCCCTTCATAATGCAGATACTCATCAAGAGCATACTGCGTTCGGAAACATATTTGTAAATTAGGTTTTTCATAGCGCAGGCGGCGGATCGCTTCCCCTTTGTTAATCAGATTATCAAAGTAAAGCTCAATGGTATTAAACACCTTATCGTTGGCGACACCACCAATCACTATATCATAATCTGTTGTATCATTTCCGCTTCTACATTTCAAAATGAAATCGAGCCATTCTTCAGAATAGCTTTCAAATTTTAAAATCTTGAGTTCCTGATAAGCCTTTTCATCAAAACTGTAACGAGAAACTATTCCATTTTTTTCACGACGCTTGAATTTTTCACACCACTTTACTGCCTGATCATAAAGAGGGGTTGTGTAAAAGCCACGTCCAAAATCGACATTTTCTCTGGAATGTAATAAGTCAGGAGTTTGGATCTCCAGATAGGAGCCATGATATAAAATCATAATTGGATACCCCTTTCTTCCATTAAGCTGATAATATCATCTACGATATAGTCTTTACTTTGGGTATGAAGCAGCTCATATTCTGGTATAATATAGCTACTCAAAATATCACTTTTTTCAGTCAATGCCTGATAAACTTCTTCGGCATTTTTTCCCAGCTTGATGGCAATATTTTCGATACAGAATACAACAAATTCAAGTTCATCTGTGTTTGTTATTTTAGAGTTATCTAACATAGTTGAAGCACCTCCCTATTATTCATATTCAACATGATTTGTGTTGTAATCTCATATAAGTATGTACCGTTTTCGGGATTAAACCATGATATGATAAAGTGTAATCAAAGGACAAATAAATAGGATGATGAATAAATGGCACTCGCAACTACATATTCTTCCATATTCACATTTGTTTCATACAAGTTCTTAGTCAATTTAATAATTTCGCCATTATCACTCATTCTTTTCATTTTCATCTCTGGTGCTTTAAACGGCGGTATTCTTTATCAAGTATCTTCGTACTCTTGGTTTTGATGCAACAAATGACATTTTTGGAGATAATGCCTGGTATTTCAGAAATGTACTTGTTCGTACGAATTATACTAATCTACAAAAAGGAATTCATGAAACAACAGAATATCTTGAACTGTTTCTCAGTAATCTACTTCTGAATGAAAAAAATAAACTTCGTAACCGTGATTTGCATGTAAGTGGACTTTTCAGTACATAAAAAGGGGATATTCAAGACTTTTTTCAATAATTTTGACCTATTATAAGTAGGAATAATGATTGATAACATCAATTTTACCTCTTTTTATTTTTTTGATCCAATTGTTTTATTTTTTTCAAATCGATTTTCATATTTTTGTAAAACTTTGTGAATAGCATACTCTAGGTCTATATCAACTGAAATACATAAGCAAAAAAGGGAGAATAAAGAATCTCCAATTTCCATACTTAAGTCTTTAGAATAATGAATATCTTTCTCTTTTACGTTGCCATAGTTTGAGGAAATTAAAATTTCTTTTCCAACTTCTCCAACTTCAGATGTTAAATCAATATATCTGATATTAATATCTCTACTTAATTGATACTTATCAATGAGTGTACTAATTTGCTCTTGTAATTCAGAAATACTTGCTTTTTTATTCATTAGTTTATCCCATCCCATTCCTTTAAAAATTCTTCTAAATACATTACTAAAAAATCGTGTCTATGTTCCCAAATGCTCATAAGTGTAGAGAGAGCGTTCAGAGATCCCGGTTAATCGGGCAAGTTCTGTCTGAGAAAGATTCATTGCCAACCGAGCCTCCTTTACTTTTTCGCCAAATGTCATGTCCTTTCCTTCCTTTCTAAGAAATTATTTATTCGTAACTTCCGATTATTCATGAATAAACTTCTTATACTAAAAACAATAGGACTCTAAAACAGAAGTTTAACTTCATTTTCATTATATATAGGAAGTAATAATCAGTCAATGGATTTCGACTGTAGCTGAAAACGGCGGCTGCTTTGAGCCACTAAAATCGCGCTAATTTGAGCCAAAAAATCGGAATAGCTTGAGCCACCTGAATCGCTCTTTATTGCGCCACCTTCTTTTAGGCAAAATGGGATTAAGCAACAGCACTTTTCTCATTTAGCTGTTGCCCTAAAAGGAGGTGCTTTGGTACTATGTCAAGAAAAAGTGCCAGTTAAAATGAGAAATATGCATTCATATACTCAGCTACCAGTGCATTGTATTGATTTCTTTTTATAATAAGCCTGTTCATACTGGTTGGGGCTTTTGTATTCACAATGACCATGTATTCTCACCGTGTTATAAAACGTCTCTATATACTCGAATATGAGCCTCTTAGCCTGGTCATAATCCCATATCCTG
>FCNA01000110.1 GCA_900018345.1 Clostridiales bacterium CHKCI006
TAACAATTTCATAATTAAATTAATTTCTTAAAAAATGAACCAGTTATTTTTACAAGTTAAATTTATATAATATCTGATATCTAAATTTAGAAATAAAAAATGTGGAAGGTATGGTATGTGGACTAAAAAGAAAAAAATATATTTTATTCTCTATTCTTTAACAGCAAAATGGTTACCTGAATCAAGACACTCATCTTTTTTTAAAAAAACTAGACAATTTTGGACGAAATATATAATAAGCTCAATGGGACGTAACGTAAATGTGGAAAAAGGAGCTCATTTTACTCCAGAACTTAGCATTGGAAATAATTCTGGAATAGGGATTAAGTGTGAATTATACGGGAAAATAACAATAGGGAATGATGTTCTTATGGGACCTGAAGTTATAATTTACACACAAAATCATTGTACCAGAGATAAAAATAAATCAATCATCTCACAAGGATATGATGATATGAAACCAGTAAGTATAGGAAATGACGTTTGGATCGGTCGTAGAGTAATGATTATGCCTGGGTGTAAGATTGGAAATGGCTGTGTAATTGCTGCAGGTGCCGTTGTTACTAAAAATATGCCTGACTATACTATTGTTGGTGGAGTACCTGCTAGAGTTCTAAAAAAAAGAGGAAGTTAGACAAAATGAAATACAAGTACTTATTATCAATCGTAATAATAACAATGAATAGAAAACATCAATTAATTGAGGCGCTGAATAGTTGCATCGATGCCAAATTACCTAAAAGTATTGAATTTGTGATAGTTGACAATTGTTCAACAGACGGAACTGAAGATTTTGTAAATCAATTCAAAAGAGAGCATAGTGACTTGGAAATCAAATACAGTCTCCAAAATACTAATTTGGGAGTAGGCGGTGGACGTTCTTTAGGATTTGAATTATCAGATGGAAAATATTTATATTTTTTAGATGATGATGCTGTAATATCCAAAGAAAGCCAGAAAAAATTTTTTATCGATACTATTGATTATCTAGAAAGAAACGATAATGTCGCTTCAATAACAACAAGAATAGTTGATGAAGTTTTAAATTTTGACAGAGATGTAACTAAATCATCTAAAACTATTGATGGATATAACATTATTTTCAAATACTTAGGCGGGTCACATTTTTTAAGAAAATCATCCTTTACATCCCCATTGTATTTTAATTTGAAGTATGGTGGTGAAGAACTTGCACCATCTATTCAGTCCCAAGATAACCATTTTTATCACGTTTATATGGATGATGTTTGGATAATCCATAAACCTAAAGTTAACAAATGGCAAAAAAATACTGAAAGTATGAACGAAATTTTATGCTTAAATGTAAGCGTGGCATATGCTACAAAATGTGTTTTATATCCTTTGATTTTTAAACCATTATTGTACCTGTTGTTTTTATTGCGTTATTATAAGCATTTACGTGGAATTAAAGGTAGTTACAAATATATACAAGCTATTATAAAAGAAATTAAAATAAATAATCATGTAAAGAAAGTGAAAGTAATTACAGTACTTCGATTAGTTAAAAACTTTAGTATATCTGTACTTTAAAACGGAAGGATCGAGAACATGATTAAAGTTATGTTTGTTATTGACCATTTAATGTATGGTGGAGCTCAAAAAATGATTGCATTTTTGGCTAACAATTTGAATAAAAAAAGCTTTACTTCTACTATATATCTTAAAAATGGTTCATCAAAAATATTCTATGAATTGCGCTCGGACGTACAAATTATATATGGTTGTAAACATGAAATTCGATATTTAAGACGATTTCTAGAAATAAAAGATTTAATACAATGTATAAAAGAAACCAGACCAGATATTCTGATTTCTTTTTTAAATATGCCGAATATCATTTCGTGTATTGCCGGATCATGCTGTAATGTTCCGGTTATCATATCCGAGAGAGGTGATCCCAGTAGGAATCATTCATTAATGGATAAACTGATTAGACAGATAGAAAATATATCATCTGGCGTCGTTTTTCAAACAGAAGGAGCAAAACGCATATACCCCAAACATCTCCAAAATAAAAGTATAATCATACCCAATCCTGTATTGAATTTAGGAAATCTTCATTACCAGTTTGATAAAACATATAACAAGATTGCGTTTGTTGCACGTTTTGAGTTGATTCAAAAACGACAAGATTTAGCCATACAAGCTTTTTCAAAAGTGCTCCGCTTTTATCCAAATATGAAATTATATTTTTATGGTGATGGAAAAGATGAAGAACAATGCAAAGATATTGTCAAAGAATTGAATATAAATGACAGTGTTGTATTTTGCGGGAAGGTAGAAAATCCACTGGAAAAACTATTGGATTCCTATATGTTCCTTTTAACATCAGATTATGAAGGCATTCCCAATGCTTTAATTGAAGCAATGTCTTTAGGAATACCAGTTATCTCTACTGACTGTTCTCCTGGCGGGGCAGCACAATTGATCGAAAACAATAAAAATGGTATTCTAGTGCCTCGAGACAATGTAAATAGACTTGTAGAAGCAATGATTTTTCTAATTAAAAATCCGCAAAAGGCTCAAGAATATGGAGAAAATGCAAAAATGATATCCGATGTATATTCAGAATCAAATATTATAAATAGATGGGAATCTTACATAGTAAAGATAGTAAGAAAAAATAAGACGTGAAAATGAAACTACATATAAAAAAAATAAGCTTACAAAGCATCTCTTTATTCTTCATTAGCCTATATATTTTACTCTCTTATATTGCACAAGATGGTATTATGGATGAAACCATTCAACAATTTATAATGTGGTGTATGCTAATTATCAATACTTTATTAATTGTGTCATCTTCGGCTTGTAGAAAGAAAAATAATTATTTTATATGGTATGGATGTCTACTATTATACGCATTCATTAGTTGCCTATATAGTCCAAATAAATCGTATTCATTCCAGTCTGTATATAGTATGTTCGTAACCCTTCTTATTGCTTGCAGTATCAGTCAAATTATCAATACAGACAAAGATATTAAACTATTAATTAAAACGTTTTCGATCAGTGGTTTTGTATTATTTATTTTAATGTATAAAAATAACTTGTTAATAGTCGGCGAACGTTTAGGTACTTCATTGTTTTCTAATGCTAATATATTTGCAATGCTAGTACTCATATCATTAATTTGCAGCATATATTTAGTTTTCAGTTCGACAGCAAGAATGAAAATAGTTTATATCTTTTTCTCAATCGTGCAATTTTATATGTTGTTTTTATCTGCGGGCAGAAAATATATATTAATTTCTGTTTTATTTATTATCGTTTTATAT
>FCNA01000086.1 GCA_900018345.1 Clostridiales bacterium CHKCI006
ATATATAGCTATACTCAAATGAATTGTTTGTATCTTAATGTTATCGATATAAAAGGAATTCTACCACCACCTTTTAAAATGTGGGATACTAAATTATTAAAGGAATTGTTATTTAGTCTAAAAAGAAAACGTTTTGACGAAAAAACTTGCAGATTATTAGCATGTTGTTATGTTAGAGATAAGGTATTCATTTTTTTGCGTTTTCCACAATTAGATAATTTAGAGATAGGAATAAAGATACTTTTTTCAAGTAATATAAAAGGAAAATTGAAAGAAAAAATAAGTCACATAATATCAATTACATTTATCGAAGTTTTAAATAGAAATATTGAAACAAGTATAATTAGAAATGGTGGGAATCTTATTGAATGTAAAAAAGTATTAGTGATAGGATGTGGCTCTTTAGGATCATACATTGTTAGAGAATTACCAAAGATTGGGGTTAGCAATCTAACAATTGTTGATGGAGATAATTTGGAATATTGTAATCTATCTAGACATATATTGGGGGAAATGTTTGTTGGAACCAATAAAGCTACTGCGATGTGTGAATTACTCTCTGCTGAATACGGGAATATGAAATTTAATGCTATTAATGAATATGTGCTGAATCATAATTTTTCTGAAATCATCAATGATGAATCTGACTATGACTTGATTATCATTACTACAGGAAATGAAGATTTACAGTATATGTACAATAATCGATTAATAAAATTGAAGAAATATATTCCAACAATTTTTTGTTGGTTAGAATCCTATTCAATAGGTTCTCATGCTTTGGTTATGAAAAATCCATCTGATGGATGTTATAACTGTGTTTTGAATTCTAATTTCAACTATATTGTAAATCATGAAAAACAAATCAAGTATAATGGATGTGGTGGAGTTTATTCTCAATATGGAATCAATATTCTTCTAAATACGACATCATTAATTATTGACATAATTAATGCTTGGCCATCAATTAACTCCAATGTTTTGTATTCTTATAAAACAAAAAGCATTAATAATCATATAGATGGTTTACAATTTACAAAACGTTATTACGAAGATGATTATGGAATAAATAAAGTTGAAAATTTAAAGATTAGGGAATGTGATTGTTGTGATTGAATATAGAAATGAGTTAATCAAGGTACAGTCAAAAAGGTACAAGACAGTTATTAATATCTCAGACAAGGTAATTTCAAATTTGTCAATGTATGTACAAAATAGGTCTTTTATTAATGAATCTGGTGGTGTTTTACTTGGTTACAAAGTGAAGGAACATAATGTAATAATAATAGATGATTTGTCATTACCGGATAAAGAAGATGAAAGTAGCATGATTAAATTTATTAGAAAATCAATCTCACACATTTTGAAAATCAATAAATCTTCTTTGAATAATTCATTTTGCATAGGTAATTGGCATACTCATCCTGTTTCAAATCCCACTCCTTCGTTAATTGATTTATCAACTTGGAAAAAAGAATTATCTGAGTGTAAAAGTTCTTTTGGGTTTCAAGTGTATATTATCTGCGGTATAGATGGGTTTAAAGTATGGCTAGGAGAAGAGAATACAGAAAATATTGCCGAATGTTTTGAATGTGAAAAGAGTGAAGGAATATATATATAAGTTTAAATGTATTGAGAGGTAATTTGATGATAAAATTGATTAAAATAATTAAAAATAAAATAGTTGATTCAGGGAGAGAGTATTTACAGATACTATTATTATTTATTAGTTTTATGTTTCCTCTATTTGTTAATATGTCAGAAATAATTAGCACTATATCAGA
>FCNA01000103.1 GCA_900018345.1 Clostridiales bacterium CHKCI006
CAGGCTTTTCATCCAACATCATCGGAAGTTCGATATTTTCTCTAGCGGTCAGAACCGGTACCAGGTTAAAGAACTGGTAGATGATCCCGACTTCCCGACGTCTGAAGACAGCTAAGGTCTCCTCATCGAGCCGGGTAATATCCTTTCCGTTGATAATGATCTGTCCGCTGGTCGCATTATCCACGCCTGCCAGCAGATGCAGAAGCGTCGACTTTCCACTTCCGGATGTCCCGATGATACAGACAAATTCCCCTTTTTCAACTGAAAAGCTGGCCGGTTTCAACGCTTCAACCTTAAGTTCTTCTTCGCTGCCGTAAGTCTTACTGGCATTCAATACAGTTATGACACTCATTTTCATCCCCCCTTATCCATTTTATACAGGTGTCATTGGCTTTGTGTGCCGCCTTTATGATCATTTCTATCCATAAAATCATCCCTCTAAACATATATACTAACACAATTTGGAGACAAAGCAAAGAACAAATGTAAGCGGTTGAATTTACACAACAAAAAAAGCACCCTCAGGTGCTAAAAATTTTCAATCAAAAGTGTGTTCAAGGTTGCAATCTGACCCAGGCTTTCCATCCTTCTAGCGGGATCGTTCATCATCTTTGCATAAAACTTGAGGGCCTCTTCAAGCTGGTTTTTGATATACGGATGCAAGTCCACAGGAATCTCCGAGATTGGAAAACAAGTATAGATGCTCGCATCGCGCGTTTCATCAAACAGCTCCAGCAGGATATCGAAACCCTCCTGCTTTAAAAAGATCAGTCCAACCTGCTCCTGTTCTTCGTGGTTGACAACCGTCGTAATATCTGCCATCAAGAGTTTTAAAACCTCAATAATAGCTTTCCGATAGGCCTGTTCGTCTCTTTCATGTACAGCTCTGAATATACGGAAAACAAGTTGCGTCTGAGAAACATCGAATTTAGATGGATTCTGCTCGTAGTAATCTGCCATCTTATCAACCATGTCAGGATAATCCATGATCAAGCCTTCCAAAGAAGTATAGATGGAAATGGAGAAACGCCAGTATTTAGCCATATGCCAGATTATATGTGCCATCCGTTCAGGCGAAACATCAAACATCTCTCTAACATACGGATTCATCATATTAATGATGGAACGAATATAGGCCTGATGCATGAGATGCTCCTGATCAAGATATTTGGTATTGATTCCTACCCACATGACCTCGTATAAGATCTCATCAAGTAAAAGATCAAATGAAAGAACCATCTCTTTATATCTCTTCTTTTCAATCAGCATTTCGAAATATTTCAAATAAATGCTGTAAAAGGCATAAATCGCATCCGGATTCTTTCCTTCATGATACTCAATGTAATCTAAAACATAGATTATATCCTGGGCAGTCAGACTTTCGCGAACGACAGGATTCGCGACGAACTCATTCATTTTTGTCGGTGCAATGGTTGTTTTGCGATTCGTGTACCCACGCACACGATTCAAAGCATCGATGGCAATCGCATCGCATTCATGTTCATGCAGATCTTCCAGCACTTTGACTTCAACTTCATCACCAAGATAGATTTCTAAGAAGATGTCAATTTGTAAAAGCTGAGGATCACGCACATAATAATGAAATTTAAATGTTTTTTCATCGAGACGATCGCAACTATGGTAACAGTATTTAGGCTGATAATCAGTCTGATGTTTTTGAATATAAGCATCAATAATTTTACTATACATAGTTACACCTCATTTCTACACTATGCTATAATATATGTATCTATTCTTGAAAGGAGCCTCCATATGTATCCAACAACACAAGTGAAAGCCATTTCCTTTATAAGTGTAATGTCATTTATTTTTTTATTCTGCTTTATTTTCAATTTGTCACAGGCGCCCCAGATCTTTCTTAACCTTAGTATAGCCAGTCTAGGATATACTTTTCTTTTATTAGGTCTTGTAAAAGGAAAAAAAACAACCAAGCATTATGCTTATCTCGTTGCAGGGAGTCTGCTAGTCCTCATAAGTTTATTTGCTGCGCCGCAAGCCGGGCAATCTCAGTTGATCTTCGTCTAGAAACGTAAGAAAGAAGACCCCAACTTATCTTTATGGGCATTTCTAAAACGCTGATAAAAATGGCTGTCAATATAGATCTGACAGATTTCTTTAATATTCTCGTCTGAGAAATCACCGCCCATCATTGCGGAAGTTTCCATAATATCTCCTGTCAGTAATTCAAATTCTAAATTTTCCAGCTGATAATCCGCTTCTCGCATATAATCTTTCACGACTTTCAAACATCTTTGAAAATCTTCAGGCGTCGCCTGTACTGAACAGTATTCCATTCTTTTTTGAACCTTAACGGTTCTCCCTCCTTTTATCGATAACAGCTTTCACACTGTTGCTTACTTGTAGGTGACACGCAAGCCACATTCCCATTATATCAGAAAATCCTTCAATGTGCTTAAAAAATCCATATCTTTTATGATTTTTTCATCAGGTCCCACACCACTTCAGACGCAAGCAAAAGACCGGCACTGCCTGGAACAAAAACCAAACTTCCGGGTGTGCGCCCCATATCAGAAACGGCTTTGTGCGGTGTTTCTTCGCTGAAAACAACCTTGAGGCGATCTATGTTTCTTTTTCTCAGCTCATGACGCATCACACGACAAAGCGGACAGGTATGCGTCGCATAAATGTCTGCCACTTTTAATTGACTCGGATCCATTTTATTTCCTGTTCCCATACAGCTGATTAAAGGAATCTGATACTGTTTTGCCTTCTCGACCAGATCCAGCTTAGCGGTGATTGTATCAATCGCATCCACAATATAATCCACCTTATCAAAAAGAGGATCCATCCCGTGATCTGGCAGATAGAAAGCATCCACCGCATGAATCTTCAAATCAGGCCGTATATCTTTTAGGCGTCGGGACATCACATCAACTTTCTTTTCTCCCAGAGTCGAATGCAGTGCAATCAGCTGACGGTTGAGATTTGAGACACTCACGCAGTCGTGATCAACAATGGTCAATTCTCCAATGCCGGATCTGACTAACGCCTCTGCACAATAGCCGCCGACACCGCCGATACCAAAAACAAGCACATGGCTTTTTTGTAGACGCAAAAAAGGTTCTGTTCCGATCACACCTATTGTTCGTGTATCTGCCGTTTCCATACGTACATTCCCCCCCCTTAGTTTCCCTATTTTAAGCTTTTTAGACGCGCTTGTCAAACGGTCCGTATAAAATTTTAAAAAAGCATGAACTGTTCGCAAAAATCAGCATATAAATAAACACCGGACAAGCGGATTGCTGTTTGACACTATGCCAAAATAATGCTATGATGTACTCGCAATAAAAATTGAACTATGATGGAGTGTTTTTTCATGAATATAACAATTCAAAAATTCGGCGGTACCTCAACCAGTTCGGTTCCGACCCGTCGCATGATGTACAGTCATATCCTGGAAGCCATTTCCCACCAGCAAAAAGTGGTTGCAGTTGTTTCAGCGATGGGACGTTTTGATGATCCCTATGCCACAGATACCCTTTATTCGCTTGTTGGCGAAACTGCGCTGGATGACGAAGAGCTGGATCGTCTTGTTCACATCGGAGAAGATATCGCTGCCCTAGTCATCAAAGGGGAACTGTTCAAACTCGGCCTGAAAGTCACTTCAGTAACGAATCAGGAACTTGGCATCATCACTGATGATCATTTCCAGGAAGCAAACATCATCGACTTGGATGGCTCTATGATCCTAGAGAAACTGCAAACATACGATGTTGTGATTTGCCCGGGCTTTCAAGGACATACTAGAGATGGTAGGATCACAACTTTGGGACGGGGCGGAAGCGATCTTTCGGCCATCGCGCTGGGAGTCTCACTCAAGGCATCCAGTGTTGAAATTTACAGTGATGTCAATGGCATCTACACAGCCGATCCACGGGTCGTGGCCAACCCAACCAAGATTGACTGTATCTCCCATCAGGCGATGCTTGCCCTTGCCTTACAGGGAGCCAAAGTACTGAATCATCGCTGTGTGGAGCTTGCTAGCCGCTTTCAGGTCACGATCCATGCCCGTTCTTCTTTCAGCCACGAACAAGGAACGCTTGTCACGAGTGATCCGAATGCTGACTATCCTGAAATTGCCGGAATTGCGGGAAAGTCCGGCCTGACGCTGATTCGCTTATTAGGCTTTCCAAACACAGCGGGTGCAAATGAGCTGCTTAAAAACGAACTTGAACGCAAAAAGGTCAAACCATCCGCCGCTGTCTATAGTGAAGAAGGCGATTATTCCCTCATTTTCGATTCCCAACAAATTTCCAATGCGATCGAAGCCTTAAAAGAAGTGCAGATGCAGCTGGATTTCGATCGTATCGTTGTCCGTGGGCGTGTCGGCTGTGTCAGCTTCGTCAGTGAGAAACTAGCCGAAGAGAAACGCCGTTTTTACGAGGCCAGAAAGGCCTTAGAATCATTTGGAGTCAATATTATTTTAGACACCTGTGAAAACATCAGTGCCGTTTATTATATTGACCGAAATGAGGTCAGCAAAACGCAACGTCTTTTACATCAATATTTTTTTAATTAACCGAAGGAGGTTTTCTAACTTATGAAAAAATATCGTGTAGCCATCGTTGGCGCAACAGGTGCTGTCGGCAGAGAAATGTTAAGATGTGTGATCCAGTATCATTTTCCTTACGAAAGCATCACTTGTTTAGCATCCAGCCGTTCAAAAGGCAAGATCCTCGAACAGGATGGGATGCAGTTTGTTGTTGAAGAACTTACTACTGAAAGCTTTAATGATATCGATGTGGCTTTCTTCTCTGCCGGTGGCAGCATTTCCAAAGAGTTTGTTCCTATTGCTGTCAGTCATGGTGTCGTATGTATCGACAATACCAGTTACTTCAGAATGCACAAGGACGTTCCACTGGTTGTTCCAGAAGTCAATGCCGAAGATCTCAAATGGCATCATGGCATCATCGCCAATCCAAACTGCTCAACCATTCAAATGGTTAGTGCCCTCAAACGTCTGGATGATGTCTTTGATATCCAGCGAATCGTCGTTTCAACCTATCAGGCCTGCTCTGGAGCTGGTAATGCGGGCATGCAGGAACTGCATGATCAAAGTCTCGCTGTCTTGCAAGATCAGCCGGTGGAAGCCCATGTGCTGCCAGCGGCAGCCGATGCAAAACACTATCCGATTGCCTTCAACTGCATTCCTCAAATAGATTTGTTTGATCCGATCAACGAAGGCTATACTAAAGAAGAAATGAAGATGGTCAACGAAACTCAAAAAATGTATCATAAACCGATCGACATCAACGTTACCTGCGTGCGCGTACCCGTATTGCGCGGACATAGCGAGAGCATTTATATCGAAACAGCCAAACCTATCGATCTCGCGACTGCAAAAGACCTGTTGGCTCACTCCACAGGCGTAGAACTGATGGATGACATCTCCCATCAAATCTACCCAATGCCAATTCTTAATGTAGGCAGTCCTACTGTTTATGTCGGTCGCGTCCGCAAAGACCTGAACAAGGAGAATGCCTTATCTTTATGGGTCGTTGCCGATCAGTTGATGAAAGGGGCAGCCTACAACTCCATCGATATCGGTTTAAAAATGATTGAAATGAACCTCTTATAAAAATCGCGTCTGAACACAATCGAATCATAAAGATGATCCGCGAATTCCTACCCGTAGACCGGTAGGAATTTTTTATGCTTCTCAAGATCATTGGCTTCATATGACCGTTTTCTGTCCAAAGCTGCATCGCCTTCACTCTATTTATTTTCAATGAGATGACGCATGCTCATGACTTTAGTCAAGGATGGTAAGGGATAGTCCCATATTGATCATGCGCCTAGCCACCTTTTTCATTCTGCAGCGTTCTTCCTTTTTCTTGAAGATAAAAACCTCCCAATAAACAGTCTTTTAAAAAATTGTACTGCCTATCAGAAGGTCATCTTTCTATCAACGAATGAGACTTTTAAGATAATGATATGAATGAAGAAAAAAACTTGAAGGACGCCACTGTGGATCCAGACGTCTGCAAAGATCAGCCACCGTGCCCTCGTACACACATTCCAGCCCTTCCAGCATCGTCAGATCACAGGGCTGCATCAGCGATGGATCCTTAGGCAAATGCGTTATCTGAGCATTTTCTAAAACTTCGGCCACAAATTGACTGCAGAAATAATAATATGGGCGTTTGTGAATGATCCCCAGCTGACATTTCACGATACCTAAAAAATGATATTTATAAGCGTTACGATGCGCATACATCGTTTGAATCAGGCGTTTCAAACGGAGATACTGCTCATGATCGATCCGCAGACGATAGATAGCACAGGGGCTTTGCGACTGCAGTTGAAAAACCCCTTTGAGCAGTGATTCTTCGGTCAGACCTGCCGGCCAAATGGAATAAGTATAACGTCTTCCAAATGTATAAAATCCCGTCAGATGACCATCCAGGCAGATGCCGGCATGAGTATAGGGCTTTTGCGTCACTTGATGAATCAGACGTGACAGCAACGTATGCGACCTTGTCAGAACCAGATAAACCTCATGCTGCTCCATCAGCATTCCTCCTCTCACATGGTCACTCTATTATAACGGTTCCCAGATCCAAATGCAATCCTCACCTGCCATGATTTCACAAAGAGTTCCGTCTTTTCACGGTTGCACATATTGATTCAGGGCAGCTTGAAGCCTTTCTATACAAAGCTGTCGTAATGAGAGTGGTGAAAGTACCTCAATTTGACTGCCCATCATCAATATCCAGGATATTAATCCTTCTGAAATCTGAAAATCCTGCAGCAGAATGATCGGATCCCCGTTTTCTGCGCGTGATAAAGGATGTTCCGAACCAAATTGGTCGATAACAGCCTTAAAGATGGACTGATGAAAACGTAAACGTACATCCGCAAAACGATCACCGATAAACATATTAACTAGTTGTGCCTTGAGTTGTTCAATATCGATATTCTCCGGTTTCTCGATAAATGGTTCCTGGCTGCTACGCACTTTATCCATACGATCCAGACGATACACGGTCAAGTTATCTGGATGTTTTTCATTATACCCGACCAAATAATATTGTCCTTTGGCCATCACAAGTTCATATGGACTCACTAAATAAGTCTGATGTCGTGGATCGCGACTGTAATTGCCATGATTCCGAACTCTTTTCACAAGATGAAGCCCTCTCCCATCATCTTTTAGATCATAATCAAGATACTCAAACAGAAGTGTCTTCTGCATCCGGATCGCTTTAGCAATTGTCGTCAGACGTACAAAAAGTTCTGCTGTCGGTCCCTTCTCCACTTTTTGATCTTCAGGCTGATAAGGCATACCGGCCAGTTTGGCTAATTTCGCTTGCAAAACATTTTTCTCAACCTGATTCAATAATGGTGAGAACCGAATATGATCACTTAAGAAAAGCTGCTCCCCTTCACTAAACAACGGATGCATAATCACATACCCAAATTTGTGGACTGAGGTAATAAAGGGTTCTTCACAGCCTAACCAGTCAAAAAACTGATTGATCTGGCGAACATAGGTATAAATCGTCTTAACATCCAGTTTTGTGCCTTCTGCTTTCAGACGCGCCTGTATTTTCGGCGCACTGATGGGCTGATGGTCATAAATACAATTTAATACTTTAACTGCTTTTTCATGCATATGAACTGCTCCTTCCGTTCCTTAAAACGATCCAGCCAGCCGGTCTGCTGTGTTTGAAAAGCCGCCCGGTAAAGTCTCGGGTTATTCTCTGCCAATTCAAAATGGTAATCACGCACAAAGGAAGCATGGATCCCTTTTTCAATATAATCCCAGGCCTTTTGATAGTCACATTCCAGTAAATAAATTTCCAGATCGAACACATCCTGAACATCCTCGATACCATCGAGCATCGCACGGATCTGATTTAAAAAATGACGACGGGTAAAGCGATTGAATTTCAGTAAATGACGGATCACGCAATACTCATCTGTTGTCAGATAATCCGTCACATTGGTCATGATTGTTTTGTATAATTCATTCTTATAAGTCTCATAAAGACGATACCGGCGTCCTAAAACCAGATTCATCCAAACCAGGATCTTCTCTGTCTGCCCTAGATGTTCAGCTTGGTCGATACAATGCTTTCCATAATAGAAAATTTCTCTGCGAAAACGTTCTTTCGCTCTGATCTTCGTCTGAATTTCATCCAATGAGACTGAATAGAGCAGCGCCAGGCAAAGCGCCTCATCCTGATAGTGTCTGGCAACCTCATAAAGCATGTTCTTCAGCTCACAGATATCATAATCATACATTTCGCTAAAAGATTTTTTCTTCATTTCAATCACTCCTTCTACACTTTTATTATACACAAAAGTGTAGAACGATGCGTTTGAGAAATTGTTTTAAACTCCGTTTTTTTGGTGTCTAAAACAGTTTAACATAAATTTTTTAAAAAAGAAAGACCAGCAGGCATGCATTGCTTGACTAGGGCATAGAATGAAACGAGGTGATGTTATGAGTGCAATCTGTGGAATTGCCAATTTTCAGTCTGAGATCCATATCCCAGCATTTCAAAAGAGCCAGCAGGCTTTAAAAGCCCGTTTTACAAAACCGACAGCCGTATTAGAAAAAAAGCATCTGGCGTTAGCCTGCAGTGAAGGAATCGAATCCCATGTCTATCAGGGGAAAACGTATACAGTAGGCTTTTTTGGACGTTTGCGTAACGAATCCAAATTACGTCTGGAATTGCAGAAGACCTACCCTGAAGCACAACATGTGACGCTCCCCCACCTGATCTTGTTAGCTTATCTCGCCTATCAAGAAGCATGTGCCGATCATATGGATGGTGCTTTTATCATTGCGTTATGCGTTGATCAGCGTCTGATTCTGATCAGGGATGCCTTAGGTGTGAATTCGCTATATTATAAACTCGACCAGGGGACACTTTACTTTGCCAGTGAACTGAAAGGTCTGCTTGTTCACGAACAACAGCATCGCGTGGATAAAACAGGTCTTTGGATGCTTTTAGGTATCCTGCCTGCACTCGTTCCTGGACAAACACCTTACCATGGTATTTTTTCACTGAGACCCGGTCACTATTTAATCTACGAAGATCAAAAAGTGAAGACAGAGCGCTGGTGGCACATGACAACTCAGCAAAACACCAAACCTAAAGAAATGATCAAGCAGGAACTCCATCAAATGATTACCGAGTCTATTTTGGCCGATATGCCTGAAGATAAAACTTCCTGTTTCTTATCCGGCGGTTTGGATTCCAGTCTGATTGCTGCAGTTTGCCAAAATCATAGCCATCAGCCTATCGTCACCTATTCGGTGGATTATGAAGATCAGGCTCGGTATTTCCATTCCTACAGTTATCAGACGACACGGGATAATGACTATATTCAGGAAATGTGCGAACAGTACCCATTCCAGCACCGCTTAATGACCATCAAACAGAAAGCGCTGATTGAAACCCTGGAGACAGTCATGAAAGCACGTGATCTGCCAGGCATGGTTGATATTGACAGCAGTCTCTATCTCTTTAGCCAACGAATCAGTCAGGATACGCATTGTATTCTTTCTGGCGAATGTGCAGATGAAATTTTTGGCGGATATCCCTGGTTCTATAAAGAGACTCTTTATACATCTGACTACTTCCCCTGGACTACGCAGGTTGCCGATCGCTTAGCTCTGTTTAAAGATGAGACAACGCGTCAGGAAGTTGAGCGCTATATGCAAGAATGCAAACAGCGAAGCTTAGACGAGATCAATCAGCTTGATTCAGATCCTGAGAATGCTCGAAAACAACAAATGATGTATCTGACCATGGAATGGTTCATGCAGACCTTGCTGGTACGCGGGGATGTCTTAGGTGGTCTATGCGATTTAGAAATTCGCATGCCTTTTGCCAATAAAGCAATCGCTGAATACGTCTGGAACGTTCCTTGGCACATTCTTTATGCCAATCAGGAAGAAAAAGGATTGCTCAGGGAGATTTTTGAAGACATTCTGCCTGCTTCTGTCGCACATCGCAAAAAAAATCCGTATCCGAAAACACACTCCCCTGTTTATACAGAGCTTGCCTGTGCAAAACTAAAGAGCGTGCTGGCTGACCCGCATTGCCGCTTACAGGAAATTTTCGATATGCAAGCCATCCAACAGCTTTTAGACAGCCAGGGAACCAGCTTTAAGAGTCCATGGTATGGACAATTAATGACCGGTCCACAACTGATCAGTTATCTTTATACGATCAATCAATGGTTAAATGATTATCATATTATTCTAGATGACTAACGCTTTCATTCGTGATAAAATATGTCTGAGAGGAGATATGTATCATGAAAGTCATTATGAATGCAGATGACTTCGGATTTTCTAAAGGAGCCAATTTAGGTATTCTGGAAGGTTTCCAAAACGGCATTATCAGCTCTACCAGTCTGATGGTCAATATGCCTGGATTCGCGCATGCCATTTCACTCATGGAAAAATTTCCTGATCGATTACATGTCGGCATCCATTTAGTTACAACCGTCGAATATGCCATCTGCAAAGATCTTAAAACCTTAACAGACGAAACGGGACATTTTTATCACGACAGCAAGAAGGTCGCCAATTGTGATCCTAACGAGATCCTACGGGAATACCAGGCGCAAATGGATCGCTTTTTAAGCACGGGACAGCGACCAGATCACATTGATTTCCATTACTGCCATACTCCTGTACAGGTATGGGCAGGCATTCAGCTAGCCAAAAAATATAACCTTCCGATGCGAGCAGGGAACAAAGACATCGAAACACTTTGTGAAAAAGAAGGTGTGCGTTATGCTCCTAATCACATCTCTGATTTCTATAATCAGGATGAAAGACACACTGATGTCGAGACGATGCTTGGCTTACTGAAGACGAATCTAGAAGAAGGAAGATCCTGCATTGAATTTGCAGTCCACCCCGCTTATGTCGATCTGCCTTTGCTCACACTTAGCAGCTACAACGTCCAGCGTGCGACCGAACTGGCAGTCTTGCTGGATCCGGCCATCATGGAATATATTCGTGCCAACGATATTCAATTAGTCTCTTTTAATGAGATTGAATAAAGGTCGCCCTGCACCATTATTCATGACTACGGTATAGTCCAAAGACTATGCCGTTTTTTAAATCAATCGTCTGGCATTTCTTCAAAAAAGACGAGTCAAGCCATCCCGCTTACTCGTCTTTGATCATAATATACATTTTAATCTGCTAAGGAACCCATTGGATCCCATGGATTTAACTCAATTGGATCACCCTCAAGTTTTTGGATCCACTCATCTTTTAAATATTTCTTATTGACCACTGCCTGATAAACGAATCGATCAAACCAACTGTCACTCATCAGGAAGTAGCCCTTATTTCCAGCACCTTCACCCCAACTATTTTCGATCTTCCATTTGGTTGGTGCATCGTTATCTAAATTGACACCGGTAATCACCATCGCGTGATTCATTGCGCTGTGCCCATAATCCAACATTTCTTCTTTGGTCATTTCAAAATCCATTCCAAAGGCTGTTTCATAATCAAATGCCTGATCATCCCAAACCCCCGTTTCACGGTTTGAGAATTTTCCGCAGTCACTGCCAAACCAGACAATCTCACCCTCTTTTAATTGTGCCAGTACTGCTTGTTTGAACTCATTGATTTCCAGGTTCAAATAGCGGATAGGTGTTCCTCCTACAACATTGCCTAAGTACTTAACAGTAAAGACTTCGTGGAATGGTTTATCCTTAGTTGGTGCATTGATGATGCTTACATAGTCATCAAGAACATTTCCAACATATTTTTCATAGAAAGACTGTGGTGTCATGTTCTTTTCAACATGATAGTTTTTCTTGTCATCCACATATTCAAAATTGAAAGTTTTTGGTGGAACACCAAAGCAGGTGCATAAGAAACCATACATTGTTTCTAACATTTCATCTTTAGCAACATGAATCTCCGCATCTGTCTTTCCTTCTTGATACATTTTCTGGATCTTGCACGCATACTGACGCAACTTCGTATTGATCAATCCGTTCATGTCGCGCGTATGTGAGCTTTGATAGGTTTCATCCATCGCCGACTGAGGCACAACACCGTATTTTTTGATGACACTGACCAGCATGTCCCACTGACCACCATCCTGTACACCGGTCTTTAAGACCCAGTTTAATGTTCTATCATCGGTAGGACGATCTTTTAAATCAATCACTGATTCCAGGAAATAATTGATTTTTTCAAATTTATCATAGAAAGCAGCATAGTTTTGCGAAAGTTCAAACTGCTCCATATGACATTTCTTGGCGACAATCTCGCGCAATACATTTAGACCGGCAAATAGCCAACAGCGACCGCTTGCCTGCTGGTTGGCCACCTTCATGGTTGGAATGTCGATGGAGAAATGGAACTTATTTTTTGGATAAGCCGTCTCTACATTAGCGATAGCACTGATGGCGTTCTTGTTTAAAGCATGGCGCATGGCCTTCTGTAAGGCATCCCCTTCATATTTTTGTTGGAATGTTTCCAATTGCTGTAATTCCACAGCTTTTGCATTCTGCATATTCAATACCTCCCTTGCATAAGCTAATGCTACTCCTAATTTAGAATAATGTCAATAATAATGATATCTATTTAGATTTATTACCAATTCAATCAAAAAACCTCATCCCCTTTTTACAAACACAGGTCATGAGGTCATGCAAATTTATGGTAAAAAGACTGGGCATTCAACAAGCTGAAAGCCCTCCAAATTAAAGTCGATCGTCTCGATCACCTGCGGGAAAACAGGTTCGTTGATCAAAACACCGTCCGTAGGAGAAGGTAATGCTCTTAAAGGTGCTTGCATCAGCGCTTCAAAGACCGCCATTCCCTCGACCATCCGTCCAATACCGGCAAACCGACCGTTAAGGCGTTCTTCGCAATGGTCACCTGCGACGATAAAGAAACACGCCGGACTCGATAAATGCTCGCCATCTCCAGCCAAGGCCAGCGTATAACGTTTTAAAGGCAAGGTATTTTGCTTAAATCCATTAAATGGTGTTTCTGCTTCCATGACATAATGATACATTTCCGGCATTTTGTTTTCATCATACCAGGGTTGCCAGACAAAATCAGGAACAATACGAGCAACCGACATACCGTCATAAGCATGTGTCTCAACCATCCGTAAAAAGCCGGATACGGAAGCAGGCGCATATTCCGGATATAATTCGAAATGCATTTTTTGATGATCTTGCATGATGATCGTTAACATAGGATGTTCACTCATCGATATCCCCCTTTTCCAACACAACAAACGCAATGGCATAATCTTTCTCATGCGTAATAGATAAATGGGCATGCGGATCATTTAAATAGGGTTCTCCAGAAGCATAATTCAAAATTTCTATATTTTGTAAACCTATTTTAGCCAAACCCAGATGTTTCGCCTTAGCATACGCTTCTTTAGCAGCAAATCTGCCTCCTAAAAATTCTCTTTTTGCCTGTTCAGTTTTTTTCGAATAAAATAAGGCCTTCTCACCAGGTGTCAGGACACGCTCAATAAAATGAATGCGCTCCAGCGGAAGACGTGAAAGTTTGACCATATCAACCCCAATACCAACAATCATTTTTTGTAAAAAAATAAACGCAACATGCGTTTATTCTTCATCTCCTTTGAATTTTTTCTCATAGAGGCTCATTAATTCATCGAGTGTCATCGCATCGTCAATTTCATCGATCAAACTTGGTTCCTCAGATTTCATCTTAGAAAAATCAAACTGGAATTCTCCCGTTCTTTTTTCCACAAGCTTTAATTCGTTTTCGCCTTCCTGAACCATATTCGCGATATTGCGCAGATCCTCTGTCACTGTTTCAGGTTCTTTATTGACCTGCATAGCACGTCTTTGTGAGCGACGCGTAGGTGTCGTCGTCTGCGTTTTCGTTGGTTGTTCGACAGCTGCCGGCTCTTCAACTGCTTTTTCATGAGCACCATTGATATCTGCTCCATAAAATGGACTAATAATTGGAACGAGCTGATCCTCGATTGGTTTCTGGCTTACTTTCTTCTTCGCAGTGGTCGTTTTGGGTTTGGCTTTTTTCGGTTCCTCTCTACGTCCGTAAATAGGTGAGATCACTTCGCTCATTTGATAACCGGACTCTACCTTGGGCTTAGCTGCCTTCATTGTTTTCTTTGTGCTTGGAGTAGTTGTCGTGGTCGTTGTATGTGAAGAGGTTGTCTGCGTCTTAGGTTTAGCAGTTTTGCCTACAGGTTCTTCAAACTCCTCACTGTAAATCAGCGGCTGACTAAACTTCTCCTTGCGACGCTGCTCAACGATTGGATCAACTTTTTGTTCCACAGCTGGTTCCGTATATGTTTTTTTAAATAAATCTTTCAAAGCCATTATAATAACCCCCTTCAAGAAAAAGAATGACTCGTCAATATTGATGATACCATTATCATATCATAAACCAATGACTTTTGCTTTATATTTTTGCATTTTTTCTATTCTTTTTCTGCTTTTTTCATAAAAAACAGGTGCTTACTTTAAAGATTGAATAAAGCTTTCGATTTCTGCACGTGTTTTACGGTCTTTGCTGACAAAACGACCAATCTCTTTACCATTGTCATAAGCCACAAAAGAAGGAATACCGAGCACATCCATATCTTTACATAAATCGAGCATTTCATCGCGATCAATTTTATAATACGTAAACTCTGGATTTTCTTTTGCTACTTCTCCAATAAATGGTTTAATGAAAACACAATCCGGGCACCAGGTTGCCGTCACTAAAATAATACAACGATTCTGAATCGCTTTTTCGTAATCCGCTAATGTTTTAATATCCATAAAATTTTCCATATTTATCTATTCTCCTCTACTTTCAAAATGGGCCACCAACCGGTAGATCGGACCGTTGGGGCTGAACTTACGTTCATATTCTGTCATCACATTGTCTTCCATTTGAATTGAATGATGCAGATCCAAACTGATATCATCAAAGGTCATTGGAAAACGGTTCATTTCCAGTAAACTGAATTCAAATAAAGTACGGTTATCTGTCTTTAATTCCAGACCGCCCTGCTCTTTCAGAATCAACTGATACTGAACAAGAAAATCATGATAAGTTAAACGCCGCTTGTAGTGACGCTTCTTAGGCCATGGATCACTGAAGTTCAAATATATACGATCCACTTCACCTTCGCTAAAAACGTCCTGGATATGTGTGGCATCCCAGCACATGACTTTCAGGTTAGGTAATGGTGTCTGTTTTAGAATTTTCTTAAGTGCTACATAAAGCACAGAATCGTATTTCTCAATCCCGATAAAATTTATCTCTGGATACTTCTGCGCCATGCCGATCATGAAGTCTCCCTTGCCCATTCCAATCTCAATTCTTAAAGGTTGTTTGACAGGGAAAAGGCTGGAAAACTGACCGTTATATTTTTGAGGATCCAAAATAACATATTCAGGATGCTCGCGCAAAAACGCTTCGGCTTCTGGTCGGTTTCTTAAACGCATATTCCTCCTCCAATCTCATTCACTATTATAGCATGTTTTTTTAAAAATAGGTAAAAAAAGTGTCGATTTCTGTTTTATATTTCTTATGTTGCGAAGTTTGGGTTAGTCATATCCAAAACGTTATTTTTTCTGACCCAGTTCCGGAATGCCCAGCAAGGCTTCTTCCTCCTTTGTGAGTTCGCGATATGCACCTGGTTTTAAACGCGGATCCAGTTTTAACCCCTTCATCTCCAGGCGTTTTAAATAAGTGACATGCTTGCCGCAAGCCTGGAACATCTTCTTGACCTGATGAAATTTGCCCTCGGTGATCTTCACGATGGCTTCTCGTGGACTCTCTATCTCCAGAATCGCCGGTTTGCATGTATAACCTGTATCAATCATCACACCGGATGCAAAGTGTTGAACATCTGCCTCGTTTAGATCCGCGTCCAGCCGCGCATAGTAAGTCTTATAAGCATCGCGTGATGGAAACAGCAGTTCTCTTGCTAGACGGCCATCATTCGTTAAAAGCAACAGGCCTTCGGTATCTTTATCCAATCGCCCTACCGGAAAGACCTTATAATGATCATAACCTTCCAAAAGATCAACAACCGTCGGCTGATACTTATCCTCGGTAGCACTGATCACACCCTGCGGTTTATTCATCATAATATAAACGATTGGTTTGTACACGACAAGTGCACCGTCTACCTCTACACGATCTTTTTCAGGGTCGAGGCGAAAATCATCCTTTTTGATTACAGTGCCATTGATCATGACATGGCCTTTACGGATCAGCAGCTTAACCTCCTTGCGTGAACCATAACCAAGATTAGCCAGCATCTTATCTAAACGTATCATTTTATTCCTCCATTGGTTTTAAGACAATGTATTGTTCATAATAAGTCTGTTCATTCACAAAAGAGATATAGAGCTTCACATCCTGAATGGGCTGTAATGAAATGCCAGATAAACGAATGCCTTCATAATAGTGCGCACTTTGATCAATGTAGCCGGGATATAAATAACAAGTGTCTCCTTCCTCCAGCCCGATAGATGGAAAAAGTTCACTGTCCTCACCTTCAACGATTGCAATTGCACGCACATCATCCATATTCAAAGTCGGCTGATCAATAATCACATCATATTGATATTGATCATCTGCAAGTGAACTCACCACTAAACGGCAACTAAAATAAGCACTGCTATCGATATAATCTGTATGGTTCTCGATTCTTTCAACCATTTCATCATAAATTGTATTTTCTGTCTCTTGCCAATCAGACTGACAGGCACATAATAAGACCAGTAACAGACATAAACCTATTTTTCTCATGTGCGACCATCCTTTATCATCTCTTCCACCTGCTTATTATAGCATAGTTTTAAACAAAAAAAACCGGAAGACCGGTTTTTTTATCGTTTGACAAAAGTTTGACAGGCTGTTTCGGATGCCTTAGTGGCCTCATGACCATGGCACTGACAATTCGTGACTTCGATGCAGTTCGCATGACAGCAGTTCTGCTCATTATAAGCACAGCTGGCTACGCCACATTTGATCTTGTTTTCCATTCATTCCACCTCCACATTGCTAGTATGGGTGGATTCGAATATTTTATTCATCTTTACATAAATACTCGATCAAAGCACTATAACAGTATTCCATTTCATTGCCATTGAGACAAAGGGCAACCTGATAATGGATATGTATAACTTCACCTTCCAACTCATCCAAAAAATCATTGATAGCATCTTCCAGATCCAGTTCATGTTCTTCATCAAACAACTTGACACGATAAACCATCACATTCACCCATTTCATGATAAAACAAGATGGGTAAGAAATCTGTCAGTTCCACATCTGTTGATGATTTTTCTTATACGTTTGATATCTATTAAAAAGCATCAGTCCGAATGCACCAAGAAAGCCGCCGACAAACCCGCCAATATGTCCCGACAGCGAAACTGAAGGAACCGTAAAAGAAATGAACAGCACCAGTAATAAGCTAGGCAAAATAGAACGAAAAGCCCGCTGATAGATGCCCCGATAATAATAAGCCAGAAACAGCAGTGCCCCTAAAAGCCCTAAGATCATGCCGCTTGCGCCGCCAGAGACTGTTATGAAGTTTCTTTCAAAACGACCCATCAGCACAATCTCAAAAAGATATGGCAGGATCGTCGTTCCCAAAGCGGAACTTAGAAGGACTACGATATATTTCCAGCGGCCATAAATTCGTTCCATAAAAGGCCCAACATTATATAATGACAAACTGTTACAAATGAGGTGAAGCAAGCCAAAATGCAAAAAATTGGCTGTAAAGAAGCGATAATATTCATGCTCCAAATAAATAGAAGCTGGCATATAGGCGCCGACCTCCAAGGCCTGGATGGCCGTCATATCCGGCCCAAAACGCAGGGTCGTGTATAAGTAAACAATGACAATAATGAAAATAAGTCCGGCCGTCACCGGAGCTTCCCGATAGAAGCGTTTGAAAGTATTCATTCTGATCTCTCCTCATTACAATTGATGAAGTCAAATATCGATAGCTGTTCTATTTCCTGACGCAATGTCATTTCTGTTTTGGTTACTTCAATCAGATCATTGATCATGACATCGCTATTGATCTTTTCCATGGTCACTGGAATTGCACCTGCTTCTACCAGCTTGGCATTGCCATAAAATTCATCATCCACTATTGCCAGGATCTTGGACCAGCGATATTTTAAATTTTGCATGGCACTAAACCAGAGCGAACCTGTATTGATCTCCGAATGCATGATGAAGGTCGTTGTGCATAAGGCATAGATATAGCTGTTGCGAATGATTGATTCAACGATATCATACGGACTATCAGGAAAACGATGAGAAATAATCAACAACCGCCGATTCTTGATATAGCGCAGATACTCAATGCGTTTATCTTTTAAACCATCGGCGGCAAAAAGGACGACATTGCCCCCCATCCGCAATTGATGAGACAGGCTGGTCTTCTCACATCCCTTATGTCCGCTGGTCATCAGTGTATACCCCTCATCGATCAGCTTATCCACTACCTGGCGAGTATTCATCAGCATCGTCCGTGAGGCATTCAATGGTCCGGTAATGGAGATGCAATCATCCTCCAACAAATGAAAATCACCACAATAGTAAAGGATCAATGGGGCATTCTTTTTTAAGCGGTGAAAGAATGTGCGAGGATAATGGCTCTCGTACTTGGTGATCACGGAGATTCCCTGTTTCTCAAGCTGTGACAGCATCAGCAGAACCTGTGGCATCCGTCCCAGCAGCAGTTTGACCCTTTCCACATCTTGTGATGATAAAGCAAGTTCACTTTCTAAGTCATGTCCTTCAATATCCAGCAGGCCAGAAGGCTTTTTAAATGAGGAATGCTTGAGTTTAAACTCCAACTCGTTCCATTGATTCATAGAAAGACTTGTCAGATCATCTTTCACGAGATCTCCATGCAGGCAAAACAATACCAGACTATCCAATGTTAATGACACATTATTCAACCCAACCCACTCCTATCGTTAATAAAGATATTATAACGAAAAAAAGGCACACTGTCTAGCTAAACAAAAAAACCAAAATCGCTGACAAGGCCAAAAAAGGCACAAAAGGCAAACGGCTGCAGTGCTTCATCAACATCACGATCATGCCTGAAAGACTGGCTAGCCATAGACTGGTTAATGCAGAAAGAGCGTCCAAGACCAAAAAGTTACACAAGATAATCAAATAGTCCCCTTCTCCAAAGACCTGTTGGTGCTTCCATTTCCCTAGCATCCAGGAAACGATCCCAATCGAAGAGCAAAGACCCATTCCAAATAACAAGCGCTCCGGTATCTTCCATAAATAATAGGCGCCTAAATAGAGAGCGACCAGACATTCATCCAGCAAACTCAGCGAAAAGGTCAAATAATCGGAGATCCCTGCTGAAATCAATAGACCTAGCCAGCCAAGCAAACCTGCTTTTTTAAAGGGATCTGCTTGCAGATAATTTGGAGAGGAAAGAAACAAAAAACATATCAGCCATCCCAGTCCATAGAACGAAAGTCTACCTCTTTGCTGATCAGCAACGCGCAAGCCGCGACGACAAAAAAGCCAGGCAAAAAAACCTGACCCTATCCATTTTCCCATAAATTCCTCCTTTGTTCCAAGCAAAAAAGGTGCCGCTAAGCACCTTATATTAAAGAGAAGAAGAATGATCAAAGCGTTCTGCTTTTTTCGTTTCTGCGACAACCAGGAAATGATCACCTTCCTGAATCTGATAATCCGGATCCACTGAAAGATGCAGCTTCTCTTCGCCTGCATACTTAACACCCAGAATATTAAAGCCATAAATGGCACGTACATTTAATATTTTTAAAGATTTACCTACCCACTGTGAAGGCGCAATCATCTCAACGACACAATATTCTGGATCTAGCTCTATCAGATCTACAATATGACGTCTAACCAAGGACTTGGCCACTTTCATTCCCATTTCCTTTTCCGGACGAATGACGCGGTCAGCGCCAACCTTTTTAAGGATCTGCATAAACGTCTTGTTTTTCGCTTTGGCAATGACCAATTTCACACCCAATTCTTTCACATTCATGACAGACAGAATGCTGTCTTCTAGATGATTACCGATGGCAACGACAACGACATCGAAATCCTGAATGCCTAAGCTGATCAATTCATCTTTATCTGTTGCATCCGCCTGTACAGCTTTCGTGACATCATTAGCAATACGTTCTACACAATCCAGATTCTTATCGATAGCCAGAACCTCACATCCAAGATTTGCTAATGTCTTAGCAATCGTTGAACCAAAGACACCTAAACCAATCACTGCATATTGTTTATTGACATGTTTTTTTCCCATGAATCTTTTCTCCTTTGCTTAACCAACTAAAATTTCTGCGTCAGGGTAAACGACCTGATTTTCTCGATTGTTACGACTCTTCTTCATGAAGCTGAGCACCATTGTAATTGGACCGATACGTCCAACATACATCAGTAAGATCAAAATAAGCTTGCTTAGATCACATAACTGCGATGTGAGATTGGCCGACAAGCCAACCGTTGCGAAAGCCGAAAAAGCCTCGTAGAATAAATCAATCATAGGATAGCTTTCCAGTACACAAAGCAAGACAGAAGCTCCCATGACAATTCCAATCGAAATGGAAAAGACAGCCAAAGCTCGCAAAACAGTATCCACTTTGATTTTACGGCCAAAAGCACCGATTTGGCGATTTCCTTTAACAACCGCTCGAACGGCTAGCACGATCGTTGCTAAGGTCACAGTTTTAATACCGCCTGCAGTACCTGCAGGAGAACCACCAATAAACATGATCAGACAGCCTAACAGCTTGCTGATGTCATTTAAGGCACCCTGGTCAATACTGGCAAATCCAGCGGTACGGTAAGTAGTGGACTGAAAGAAAGCGTTCAGGATCTGCTGAGGTAAAGGCATTCCGCCTAAAGTACCTGGATTGTCCTTTTCAAATAGATAAACCAGGAACGTTCCAGAAACAAGCAGGATTCCCGTTACCAGAATAGCTAATTTCGCATGTAAGGTAAAAGACGCCAGAAAGTTTCGCATTCCTCCTGGATGTGTCAGGAAATATCGCACCCGGTCCTTGATTTCAAAGGCGACTGCAAAACCGATACCTCCTGCAATAATCAGAAAACAAATCGTCAGACATACCACATAATTATTGTTGTAGGCAATCAGACTGGTTGAGCCAATCACATCGAAGCCCGCATTACAGAAAGCGGAAATCGAATGGAAGATGGCATAATACAGTCCCGTTGCCACACCAAATTCAGGCACGAATTGAAAAGCCAAAATCACCGCGCCCAGTAACTCACAGCCAAACGTGTAAATGAAGATCTTCCTCACAAAGGGCGTGATCCCACTTAAGCTGTTCATATTGAGTGATTCTTGCATCAATAAACGATTACTTAAAGACAACCTTTTTTTCGCATAACTAAAAAACATGGTCAAAAAGGTTAAAAAACCAAGGCCTCCCACCTGAATCAAGCAAATGATCACAATCTGTCCAAAAAGCGTATATTGCTCATAAGGGACAACCGACACTAAGCCTGTAACACAGGTTGCCGATGTCGCGATGAACAGATGATTCAAGTAACCACAGTTTTCTTTGGCATTTGCAATTGGCAGCCACAAAAGCAGCGATCCAACCAGGATGACCATAAAAAAACTGAAGGCAATGACTCGCACTGGAGAAGCCAGCAATTTTTCTTTCATCTTTAATTCTCCCTCTAAATTTTTCAAAGATCTTTTTTTATTTCAGCTGACAGATTCTTCGTCAGCCATTTCACATGTCTGAAGGATCCTACGCCCTACTCTTTGCCCGCTAGCCCAGGCAAAGTGAAGGTTGTACCCACCGCAGTCTCCATCTACGTTGAGTATTTCTCCACAAGCATAAACACCCGGAAATCGCTTAAGCATCAGGTAAGCATCGAGTTCCTGAAGCAGGATCCCACCTGATGTCACTTGCGCAAAATCAAATCCGCGCGTTCCTATCACTTCTAAACGCCAATGACATACACGTGAAATCAGCGTTTTCGCACTTGTGATTGGGGGATCTTCCAGGATACTGGCGATTTTTTTAGCCAGTAAGCCGTCCAGACAATGCGTTTGATGCTGCCATTTTTGGAAATAAGATCGAAGCTGTGAAACCTCTAATTCGTCAGCTAAATTCAATTCGATTTCCTGCTTGACTCCTGGCTCATGAGATAAGTAGCTTGATAATTCCAAAGCAGCAATTCCCGAAACCCCATCTTCGGTAAACAAGACTTCACCTTTACAGCCTGTCACCAGCTGCTGGTCTCGGTATAAGAAGAAAGTACCATGGACGCGTGTTCCCTTCAGCTGTTTATAAGCCGGTTTGGTCTTTAACTGAACCAGGCTTGGATAAAGTTTGGAAACAAGGACACCCTTATTCTTTACTAATTCCAGCAAGGAACCATCACTGCCCAATTGACGGCTGGCCTTCCCACCGCCGGCAAGGACCAAATGATCTGCGTAAATGTGTTGGTTCTTATCATCTATGAGAACATAACGTCCTTTGTTTACCTGAAAATCAACGATCGTCCTTTCTGGCATATAGATGACTCCCTTTTCCTTTAGATCATTCCAAAAACAATCAAGAACAGACTGTGCCTGCTCCGAATAAGGGTAAAGCAGATTGCCTTTGGCGCGCAAACATAAGCCCAGGTCTTGAAAATAAGGCTCGGCTTTGAATTGGTTAACCCAGTCGAAAACAGCATCGATATCCCCATGATACTTTTCAGGGCGTATATCCAGATTCGAAAGATTACACTTGCCATTTCCTGTCGCTAAAAGCTTACGTCCGGGTTTCTTGTTTCGGTCAATCAGTAAAACCTGAAACAAATCAGGCCGTGAAGCGAGCTCCTTCGCTGCGGCTAATCCGGCTGGGCCGGTGCCTACAATTGCAACCACATCCATACCACAATTTCCTCCTTACAGCCTATTATACACATTTTTCCCAAAGAATAAAGTTAAATATGAAGAATAGCTGTTTTCGTCCCTTATTCCTGGTCAATCTTACAAAAAAAGTGCGTTTGAGCCTGTTGACATTCAATCCTGCTGATGATGAGGTGCTATTGATTTTTAGGCCAAAATAGTATATAATCCTAAATGGTAAATATATAGGAAAGGAAGATATAAATGGGGAGAGCTCATGAAGTTCGTAAAGCAGCCATGGAAAAGACTGCCAAAGCAAAAGCCAAACTGTATTCTAAATACGGTAAAGAAATCTATTTAGTCGCAAAATCCGGTGGTCCTGAACCAGACGGAAACCTCGCTTTAAGAAGTCTGATTGACAAGGCGAAAAGAGCACAAGTTCCTTCTGACGTCATCAAACGTGCCATAGATAAAGTGAAAAGCGGTGTCGCTGAAAACTATGAAACATTGAAATTTGAAGGATTCGGTCCTGGTGATTCAACAGTTATCGTTGAATGCCTGACAGATAATGTCAATCGTACATTAAGCCAGGTACGTCCTGCATTTACAAAATCAAAAGCGAAACTCGGTGCAGCTGGTTCAGTTGCTTATCTTTATGATACACTTGCTATTGTAGTTTTTGAAGGACTGGACGAAGAAGCGACATTAAACGCACTGATCGAAGCAGATGTAGATGTCCAGGATCTGCAGACATTGGAAAATGGTCAGATCAAGATCGTTGGTGAACCTACTGATCTAACGAAGATCAAAGAAGCCATCACAGCTGTTTTACCAAACGTTGAATTCATTGAAGACGATATTACGACCATTCCACAAAGCTGGACAACATTGGAAGGCGAACAAATGGAATTGTTTGAAAGACTCATGAATCTTTTAGATGATTGTGATGATGTCGACACCGTTTATCATAATGTTTCTAACTATGATGACGGCAGTGAAGAAGAATAACACAGACGAACATGCCTGAAGGCATGTTTTTTTGTTCTGCTTCAGCAAATTCAATATTTTTACATTAATCAAACTTCCTGTTCTATAAATTGAACTTTTCTTTGCAAATACGCAAGTTTTAGGCCGAACTTGTTCTACCAGTGTATGGTGTATTCCTGGAAAAGTTGGTAAAATATACATGTAAAGAAAAAGAAACAGTAGGTGGTAGGAATGGAATTTGATTACAAAGGAATTGGAAGCAGATTGCAGAAAAGAAGAAAAGAGCTTGGATATACCCAAGAATATGTTAGTGAACAAACAGGTATCACTCCATTCTATATTTCTAAAATGGAAAATGGACATGTTCGCTTCTCTCTTGATATGCTGATTACTCTGACAAATTGTCTCAAAATGGATCTTGGAACAGCTCTTTTTGGTCAACGGCTGATTCGTGATAACACACCGGCCTCAGATTTTCTCTTCTTCTATGAAAGAGCAAGCAAAAAACAAAGACAAATACTTGATAATCTCGTTGAGCTTATCAAAACGATCTAACACTCATTTGTTGAGTGTTTTTTTCTTTCTTTTAAGAATCACAGATGGTATAATGTGGAGAGGTGGTTTAAATGTGGAAGATATATCATGGCGCTTTTCAGCAATTTCTCAATCAGACAGCAAAATCATCGCTCTCCATTGAAGCAAAGATCCAGACTTTGCAAGAACATTGTCTGAATCAGTTTCAGTCGATGAAATGGCTTTTGGAAACATGTTTTGAAGATAAGGTATTGGATGAAGATCAATATTTCTTTTTGACTTTCACAGTCAATGATGGTCCGATCACACTGACCGATCCCAATGAAATCGTGGTTAGTTTACTTAAGTATGCAGACGATATATTTCAGATTGAAATCGATGTGTTCCATTTTCATCATAAGCCTTTACAATTCCATCTCTTGCTTGATGGGGATATGTGTGAAAGTGAGGTCATTGAAATGGACTCATCCACTTTAAATGATGAAGATGATACTTTTACCGATCTTTCCTGGATCAAACCGGTCTAAACCGTGTTTGTTTGACCACCCGAGGAGGTTATTAAATGAAATACACAGATCAGACGATCCGCATGATCAGCAGTCAAATCAGTGAATATGATGCTGGTTGTAAGCTTTATGCTGCGTCTGCTGTTCACGATACCAAATATAATGATAAAACCGATATCTATTTTGCTTTAGTCAACGAACATGGTCATGATTATCATGTTTATGTCAAGACCGCTGATACTGAAGATGGCATGCGCTATCACTGTGATTGTCCTTCTTCTAGAGAGCTCGCCGGGGCCTGCCGACATACGGTCGCTTTACTCAAAGCGATTCAGGCCTTTGATGAACATCATGACTTTTACATGGATCATATGATCAAAGAAATGAAAGGGAAGATCCTGGCTCTGCATGAACCTGAAATGGCAGCTGAAGTGAAAAAAGAAGTTGTCAACATTGAAATGTATCTTAAAGCCGGACAATTGACCAATCATCTCTACTCTGGTTTTACATTGGAATTTAAAATAGGAATGGATAAAATGTATGTCCTGCGAAATATTCCGGCGCTGATTCGTGCCCGTAAAGAAGGCACCTCGCTTTACTTCGGCAAGGATTTTACCTACATTCCTGAATTGCATACTTTCAGTGAGGCATTTCTACAGTCACTTGATTTCCTAGATACGCTTTATGACATAAAGATCGATCAAAATAGTCTCAATGTGCGCGAAGCACGCGCTTTATCGATCACATCAAGGCAGCTCTATGAACTGTTGGGCTACTGGGTCAATCAAACCGTTTATTTAGATGACGGTATCACAACGCATGAAGTAGAGATCAGCCAGGATCAGCTGCCACACTGCCTGCTGTTATCTTATCTGAAACAACAGATCCTATTAGACATTCGCCCTGCTCAGGAAATTTTTGCGCTGGCTGAAGACAAGTCAATTCTTCTTCAAGAAAAGATGATCTATCTGATTGAAGAAAGACAAGCCTATATTCTGAATCCTTTTATCGAAGCCGCATACCAAGGGATCCCTTCTTTGAGCTTTAGCGGTGAAGAAAAAGAACAGTTTATTCAAAATGTTATCCCTGCCATTGAACAAATGATGACCCTGCCTGAATCCATTCAACGCCTGTATCGTAAAGTTCCTTTGAAGGCGAAGATCTACTTAGATCGCGCCAGAAGCACCATATATCTCAAAGCAGAATTTACTTATGACCAACTGACTTTCGATCCATTTTTGACATCTTCGCCCCAACCTGTTTCGGGACGCATGATCCTTCGCTCCAAAAAAGAGGAGAATCGCATCATTTCTATTATTAATAATGCCGGATTTGTTTTGAACAGTCAAAAGAAACTTTATTTAAAAGATGATAAGAGTGTTTCACGTTTTATCTTCGAGTACTTGCCACATTTAACAACACTGGCTGAAATCTATTATACTAAAGAATTTAAACAGCTGACACAAAAGCGCAGCTTAACCCCATTTGTACAATATCATCCGCATTCCAATCTTCTATCCATCGATTTTCTTTTGAATGACCTGGATGCCAGTGCCTTGCTGAAAGCACTGGAAGCCTATCGTGCCAGCCGTCATTATATCCGCCTTAAAGACGGACAATTTCTCGCCATTGATGATAAACGTTCACAAGAAACATTGAAAATGCTGGATGATCTTCATGTCGATATGAAACAGATGCATGATGGTATATTAACACTGTCATTATCACAGGCTTTTTATCTTAATGAACATCTCAGCGACACAAAGGACTTTGATGAGTCCTTTCATCAGTTCATTGAACGCTTTTATCATCCTGATGCGCATCCATATTCTCTGCCGAATGGTCTGCAAGCTGATTTACGCACTTATCAGAAGACCGGTTATCAATGGCTGAAGACCTTATCGGATTATCAGCTAGGAGGCATTCTAGCCGATGACATGGGGCTTGGGAAAACATTACAGACCATTACTTATTTATTAGATGAAGTCCAGCACAATCACAAGCCCAATCTGGTCGTCGCTCCTTCTTCGCTTATTTTTAACTGGCAGGATGAGATCAAACGGTTTGCGCCATCACTCAAGGCCTGTGTGATTTCTGGAACTCAAACGGATAGAAGCAGCCAGCTCAGTCAAGCCGATCAATATGACATTCTGATCACCTCCTATCCTCTTTTAAGAAGGGATAGTCAGGTTTATAGTGAAATGATATTTAACTGTTGTATCCTAGATGAAGCCCAATATATTAAAAATGCAAACTCATTAAATGCGCGTGCGGCAAAACAAATTCAGGCAAAAAAACGCTTCGCTCTGACAGGCACGCCAATGGAAAATGCCCTGTCCGAACTGTGGAGCATCTTCGACTTTATTCTGCCAGGTTATTTTTCCAATTATCATCATTTCCATCAGAAATATGAGATCCCGATCCGTCGTGATGAGGACCAGGAAACACAACAACTTCTAGCCAATCAGATCAAACCATTTATTTTACGCCGGATGAAACAGGAAGTGCTGGACGAGTTACCTGAAAAAACTGAAACCAAGATTACGGTAGAGATGACCCCTAGACAGAAAAATGTATATCAGGCACTCCTGCTTGAAGCCAAACAATTACTGGACCAAAAGATCAATCAGGACGGCTTTGAAAAATCAAAACTGCTCATGCTCAACTTAATGACTCGTCTAAGACAGGTTTGCTGTCATCCTAGACTTTATCTGGAAAGCTATGATGGAGAGAGCGGAAAGCTGAATACCTTGCTTGAACTGATCAAAGAAGCCATCCAAAGTCATCACAAGATCCTGGTCTTCTCTCAGTTTACCAGCATGCTGGCTTTGATCAAGGAAGCGCTGGAACTCAATGAAATCACGTATTCCTACCTGGATGGGCAGACACCTGTTGCTAATCGCACAGAGCTCGTACAGCAGTTCAATCAGGGAGAGACACCGGTCTTTCTGATTTCTTTAAAAGCTGGAGGCACCGGGCTGAACCTGACAGGAGCCGATATGGTCATTCATGTCGACCCTTGGTGGAACCCAGCGGTAGAAGAACAGGCGACAGACCGCGCGTATCGGATCGGACAGCAAAATAAAGTGCAGGTTTATAAACTCATCACCAAAGATACTCTTGAAGATGCTATTTATGAGCTTCAGAAAGAAAAAAAAGCCCTGATTGAATCGGTGATCCAACCGGGCGAAAACTTCCTGAACAAACTCAGCGAAAGTGAATTAAATGCTTTATTCTCTAACGACCAGTCTATGTGATTGGTCGTTTTTAGCGTCGACTGACACCTGTTGCTCTGGCGGCTTCACTGACAGCTTTGGCAACTGCAGCAGCGACCCGTGGATCGAGTGCTGATGGAATGACGTAAGTCTCACATAGTTCCTCATCGCTCACCAGACTGGCGATTCCCTTTGCTGCGGCCAACTTCATTTCCTCATTGATCTTTGAAGCATGCACATCTAAGGCACCGCGGAACAAACCAGGAAAAGCCAAAACGTTGTTGACCTGATTAGGGAAATCAGAGCGACCGGTACCCACAATACGAGCGCCTGCAGCCTTGGCTTTCTCGTAAGATATTTCCGGTTCCGGATTGGCCATCGCAAAAACGATGGCATCTTTCTTCATGCTCGCAACCATTTCTTCATTCAGAACATTAGGTGCTGAGACACCAATAAATACATCTGCCTCACGCATTGCTTCAACCATGCTTAAGCGCTTTTTCGCACGATTTGTCAGTAAGGCCAACTCCTGTGTCAGAAAATCGTACTGATCGATATCCTCTTCTGTGATCACGCCATGGATATTAAAACCATAAATAGAGCGAACACCTAAAGCGCTGATCATCTTAATGATCGAGCTGCCCGCAGCGCCTGTCCCACTCACCACAACAGTGATCTCTTCTGGCTTCTTATGAACAAGCTTTAAGCTGTTCATCAAAGCTGCGGTCACAACGATAGCCGTACCATGCTGGTCATCATGAAAAACCGGAATATCCAGTTCTTCAATTAAACGTCTTTCAATGCTTACGCAACGCGGTGCACTGATATCTTCCAGATTGATACCGCCAAAAGTAGGCGCCACCGCCTTACAGATGGCAATGATTTCTTCAGGATCCTGAGTATTCAGACAAAGCGGTACTGCATCGACATTCGCAAACTTTTTAAACAAGACCGCTTTTCCTTCCATTACAGGCAGTGCAGCATCTGCACCGATATTTCCTAAACCTAAAACCGCTGAGCCATCGGAAATGACGGCGACACTGTTGGATTTCCAGGTATATGTATAGGCGGCTTCCTTGTCTTGAGCAATCTCACGGCATGGCTGGGCAACCCCAGGTGTGTAAGCCAAAGAAAGGTCCTCGCGTGTCTCTAAAGGGACTTTCAGTCCTACTTCTAATTTTCCGTGCGCTTTTTGGTGAAGTGCTAAGGCCTCTTCATAAACATTCATTTCTATTTCCTCCCTACGATTGTTTTCATCAACTGCATTTGCCCGCTTAAACGGAATGCTTTCATAGTTGACGGAATCATCAAATTCATTCCTTTTTGCAGTTTCGTTGAATCTAAATACCCATCTCCCGCGATGACACTGAGCAGGATCATCGGTTCTTCATTGGTAAAATCCGCTTGACCATCCATAACGATGCGTGAAACATGGAAATCAGGGGTTTCTAAATAGATGATCTCTGTCCCACCAGAAAAAGGGCGCTCTTTTTTCATAATAGAAGGGACATCTCCAGGTATCTTCAATACATCCAAGGACTGTTTCACATGCAACGCACGTCTATTCCCATTGACATCTGTCCGATCATAATCATAAACACGATACGTAATATCCGAAGACTGCTGCACCTCGTAGATCAGGGAACCGCCACAAATGGCATGAATCGTCCCTGCCGGGATGGAATAAAAATCACCCGGTTTTATATCAATAAAATGCAGAAAATGCGCATAGTCTTCTGTTTCGATCAGCTTTTCTGCCTCTGCTTTGGAGCTTGCAGAATGCCCCATGACCATGCGTGTATGCTTTTCACAATCTAAAACATACCAGCATTCATTCTTCCCTAAACTTCGTTCATACTTTCCCGCATAATCGTCATCAGGATGCACCTGTACACTCAAATCATCATGCGCATCAATATATTTGATCAATAATGGGAAAACATCACCTTTTAAATCACCAAACAGTTCACGATGATGTTGCCAAAGCCAGGAAAGCGTTTTTCCCTGATAGGGTCCATTAGCTATCTTGCAATCACCGTTGGGATGCGCGGAAATTGCCCAGCATTCTCCTGTATGATCAGATGGTATCGCATATCCATAAACCGAATGCAGTCGATTGCCTCCCCAGATTGTTTCTTTAAAAACAGGCTCAAAAAATATAGCTTCTGTCATTGTTTTTCCCCCTTGACATATTCTATGACATCTATGACCTCAATCCCGACCTTTTTCAACTCTCGAGTAAAAATGCCATCTCCGTCAACCAATTGTTTGGAGAATGTGCCATCATAGATCTGATTGACACCACAAGCCGGTGAACGTGACATCAGGATAGCTTTGTTCGCATCAATGGCCTTTGCAATCGCCAAAGCACGCCTGGCCCCAAGCTGATAAGCATCTGTACGATCCTTACCATCCTGTGTTATGACTCGATCCTGGCATATTTCACAAGGGGTTCTGGGGACCGAAAGCCCACCTAACATTTCCGGACAGACCGGAACAGCCTGTCCTTCTTCCACAAGACGTACGATAAGATCCTGCGTGTTATTATTCATTCCATTATACTTGCATGCCATTCCTGCCAGGCAGGCACTAACGATCTTCATCTCCAAGCTCCTATGGTCCAAACAATTTCCTGAGGTTGGTGACAAATCGCATCAGCACCTGCTTCGCGCAGTTCACTTTCTAGTCGATTGCCCCAGGTAACCCCGATGGTTTTTAATCCAGCACATTTTCCTGTCTCAATATCTACATTACTATCTCCAATAAAAACAGCACTTTCACGGCCATGACTAGTAAAATAAGCCTCTAAGAAAGCCGGATCCGGTTTGACGGGATACTGATCAGTCTGTCCCTGGACAAATTGAAAAGGGAGAGGATAACAGGCCTGAATGACTTTTTTAGCCAAGGCATCCGGTTTATTGGTAAAGACTGCCAATGTATTTCCCTGTGCCAGCAGCTTTTCAAGCTGTGGATACATGTCTGGATAGGCTTTAGTGTGATCAAGACAATGTTCTGTATAATAAGCATCAAAATAAGCTCTCGCACGTGCATAATCATTGATATGTGAAGCACCTAAAGCACGCTCAATGAGCTTCTTAACCCCATTACCGACAAAATACTTATAAGCGTCAAGTGGATGTCCAGAATAACCGCATTGCGCTAAGGCATATTCCGTTGCCTCAGCAAGATCCTCTAAAGAATCTACAAGTGTTCCATCCAAATCAAAGATACATAACATATGAATACCCCCAGTAATCATTATAAGTATAGCAAACAACAGATAATTGTCAACAAAATAAAAGAGGCTGATGCCTCTTAACATTTTTCAAAGTGTTCAATTGGCAGAACGAAGATCGTTGCGCCCCCAACAAGAACATCAACCATCATTGGCGTAAAGAATTCACCCATTTCCGTAGGTGGTACAGTCGGCTCTTTCTCAACACGTTTTTTAGCATGTGCTTTGATGACCTCGATGCATTCTTGTACTCTCTCATCATTGGTCCCAATCATGAAAGTGGTATTTCCTTTTTTCAGAAATCCACCTGTTGTTGATAATTTCGTAACAAAGAAACCATTTTCAGTTAAAGCTGAAGAGACATTCGAACTATCGTCGCTATTGACAATTCCGATAACTAATTTCATAGTGCTCCCTCCTTTGATATCTACTTTAATTATAACATAAAACCGAGCAATTCGCACCAATTTTATAACTGATAATGAAAGATGGCAAAAAATTTGTAGTTTGCTTCAAAAAAGAGTAAAATAGAGAATGGATAATGGAGAAAGGAAAATGTTTATGTCTGAAAAATGTAATGAACTTGAATGTGGCAGTCAAGCCAAATGTGAAGGCTGCCCTTCAAATCAAAAGGGTGGATTTTTAAAAGAAACTCATCCTAAAAATCGTATTCGTCATGTCGTCGGTATCGTCAGTGGCAAAGGTGGCGTCGGAAAATCATCTGTGACCAGCCTCTTAGCCTTGGAGATGCATCGTCGTGGCTACAGCGTAGGAATTCTGGATGCGGATATTACCGGCCCTTCTATTCCTAAAGCTTTCGGTGTTACCGGCAATGCTTATGGTGTTGAAGATGGCATCATCCCCCCTACTTCACCAGATGGCATCAAGATCATGTCAATCAACTTGTTGTTGGATGATCCAGAAAAACCAGTGATCTGGCGTGGTCCTATTCTTGCCAATATGGTGACCCAATTCTGGACCGATGTGATTTGGGGAGATCTCGATTACCTGTTTGTAGATATGCCGCCAGGAACAGGGGACGTTCCATTGACAGTATTCCAGTCTTTACCTTTAAGCGGCGTTATCATCGTTTCCGCAAGTCAGGATCTTGTCAATTTAATTGTAAAAAAAGCCATCCATATGGCCCAGGATATGAATATTCCAATTTATGGTTTAATTGAAAATATGAGTTATTTTATCTGTCCGAATTGCCATGAAAAACATTATATCTTTGGTAAAAGCCATTTGGATGAGGTCAGCGAAGAAATGCATCTGCCAATCCTTGCACGTATGCCTATTGACCCACAAATAGCAGCCTCTATTGATGCAGGCGAAATTGAGAAATTAGAAAATAATCCGCTCCATGAAGCGGCAGAGATTCTAATCACGCAATAAAAATAGATCTGATGACAGTAACGGTCATTCAGTCTTTTCGAATCACCAAAACGCGTTTTGGTGATTTTTGATTATATGAAATAAGGAAAGTAATCCAAAACATTCAATTTCTAACAGTCTGAACAAGAGCTGAGAAATGATCCTGATTATTCTGAATTCCAATTCTTTTTTCAAATATAAAAAATATGACTCTTCTTAGCAGACAGTACTTTCATGTCTATATACTGCCTGCTAGATCGAATCATATCATTTGACTTGACACTCTACACAAATAAAATCAACTTTTGCCCTGGAACAAGCTGATCATTGGACAACGCATTCCAGCTTTTGATCTGCGGATAAAGGTGACCGCCACCTAAATATTTTTCTGCAATTTTCCAGAGAGAATCTCCGGATTGAACTATATAAATGATCTGATGATCCTTAAACCCGTTTAAACCTGCGCGTCGAATAATTTGCGGATAATCGCGATAGGCAATATTTAGATCGACATCACCGTCAATACCATCTATTTGACCAGAGTCCGAATACTGCCACATACCAATCACCGGTGGTTTTAAAGACGGTGCATCACGCCACTCAGCCAACCATTTATCATAAGCAGTCAAACGATTCATTTGCAAGAGATTAGTAAAGGTGTTACGGTCCGCATAAATACCTACAAAATAACCCGCTTCTTCAATGACCTCACAAAAAGCAATCACAATATCTGTCAACTGCTGTGGATCAAGAGACAGCATCATCGGATCTTCAACGTCATAGTAAAGAGGATATTCTAATAAATGTCCCTTGACCGTTCTTAATACATGCCTAGCCTCACTACGCGCCTTCTCCAATGAATTAGCATAAGAATACAAATAAGTTCCAAAAGGAATTCCCAGGCGCGTACAGGCATGTGCATTTTCGTGAAAGTAAGGATCATCCTGACTCACTAAATTCGAACCATAGCCGCATCGAATAATAGCGAAATCTATTTGCGGTTTAACACGTTCCCAATCAATTGCACCCTGATAATAAGATACATCAATTCCATGTGCGCTCATGTATGCCCTCCTTCACCCTAACATATGCAAAGAGGGAAAAAATGCCAAAATAAAAAGACCTGGCAGCTAGCTATCTTCGCACCGTAGCACTATTGTCGCCGTGATGATGCTTAACTTCTGTGTTCGGGATGGGAACAGGTGTGTCCATCATGCTATCACTACCAGATCTTCTTGAGCGTCTTTT
>FCNA01000006.1 GCA_900018345.1 Clostridiales bacterium CHKCI006
AGCTAATGCGTGATAAGTCCATCTCCTGTCTATGCCATAGCATATCTAACAATATCGACATGCGTCCATATTGCCTACGCGGTCTTACCGTCCGTTTCCAGACGCTATCCCCCTTCAGAAGCCAGGTTCCTTATCTTTTACTCACCCGTTCGCCACTCAGTCCCTAAGGACTGCGTTCGACTTGCATGTATTAGGCACGCCGCCAGCGTTCATCCTGAGCCAGGATCAAACTCTTCATCGTTTGTCTTGTTGACTCTTTATGTTTTCAGCTCATCTTCTTTAGATAAGCTTTCTGACGTTTCGTTTTGTCTTGAAACTTTGCGTTTCTGACGTGACTTTCTTTGTCTTTCAGGTTTATGTTTCAGTTTTCAATGTTCCAGCGCTGTCTTCCTGACAGCTCGTTTAGTCTATCACAGAACCTTTGGTTCTGTCAAGAAGTTTTTGAAAAAAGTTTTCTTCACCTTTCTTCATCTTTCCTCTTTTTTCGACTGCTTTGCCATTATAGCTTCTTTTATTTCCTTTGTAAAGCTTTTTTTAAAGTTTTTTATCATACCGGGAATTCGGTATATCGAATCCCCGGTGACATTCATTGATTATTACGCTGTATGTCTTCTCTTTCTAATAATGAGGACACCCGCCATAAGAATAACTGCCATGATTCCTGCTACTGCATAAGCGGTCATTGACGTTGGATCACCTGTCTGTACAACAGATCCACTGCCTGGCTGTTCGACATCGACTGTTCCGTCTCCACCATCATCCGGTACTTCTTCACCTGGTGTGTTGTCACCTGGGTCTTCCAGATCTAAGCGAATGGTCTCACCTGTTTCAAGATCACGTGCATATTTGCTCATGAATTCCCACATCAGTCTGGCATCCGGTGTATAGTTCCAATGTCCCCAACCATAGATACGGGCCATACCGATCTCAACACCTTTGGCATTTTCAATCAGACCAACATCGATCTTCGCGATATTTTCAGCATTTGGTTCGATCGTGTAACGCGTTGTCCAAGGGACACCGTATAAGTAAGCATCATCCGGATCAATTTCATCCACCTGTGTTACAGGCATATCATTGAATTCCTGATAAAGCTGAGCGACCTGTAAACCACCGTTATCGCCAGCAACGTCAAAGGTATCTTTCAGATACTCGTCACCATCACCGGTAAAGAAAATAATTGGCATATCATATTGGTCTTTATATTGCCCAACCATCTGTTTATTGGTTTCACTGGCTCCAAATGGTCCTGAATGACCTGCGCCTGCAGCAAAATACTTAGCATCAGAGAGTCCGGCATTGGTTGTATTCATACTGCCTGCGGATAAACCAGAGATATAAATTCTGGACTGATCGATCTGTGGATATTTTTCTTCAATGATCTTCAACATCTTAATAACATCTGAATCCGGTGTGGCGTTCTGGTCAGATGTCATAGGATCATAAGTATATCCCTGATAGGTATGTCCCTGCCACTCTGGACAGATCAGAATGATTCCTTCTTCACTGGCAATCTGTGCCCAGCCAGAAGTATCATACTGTGTTCTAGGGTCATTGGTATTTCCATGGAACAAAATGACGACCGGTATCGTTCCTTCTTGGGCATTGACGGCCTGTTCAGGAATATACTCATACCAAAGCGAGTTAACACCGTTATCATTTAAGTCCTGTGTAATGACATAGCGATGGATGTTATCAATAGCGTCGATTGAATCGAAATATTGATATTTTCTAGCCTGGTCAGCTGCCAGATCACCACTTAATAATGGCCTTGAATACCATGTGGCTGTTTCTTTATAAACATCACTATAGTTACCGATTCTTCCAAATTTCTTTAATACTTTATCCCATGCATCCTGCGTTGCCACTACTGCTGTCTGGTCTGTATCCGAATGAACGGCGACGATCTCATAATGACTATCCGGATTTTCATACAAGCCTTCACTTACCAGGGTCGCATGGTTCGCTTTGACATATGTATCAATGATAGCCTGATCATCCGTCACTAAATAGGTTGGTACGGATACATTCACACTTGCACCAGCTTCAGGATTGATCAAAGCCAAGCCGGATACGAAATTCATATAACCCGTCAAATTCTGATTAATAAATGTTGCGCCATTCCCAATACCAATTAATTTCAGGTTATTGGATACCCCGATCTTGTTGACGATGGCCTCAAAGTTTGCGACATCATCAGACGTAAAGCTTTGCCCATTCGATGGTCTGGCGACATAGGCCTTACTTGCGGAACGATCCACGATCGCCTGTATACCGGAATCCTTCAAATACTGAAGCGCCTCTGTATCACTCATTGATCCATCCGGATAGATGATAAAAGTTGGCGCTGCTGTCGCATTGACAGAATCAATACTCAGTTTGTCGCTTGCACTGTAGATATATGCTTCATCCATCTGGTTCACAGAATTCTTATACGCTTCTACAAATGTTGGTAATGTATCAATCTTGGCTTTCGCACCATTGCTGGAAAGTTCGATTGCATCTGGAGCCCATGCAACGATATCATAAGGTTCAGTGATGGTCGTTCCATCCATCAAACCATTGATGACCTGTGCCATATCATTAAAATACTGAATGCTCATTTCTTCAGGTCTTTCTGGATTGGACTGATCAAACTGCTGCCAGCGATGACCGGCTAAGATGGATGCATTAGGCATCTCATTTAAAATATTACGTGCTAATGTACACCCATCGCTTAAAGCAGCCAGAGGATTGCCGTTATTGGTATCCCATAAAGCCCAAATATAGCCGCTGCCAAAAGTATCACCAATATATAAAGCATCATGCGTTGCATCCTTGATCAGTAAAGACCCTTCCGTATGCGCACTGACAATATGGAATTCATAGTCTGCTCCATAGATGGTCTTGGTTTCACCATCTTTAACTGTCTGCACTTGATCAACTAATGTCCCTAAAGCCGTTTTCGCACCTTCAAAATCAGGCTCACTGATATAAATATCTTCTATCGTGATGCCCTCAAAAACTTGATTCGCTGACTGTGCCCAACCAGTATGATCCCCGTGGTTATGTGTCAGTAAGATCGATAATGGTTTATTACCAACCATGGAAGCAATGATGGTCTTGGCATTGGCGATGTCTGTTTCATCTGTCGATCCATTGCCTAAGTCGACCAGAATTACACCATCTTCGCTTAAAACAAAATACATGGATGATGGATTGTTCATATTCCCCTGCTCGTCTTTTGCACCACCAGGCAAATCTTTGGTTCCTTCATCCCAATGATAAATATTGTCCTTGATCTTCTCTACTTTGTATCGGCCTAACTCCGCATAGCCGTCTGCTTGAAGATCCGCTAAAAATTCGTTGCTGCTCGCATCAAGGATGACTTCTTTTGGTGTTTGCGAGGTCACTGTCGCTGCTGTTTCAGGTTCAGATGGAGTGACTTCTTCGGCATACACGCCACTGATACCGCTAAAAGCAAACATGACGCATAATGAACAGCTTAACATTTTCTTTAACATGTCTCCTTTTCCCTCCTCTATCCACCATTCTACAACGGAAAGCGCTTTAAAAAAAGTTCTTAAAAACGGTATGGATTCTTTTTTTGAACCTTTTTTTCACAAGATGAAAATAGAAAAAAGGAAGCTGTCTTGCAGCCTCCTGCTTTCTTCAATCAACGACAATGGTTAGAAGGGTTTGGGATATAATGGACATTGTCTTTTGACAAACTGATTGTACCATGTTTTTCTCTCTTTGAAAAATGATTCATTTTAATGGTACGATAAATTCTGCTTATCGATTCAACTGGCGCTGATAAATCAGTTTGAGTCCTTTGAATGTCAGATCCGCATCATAGACTTCAATTTCTTCAGTTTCCTTAGAAATCAAACGACCTAATCCACCTGTCGCAATCACATGCATCGGAACCCCTATTTCCTTTTTCATCTGACGAATAATATACTCTGTCAAACCAATATAACCATAAACAACGCCGGCCTGCATGCTTTGAATGGTGTTCTTAGCCAGAATGGTATCTGGCTTCTTGATGGCAATCTCAGGCAGCTGGGCAGCCATATTGGAAAGTGCCTGACTGGTAATTTCAAGTCCAGGAGCCGTCACGCCGTAAAGGAATTCGCCTTTTTCATTGATGTAATCAAACGTTGTGGCAGTACCAAAATCGATGACCAGGCAAGGTCCACCATAAATATAGTAAGCACCGGCCGCATCAACGATACGATCGGCGCCGACACCAGCCGGATTCTCGGTCTTGATAGAAATACCGGTCTTGATTCCCGGACCAACGGTGATCGGTGTCTTTTTCAAATACTTATAGATGGCGTTATTGAAGGAGTGCATGATCTTTGGTACCACTGTCGATACGATCACATCTTCGATATCTGAGACCTGAATATTCGATGCATTTAAGAAGCTCAAAAGCATGAACCCGTATTCATCACTCGTTCTAGTCATCTTTGTCGTTAAACGATAGCTTCCTTTGATGTCCTCGCCATCAAAGACCGCCAGTGTAATATTGGTATTACCGATATCTACTGCTACTAACATGCTTGTCCTCCGTTCTCAATCTTCATCATTTCTAAAAGAATCGTTTGTGCTAATTCGTCTTTTGACATTAAAGGCAGCGCCTTTTGTTCATCAGGCTGAATGAGCGTCGCGACATTGGTATCGGTCTGGAAGCCAGCTCCGGCTTGTTTTAAATGGTTGGCCACGATCATATGACAATTCTTCTTTGCGAGTTTTGCCTTAGCATTTTCAAGCAAATGTTCAGTCTCCATCGCAAATCCACAAACGATCTGTTGATGGCGGTGTTCTCCAATATACTGAAGGATATCCGGATTCTTCACCAGCGTCAGGCACATTTGTTCATCATGCTTCTTGATCTTATTTGGTGCAATCTCACTGGCCCGATAATCACCGACCGCTGCAGACATGATGATGTAATCGGCCTGATCCATTCTATCTTTTACCAGACAAAATAAGTCATTGGCACTGACAAAAGGAAGAACCGTCACCCCATAAGGGGCACGCAAGGCACTTGGACCGCTAAGCAATGTGACTTCTGCACCTAAACGATAGGCCTGTCTTGCCAGGGCATACCCCATCTTTCCACTGGAATGGTTGGTAAGATAACGTACCGGATCGATGGCCTCCTGGGTTGGCCCCGCTGAAATCAGCACGCGTTTACCCTGTAAAGGCTTAGGCCAAACAGCCGCTGCCTGCACGGCTTCGAATAGATCTTCCACATCGGGAAGCTTCCCCTTTCCGACATCCCCGCAGGCCAAATGTCCGCTTGCCGGTTCGACGATCTGCATGCCATCGTTTCGCAAGATTGCCAGATTGCGCTGTGTCGCCGGATTTTCAAACATATGGGTATTCATTGCCGGTGCAATGACCTTGGCACAAGTCGCCGCAAGCATGGTGCTCGAAAGCATGTCATCGGCCAGGCCATGCGCTAATTTAGCGATGATGTTCGCTGTTGCCGGAACAATCGCAAAGACATCCGCCCAGGCACCTAAGCTGATATGGTGGATCTCGCCATCCAGACTGGTGGCAAAAGTATCCGTGTAGACCGGATGATGACAGAGGGCTTCGAAAGTGGCTGGTTGAACGAAGCGACAGGCATTGTCTGTCATGATGACCTTGACCTCATCACCATTCTTTACCAGTCGACTCACCAGATCACAAGCTTTATAGGCGGCAATCCCTCCGGTTACCCCAATAAGTATCTTTTTCATATGAACCTCCTTATGTGTTAGTGTCCTTGTGGATCACTACATTTTTATTATACGAGTTTTAGCCATTTCCCACAAGCATTCCTAAAGTCCTTTTGACCGGGTTCGCTAAAACCAGCATCAGAATATAATTTCCCACTGCGTGAACAACATCAAATAATAGTCCGTTGAGAAAATAAGCCCAGCCTAAATGCCAGGAAAGCAGAAAATAAGGAAAGGCAAAAAGAAAACCGAAGACCAACCCAAACATACCGCTAAACAGCGCCAAGCGATACTCATTGGTCAGCCAGAAACGCAAACAGATCGTCAGAAGTGCCAGACCGCTAAAAACGATATAGTACATCGGTGTCCACATCCCTATCCCATAGAGCAGCATCTGCAGCGTACTGAACAGAAACACAATCATCAGCATCATCCGCCAGGGTAAAAATAAGGCGTAGAGAATAATAAAAAAACTGACCAGTTCGATGTTTGGCAAAAAAGCCAGGATTTCTTTGGAAATCACAAGAAGACATGCCAGCATGGCACAAAGAACGGATTTTCTCATTGGCCTAAAGTAAAGACGAAACGATCGCCATCCTGAATATCCAGACTATCGATCCCACTGCAATAACCATCCGCCACGCAGGTTGCATTATTATCAGAGCTGTAAGTCCAATAGCGGCCAGCTGCTGTGTCCTGCCTATATAACTGATCCTTGCCCATACCTGTGATAAAGCGGCCATAGGCGCTCTCTTCTACCTCCAGCAACAGTTCTCCCTGCTGCTTCAATTCCGCCAATAGGTCTCCCAGTCTAGCGGCATCGGTCTGGACGCTGTCCGTATAGATCACCTCTTCATCAACCTTAATCGTCACCTCAATGGTTTTATTTCCTTCATCACGCTGCTGATCCTGATACCAGCCGTAGCCCAGTACGACCACAACAAGAAAGAGCATCGCCAACAAAATATGTCGTATTTTTTTCATCATTCCATAACCTCCTACCAGCATTATATACGCTGTCATTTTTTTAGTAAAGCACGTTTTCTTTTTTAGGAAATTCCTATTCATGCTTTTTTCAATCGACAAAAAAACAAAGTTACCCTTGCCTACCTATAGAGAAAATGCTATAATCAGCGTGCTAATTATTAGCATGCTAAAGGAGGGAAACCATGAAACCAACATTCAATATCCTTTTGACCCGTCTGGCCAGAGCACAGCAGGAACGCTTGCGGCCTTTAATGGAAAATATCCCACTTTCCATCGGCCAGCCCAAAGTGCTGCGCTATCTCTACGACAAGAAGAGTTGCATGCAGATCGATATTGCCAACTATTACAATATCAAACCTGCCACTGTCTCACGCCTGCTTGATGGACTAGAGAAAGATGGCTTGATCTCACGTAGCCAGATTGCGGGTAATCGGCGCGCCAGCGCTATTGCCATCACGCAAAAAGGAAAAGCCGCATATGACAAGTGGGTCGATTACTGTCAGGGTGTGGTAGATGAAACCCTCACCGGCTTTAGCGAAGAAGAAAAAGCGCAATTCTCTGAATACATGCAAAGAGCATATGCGAATCTAACCGGAAAAACATTTGATTAGGAGGTCAACGACATGAAAGATTTGAAACGACTGTTTCGCTTTGCCCTGCCCCATCGTCAATACTTCATTCTGGCATTTGTCTTCTGCGTTGTAGAAACAGTCTTTGAACTCATTATCCCCATGATCATGGCGGATATACTGGATGTCGGCGTCGTCAATCACGATGTCAATTATATCCTCAGGCAGGGAGCTCTGATGATCTTCTGTGCCCTGCTGTCTTTAATCACAGGTCTCTTATTTGCGAAAAATTCTGCGAAGGCCACCACCGCTTTTGGTGCCGAGCTGCGCAAAGCGGAGTTTCGAAAGATCCAGGAGTATTCGTTTGCCAATCTGGATCACTTTGAAACATCTTCACTGATCACGCGTCTTACTAGTGATGTCACGGTGATGCAAAATGCCATTACGGGCGGCATGCGTCCTTTTATCCGCGGTCCACTGATGCTCGTATTAGGACTCGGGCTGGCCATTTGTATTAATGCCAAGCTGGCTTTAGTCTTCGCTGTAGCTGCCCCTGTCTTAGGCTTTATCCTGTTTCAGATCGTCAGACGCATTGCACCCATGTATGGTAAACTGCAAAAAGCAGTCGACCTCGTGAACGTTATCGTACAGGAAAACCTGAATGCCATCCGTGTAGTCAAAGCCTTTGTACGCGGTGACTATGAGGAAGCCAAATTCGATGAAGTCAATACCAATCTGATGACAACCAGTGAAAAGACCTTTCACACCGCCGTCTTAAACATGCCTTCTTTCCAGCTGACCATGTATAGTGCCATCATCATGATCCTTTGGTTTGGCGCCCAACTCATCTTCGTGCAGGAAATGCAGGTCGGCGAACTCACGGGCTTTTTAAGTTATGTATTGCAGATCATGAATTCACTAATGATGATCTCCAATGTCTTTTTAATGCTGACAAGATCCCTTGCCAGTGCCAGACGTATCATTGCCGTCTTTGATGAACCTCTCGATTTGATCAACCAGGAATCGACGCTGAAAGTAGAACATGGTACCATCGATTTTGAACACGTCTCCTTCAAATACAATGTTGATGCTGAAGAATACGCACTAGCTGATATCAATCTACACATCAAGGAAGGACAAACCATTGGAATTATCGGTGGGACCGGCTCAGCCAAGAGTACCCTGGTTCAGCTGATTCCAAGACTCTATGATGTTACCGAGGGCTGCCTGAAAGTCGGTGGCCATGACGTGCGCGAGTACGATCTTGAGCACCTGCGGGATGCGGTCGGTATCGTGCTGCAAAAAAACGTCCTGTTCTCTGGAACAATCAGAGAAAATCTCTTATGGGGAAATAAAAATGTCAGTGAAGAAGAAATCAATTGGGCTTGTCAAACCGCCTGCGTCGATGAATTTCTCACACATTTCCCTAACGGACTGGAAACCGATCTCGGTCAGGGCGGGGTCAATGTTTCCGGCGGCCAGAAGCAGCGTCTCTGTATCGCGCGAACGTTATTGAAGCATCCCAAGATCATCATCTTTGACGATTCGACCAGCGCCGTCGATACCGCGACGGAAGCCAAGATCCGACAGGGATTATCCGAATTAAAGGATCTGACCAAGATCATCATCGCCCAGCGGGTGACTTCGGTCATGCATGCCGATCAGATCGTCATCCTGGAAGATGGTAAAGTGCATGCCATCGGCAATCACGAGACCCTGCTGGCCAGCGACCCAATCTATCAGGAAATCTACTACTCACAGCAGAAAGGAGGAAAAAACAATGGCTAGTCGTCAAATCAGCAGTAAAAAACCCGAAGACTTTTGGAAAACATTACGACAATTACTATCCTATATGGGCAACCACAAATTCCTGCTGCTCGTTGTCGCCGTCCTTGTGGCAATCAGTGCTCTGGCTAACCTACTTGGAACGTATATGCTTAGACCCATCGTCAATGATTATATCCTGACTGAGGATTACGATGGACTGGTACGCATCATCCTCTTTACAGCCTGCATCTATGGTTCAGGTGTCCTGGCCTCCTTTGGCTATACACAGATCATGGTCAATGTCGCTCAGAAGATCATCTTTGAAATTCGTCACGATCTCTTTCAGGTCGTCCAGAAATTACCTTTGAAATATTTTGATACGACCCCTCATGGTGACATCATGAGCCGTTTCACCAATGACGTCGATACCATTTCAGATGCCTTCAATAACAGTTTCGCCATGGTCATCCAAAGCTTCATCCAGGTTGTCGGAACGTTGACCCTGATCTTTATTCTGAACTGGCGTCTTTCTTTGATCGTCATTGTCTGCTATTTCATCATGTTCCTCTATATTCAATATAGCGGTAAGAAAAGTAAATACTATTTCAATCACCAGCAGACCTATCTTGGTGAACTGAACGGATTTATTGAAGAAATGATTTCCGGTCAGAAAGTCATCAAAGTCTTCAACCATGAAAAAGAAAATATTGCCGCTTTCGATGAAGCTAATGAAAAGCTGCGTCAGGCTACTTCCAACGCGCTTTCTTATTCCGGTACCATGGTCCCCATGGTCGTGAGCATTTCCTATATCAACTATGCGATCGTCGCCATCGTCGGTGCCATCATGGTCATCAATAACTGGAGCGATCTAGGCAGCATGGCGAGCTACCTCGTCTTTGTCAGACAAACAGCGATGCCAATCAACCAGTTCACGATGCAATCCAACTTTCTCTTAGCCGCCATGTCCGGAGCTGAACGTATTTTCAACGTCATGAATATGAAACCAGAGATTGATGAAGGAAATGTTACCTTGACATATGTCACAACCGACACCAACGGGAAACTCGTGGAATCTCAGAAAAAAACGAATCAGTGGGCCTGGCGTCATCCGCATCCCGATGGCAGTATCGAACTTGTTCCGTTAAAAGGAGATGTGCGTTTTCACGATGTGGTCTTCTCTTATGAAAAAGGACATACCATCCTTAAAAATATCAATCTATTTGCGAAACCGGGTCAGAAAATTGCCTTTGTGGGTTCGACGGGAGCCGGTAAGACAACCATCACCAATCTGATCAATCGCTTCTATGATGTCGAATCCGGCAGTATCACCTATGATGGCATCGATGTTCGTCTGATCAAAAAAGATGATCTAAGAAGGTCACTAGGCATCGTGCTGCAGGATACGCATCTATTTACCGGCACCATTGCCGATAACATCCGCTATGGAAACTTGGAGGCCAGCATGGAAGAGGTCATTGCAGCCGCCAAGCTCGCAAATGCAGATTCTTTTATTCGCCGTCTGCCTCAGGGCTATGATACGCCGATCACCGGTGACGGTAAGAACCTCTCCCAGGGTCAGCGACAGCTCTTAGCGATTGCCAGAGCCGCTATTGCCAACCCGCCGGTATTGATCCTTGATGAAGCCACTTCATCCATCGATACACGTACTGAAAGTCTGATTGAAAAAGGCATGGATCGCCTGATGGAAGGTCGCACCGTCTTTGTCATTGCCCATCGCTTATCCACCGTTCGCAACTCGAATGCCATCATGGTTCTCGAACACGGCGAGATCATTGAGCGCGGCAGTCACGATGAGCTGATCAGTCAGCAAGGCGTTTATTACCAATTGTATAATGGGATGTTTGAATTATCCTAAACAAAGAAATACCAAAATCAAAACCAGGGAGCCACAAGCTCTCTGGTTTGCGTTTAGCGATTCTTCTCCTGTCATTCATAAGTATAATACGCTTCAGCCATTGGCCTGAAGTATTCAAACGCGGCTTGGTTCTCTTCCAGAATATGCAGATCCGCATACGCGTTTTTATAATATTGATCCGCTAAGGATTCCAGAATAACCTGTTCATCCATTTCCGTATCTGCCAACAGGTCATTAATGGTTTGATTGACCGTCGTAAAATACAAGCCGTTCTTAGAGTCAATAGCTATATGTTTTTCCATACAGTATGCTTTGGTCAGAACATATGTCTTGGGGTCCGCTGTCCAGTTACATAGTCCCAGGTATTCTGCCGCGGATACCGAACAGAGGACATAGTCTGTATTTTCAAGAAAGCGTCTAAAATACTGGCTCTTAAAATCGCTCTGCTTCCACAGGTCAATATTTTGAATGATTTGAGGAGTCATCATCTTCAACCACCCTTCTTTTTGAATCCATTTTACCACGAAAATGCTTGAATCACCAGTTCAGTATGGACATCTATGGTCTGAAGCATTTTGAAGACAGCTTCCTCGTCTTCTTTACCCGATGGGTTCGTCTTGATTTTCTTTACCAATGTCAAACTCTCCTTAAAATCTGTTATAATGGTTTAAAGATTGCAACGAAAGGAGCAAAAAGCGTGGATGACTGTCTTAAACAACGAAAGCGTTTAGCGGCCGGTTTCAAGCAATATCGCGATGTTTTTCTTGCACTTGGCGATGAAAACCGCCAGCTGATCTTCCTGGTTCTGCTGGAAAATGATAAAGTGGGGATGCGCGTTCCTGACATTGCCAGCCAAACTCATTTATCCAGGCCGGCAGTCTCCCACCACCTGAAGATCCTGAAAGAAACAGGTTTAGTCAATCTTTATCGTATTGGAACCAGAAATGACTATTATGTGGAGGCCGAGTCATCGTGCTGGAAAGGACTCCAACAACTGACCAGTCAAGTTGAAGCAGTCATCGAACAAGCCAAACAACTTGGGCGCTTCTAACACCTCTGTATCATTAATCTACCCGAAAACAGCGCATGCTAATATACTTGGTACGATCTGTTTTCACTGCCATGGTATGTACCATTTCTACTACAGTAATCTCTCTGCGTTCGTCACCAGCCAAATACACAGCAGTTTCGATTCCGACTTCTCCGCCCCGTCCAATATGATCACTGTTTTGTGGTCTGGCTTTCGATCGCGAAATATACATCTATTCTATTCCAATATAAAAGGCAGCCTGACGCTGTCTTTTCAATCGTTCTTCATCACAAAGACTTCTTTTTTCAAACGTAATTATGATAGTTCTTTAGCCACCAGATCCATCAAATGGATTGCTTTGCCACCGCCAAGTTCTACCCCCTTAACACAGCGATTACAGTAGCATACGACCTGCTCCGTTGGATATTTCGACACCTGCTCAGCCATCAAGGCTCTCTGTACCTCTTCAGGCATATGAGAGAGCTTTGTGCCTTCATAGCGCGCCAAGAGCTCCAGATTTTTCGGATTCTGTATTTCGACATGCAAGGTTCCGCAAAAATCTGCCTTATCTCTGTTTTGAGTTATCTCTACAATTTGAATATGCATTCGCTCTAATAAATGCCGGACTGCTTCATGAACTTTCGGTTGATGACGATCCCTCCAACAATCCTGTAAGGTCATCGCAACACCATGATAGTCCGGCCAGGGGAAATCAGGAAGTATATCCAGATATTCCCACAAGCTGATCAGTTGATTAGCCGGGATCTTCTCACATAAATGTTCACGACATGCTTGACAAACAATCAAACCGGTACCATCTGTAGGAAATTTTTTCTGGTAATAGAGACAACATCCCTCTACTGGCATCCGTTCCTTTAAATAGCGACGCATCTTCAACGAGGATTCGCGCGAAGCCTTCGTCAAATTACAACTGGGAAAATAAGTGTACATCCGCTTCACACTCCTTTACATTAATTTCATTGTAGCATGAAATGATCCTGCCTACCAGTCTGAACATTGATTTCGATACGAAATGAGCCTATCACGTATGCCAGAGCTCCATCCCTGTTTACCTGACCGGATTGTACGGATACAAACGATGGTCGTTCTTATGCATTGATCTTCTCTAAAAGCGGATGCACTTTGTTTTGATGGCTTACTATGCTTATTGAAGCATCAACGAATGGTGAAATAACCAAGCGAGTACTGATCCCTTTTCTCAAGATCAAACGTTAAAATCAAGGCTTTGATCTTAATGCCATTGGGATGCTTGATATGTGGATTGACTGCTACCAAATCTTTCCAGCTATTCTGAAGAACAGAATCGTATAAGCATCCCCGCATTTTGATAAGACGGTACATCATCATTGCTTAATTCTCTCTTCATTTCTTCAACATATCCGTCTTTTGCTCTAAGCTTATGCCTTATCCAGCTCAACTGTCTTGATTTTCTTTACCAATGTCAAACTCTCCTTAAAATCTGTTATAATGGTTTAAAGATTGAAACGAAAGGAGCAAAAAGCATGGATGACTGTCTTAAACAACGAAAGCGTTTAGCGCCCGGTTTCAAGCAATATCGCGATGTTTTTCTTGCACTTGGGGATGAAAACCGCCAGCTGATCTTCCTAGTTCTGCTGTAAAATGATAAAGTAGGGATGCGCGTTCCTGACATTGCCAGCCGAACCCATTTATCCAGGCCGGCAGTCTCCCATCACCTGAAGATCCTGAAAGAAACAGGTTTAGTCAATCTTTATCGTATTGGAACCAGAAATGACTATTATGTGGAGGCCGAGTCATCGTGCTGGAAAGGACTCCAACAACTGACCAGTCAAGTTGAAGAAGTCATCGAACAAGCCAAACAACAAGGTTATCCACCCTTAAAGGAGGAAGAATAAAATGGATGCAATCATGCGTGAACGGCATTCCGTCCGTTCTTTTTTATCGAAGTCTATCCCGGCTAACGATCAGGCCACTTTACAGACAGCCATTGCCCAAATCAACCAGGAATCTCAATTGCATTTTCAACTGATTACGGATGATCCCCACGCTTTTGAAGGCCTGATGGCGCATTATGGTCAATTTGATAACGTACAAAACTATATCGCCCTTATCGGACCCAAAGGAAAAGATCTCGATGAAAAAGTCGGCTATTATGGCGAAAAGCTCGTCCTGTTGGCAACTAGTCTGGGCCTAAATACCTGCTGGGTCGCCATGACCTTTAAAAAAGGGGCTGTCCGTAAACAATGCACCCTGGCCAAAGGCGAAAAACTCGCTGCCGTAATCGCACTTGGTTACGGCACGCATCAGGGACAGGCACATCGCAGCAAGCCCCTTAGCGATATCTGTGATGAGTCCTCCGATACCATGCCTGAATGGTATCGTCAGGGGCTGGAAGCAGCCCTGCTGGCACCTACCGCAATGAATCAGCAAAAATTCTTTTTTACGCGTCAAGATCAAAATGTGCATGTCAAGGCAACGGGCGGTTTCTATTCTCAGATGGATCTAGGCATCGTCAAATATCACTTTGAACTCGGCGCTGGAAAAGACCAGTTTCACTGGATCTAAAACACTTCTCAGAAGTGTTTTTCTTTTAGGCCAACAGCTGTTATAATAAAAAAAAAGGGGAGATGCATATGTCAGAAATACAGATCATCAAGCTTGTCTTTGGTCTATTTCTAGGTATTGGCGGGGCTGTGTTGATCTTGCTGGCCTTTCCGCTAGGCTACCGCTATCTTATTCAGGAAAAGCGCTGTACCGCAAAGACCATGGGAATTGTTCACCATTATCGAGCCGAGCTGCCAGTTGTCATCTATCAGGTGAACGGACGCACTTATCGCGTCAAGGGACCCGAATACCAGCTGTATGTGACGACCAGCCGTCAGGGGCCTTTTCAAAAAAACCGTCGTGTTTCCAAGGAAAAAGGCCAGATCCTGTTTACGCATGAGACATCGAACGCTTTCGCTGCACAACATCGATCCGGCCTGGAGGAGCGCTATCCGCTCCATTCTGAAATACCTGTATATTATGATCCCCAAAACCCTCAACTCGCTTATGTGCTTCGCTATTGTAATAAGAAATGGCTCTTCTATCTCATGTTCGGCACCGGTTTAGCCATCTGGATCCTGGATTGCATCATTCAATTTACTTTATAATAGAGGATATTGATCCGCTGCTGCTAAACGTGCATCGATCCAATTTTCTGTAAGATAATCGACGAGTTCCGCACTGATGCGCTGCACGCGTTGAGGATCTGTTGAAGCTATGATATTTTTGAGATACTCATTGAGATAATGGAAGAAAAAGTCATAACAGTAATAACATAAACGCGTCGGGTCAGCCCCTCCAAAAAGCGCTAACTGTTCAACCATTTCCACAAGTGACGACCGATCATGCATATAGATCCAGGTATCTCGTTCCACCGGTGCCAGCATGACGGTATCCCAATCGACAATAAAAAGTTTTTCGTCATTCATCAGACAGTTGCCTCCGGCATCTCCATGTGTGATGACAAAACCACTGAGATCCTTTTGACAAAGGCGCCCCAGGGCCTTCAGACGTGAACCATAGGTCTGTAGATCCGCCCATCTTGACTGTAATGCTTCTTTCACATTGTCCGGTAAATCCGGATGTTCAGCCAAACGTGAAAAGATGGTGACCTTTTCAGCTGAGAAGGTCTCTTTTTTGATGATTTCTAAAGGCGGTGGACAGTCATAGATTTTTTTCATGTACGGATAGAGCTGCAGCGCTGGACAATCGTCAAGATGTGTCCCGGGGATATACTCAAAAACGGCCAGAACACGTCCCTGCCAAACCGTCGCTGATCCTCCCTGACGATTCAAGATGACATCAGGAATAAATGTAATGCCCTGCTTGCGTAAATATTGAATCACCGCTAAGCTATTTTGAAAGCTCGCCTGATGATAGGACCAGGGATCCACTTTGACAAAATAGGTCTGCATCGGCGTTCGCGCCAGCCAGGTCTCGCCATAAAACCCACGTTGGGCTGGCTGCAGATCGATCACTTGCAGATCATAAGCCTGCCACAGGGTCTTCGCTAAAGCATCCCTCATGTCTTCCTTGGCCCTGGACCAAAGACTTGCGAAGGACAGCATCCGTTCGCCATTTTCTTTTTGACCGATCTGATAAAAAACAAAAGCGGTCGATACGGTCTGTAAATAACCCCAGGCCAATATGCTTTTTTCATCCACGCCGCTTAACTGATGCAGATAATGCGCTCGCCACTGGCGCTGCCCACAAGGATCGGGCAAATAATCCTCGATCCACTCACGCATCAAGATACCTAAATCATAGGCTTTTTCATAGAATAGTCCCTCCGGATCCACCAGGCGGCAGGCCTTACGATCTGCCGTCAATAAAGCATTCATCCCATGGGCATCCCCATGCAGCAACACCCATGCGGAAGGATCCAGCGCCTGTTCGCGCTGATCTAAAAGCTGCCAGGCATAGGCGATGACCTGAAAAGGACAAGGGTAAGCCAGCTTGGCCCACATATCTAAAAGATACGCCCTAAACCAGCGCACACTGACCTTACCGGTCACAAATGCATGTTCGGTGGGACAAGGCAAGCGCCAGACTTGCTCCAAAGCGGTTAAGATCATACGCAGCTTATCTGACAAAGCCAGCGTGGTCCGATCCAGAGGTAAACCCAATTCTTCCAGAAGGTAGGCCTTCAGCTCGTCATCATAAGCATAAAGACGGACCAGCCCCTGCCCGTTAGCTAATTGTAAAAGCGTAATGGCATCCTGAAAATGACTGTCAACTAAGGCAATTTTCAAAATAAAAGACTGACTTTCCCGGGTCGCTCTCGCCACAAAAGCTTCTGTCCCACCTGAATCTGCCAGCGTTTTTCTAGTGTGGCAATGGTCAGATCCAGACTGTCCAACCATTGCAGTCCCTTTTGTCCCATTGATCGTGCACGTCCGCGTACTTTCTCCGGCAAAACAACACATCTCACGTTGACCACTCCTCTCTATGAACACTATTATACTGTACACAGGTATCAAAAGATAGCTTTCACACTGCAAAATATCGTAATCGAAAATAAGAAACCAGATCTTGATGAAAGCTGACCCATTACGGACATTAGCGGTCGCCTAGATCTATACCTACAGGCAAAGGCTTTGCCGAGATTGTCCTGTTTCCTTTATCGGAATAAATCCGTGATGATCATCAAACTGAAAAGGAACAAGCAGGCCAAAAGTGCAATCGAAAAAAAGAGCAGCCATCCTCACAGAAACTGGAATGATATAAAGATCAATGATGGCAGAATGTGATGAGTGACGCTAAGCATTTCAAAAAGCATACCTGTTAGAATTGACCGGTGTGATTGAACCAGGTCAAAGCTTACTGTTCAACAACAATGCAACAGCCATGAGCATCAAATCTCATGGCTGTTTCTTAAATAGGATCATCCCTATGAATGCTTTTTTTAGGTTTCATGCCCCAGGCGATCACGTTCATCAAAATAACGATCACAATGACAACAAACATGGCCAACCAAAACCCCATATTTAGACCCAATAAAGTCGCCGTTCTAAATAAAGACATCCCAAACATTTTCATCATTTCCACTCCCCTACAATAATTCACCAAAATGACGGACATAAGCCTTCTTTAGACTGGTAACCAGTACCATATATAAAAGAATACATGGAAGCAAATAGGCAAAGTAACTCATTGGCAATCTGACAAAACCAAGCAAAGCACCCAATGGTGAAAATGGGATCCATGTCAGGACAATAATCCCTGCGCATGTCAATATGGTCAATGAAGCTGAAGCTCGGCTTTGGACAAATGGAATCTTGGGTGTACGGATCATGTGAATGACAAGTGTCTGACTCCACATGGATTCCACAAACCAACCTGCCTGGAACATAGCTATATAGATTGCTTGCAGACTCACAAGCTCAGCTCCACTGTAATAGTGAGGCAAATCATTATAGAGCACTCCACCCGATACAAAAAGCGGACAGAAGACAAAATACATAAAGATATAGGTCGTGAAATCAAAGATAGAACTGGTCGGACCGATCCAGAGCATAAAGCTGGCTACCGAAGATGCATCCCATTGACGAGGCACCTTGAGGTATTCTTCATCGACATGATCCCAGGGAATCGCCGTGCAGGAAAGGTCGTAAATCAGATTCAGGAAGATCAGTTGAAGGCTCATCATGGGCAAAAAAGGCAATAAGGCGGAAGCAGCCAAAACAGAAAACATATTTCCGAAATTGGATGAGGCTGTCATCTTGATGTATTTGATCATATTGGCATAGGTCTTTCGTCCCTCAACGATTCCCTCTTCTAAAACCATCAAATCCTTTTCTAATAGGACAATGTCAGCCGATTCTTTGGCGATATCAACCGCTGTATCCACAGAGATGCCAATATCTGCCTGACGCATCGCCATGGCATCATTAATTCCATCACCCATATAGCCCACCGTATGACCATTTTCCCGCAAGATGGAAACTACACGTGCCTTATCTGCAGGTGTCAATTTCGCAAAAACATCCGTCTTTTCAGCCGCTTTTGCCAATTGCTCATCGCTCATTTTTTCCACCTCTGAACCAAGCAGCAGATGGCGGACCTCCATTCCGACTTGTTTACAGATGGTCCGCGTTACCTTCTCATTATCACCAGTCAAGATTTTGGTTGTCACACCATATTCTTTAAGCGTTGCCACCGCTTCAGCAGTAGATTCTTTAGGTGGATCCAGGAAAGCCAGATACCCCATCAACACCATCTCACATTCATCTTTGCCATCAAATGCCTCAGCAGATGTTAGATTATTTTTCTGTGCAATCACCAGTACTCTAAACCCCTTATCATTGAGCTGATCCACTGTCTTTAAGATTTTCTGTCGCCGTGAGTCATCCAATGATTTGACCTGACCATTGACCTCGACATAACTGCAGATGGAAAGCATTTCTTCTACTGCACCTTTCGTCACCATTTGCGTCTTTCCATTTTGATCCTGTACAACGGTGGTCAGACGTCTGCGATTAAAATCAAAAGGAATTTCATCAATCTTTTCATAGAATTCAGAAAGATCTGTCAAGCTGGGATCAGCAGCCTCCGCCTCTTCTGTCTTATAGATGATGGCCTTGTCCATCAGATTCTTATATCCCGTTTGAAAATAACTGTTCAAATAGGCATGTCTCAAGACCCGCATATCATCCTGTCCATCAATATTCCAATGGTATTCCAGCACAACCTGATCTTGCGTCAGCGTCCCTGTCTTATCAGTACATAAAATGTCCATTGCACCAAAATTCTGAATGGAATTTAAATTTTTGACAATTGTCTGTTTTTTACTCATAGAGACGGCCCCTTTAGCCAGGCAGGTCGTCACGATCATTGGCAGCATCTCTGGTGTCAGTCCCACTGCAATCGATATTCCAAAGAGGAAGGCTGACAGCCAATCGCCCTTAGTGATCCCATTAATGAAAAAAACAAAAGGAACCATGATCAACATGAAACGAATCAGGACCCAGGAAACTGCGTTGATGCCTTGAGTAAAGCTCGTCTCCACAGGTTCTTCGACAATGGCATCAGCCATTGAACCAAATAAGGTTTGCCTACCCACACTAAGCGTGATAGCAGTTCCGCTGCCAGAGATCACATTACTGCCCATAAAGGCTAGATTAGAATAATCTGTTAAGCCTTGTTGCTTCTGGACCACTTCTGCTATTTTCTCCACAGGCTCACTCTCCCCAGTCAAGCTTGCCTGACTGACAAAGAGATCTTTGGCTTCCAGAATACGCACATCTGCCGGAATCATATCCCCTGCAGAAAGATGAACAATATCGCCAACGACGAGTTCATCTAAAGGAATCTCAGCCTTCTTTACGTCTTTACGTGTCACCGTACAAGTCGTCGTAATCATTTCCAGTAATTTTTTAGCGGCGTTACCACTTCGGGATTCCTGTACAAACCGCAGGCTTCCTGAAATAACGACCATGGTCAGAATAATGACAACCGTGAGACAATCAAAATCCTCAGCTGTTTTTCCTAACAAAGAAAGATAAGGCAGGATCATATCCGCTATGATTGATACAATTGCCAATAATAAGAGAATGGCTGTAAAGGGATTAATAAAGGCATCCATAAGCTTTCGAGACAATGTTATCTGTTTTCCACGAGTGACGCTATTATTACCATAGCTATCTCGGTTAGCTTCCACGGTCTGTTCATCCAACCCTTCCCAACTCGCCTGCAAACGCTGCATCACTTCATCTAATGCACAGGTGGCAAGATAGCTGATCTGACGTTTGTATTCATCTAAGATCATGTTTCTTTCAGTGATTTGACGCATTTCTTTTTTTACTTTTTTTATCATTGGTCTTACCTCCTTCTTATTATTTGAATCAGGCAGGACCCGTCAGTGAAGGACATGACTTCCATACTTCAGGTTCTGCCTCTGCCTTCGTTCATGACTATCGGAATCCATGCCCCTCACCTCCTTTCGTGAAAATCATTGACTTGACTTATTTCAGCAACCAGGGCTTTGCTCAAATGAGCAAAACTCAATGCCAGCATCAATAAATGATGACTAAACCCGACACCTGTGGACAGGAAAAATCAGACTATTCAAGATAACGATCCAACCCAAATGACGGTCAACAGCTTTTTATTTGAAGGCTTTTTTCAGTTTGCAGGAAGCACATTTTCCTTCTTGAAAACAAACAGAATGCCTGTCAGACAAAAGACAGCTCCAAACAGACTAGTTCAACTATTCTTCACCTCACTGAACACCAGTGATTTCTTAAACAATGAATTTTGAACCATCGAATCTGTTCATAGAACATCCATCATCAGATAGCCCACGAGGCAAACCATATACTGACCTGTAAGCTGTGATAGTCATATAAGCAACTATAAAAGCGATCCTATCGGTAACTCCTTCACCATATTTGGATCGAACCAACGCATGCAGGCATCTCCCATCCTTTTTACAATAAGCCAGCTATCATAAGACCTGTTTCGGTTCAGCAGCACTACTTAACCCCATTTCAATCAATCCTAGTTAATTCCTGTTTTTATCACCACCCAAAGTATAAAAAAAATCGCCTGGAAAACACAGGTCTAAATTCTTGCGATTTCCTTGCGATTCAACGAGTTAATTCATTCTAACTGATCATTAAATGTATAGCCGATGCCCCAAATGGTCAGGATATATTGGGGCGCATCGGGATGAGGTTCGATCTTCTTACGCAATTTTCGAATAAAAGCCATGATATTACTGTCATCCAATAAATAATGATCTTCCCAAACTGCCTGATAGATTTGTTCCTTGGTAAAGACCTCCCCACGATTGGAAGCTAAAAAATAGAGAATGTCAAATTCTTTAGGGGTCAATGATATTTCACGTTTGCCAAAAAACACCCGGCGGCTCTTGGGCTGGATCGTCAGTTCGCTACAATGCAGTGCTGTTTCAGGCACCGTTGTATGTGCTCCGGCATCCATCTCTAAAAAAAGGGCCTGCAAATGACCATCGCTTAACGCCTGTAGGGAAGAAGATAATGACTGATACTCGCTAACCTTTTTCAGTTGTGTGAGCAGCCATTCCAGCGTGGAAGGATCCAATCCTACATAACCAATCTTCTTGTTCATTCCTAATTCCTCCCTACATGAGATGAGCATAGCGCTTCAAATAGCGCCGCTTGGCCAGGATCATCAGCAACAGATACGCTGTGACAACCAGCACCAGATAAACAAAGTAACCAAACGGCATGGCTGTCAATCCTAACCAGCGACCCAGTGGTGTCCAGGTCATGATGGTAAAAAGACCAATTCCCAATGTCGTCACCAGCATGACTACTGAAGATGGACGATTTTGAATCATCGGTATCTGTTCCGTACGTAACAGATGCAAAATAAGGATCTGGGTCCACATGGACTCTAAAAACCAGCCAGTTTGAAAGAGCGAGATAAACTGCAACTGTCCACCTGCATCCAGGCTCGTCAAAGACCCACCGCAGATCATTGGACAAAATACAAAATAGAGACAGGCAAATGTCAGCAAATCGAATAAGGAACTAATGGGTCCAAATGAACACATCAATCTTCCCAAAGTACGACCGGACCATTCCAACGGATATGCTACGCTCGCCTCATCTACATGATCCCAAGGCAGGACCAGACACACGCAGTCATATAATAAATTTAAAAGCAGCAATTGAATCGAAGTCATAGGAAAGAAAGGCAAAAAGATACCGGCAATCACAATGGAAAGAATATTCCCAAAGTTTGAAGAAGCCGTGATACGAATATATTTTGACATATTATAGAATGCCCGGCGCCCTTCCAGAATCCCTTGTTCTAAGACCTGCAGATCCTTCTTCAACAGGATCACATCAGCACATTCCTTGACTGCCTCAACAGCCGTATCAACAGAGATTCCGACGTCAGACTCGACAATTGCGGGTAGATCGTTCATGCCATCGCCTAGATAGCCAACTGTATGCCCGTTTTTTTGCAGCAGACGAACGATGTCGACCTTGTGTTTAGGGGAGAGCTCAACAAAGACTTGAACACGTTCTAAACAAAGTCGCTTTTCATCATCACTGAGCGACTCAAAGTCATTGCCAGTCATAACTTCTTGCGTCTTTAGATTTAACCGTCGGCAAATAGAAATGGCCACATCCTGCTGATCACCCGTCAACACCTTCACCTCCACATGCAGGCGTTTCAAGTGAGCGATTGCAGCGTCAGCACTCTTTTTAGGTGCATCAAAGAAAGCCAGATACCCCAATAAGATCAGTTCATGCTCATCTTCATCATGCAAGATACGATGCGTCGTATGTCGGTAAGCGACAGCGATGACTTTCATGCCATCCTCCAACATTTCATCCACGATCAAATGCACACTTTTGGCGTCCTCTTTCGTCATCTCTCTTCGTTCACCACGATACGCCACCTGCGTGCAGCGTGGAACGATCACATCTACATTCCCTTTCATAATGACTAGAGGCCCTTGTGTGCTCTCGACTAAGACACTCACACATTGGCGTTCATAGTCAAACGGGCGTTCATCTAATTTAGGGAATCGCGTAATCAATTCTTCATATACATTGGTTTGCCGCAAAGATGTGCTGATCTGTTTAATTGCCTCATCTAAATGATTCTTTATTCCTGAATGATAATAACTGTTGAGATAAGCCAGATGAAGGACCTGCTCACTCTCATTTCCTAAAATATCCATATAGTATTCCAAGGTCGTGTAATCACCTGTCAGTGTTCCGGTCTTATCGACACAAAGCACATCCATACTGCCAAACCCCTGCATGGCATTGATGTTCTTAACAACAGTCTGTTTTTGTCCCATCGTGGCACTTCCTTTTGCCAAACAAGCCGTGCTCACCATGGGCAACATTTCAGGGGTGAGGCCCACAGCTACCGAAAGTGCAAACAGAAATGCTGAAAACCAGTTTCCCTTGGTTAAACCCGAAGCGATAAAAACAATTGGAATCAAGACGATCATAAAACGGATCAAGACCCAGGCAATCGAATTGGCACCTCGATCGAAGCCGTTCTTGCGTGACAAATCGATATCCATAAAGCCGCCATAAACCGTATCCTGTCCTACCGCTAAAACGATTCCTTCCCCATATCCACCAATCAAAGCCGAACCCATCAAAAGCAGATTCGTATAATCGCGATAGGTTTTGATGGGTGATGCCTCTAAAGGCGATGTGTTTTTTTCCAAAATCACACTTTCTCCTGTGATCGCAGCTTGTGAAACAAACAGGTCACTTCCTTTTACTAAACGCATATCCGCTGGTACCCGGTCTCCGGCATACAAACGAACGCGATCGCCCACCACTAGCTCACTCGAAGGCAGCTCCTGCCAACATCCCTCACGCAGGACGCTGACTGTCGAATGCAGGAGATCTGCCAGATGATCTGCGACTTGTTTTGAACGCATTTCCTGCACCAGACGAATCATGCCGCTTACCAATACCATTCCTAAAAGAATTCCAATCGTTGTGAGATTACGTGTATAGCTTGAGGCAAATAGTACATCTGTCACTAGCCAGATTCCTGCCAGGCATATTAAGATGAGCGTAAAGGGATTAATAAAGGCACGTCTAAGGCGATAAAAAATAGAATCGGTTGCTTTACCGGCCACTGTGTGACGTCCGTATTTTTCTCGACTTTTTTCGACCTGCTTCGTATCATACCCCTGGCTTGTCAAATGGAGATCTCGTTGTAGAACGGTTATCTCTTGATAAGCATAATGTTCCAGACGTTGATGAAGCGCTTTGTTCTCTTTCATTTTGGCACCTCCCTGTATCCTGCTATTATCATACCATAGATGGCAGCATTTCTCTTTAAGGAAATGCTTGCTTTTTTCTTACTGGATCCAGCAAGATCCCCATCCCTACTTTTTGGTTTCGATTGGTTTCTGTGCGGGCCCGTTGATCAACTGCCCATTCCGATCAAAGCGGGATCCATGGCAGGGGCAATCATAAGTTTGCGTTAAAGGATTAAAGACCAGCGGACAGCCTAGATGCGAACAGATCGGCGCTTCAGGATGGCTGAGATAAGCATTCAGATTCCGGCTCATATTGCCAAACGCATTTTTGATACTCATACGGTTCAAACGTCCGGGGGCATAAAGCGAGCGATGGCGCATCGCTCCATGGACGATCTTTTCCTGCAGCAAAGAAGCCGCCAGCATGGCACTGGCCATCCCCCACTTTTCAAACCCGGTCGCGACTAACCAGTGTGGATGAAAAAGACTGTATTTGCCAATATAGGGGAGATGATCCAGGGTCATCGCATCATTATTGGCCCAACGCTGCAGGATGCCAGACTTTGGAAAATGCGCCTGCTTCAGCTTGTCGAAAGCTTCCTTGTCTAAAGGATCGCCTGTCATACTGGCTAAGCCCCCAAATAATAGACGATCATTGACCTCACGCATGGTCACTTCCCCATTATACATCGTTTCTAATGAAGGCGAATCATCCAGACTGGCTAAATAGCTATTTTCCTGATGCATCTTCAAAGCATAGAGACCACTGAAACGCAGAAAAGGAAACTGACAGGCAAACACGATCCAGCGGGCCTGGACTTCCGCCCCCTGGGTACGCACGGTATGCCCATGCACAGATAAAACACGACTCTGTTCATAGATCTTCAGTTCCGGTGCCAAAGCAGCCAGAAATTGAAGCGGATGGAACTGAGCCTGATTCGCTAGGGCGATCTGATGATCAGCGAAATCAATTTCGAATTCAGGGAAGCGTTTGGCCAGCTGATCCAAGCGGATCTTTTTATCCTGATAAATATGCGTGATGCGTTTAAATCCGCAATCGATCTGAAGCATCTTCACTAACTCGGCATATTTTTCCACACTCTCAAGCTGATCCGAAAAGAAAGCCCGCGCTTTCTCAAAAGGCAGCGAAACATATTCCGCTAAGTGATGCAGCGCTGAAATTTTACCGGTCGAATGGCCCGTGTGCCCCATGCCGATCCGGTCGGCCTCAAGAAGGATGCTATGCTTCCCTGCCTGCTTTAAAAAATAGCCCAGCAAGATCCCCGTCATGCCTCCGCCAATAATCACGACATCGCAGCTGTGCTGGCCGTGAATTGCCTCAAATGAAGGCATCGGTGCTGTTTTGATCCAATATGATGTCATAAAAAAACCTCCTGATTCAAGGTTGCCCCTCAATCAGGAAGTCATACGTTCTTTCTCAGTAAATCCTCTTAAACTGATACGACGCAGATTCAATTTTACCTCGTTGAGCATTTTTTCCAGCTGATAGGCAGCCTTTTGACCAAAGTCAGGCAAATAGAAAAGAAAATGCTCGTCTTCAAAACCCGCCAGCAATTCATCCAGGATCTCCTCAACAGGGATCTCCGCCTGCAAACTAAAGACAATATTATCCACTAGCTGACCGGACATATACTTGGCCATTTCATGAGAGGCCATCTGTTTTTCTAAAAAAGCAGTTAATTTCTGAATGGCCGGATCCTGTTCATAATACTGTTCTGATGCGTACCTTAAAAATACTTCCTGCTCAGGCACATATTTCTTATAAGCACCATAGGTTTGATGAAAGCTAGAAGCATCCTGGTCATTCTCAAAATAAATATCTGAATACACCAGTTCTTTATTATAACGAATATCCTTGAGCACATGGTCGTTTTTCTCCAGGATCTGTACCAGCTGATTGCTTTTATACTTCTGGGTCGTATAATATTCTAATAAACGGCTCATTTCTTTGAAAGAGACCACACCATATAAATGGCAGGCTGCACGTATGTAACGTAAAGTCGATTGTCTATCCATTATTTTCTCCTCGCTAAATAAACATGTCGCTGAAATTTCATCTTGATCACACTGGCATGATCCACGATCGTATAACCCACCGATGTTAGTTCCGCGTCCATTCTAACCATCGTTACCAGCACCAGTTCATCCGCCATACGATGACAGCCTTGCAGTAAAGCCAGCTGCTCCTCATGCGTAATCGGCGCATAATAACCGTAAGGGATATCCAGTAAGGCAACATCGTAATGCTTTGTCACCAGATGCATATCCATGGGTTTGATGCGGTCACGTTCAAAATCATAATGTACCAAATTCTGTCTGGCACGATAAGCAATATTCTTTTTGATCTCGTAACCTTCAATGTCCAGCCCTTGACCCAAACCATCTAAGACAATGGTTTCCACTCCGCAGCAGGGATCGACCAGTGTTTTTGAATAATCCTCACGCACCGCTAAATTCACTAAGATGCGCGCGTCCCGGGCACTCAAGGACATGGAATACGTGTTGGGCTTATCCTGAAAACGAGACCAACTTTGATTATCGACATCCACCTTGCCAAAATACCATTTGCCTTTGGTATAGGTCATGCCAAGATACTGCTTTGGAGCATGCAGATCAAAGCTGCCATCCAACGTATCCGCAAGCTGACGGATCTGCTGCAGCCAGTCCTGATAATGTAATTCTTCTCCTTTGATAGGTAAATAGAGCATCTTAAACTTTTCAAAGCGATAAGCGCCCTTTTTGATCTTTGCATCTAAAGCGGCAAAACTATCTGCCGCTTCGATAATTTCTAAACGATATTTGATAAAGACGCTGCGTCCGGCCGGAATCATACGCTCACTAAAGAAATGATCCGCAATAGGCGTCAGGTCAAATAAGGCCCGCATTTCCATATGGCAAAGTTCTTTTTCATTAGGTGGATATTTTAATAAGTATAAATAAGTCATTCCTGTTTTTCCTTTTTCTTCTGTTGTTTTAAATAGGCAAGCTGTTTCATTCTTTCGGCCACCTTGCGTTCTGTTCCCTGACTGGTCGGACGGTAATAATGCCGACCTAAAAGAGACTCAGGCAGACAGTCCATAGCTGTTATCTTATCCGCAAAATCATGGGCATACTGATAGCCCTTGCCGTAATCCAGTTCTTCCATAAGCTTGGTTGGGGCATTGCGTAAATGCAAAGGAACAGGTTCAGCCAGTTGTTTTTTGGCATCCTGTTTGGCTGCTTCATAAGCCATGTAGAGCGCATTGGACTTCGCAGCCAGGCTCAGATAAGTCACAGCGTGTGTCAGATGGACCGTGCATTCCGGCATACCAATAAAATGACAGGCCTGATAGACCGCAATACAGACTTCCAGGGCCCGACTGTCCGCCATGCCGACATCTTCACTGGCAAAACGCACCAATCTTCTGGCAATATACAACGGATCCTCGCCCGCTTCCAGCATCCTGGCCAACCAGTAAATGGCGGCATCCACATCACTATTGCGCATTGATTTATGCAAAGCAGAAATTAGATTATAATGTTCCTCTCCCTGCTTATCATACAATAAAGATTTCTGACTGGTACACTGCTCGACCAGTTCCTTGCTGACGATCCAATGCGCATTTTCCTGGCGAGCATTCAAGCAGGCCATCTCCAAGGTGTTCAGGGCGACCCGTGCATCGCCGTTACTGAATAGCGCGATCATTTCCAGCGTTTCTTCGCTAATCTCAATCGACTGATTTCCAAGTCCTTTGGGGGAAGTCAGCGCGTGGTGCAATAAGGTGACCAGATCCTCTTTCTCCAGTGCCTTTAAGACAAATACCTTACAGCGTGAAAGCAGCGCCGAATTAACCTCAAAAGATGGGTTTTCGGTTGTCGCTCCGATCAGAATAATGCTTCCTTTTTCCACAAAGGGCAAAAAAGCATCCTGCTGTGCTTTATTAAAACGGTGGATCTCATCGATAAAGACAATGGTCTTTTTGCCATATAAACGATCCTGTTCGGCTTCCTTCATGACCGAGCGAATTTCCTTGATGCCACTAGTTACCGCACTAAAATCAATGAAATGGGCACTGGTCTTTTTCGCAATGATGCGAGCCAGCGTCGTCTTGCCGACACCCGGTGGTCCCCAAAAGATCATGGAAGGCACCCGGTCCTGACTGATCATCCGATACAATATCCCCCCAGGATCTAATAAATGGCGTTGCCCGACATATTCATCCAGTGAATCTGGTCGCAGCCGGCTCGCTAACGGCGCACTTGTATCAAACAAACTATCCATTTCACCACTTCCTTTGTCTTATTGTACCATACTTGAAGACCGAAAAAAATAGAAGCCCAATTAACTGGACTTCTCCATGTCCGCTACTAATTGAAGCAGATCTGTTTCGCTGAACTGATATTTCGTATTGCAGAACTGACAAGTCACTTCACAGCCATGATCCTTTGCAATCATATCCAGAAGCTCCTGTTTTCCAAGTGTCATCAAACCAGCCTCAAAAGAAGCTTTGGAGCAAGGACATTCAAAGCACAGATCCTGACTGCCTAAGATCTCCACATCACTAAAGAGCTTACGTAAAATATCTTCCGGACTTGATCCCTCATGAATCAGGCTGGAAACAGCCGGAAAATCTTTGAGTGCCTCCTCGACATAAGCCACATCTTCATCGGTGGCTTCAGGCAGCATCTGAACCATAAAACCGCCGCTGGCTAAGATCTCATTTTCGACACCCACCAAAACCCCTAAGCTGACCGCGGAAGGCGTCTGTTCACTATAGGCATAATAAGCGGTAAAATCATCACCAATCTCGCCGGTCTGCAAAGGAATCTGGGAAGTGAAGGGTTCCTTGAGCCCCATATCACGAACGACCTGCAAATAGCCTTGCGTTCCGACAGCATAGCCGACATCAAGCTTTCCGGTTCGATTGTTGGTGAACATGCAGTGTGGATCACCGACAAAACCGCGGATCCTGCCATCTCCCTGGGTGACACAAAGCATGGTGCCAATAGGGCCACCGCCATTGATGACGACTGTCAGCTTTTCATTGTCCTTCAGCATGCTGCCCATCATCAATGTCGCTGACATCATACGTCCTAAAGCGGCGCTGGATGTTGGCCACAGATCGTGCTTTTGTCTGGCCACTTCTACCAGATCAGTCGTCTTGCAGGCCATCACTCGAATTGCGCGATTCTTTACTGTTCCACGTACTAAATAATCTTTCATCTTTTCACTATCCCATCGCTAATAATATATTTGATAAAACAATCGGTAAAATCATAGAGATCACAATGACCCCAATCAAAATAATCGCAAAAATATTTCTTTTTGGCTTTCTTCTAGATGCCAATTTAACCACCTCACCATAGTATAGCATAATCCTCAAAACAAGCAAACAAAAACATCTAACGTAATGAACGAATTACCCGACAAGGATTACCGCAGGCCACAACATCACTGGGGATATCATGCGTGACCACAGAACCCGAACCAATCACACTGCGCTTCCCTATATGAACACCGGGGTTGATGGTCGTATGACCGCCGATCCAAACGTCGTCGCCAATGACTACTTCTGACATGATCTCCTGACCGGTCCTTCTTTGCATATGATCCAGGGGATGATTCGCACAATAGATATGGACCCCCGGGCCCAGCAGATCCACCAGCAATTCCTTGCGTTTTTCATACTGCTCGATCGGTGTGGCATTGTAAATAGCCAGGCGGCGTTTTCAGTTTTCATACATTTCTTTTTGATCCACGATGATCCCCTGCCTTATCCAAATCATCATAGCGGATTTGCCGGCAGGTTGCAAGTAAGAAGATGCAAAAAACGATACCCGCAGGTATCGTTAGCGCTGATTTTGACTTCCCAAAAAGACAGGACCGAGTGTCATCTGATCCAACGTATCATTGATGGTCTGTACTTCTGCCTCACTCAGCTGAATCTTCGTACTCTCAAAATTCTCTTTTAAGGAAGACAGCTGACGAGAGCCAGGAATCGGGAGCACGCGCTGCGGCAGGTTCTCCATCCAGGCCAGCGCGATTTGTGCCTGGGTAGCTTGTTTATCCAAAGCCAGCTTTTCCAGATATCCCAACAGATCCTGACTGGCCTTAAACCCCTCCTCCGTAAATTGCGGCATTCTTGCGCGGAAATCTCCCTGTTCCAAGAAGATATCACTGGCTTTGTAAGCACCGGATAAATACCCATTGGCCAGCGGTGAAAAGGCAATGAACGGAATCTGGAGTTCAGCAGCTGTTTCCAGCTCTTCCGCAGACTGCGCTCTAGCCATCATGGAATAACGATTCTGGACTGCACTGACCTCAAAAACGGCATTAGCTTCACGCAGCTGCTCGGCATTCACCTGTGACACACCCCAGCCCCGAATGAGTCCTTTGTCGTAAAGTTCTTTCATCGTTTTAGCAACCACGGCCATCGGAACCTTAGGATCTGGTGTATGCAGATAATAAATATCCACATAATCGGTCTGCAGTCGCTTTAAGCTTTCCTGCAGCGTGGCTCGGATCGTTTCAGGACGTCCATCTACGATGCGTTGACCATCCCGCATGGTGATGCCGCATTTTGTCGCGATGATGACATCCTGCCGCACATCCTTGAGAGCCTCCCCTACCACTGTCTCATTATAAACAATCTGGCCATTATGATCGATGCCGGTATAGCGCTGAGCCGTATCGAAAAAACGATAGCCCATCTCATAGGCTGCCCGGATCCGTTCTACAGCCAGTTTTTCTTCCATGGGTTCTCCATAAGCATGGGTGAATCCCATACATCCTAAACCAATTTTAGGTAATTGTACGCGCATGGTTTATCCCTCCTGTTGATTAGCGTCGATGATATCTTTTAAACGAATGCCTGGGTGAATGTATCTCGCTTCCGGATTCTTATCAGACAAGCGTGTCGTGATGGCCTTTTGCGGACAATGATGTGCCTAAGCCTGGCAGAACACGCACGTTTCCTGGTAACGGCTCGCTTTACCATCTTTGATATAGAAATTCCCTACCGGACAGACTTTCGTACAGATCCCACAGCCAACACAGCGTTCCGTACGCACGGTAATCTGTGAACCATTATTGACCTCGACCGGACGTCAGCTGGCCATATCATAGAGCTTACGTGCCTTCTCATCGGGATGAGGAATCAAGGCAACCTAGCCAGGATATTCGCTTTGACCTGACGGATCTGTTCGTCCTCGTGTTTATCCATAGCCATTTGTTCATTCATATCAAAAGCCGTCAAATAGTTATCCACCATTTTAATGGTACCGATATAGTCAATATTGACCCGATGACTCTTCGCAAAATAATACGTCCATTCAGCAGCCGCCGTATCCAGATTGCCATAAGTCAACACCACATAGAAATAATCTGTTTGAAATGTGGAAGTCGCGATAAAGTCCTGTACGATCGTTGGCAATTCTCCACCATAAATAGGGGAAACCAAACCCATCGTTTCATCCTGATATACGCGTTCATCCTTCTTCAATTCCTGAGCAATGCTCAAAGGATTGTCATCCAAGTTTCTTGCCACATGAAGACAATTCCCTGTTGCACTAAAATAAAACAACATGTCTCCTTCTTCCTTTACTAAGGATATTGTACCATTTCATCAACATAAAAGATAATATCACTATTTCATGAGTTGATAACTTATATGCATTAACTTCTTTACTTTTAAGACATTCTTTTCTAAAACAGAAGGCAGGAGGAATGCTTCATGGAACTACGTCAGCCCATTTATTTTATGGCCATCGTTGAACATCAGACCATGCATGCAGCTTCGGAAGCGCTGCTCATCTCTCAGCCGGCTTTGAGTCGATCTTTATCTAACCTGGAAGATGAATTAGGGCTCCAGCTCTTTGATCGCGAAAAAAAGCGTCTGGTTCTTAACGAAAACGGGGAAATGGTCCTGCCCTATATCAAAAGGATCCTCAAAGATGTACATAAGTTAGAAAAATATCTAGCTGAGTATCAAAAGAACAGACACCGCATCGAGATTGCTTCCCTTGCACCAGCCCCCTTATGGGGTCTGACCTATCTTTATCATCAGCACTATCCTGAGATGCCGCTGAATCAAACGCTCCTCAGCGATACGCAAGCTTTATTAGACGGTTTAGAGAAGCATCTTTATACACTAATCATTCTCAATCACAAGCTGTCCCTGGCACATTATCAATGTCAGCCGCTTTTTAAAGAAACTTTACATATCGCCGTCCAGTCCGATCATCCCCTGGCAGCCAAGACTTCCATCACTTTTCAGGAGCTCGATGGGACGCATTTTTTGACGCTCAAGGGAATTGGTTACTGGGAAAAAATTCATCAGTATATGCCGCATTCCCGCTTTTTAGAGCAGGAGGACCCCCAAACCTATACGACCCTGCATTTATCCACTGTTTTTCCGGTCTTTCGTTCGAATCTGACCATTCCGCGTTTTAGTCTGATGGAAGATAAAATTTATATTCCGATCTCTGACCCTGAGGCAAGCATGACCTTCTATGCCCTTTATCCAGATCAGCTCAAAGAAATCTATGCGCCTGTGCTTCAGCTCATCCACACGATCCCATGGGAAAAGTATCGGGAAAAAGAGCATTTTTAAAGGAAGCGCCATGAGTGAGGGCCCTCTAACAGCCACAAATTGAAAAAGCAGCGTCATCGCTGCTTTTTTGCGTCTAGTATATGGTTTCTATCGTACAGGTATGCTTTTTGGTCTGTTTATCATAACAAATCCCCACCAGCAATAATTGATCCTGATATTTTTCTAATCCCTTGGGGTATTGCTTTTCTTTGATCTGATCGATGGCTGTTTTAGCTTCTCTATTCCATTTCAGTTCGATGATCATGGCCGGTTTATCCCGATATGGTATCAAAACAATATCGGCAAACCCTTTGCCAGTAGGCATCTCTCTCATCATCGTGTAATGATTTCTGGCATAGATATAAGCAATGGCTAATGTATAGGACAGGGCATTTTCATTATTATAGGTGAGTATAGAGGTATCTAAATGCGCTTCTTCAACGTATTTAGCGACTGCTTCTTCATCTTTGCGCCATGTCGCCTCCAGCAGTGCACGGCTATTTAATAACGCTTTGGTCGTTTCCTTCCAGTTCGAATCTTCTATGGAATTGATGAAACTGGTAGATACTTCCTTATTCGGAATATAACATGTATGATCAGAAGCATGATAACCAAGATAACCTAAATGGATCAGCAGTGTCAGCACATCATCTTTTGATTTAAATGTCGTCATATCATTTTGAAACTTGCTTGTATTGACACTTATACTCTCTCCTGATAACAATTGAATGATATTATCCCTCAAGCCATCAAAGTTCATATCAATGTAAACACGTAGCGCTTCATAGGTCTCTGTCGAAGTCCAGTAGTTTTCATATTTTCTGTCTATCAGGGCACTGACAACAGAACGATGATTATAGACAGAGATATCCCTGGACATCTGATAACCATCATACCATTGTTCCATTTCATGATAATCCATATCATATTTTAAACATAGATCACGAACTTCCTGTTCCGTAAAGCCCATAAAGGATTCCAAAGGGGTCGCATTCAACATGGATACTTCTTTAAACATATTCAAGGCACTATGCGTCCCATATTTCTTGATTGGAAGGATTCCGGTCATGTAGGCAAGATTCACATAGGGCTGATCTTTCAGTAGACTTCTTAAAAAGTCCAAATAGCGATTTTGCGCTTCTTTATCGGTCTTGTACTCCCTGAAAATACAGTCCCACTCATCAATGATAAAAATAAACTGCTCATTTGTATTTTCATATACTTTGGATAGCATCAGCGACAGGATCGGCCGTCTGCTTGAAAAATGAAAGTATGTTTCGAGCTCATCAATGATTTCTTCGCTCATTAATTCAAGCATTTCATCAAGCGTATGGGACATGCTTAAAAAGTTCTGCATATTCATAAAAATCACATGATGCTTGTTTAAATTTTCGGCATAATGTTTTGTCTGACTGATCTTGAGATGTTCAAACAGGCTGGCTGAATCGCAGCCTTTGGAATAATAGGCCACAAGCATATTGGCATCTGTACTTTTTCCAAAACGTCTAGGACGGGATACGCAGATATATTTATTGACTTTCTCTTTAAGGTAATCAATATGATCAATCAACAATGACTTATCAACATATATCTCCTTATTAACTGCCTCTTTAAAAATCTGATTGGTCGGATTTAAATAAATGCCCATACGAATCACCTCTTCGCTTTAATTATACCATTTCCTTAGGCATTAATCATCCTATCCATAGCATTTTTAAGTATGACTTTAGCTAACGGATTATTGACCATCTTTAAATCATACATGAAAACAGTAACTTCATATCCTAAGTCGCTGTTTGAAACCAATTGATCTTACAAACCAGAAAACCACGCAAAATACCTACAAAGATCCCCCTAAAATATCGATAGGAAAGTGGACGTCCAGGTACATTCTGGAAAACGCAATAAGCCCCGCCGGTACTAAAGCCCAATACCATCTTTTCACACCCATCAAATACAACACCGTTACCGCTGCAAAAGAAGAGGCCGTATGACCGGACGGAAAAGAATAATCCTGTGGTTTAGGAATTAATAAGGTTACCGATGGATTCAAGTCACAAGGTCTAGGCATCGCAAAAAGATTCTTCAATAACACATTGCAAAGCAGGAATTCGATCCCTAATGCCAAAAAAAGAACCCATGCCATCTTGCGATGCTTTGGATCAACCGCTAGTCCCAATCCTATGATGATCCATAAGATACCGCCATTTCCTAACATTGAAATGAAAGGCATGGATAAAAAGCATATCTCAATACAACCTCACTATCCCGTGCCACTCTCTCAAGAGTCTAACACAAAACACGCGATGACAGGCAGCCATTTTAACGATTTCTTTAAAAGCACATCCCCATGAATACAAGACCGCTTTTCTGTTTAGTGCAAAAACAGACCCCTTTTCTTCTTAAGATAAAGGGATCTGTCCTCTCGGGATGCTGGAATATAGCCCATTAGAGAAGCAGGAATCGGCTAAACTTGATGCATCCGTCAAACCACATCAAACGATTCATGCACCGATCGGGCGCTCTCCTAATAATTCTTTTAAAACCTTTCTGACATTATGCGCCGCATCTTCCTGAATTTCAATCACCCGGGCACCTTTGCTTCTTGCCACCGCTCTCAGATCACCGGCAATAGCGGTATAAAAAGAACAGCCGATTACAAGAAAAACATCCCCTGGTTGTAACTGATAGACCATTTCATAGGCCTTCTGATAATTGGGCGCCGGATCGCCATACAGGACAGGTTTATTGTATAAAGACCAGGCTCGATCCATTTCATCCTCTTCAGGAAGCCCGCCATGAAGCTCCAAAGCCTCACTTCCGGCTTGCTGATGAAGTCCATCGATATTCATAGTAATGATTGGAATATGATACTCAGCTAACGCATAGTGGGCATCGTTAGGCTTCGCGCCGTTCATATTCGCCTTTAATTGGCGGATGACCGCATTATATTCTTCATGATGCGCATTCGCGTAACTGCGAAACAGTTTTTCTCGCACTTCTGGCTGATCCATAAAGGTAGGGATATGACTTTGTTTTGAAATACCTGCACCGGTAAAGGCAATGATCTTCATCTGTATCACGCTCCTTATTTCTCATCATTTTCTTACCAATACACATGAATGAAAAGCATGCTCTCTTCTCTAAAGCAGTTCCTAATGCCACTTTATCAGGCAATGATCATGAAACTTCTTTTTTCATCACAAAATTCGTCAGATAGACGCCTCGCCGTACTACTTGCTGTTGTTTAACGACATGATATCCACGTTTTTCAAAAAATGGTCTAGCCGTAATAGAGGCATGTGTCGTCAATGGACCGCTGATGGGAGCTTCTAAAGCATCGCAGATCATGGTCGCTACCCCGCGTCCCTGATGATCCTTATGAACAAAAAGGCGATCTAAATAGCCGGTCTTATCCATGTCACCAAATCCGATGATCTTGTCATCTTCTACCACCACCACACTATGATGATCTAAGAACGACTGATCCCAGGCTTCTAGATCAATGTGCCCGGTGGCCCATGCATCTACTTGTTCCTGGGTATAATCCTTCAAATTAACTGTGTGGATCGTATCATAAAATAATTGCGCTATTTCCTGAACATCACTCGATTGATAGTTTCTTAATTTCATATTCTTATTCTCCCATTACGTTCATTGCATATAAACGATTCAAAATTTCTTCTTTAGATTCATAATAAGCCACGATCTTCTTCAAGGTACTTTTGATCTCTGCGATCCCTATGCTTACCTCTTCTAAATGACCGTCGATTCCCTGTGCCCGTCGCATGTTGTATGCCAGCCAATCCAATGGTTCCGTAAAGCTATCATACAGCACTTCCCAATCCAAAGGAAGTTTTCCGCCAGATTGGGCATAAGCCCTAACAAAAGCCTGAAGCAGCGCAGGCTGAATACAGGCACAATCATAACCCGACCAGTAAAGTGCCGTTTCATAAAGCTCTGTCATCGGATTGGCATAAGCAAGACACTCCAGATCAATGATTCGAAAATCATCCTGATTCCATAATACGTTTTTACAGTCCAGATCGCGATGACAGACAGCCATGTAAGGAGGCAGCTTCGTATGCGCGGCATTGCCCTTTTCCTGACTTTCCACTAAAAGATCCCGCTTTGCTTTCAGCAGCTTACCCAGTTCAGGGTGCTTTTGTGCCAGGCTGGAAATTTCACGATCCCAATCGATATGAAGGCTGACAGGCTCGCTTGCCTGCACTTTAGTCTCTAGCTGATGAATCTGAGCCAGGATCCCACCGATCTTCTCACAATGTTTGATCTGGACTTCCTGCGGCATCAACGCTTTTCCCGCATACCAGTCAAACACATAATAATACTGCCCTTCATGACACTGCATTTTTTCTTGATGAAAGATTCGGGCCGGTACAATGGGCAATTGACAAACTTCCAGCATTCGCTCCAATTTTTCAGCCTGTGCATAGTTCGCATGCGCGGTTTCTCTTTGCATCACTGATGGATTTAAAAGCTTAACAGCATATTGACCGCAATCTGTTTTCAACATGTACATACGATGTAACAGCCCACCGGTCAAACGTTTGGGGTCTTCCAAAAGGTGCCCTAACTGACAATCTTGACAGATTTGCTCCCACCATCCCGATTTCATCATCGATCCCCCGCTTTCCTGAATCAGAAACCTCCTCTTCCTGGTTGTTCCCTTTGCTAATATCATATCATATTTCAGATTTTATCAAACCAAAAAAACACATTTCATGATGGAAGAGGCCTGACAGGCCATTGTATTGGTTAATCCCAAGCAAAACCATTTTCCCCAGCCAAGATAGATGTGCCGATCACCTGGAATTGGTTTTTCTCATATCAGAAAGATAAAAATAAAAGCGCTTGTGTGCTCAATCGCCACCATAGCGCTTAATGATTAAAAAGGTAAAAACTGCTAATGAACTTCACTAGCAGTTTTTATTGTTAGCATCAAGAAAATTGATTCGTCCTGTTTACGATGTTTCTACCGCCCCTACAGTTTACAGCTAATCTATTCGAAAAACATTGAACCATTTTTCACTTAGCATGGTACACATCCAAATCATCTATTGTCGATCTGTCACACGTCTTGTATTACGAACCATGCTAAGATAAGCAGTATAACCTAAAGGCAATCATTTATTTTTTAGTTTACATACAACTTTCATTTAGCTATGTCTTTGTGACATTTTTTCTTTACAATGAGCGTAGCTGCTCCAATACCTAAGGCCAATACGATCAGGGTAACATAGAGACTGATAGAAACAGAATACCCGGTCTGAACCGTATCTGTTGCTGTCTGTGTTGAATCGTTTTGGCTGCTCCACATCACCCGCATCCTCTTTATTCATCAAAACTTGCATCTCCGCTTTCAAAAGGATCCACACCTGGCGGTAGATCAAAATAAAACACAGAATCGCCTATTTGTTCTCCATAGAACCAGGGATTAATATAGGTATGATAAGTCACATTAGTCCAAAGAACTCGATTGACCACTGCAACCGTCTTCTTTCCCTGATGGATCCCAACATGCTCAATTGGACAGCTGAAGACACCAACTGCAAATAGATAGAAAGCCATCGCCCCGCCTACCAGGATCAATAGCACGCGACTGATTATTTTACCCAAAAAACGAAAATGCCAATGATTCACTAATCTGCGATAAAAGTAAACCAGCATAATGATAATAGACAAACCTGTATATACCAGTAGCATGACCCTTGGCAAGCTCCTTAGAGTCCATCCCTGTCCCTCTAACAACCAAACCACCGCATGCAGCAATATGGCAAGAAGCAGTGGTAACCAACCCTCATATTTGCGCATCCTGATTCCTCCTCTAGCATCAGTATAAACGAAGTATTGGCAAACATAAAGTTAAAACTGCAAAAATGAACAATTTTTTTGTACTTATTCCTATATTACGATTCAAGCGTCAGAAGCATATTTCGTGAAATGCAATTTGGCCTTTTTAAAATAGTTAGTTAATCTATATTCAAGCGAAAGGGCGTTTTTTGCTATTGCAGTCTCGTTTTCAGCCTTTGTCTTAGTCCATTTTTCTGTTTTTGAGCGCACTTATCCCTTCGTTTCATTGCTTCACAAAATTTGCTGATATTTAATGCTCCTACTTTAAATCCAAAATATCACTTTGTGAACTTCTTGCCTCTTACCGGCATTTGATCCACTTTAGTAACAGTGAAGGCAGCGCTTTTACTCCGTTTCGATATTTGTCATGGCACTGAACTTTTCACTGCCTCGCATTCTCTGTCTTCTGATTATAACTGTTGCTTTTCGGTTCTATGCCGTTTGCACATTTTATCACTCGGCTTCCATCTTCGTTGAATTCAAATTCTGCCAGGATATCTTCTGCTGGTCGCTGTAGGTATTTTGTTCATACTTGTAATCTGTAATGATGCTTTCTTCTGCTGAGTAGCTTTCTGTCAGATTTTCCACGTAACCTCTGTTTTGTTTCCCTGCTTTTTCTCGATAAGTTGCTGCTGGATTCTGTCAAATGCTCGGGCCCATCTTACCGTCTTCTTTGGTTTTTAGGCGCAGTTCTCCCTCTTCACTTTCTATTGTCTGTTCTTTGGCCAGATTAGCGACACAGGTATATAACAGTTCGAGTTTTCCCATTTTCTTGATGTTTGATGCAACCATCATGCTGTCCATTCGTTTGAAGGACGTGTCGATCTTCATCATTTCTGCGAGTTCTTTGGATAGTTGGGTTACCGTGTTCTTGATCAGATCAGTGCCTGTCTTTGTTTTGTAGGCTGTGCATCTTGCACGAAAACATCCCAGTGTTCGGTTACTGAGTGGCTGTTCAGTAAACGATGTCATGTGTAGAGCATATTGATGTCTGATATCAAACATCAGTCCAGTGACCATGTCCTCATCAGATAAACCTGAAAGTTCCTTGATGAGCAATTCCTCAAGAATCACATTAACCGGTGTATTCGGACGTGAACTCTGTTCACTGTAAAGGACAGCATAGGGCTTCTCGTCAATTTTTGGAAAGATAGAATATTTTGACCATGATGGATTGAGAAAACGCTTCTCTCGTTCTGTGAGATCATTATCCTTATCAAGAAAGGATAATTGATACTCATGAGAATGATTCGCTACAAACACATTGACTCCTCCTGATTGTTCCATTTTTCTATCTCTATTTTTACCACTTTCAGAGATCTATGTCTTATTTTTATAGGCTTGTAACTCTTCTATTTAGTTTTTTCCTTTGATTCGTTTCCTGACCTTTTGACACCCTCATCATATTATTAGTGCATAAAAAAACTGCTAATGATCGCACTAGCAGTTTTCATTGATAAGAGACTAGTCCTGTTTGCGGCGTTTCGCTAACACTACACCAAACATGCTTGAAGCCAAGACGGTGAAAGTTGCCCACATGGATAAAGGTGCTACGTCTCCAGTTTGTGGTGTTGCAGCATTCTGGGAAGAAGATGGATTAGATGGTGTCACCGGTGTCTCCTGACTGATAGTTGGCTCAGAAGGCGTGATTATTGGCTGATCAGGCGTTGTATCTGGATCTTCTGGCGTCGTATCTGGATCTTCAGGGGTTGTTCCTGGATCAGTTGGTTCATCCGTGCCTTTCAGTTCCAAACCATCGATAGCCAACTGAACTGCCTGTGCCATTTCATCCACTTGAGTCTGATCACTGCTGCCGATTCCATATTGAATTTGTGCAATCGCTTCTTCTAAAGCCTGAACACTTGCCTCTGTATAGATCGTCAGATCCGCAGGGATCGATGCCAGAACTTCTTCAACCTTCTGATAGTTTGCAGGTGCATCGTATCTGAAAGTAAAGGTAGTCGTCATGCCAAGCGTGTCCGTAACCATCACTGTATTTTCGCCCTGTATGAGCCATTCAGAAGCAGGGGTATAGAGCTTGCCAGACTCAAATGATGTCTCCTGCTGGCCATTGACCACTACAGAAGCAATGCCCTGTGTATCAACAATCATGAGTGCGACTTCAGTGTAAGCTCCATTATACTGATTTGCCTCCGAAGACATAGAAATGGTTGGTGCATAGTTCACTTGATATACACTCGCATCCTCATTCCAGTAAAGTTCGACATTCTCGCCTGCATTGGCAAGTACATAATCTGTCATATTACGATTAGAATTAGATGGTGCCTTGACCAGCACGTGGCCTTCAACGACCTCTCCCTCTACATAAATCGGAACCTGTTCTCTATAATAACTGTAACGCTCTTCCACTGTCAACAAAGCATCGGAAGGCATCCAAACCTCAAAATCATCATTGGAATTGACAGATAGTCTTGAAACGGTTGCACTACCTTCAATAACTAAACCACCTGTACGATTGGTACCTGATTCCTTATTATAATCCGTACGAATCGTACCTAAATGGGTAGCATCACCACTGACGATAACCCAGCTATGATTCAGTTCTGTAGCGGCCAGATTCTCCACTTTAGAAGACAAATCCAAAGGTGATTCCTTGCTTCCCTGATTAACCAGGATAAGATCAGTCAGCTGTGTGCCGATGGAACTGGTTGTACCAATGATCTTATCAAAATCAACATTTCCCTCAATCACAATATCCAACCAACGAGATCCGGAAATATCCTGAATCGTCCCCACTTTACCGCTAGTTGTACCAGACAGTGTGATCGTCTTGTTACCGTTTTGACTGCGCATATAGGAGATCGTGGCATTATCCATCGCGAGATTGATATTCTCTAAAGTCAAGGAATTCTGAACAGTCATCGTATGATTCGTAGACATAGCCAGCTGATACTGGTTTTGACCATCCATCGTAATGTCCTTATCTGGAAGCGTAATATCTGCATTCAATAATACATCAGATAATAACGTTATAGTATAAGCCGTTGCGTCATCTTGCGCTATAGCTGCCAAAGCGGAATCCAAGCTGGCATAATTGCCCAATCCACTAACGGATACAATCGGCTCAGAAATCGTGATAGGCTGCTGGTTTTGATTTGTCAGCGTCCCACTGGCGCCAGATGGCAACGTTAAACCTGAACCTACTAATTCTGTTCCAGTATATTCTGGCAGTGAAAAGTTTCCACTAAATGAATCAGTGACCTGTAACTGAGCATTTTGATGAAGTCGCAATTCCCCATTTCCAGAAACGGAAGGAATCGTGGCATTCTGGTTCAGTGTCAATCCACCATCCTGTAATTGAATCGTATCCACTCCCTCAAGCTGATCATGAAAAGTGGTTGAGCCATCTGCTTCAAGGAACGCCCGATTCAATACTAATGTATTAAAACCTGTCATATTTGGCAGATCATAGTAATAATCGCTACGTCCTATATCACTCAATGTAATGATAGAAGCGTCTCCGATACCCTCTAATGCCACCTGGGTTCCTCCCCCAAACTGACCGCCAGGTAAAGTACCACTAAATGTCAGATTGGATCCGCTTATCTTGGCAAAACCAAAGCTTCCCCCATTGATCATCGTAAAAGCATGACTGCCGGCATTTAAGGTGGTCAGAACATTCGTACCTGAATTAATATTGGTAATATTTTTGATTGTCAATGGTGCCTGTAAAGTTAATGTCTCTGGGAAATGGACACTGGCTCCATTAAAATCAATGGTAGCCATTTTATTTAGTGTCACACCGGCAGGCCATTCAACTGTCGTACTGCCACTGTCCATGATACGAATTGCATATGCTCCTGAGGTAGACGATGTGTTGATTGCGTTGAGTGCCTCCTGCAAGCTGGCATAACCATGCTCAGCACCATCAGGATCTGATACGATAGCCATGGTCGTATCTTCACCACTACCATAAAGCTGAACATTGACATCTTTACCCTCAAAAACTGAGGTATAATGATCCACATCTTCCTGCGTGCCTAAATTCAAAGTCACGTTTTTGGTAGTTCCAAAGGTTGTTGCCACCAAAGCGTTCGAACTAATATCTCCCGGTAAATTCAACGTAAAACCATCAGGCATATTATTTAACAGATTAGACTTGATACCTGTTGAAGAGAGTTGATCGATCGTCAGCTCCTGGATAGAAGATCTGCTAAAAGGACTGTTGCTGTATTTTGAAGAAAGATGAATAGATGGAACATATAGTTGTGTTAGGCTCGTGCAACCAGCAAAAACGCCACCATATAGCATATTGGTGATTGACGATTCTGAAAAATGGACACTGCTTAATGAAGTACATCCATTAAAACAGTTTCTGCCAATCGAACTCACACTGCTCTGACGCATATCGATTGACGTCAGACTGGTATTTCCTGCAAAAGCATTCGCATCCAGCGCTGTAATATTGTATTCAGCACCCTGATATTCCATCCCATCCACAATCACGACTGCACCACTAGCTGCTTGCCCATCAATCAGCGTTAATCGGCCATTGGCGTTACTGGTTGGCATACGGGTAATCTCATAGACAAGTCCATTAATGTGAATCTCATCTCCCACTGCCAACTCACTATGGTTCACACGTGCCGAGGCAGAAGGGGTAACCACCTGTGTTGGATCAGAACCCGTCACCACTGTCTCCGTCTTAGCATACACCGGTGTTTTTAACATTCCAGCGCCCACAAAGACCGCCATCGCAAGTGCTAATGAAGCCTTCTTGCTTCTTTTTTGACTCATTTTTTTCACTCCTCATTTTGTTTACGAACTCAAAACGCATGCGTTATAGGTAAAACTGCTCCGGACGAAGTTAGTATAACTCTTGACTACGTAAACAAAAACCGTATTTTCATTATATCTACGTAAAGTCTCTGTTAATCTTTTTAATTTTGATTTCTTTATTAAACAAGAAACGATCTTTTCCAATCTATAGCACAAAAATACACAACATCATGTTATTCAGTTTCTTCTTATTTAAAGTGAGATATTTCATCACTTGGCTTTGATTTGGAACTTTTCCTAAGACCTGACTACACATACTTAAAAAGCCGCAAAAAAACAATGGTGCCTTAGACACCATTGTTGAGATCTAGATAGTGTGCGACAGCCGATGCAAAGCCATCGTTGACATAAGAGGTACTGATCCAATCGGCCTTGGCTTTCAGTTTTGCTGTCGCGTTAGCCACGGCCATTCGGTAACCGGCAACATCAAACATCGCTAGATCATTATCATGATCCCCAATGACAGTAATAGCATGTGGATCCTGGCTAAATGTCAGCACGCCCTGGCCCTTTGTCGCCTGCTTCGAAGTCACTTCCAGATTCAATGTATATGAAGCACTGACCTGATAGTGACAGCTGAGCATTTGCTTTAGATCATTGCGCATTTTTTCATCAGCGCTCACTATTTCCAGCTTCAAACATGACTTTGTTTGAAGTGGATCCAGGAACAGCGGATAGCGATACAAAAGATCATAATAAATTTGCATTCCCTGTAAGATCATCTGTGGGTCATTCGTCTTTGTTTTAGCCAGTTCAGCCAGATTTGCCATCAGAGAATGCACCTCATGCGTATATGTTCCTGATGACGTATATAACAAATAAAAGGCGTCAGCTTTATTCAACATAGCCAGTGCTTCCTCAAGCCCCTTAAGATCCAGTGCATGAAGTTTTAAAAGATGGCCCGTTTCATCCACGATCATCGCTCCATTTAAAGCAATCACAGGTAAGTTTAGATGATAACGCTGCAAAATGTGCTGACTCACATCGTGATAGGCGCGTCCTGTTGCCAGGATCACCTGAACATGATTCGCTTCAAGCCGATGCAGTGCCTGTAAATTAGCGGGACTGATCCCATGCTGATCATCCAGCAAGGTCTTATCCAGATCAGTGACAAAAAAGCGCTTCATCGCCAATCCTCCAGTCCCAGCTTCTCCACGAGATACGCATTAAACGTATCGCTATTGAGATGTTGATTTGCCCAAACGTAAACCTCAGGAAGCGGGAACTTCTGATAGATCATCTGACGCTGGGTCTTTAAGTTCGCCACAAATGCCTCCCAGTCTTCAATCTGGTTGCGCTTTGCATGGGGATAATGAATGCCTTTGGCTTTTTTACACAGACTGATTGGATAGCCCGCCAGATACAGCCGCAAGCCTAGTTCCACATCTTCGCCGCCCCACTGCGTAAAACGTTCATCAAAGCCGCCGATCTGAGTCAGGATAGAACGAGGGATCAGTGTCATTCCACCTGAAAAATAAACCCAGCAGGCTGGCCATTTCATCAAATCCTCGCCGTATTGCTGGTAACCGACCTCACGCCGATCCACATATCCGGCCTTTTCTAAACGCAGGATCGACCCATCGATATCTTCCAAACTGATTAAATCTCTGATGTTTTCTAAAGGTTCATTAGAGAAACCCTCAATATATCCAAGGACCGCTCCTTGATGCATCTTGGCATGCGTTAAAAAATGAGCCAACGCATCCTTGGACAGCAGGATCCCCGTATCTAAAAAAAGACAGTATTGCCCCTTCGCATGGTCAATGCCCATATTGCGTGCCTGACCGGGGCAAAATCCCCGATTGGGCTGATAGAAATAGCGGATCGTTAAACGGTCCTCATATTGTTTAACGATGCTCAAATTATCTTTGGTTGACCCATCATCACATACCAGCACTTCATAAGCGGCCTTAGACAGCGTATTCTTTTCAAGACAGGCTAAGGTCCAGGAAAGCAGCTGGGGATCCTGATAAGTCGGAATAATAATACTCAATTGTTTTTCCATGGTTTTCCTCCAGAAACGGTTGACAGAAAAACCCTGATTCGTTAAGCTTTAAATAAGCTTTAGATCCAAAACTGGTCATATGTGGGGACATCATGGCAGGATGGGTTTAAAGCTTTTCTGTTAACCATTGTATTTTTTTATCAATAACAAAGTGATCGACCAGCCAAAATAAGCCATCCGTGACCATTAAGATCGGATAGGCCGCTTCAACCGGCCAACAAGATACCGCCCCTAAAGCAAGCAGCAAACCCGCAATGCGCCCGAAAGCCAGGGGAAATTCACAGGCAATCATATAATCCGAAGGCTGAAAGCGCCCTGCTGCAAGCTCGGCTAAACGATATTTCATGGATTGAAAGATTTCTGATTCCAACAGTAGACAAGTCCTAATCCTAAATAGGTGGTCCGCAAAGCCCATGGTGTCTGAAAATAGCCTAATATAAACATGATCAGGGCGTTGAGGATCGCTGCCAAAAGATGAAATGATCTTTGGTTATGACGATGAAAACGACTGGCAATCAACGTCGAACTGAAGATACCGACAACTGCCATCAGCGACTGATACTGTCCAATCACTTTCTCACTTGTCACGATCGTATAGGCAAAAAGCGTAAAGATCTGATTAAAGATGGCTTCCCGCATCCCATTCGAAAAATGATAATACGCGTCTGTTTGCCAATAGCGATTTCCTCTTTCCTTTAACACACCAATGACATGCATCTTCTGCAGGATTTGCATACCGCGCAAATATCTGGAAAGTAAAGCCGCCAGAGCGAATAGTGCTAGAGAAAGTGCAAATAAGATGACATAGCCAAGTAATGATGCAAAATGACTGATCAAAAGGCCGGATAAAACAGGTAACCCGACGCCGCCGCATAATTAAAGCTTTGCTGCCAGGAGAAGAAGCGCCCCTGCTCATTTTCTTCAACATGCGCACCGACCAGAAGATTAAACGAAAAATAGTATAATCCCTGACCGATGCCATTAAGCAAACCAAGCGGCACTAAAAAAGCAGAAGTTTTTTCCTGTAGAAGCAAAATACACAAATAATAACTGGCCGTAAAGAGCAGCCCGCCCAAGAGGATCGATCTCATTTTCCAGTATCGGGCCAACTGACTTCCTAACATATAGCTCGCTAGCAGAGCCGCATAATTCAATACATTTTGCAGGATGATCCCGCCAATATCACTTGTCAAACGGACTAAATAAATTTGGATAAAAGTCATGGCGATGCTCGTTCCGGTTAAATAAAGCATGCCAATCAAAAGCAGGTATCGTGTATCTTTGCTTAAAGAAGGCAATTTATTCATGTTTGAATGTTTGAATGGCTCGCGTGATACGCTGACGCACTTCTGCTTCATCCATATCGATTGCGCCTTCCACTAAATAAGCGGCAATCCCATGGGTGTAAAAGCGAACATCCAGAAATAAACGTTCGCTTTCCTGGTATGAGAGATGGTACTCTTCCACCATCTTCTGGATGATATCACGATTATAGTGAGCATGAAGCACATCCTCACTTGAGCGTAGACCACCCGCATCGGATAGATAAACGGCTTTAAATAAATGCGGATATACGCGCGCAAATTCGACATATGCCACGCTCTCCTGTAATAGGCGATCATGGCTGATCGGATAAGCATGCGTATAATGACGATAAAAAGCATAAATTTTCTCATATAGTTCAGCCTTCAATGCCTGCATACCCGGATACAGACGAAATAAGGGCTGCGTCGAGCAGTTTAAATGTTTGGCAATGCTGCGCGCATTCACTTCTGTCATCCCCTCCTGCAAGACGATCTCAAAAGCTGCCTGAAGAACGTTCTCCTTGGTTATTTTTGATTTGGGTGGCATATTCTTTTCTCCTTCCTGATAACATACGTTACGTAACAACTGTTATTATAAAAGATAAAGTTGCTTTTGTCAATCATTTGGGACGCTGTTTTGGCAATTTCTAGTGCTCTATCAGTTTCCCTAAACCTGTTTTGACTTTCCATACCACGGCTCTTGTACGATAAGGGGCCTCCTACCAGCTTGATGTATTGAGATTTCGTCTGTTTATTATCTGTTTGCCAGCAAAAGGTCAGGAAAATGCTTCTTCTGATGAATCTGAAGCATATCATCTATGTTTTTAGTGATTGAGCTAACCGGATCAATTCAAAAAGGAACTGCGAATTACAGTTCCTCACCATTGGTTCGAATCACCTGTTGATACCAGCGAAACGATTTTTTTGGATGTCGTGACAGATCGCCTGAACCATCATCATGCTTGTCCACATACACCAGACCATATCGTTTGGCCATTTCGCCAGTGCCGGCTGAAACGATATCAATACATCCCCAGGGGGTATATCCCATCACATCGACCCCATCAAGCCTAACAGCATCTTTTAATGCCTGGATATGACTGCGCAAATAAGCAATCCGATAATCATCGTTAATCGCACCACTCTCCTCTACCGTATCTTTTGCACCTAGTCCATTTTCCACTACAAAAAGAGGCAGATGATAGCGTTCATACATCTGAATAAGCGCAATTCTCAGACCTAAAGGATCGACCGTCCAACCCCAGTCAGACGTCTCTAAATAAGGATTTTTCAATCCGAGAAACTGATTTCCCTGTGTTTTTTTCACATTCGGATCAGTTCCCGCTACTGTGGACATATAATAACTAAAGCCGATGAAATCCACCGTGCCCGCTTTTAAGATGGCCAGATCATCCTTTGCCATGGCAATCGAAATATGCTTTCGTTCTAACTCTTTGCATCGATATTCCGGATAATAACCACGTACCTGCACATCCATGTAAAACTCTTTTTGACGATTAAACTGTATTGCTTCTAAAACATCTTCTGGTTTACAGGTAAGCGGATAACAAGGCGTATAAGACACCATCATGCCGATCTGATTATGGGGATCGATATGATGACCTAACTGAACCGCTTTAGCACTCGCAATTAATATATGATGATGTGCCTGAGCAAGGTTGGCTTCATTATTCTCATGAACGCCTGTCTGACACCAGCTTGACAGCACATTGATCTCATTAAAGGTCATCCAGTATTTCACTTTTCCGCGATAACGTTTAAAGACAGTTTCACAAAAGAATAAAAAATAATCCACAACTTTGCGACTCAACCAACCGTCCCAATGATCTGCCAGATACATGGGCATATCAAAGTGATTCAGCGTAACCACAGGTTCAATGCCATATTTTCTCAACTCATCAAAGATCTGATCATAAAACGCCAATCCGGCTTCATTGATCTCTTCCGTTCCCTTGGGACAGATCCGTGTCCACGCAATGGACATACGATAACATTTAAACCCCATTTGAGCCATCAGAGCAATGTCTTCTTTCCAGTGATGATAGAAGTCCGTTGCCTCATGACTTGGATAGTAGCGATTGGGATCGACATAGCCTCGCGTCAGTTTGGGTACCGGTCCAGTCATACTACTATCTACAGCTGCCGCCCCCACTTGCCCTTTTTCATCCATATAAGTCACTTGTCTAGGCTCTGTATAGCTTCCACCGCCCAAAGCATCAAATGTGCAAAGTCCCTTCCCATCTTCTAAATAAGCGCCTTCGTACTGATGTGCCGCACTCGCACCGCCCCACAAAAAATTGGTTCTTAATGTCATTGGTTTATGCCTCCTTCATGACCTATACGATAACTTAAAACGGACTGAACGTACAGCTCTTTATGACACGTTGGAGCAACATTCCATTTAACCCTAAAGAAGTAAATCCCTTTTTGGAATTTCATTCCATTCCAGTATTGAAGCGATCAGACAGCCAAAAATCATCATCTCAAGATAAGATCGTTCACAGGTATACGATCTCACTTTAATTAAAGATCTGCACCATTTCTTCAGACAAAAAAGAAGCTGTTTGATCAGCTTCTCATATAATGGGGAAACGTCCATATCCTATTCACGCAAAGCAAAGGGATGTCAAAGAGAGTACCTATCCGCACTATTTCCCGGGAAAATGTCAAATACACGGGATTCCTGTAAACTTGTCATTTCCCTGAATGGTGATAATCAAAGACTGCGTTTCCCAATTTTCTGAATCATACGTACTCACTGATTTCTGAGTCAAGAATTGATTTTAGAACATCTATCAAAAGCGCAAAGGGAAAAAAGATCGACTCAAAAGAGGTGCTGACATCCACAAAATATTGCTTTGTATCTAATGGCATATCATGCATGAAGGAATCTACGCATTCCTTAAAGTGATTGCTCGCTTATAATGAAAGGGCAAGCTTGGTTGCTTCGAAGATTGCTTTTTTGGCGTCTGCTGCCTTTAAGGCATCGCCAATCAGGCTAACATTTTTCTTATCTGCAAGAGAGTCATACAGTTCCTGATTCGCCCGGGAGCCAAAGGCTAAAACAATTTCATCAAAACCTGTCAGGGTCTTCTCCTGATCATCGCAAAGATAATCAATACCATCTGAATTGATCTTTGCCACGCGGCTGTTGAGGATCAGTTTAACGCCGAGCTTCTCAATATGCGCTAGCAGGCTGGCTCGTGGACGCGCAGGGGCGACTGGAGCAGCACGGTCCAGCATATCCACAACGGTCACCTGATTACCATATTCAGCCAGGAATTCAGCGGTCTCAACACCCACCAGACCAGCACCTAAGACTAAGACCTGGCGACCTGTAAAGATCTTACGCATACCTAAAATATCATTGGCTTTCGTGACATTTTCGTGATCAATACCCTCAATACGTGGAACGAGCGGTAATGATCCTGTCGCCAAAATGACATGGTCAAAAGCTTCCTTTTCCAGCAAAGCAGCATCGACATTGACTTGATAATGCATTTGGACGCCATACTTCTTACCTAAAGCAAGATAGGTTTGAATCGTCTTTGCCAGATCCTGCTTCATGGATGGGGTCGCTGCTAAACGGTACTGTCCGCCTGCTGTTGCTTCTTTTTCGTAAACATGCACATTATGCCCGCGCTTCGCCAGGATCCAGGCTGCCTGTAAGCCCGCTGGCCCGGCACCAACGATTCCGATCTTCTTGGCCTGACTTGTTTTTTCAATATTCCAGAGACCTTCTTTTCCGCTGAATGGATTGATCATGCAGCTTGTACCAAAGCCCTCTTCAAAAGAATCACTATAAAGACAACGCTGCATGCAGCCCGTACAAGTAAAGATCTCATTTAAACGACCCTCTTTGACCTTTTCTGGGAAGTGAGGATCACAGATCGATTGTCTGCCTAAAGCCACAAAATCCGCCGTACCGCTTTGAATCACTGACAGCGCTAAAGAAGGATCGTTGATACGTCCAACAGCGATGACCGGGATCTGCAAAGCCTCTTTGACCTTACGTGTATTTTCTAAATTATAACCTGCATCTGAGTAATAAGAATGAATCGCCGTTCCATGGGAAAGGTGTAAGGCATCCGCACCGGCTTTTTCGAAAAGACAAGCCTGAGCCACCGCATCTTCGATGGAATTGCCGCCATAGTCGCCTTCTTCCCCACTGGTTCTGACAACCACAGGAAAAGCATCTCCACAAGCGGCCTTAATGCCTTTGATGATTTCCACAACGATTCTGGCACGATCATTCACATTCCCACCATATTGATCCACACGCTTGTTGACGGCTTTGGATAAGAACTGCGCCAACAGATAGCCATGTGCTCCATGAATCTCGACACCATCAAAGCCAGCTTTTTTAGCTCTGATGGCTGCTTCGATAAAACGCAAAATGATGACCTGAACCTCTTCTGTGCTTAATTCACGCACCGGTGTAAGACGGCGTGGATCACGTAAATGGCTTGGTCCCACTGCCATTTGATTGCTCGTTCCTTTTCCCTGCACACGACCGGAGTGCTGAAGCTGAGCAAAAATGCGACCGCCATTCTCATGAATGCGTGTCGTCAAAGCAGATAGACCCGGTAAGAAACGATCATCATAGATCCCTGCCTGTGTCTTCTCCGCCAGCCCTTCTTCACTGACACAAAGGAATTCTGTAAAGATCAGACCAAAGCCGCCCTTGGCTCTTTCCCCGTAATAGTTCAAAGCCTGTGACGTAAATTCATGCTTTTCATTCGTATAGTGACTGTCCATGGCTGGAACGACAAAACGATTCTTCAATTCCAGAGAACCAATCTTCATCGGTGTAAATAATAATCCAAAAGCATTGTTCATTTTTAAACCATCCTCCTCTTTTGTCCTTATTTTAGCGTAACTTTTTGATTTCGCAAGAGCTTTGAAACACGTTTCAACACTGCTTCATTTCTATGTTTCCAAATGGTTTATTTTGTGTAACAGTGCTTCATTTGGTATAATAAAATTAACCTGAAAGGAGGAAGATTTCCATGCTTTTAGAACAACGCATCCAAAAACTCTGTCGTCTCTCTGATTCAGAAAAAGCGATTGGAGAACTGCTTTTAGAAAGACGCTACGATCTCAAAAATCTCAGCACTCGCGATATCGCCTCGTTAACCTATACTTCTTCAGCTACCGTCGTACGCTTCGCCCAAAAACTCGGATATAAGGGGTTCAATGATCTAAAAGATGATTATTTAGCTGAGCTTCACTATCTGGACACGCACTTCAGGCGGGTCGATGCCAATTTTCCTTTTGACAAACAAGACAACACACTCGAAGTCGCCGGGAAACTGAATGCCTTGCTGAAAGAAACATTAGATGACACCCTATCCCTCGTAGATGGGCATATGCTGCAGCGGGTCACCCAGCTATTCAAACGTTCCCATACCATCCACATTTTTGGCATTGGCAGCAACTTACTGCTCGGTCGCTTATTTCAACTGGAAATGCGCCGGATCGGCAAAAAAGTGGAAATTGAGAGCCTGGTAGGTGAATTTGGCTTCAATATCAACACCATCGACAAGGAAGACTGTGTTCTGCTGATTTCTTATTCCGGAGAAAGTCAAACAGTCCTCAACCATGGCAGACTGCTTAAGGAAAAAGGAATTCCCATGGTCGCTATTACCAGTTTAGGTGACAATTCGTTAAAAGCCCTGACTCCGCTCGTCCTACATGTCACCACCCGTGAAAAACAATATACCAAGGTTGGAAATTTCTCCAGTGAATACAGCATCCGCTATCTTTTAGATCTTCTCTATGCCACCTATTTCCAGTTAGATTACGACAAACATCTCCAAACGAAGATTGCGCTTTCCAAAGCAATCGAAAAATGTCGCCATCCGCAAAGCGAGATCATCAGGGAGGAAGATATATGATGATCTATGACCGCCTGTTACATACCAGTCATCTATCCGACAATGAAACGACCGTCGCTCAATACCTTTATCACTATAAAGGTCAGGTGTCCCGCCTCACTGCTGCCGACATTGCGCATGCGACTTTTACCTCTGCCTCAACCGTCGTCCGTTTAGCTCAAAAGCTTAGCTACAACGGCTGGTCAGATCTCAAAGAGGCTTTGCAAACAGAAAAAAGCTTCATGGAGAATCGTATCGATGAAGTCGATGCCAATATTCCTTTTTCAGCCATGGATCCTGCTCAGAAAATCAGTCGCCAACTTGAAAAACTTGAAACAGAGAGCATTCGAGCCACCGCTGATCTGATCAGACATGACGAATTGCAAAAGGCAACACTAGCGCTGGCGAATGCCAAACGCATCTATATCTTCGGGATGGCGAACAGTGCCTCATGTGCCTATGATTTTCAATACAAGATGCGCTTTCTGTTCAAGCCCGTAGAAATCATCAATAATCGAGATGATTTTGCCTACCTTTTTCAAACCATGCAAGCCGAGGATTGCTGTCTTTTTATTTCTTATTCAGGCGAAACCTTTGATGAACTGCAGCTTACCGAGATCCTGTGCACGCTTCCCTGCCCGCGTATTTCGCTGACCAGTTACACCAACAATCATCTGATTTCCTGCACAAACGCGCATCTCTACATTCCTAAATGCGAAAAGCGCTATGCCAAGATAGGCCATTTCTCCAGCAATATCGCCATTCATTATCTTTTGGATGTCCTCTTTGCCTGTGTCTTTGCCCATCATTATAGCGATAACATGGATAAACGTAAAATGTATATCGAAACCACTGATTTTCCACATCGCTTCGATCAGTAAACAAAAAATCACCATGATGGTGATTTTTTTAGCGTTTGATTTCTTTTCTGAAGCGTTGCTTGCGACTCAACAGCAAGCCGATCCCGATGAGACATACGCCCATCAATGTCAGAATATAAATAAAGATATACATGGCATTAAGTCCAAAGGCATCCTGAAGATAGCCACCTAACATGTTCCCAATCATTGAACCAACCCCCGAAGTCATCACAGTAATCAAGGTCTGTCCCGAAACCTGATCAACATCAGCCAGATTAAAAATAACATAATAGGTGACGACCGCTGTCATCATTCCAAAGGAAAGTCCCTGGAACAGCATCCCTACGCAAAGGATAGGCAGATTGGGTGCCAGACAGATAAGAAAATTGCGGATAATATAGCAGGCACCGGCAAAGCCAATCAACTGGATACTTTTGAAGCGCTGCAAAAGGCGTGGTGTGATTGCCATGACCGGCATTTCACTGACAGCCATTAAGAAAACGGCCACACCATAAAACGAGGTATCGCCACCTAAGCTAGTGACAATATTGATCAAATAAGTACCGATCGAGGTAGCCGCTGCCAAAGCCAGCGAAAAACCTGTCAGCATGATCGTAAAGATCGGATACTTGCGCACCACCGTTAAGATCGAACCACTTTTATCATGACTGGCCGTTTGCCCTTTTTCATAAGGCATACTGGCAAGGATCTTAAAGGTAATCAGGATAGATACCACCATCCCGGCAACCAGGATCTGTGGATTGCTTAAATCAACTAAGAAACCAAAAATCAATGCCCCGATGGCCCAGGCAACTGAACCTAAACCACGAGCCAGACCAAAATTGAGTTCAACACCTGAACGCATATAATCCGAAGCCATCACCTGCAGCAATGGTCCTGTCGTCAGATAAAAAGCATAGAGAAGCATATAGATCAGCATGACCAAAATCGGACTTAGCGGCAAAAAAGCAATCAAAGCATAGATTGCAGTGATGACAATATAGGCGTAAATAATCATTTTTTTAGCATCGAGACGTGGCTGCTTGGCTACCTGCAGTGTCAGCATGGGCGTTAAAAAAATAGCTGCTACACATGCAATTCCCGTCACAACACCTATTTCCGTATTGGAGACCCCTTTATATTGCAAAAAGACAGCTACAAACCCACCTAAGCAAACACCAGCCAGGCAATAAAAAAAGTAAAGCCAGTTATACTTCATCCGGATACTCACATCGTTCCCCCTCTTTCATGTGAATGTTGATGTGTCCTTATTTTATCATAGCCCTTTCATCAAGACAATCACTTATACGACAAATACATCTCCTTTTCCAAATAAAAGCGCTCGATCTTATCGACCGAACGCCCTGTATCCTATTTACCTGTTTGCGGCATATTTCGTACATAGCATCATTCCCACAAAAGCACATAGGACAGAATGAAGAAAATAATACCCAATTAATGAACCAATGATCAAACCACTAAACATATATTTACTCTTGGTGCTCTTGATGCCGTATTGCTTGATGGTGCTTATCCCTAATAAAGCCATCGCCAGAATCAGCAAAACGGTGATGACAGTCTGCAAGACAGGGCTCATTGGTTAGCCTCCATAAAGTCCAGAATTTCTCGATACGTTTGAATATCATAGGTTCTTTTTTGCTGATTCAGCCGTCTGGCATAATAAACCATCACACCTGCAATCAAAAGCCATCATACGATTCCAGGCAATGCGAAATAGAGAAACAGCGGGATAGCCGATCCGACTGTCAACATCAGCAATACTGTAAAAATGAGCGTATCTTGCTTAAATCTCCTTACATCAGCCTGCGCAACTTGTTCTTTCATTTTAGCTACATCTCCTTTTACTAGATTATCGAGAGAAGTATTGAAAAGTTGACTTAACATAACAAGACTATTCACATCCGGATAATTCTTTCCGGTTTCACATAGTTAAAGATATTGGTATCATTCAATCAATTTTGCCGATAAAGCGGTAGAAGATTTCTACCTCCTGTTCGCGGCTTCCGTCCTCACCTTTGGCCGCTTCATGGACAACGATTTTTTCAATCAGCGTATTCAAAAGTTCGGCGGTCAGTTCTGTTGGATTGACGCACTCTTTCATCAAGGCAATCCATTTTTCTGCGTCTGCGGCGTTCTGGCTTTCAGTGGCGATAGCAGATTGAAGCTGTTCAATCTTTTCGTCCAGTTCAGCCTGTTCGCTTTGGTACTTCCCGGACAGCATAGAGAAGTTGTATTCCGTGATACGCCCCGCCGCCCAGTCCTCATACATCCGGGCAAACAGGGTATCGACTTCGGCTTTCCGCTTCTCTGCCTTTTTCAGTTCTGCGGTCTGCTTCTGTATTTCCACCAGTCCGGCGTATTGCAGTTCCCGCAGGGTGTTCACCGCTTTCTGCCGCCCACAGTGGAGCAGGTCAACCACCTCGCAGATGGGGTAATACAGGAAAATCCGTCCGCAGTCATCCGCCCACCCATTCTTGCGGGATAACTCTGTCCGGCGCAGGATAAAGGCGTACAGAACCTTTGCCTCGTTGGACAGGGGCTTGAATGTGGGGGCTTCAAAGAGGAAATTCGGGAACCGGGTGAAGCTGAACGCCTTTTCCGGCTGATGGATATAAATGGTATTTGTCATAGTGCGTTTTGTGGACGGTTAGAAGTCCGTTTTCCGGGGCGGGCGATACTTTATACCACCTGCCCCGGTTTAGGGCTTGCGAAGCCTGATAATACAAGGCTTTGATAAGGATGGTAGCAAGAAACCAGTAAAATCAAGGCTTTGTGGACAGCAACAGGCAATGCGGCAATTAAAACTGAATAAGTTTACAGGGCAGGGATACCGTTTTCATCAATGGTATCCCTTTTCTGTTGCTCCACGCTGACGCCATAGGCCAAAAACCTGTGGCGTTTTTTTGTGCCCATTTTTGAAAGGAGCCGGATAGATGAAACTGAACGAAGCGGAAATGAGGATGGCGTACCAGATCGAGAGTACAGACCCGAACGCTGTCCTGAATGAAATTTACATGACCTGGCGCCTGTCAAGGAACCAGGCTACCAGGGATACGGCAGAAAGCCTCATGGCGAAGCTGCGCTCCCTGTCAAACAAAGAGTGTATGGATTTGATCCGGGAGGTCCAGGCAAATTACCGCCTGCCGGGAAAGCCCCAGACCATCGGGGAAATGCTGGCGGAGGCCAGGCAGAAGTCCGGGGCGCAGAAGCTGGCCGGACACGATATCATGGCCCTGGAACGTTTTGAACCGGACACCCGGCACATGATCGTCTTTGACGTCCTCTCCAATGACTCCCCGATGGGATGGAAGGGAGAAAAAATGTGCCTGTTCCTGACCGAAGCCGGTTATGGCAAAGCCCTGGAGAACCAGGAGAAGGGATTTATCAAAATCAGGAACCATGCGAAGGTGCGTGGGGGCGATCTGTTCTATGACCGGCGCGACCGTGAGCTGTAGGGCTTAAAAAATGTATCAAAAGGGGTGGAAAATCCCCTGTTTTCCCTTCTGTGGGCGGCGGTATGAAAGCCGCCCATATTCTTTCCCCTGATGAACAGGGCGGCAGATTACAGAGGGCATTTTCCACGAAAATCAACACTTTTTCAATCCATGAGGAAGGAGGTAAATGGCATGGCGGTTTTCCGTATCGAAAAGACCCGTGATTACACGGTCATGTCAAACCACCATCTGCGGAACACGGCGCTGTCCCTGAAAGCAAAAGGGCTTTTGTCCCTCATGCTCTCCCTGCCGGATGGATGGGACTATACCACAAAGGGCCTTGCCCGTATCTGCAAAGACGGCGTGGACAGTATCTGCGCCGGGGTGCGGGAGTTGGAGGAACAGGGCTATGTGATCCGGGAGCGTGTCCGGAACGCCAACGGGCAGCTTGGGGCTATCGAATACACCATCCTGGAGCAGCCCAGAACGTCCCAGCCTGAACGGGAAAAACCTGGACGGGAAAATCCAGTTCAGGCAAATCCTGTCTTGGAGAACCCTGCACAGGAAAAACCTGAACAGGGAAACCCCGCACAATTAAATACGAAAGAATCAAGTAACTATGGATCAATAACAGATTTATCAAATACGGAGGTATCAAATCCTATCCAATCAAATCCCCAGCCCCTTACGGGACGGCCTCCGGCAGGGATAGGAACGGATGGGATGGGAGCCAGGGAGGTCTATCGTGAAATCATTCTGGACAACATTGAGTACAGGTATCTGATCCAGGACGACCACATCGACCAGGAGCAGCTGGACGAGATCGCGGAGCTGATCGTGGATACGGTATGCTCCGCACGAAAGACGATCCGCATTGCCGGGGACGATTACCCGGCGGAGGTAGTCAAATCCCGCTTTATGAAGCTGGACAGTTCCCATGTGCGGTACGTCATGGACTGTATGCGGGAGAACACCACCTATGTCCGCAACATCAAGAAATATCTGCTGGCCGCCCTGTATAACGCCCCGGCTACCATCGGCAATTATTATTCTTCCCTGGTACAGCACGACATGTACGGGGACGGAAAGCGAGGGAGGGGTTAAATGCAGGAAGAAGTGACAGGCAGGACCGTGACCCTGATCGTCAACGGGGCTAAAATGAGCGAGCAGGTGTTTGAAAAGGCGGTGAAGAAGTTCCTGGAGGAAATCCAGAAAAGCAGGCAGCCGAAAATATACCGGGGAAAGCAGACCCTCAGACAGCTGGCCTCCCAGAACGCCGGGCTTGCCAATATCGAGATCAGCGACAAGAATATCAGGGCCTTTACCCATGTGGCAAAGAAATACCATGTGGATTTTGCCTTGAAGAAGGACACCGCCGCCGAACAGCCCCGCTACCTGGTCTTTTTCAAGAGCCGGGACGCGGACGCCATCACGGCGGCCTTCCAGGAGTTTGCCGGCCGCAGGATGGGCCGGGAGGAAAAGCCCGCCATCCGGGACCGGCTGGAGCAGGCGAAGGAACAGGCGGAGCGGAAACCGGAGCACCGGACGCTGGACCGGGAGAAGGTCAAAACCAGTGATCGGAGCGTGCAGCGATGAACATGAAAAAACTGATCCTGACGAACCTCCCCTATCTCCTGTTCGCCTATCCTTTCGACAAACTGGCCCAGGCATTCCGGCTTGCCCCCGGCGCGGACCTTTCCGCAAAGCTGCTCTCCATCCGGGACGGATTTTCCATGGCTTTCGCCTCCCCGGCGCCGAGCCTGGAGCCGGCGGACCTGCTGATCGGCATTGCCGGGGCGCTGATCCTCCGGCTGGCGGTCTACCTGAAAGGGAAGAACGCGAAAAAATACCGTCACGGCATGGAATACGGCAGCGCCCGGTGGGGAACGGCAGCCGATATCGCCCCTTTCGTGGATAAGGATTTTTTCAACAACATCCCCATGACGCAGACGGAGCGGATCACCATGTCGAGCCGTCCGAAGCAGCCGAAGTACGCCAGGAATAAAAACATCTTAGTCATCGGCGGCTCAGGGAGCGGAAAAACGAGGTTCTTCTGCAAGCCTTCCCTGCTCCAGGCACATTCCTCCTATGTCTGCACCGATCCGAAGGGCACCCTCCTGCCGGAGGTCGGCTCCTTCCTGGAGCGTAAGAAATACCGGATCAAGTGCCTCAATCTCATTAACTTCAAAAAGTCCATGAGATACAACCCCCTGGCGTACATCCGTTCCGAGAAGGATATCCTAAAGCTGGTAAACGCACTGATCCTGAACACAAAGGGGGAAGGGGAAAAATCCTCCGAAGATTTCTGGGTCAAGGCCGAGCGGCTGTACTATTCGGCCCTGATCGGCTACATCTGGTACGAGGCGCCGGAGGAAGAACGCAACTTCATCACCCTCCTGGACCTGATCAACGCCAGTGAAGCCAGGGAGGACGATGAGACCTACCAGAGCCCGGTGGATATCCTGTTCCAGCAGCTGGAGGAAAAGGAGCCGGACCACTTCGCCGTGAAGCAGTACCGCAAATTTAAGATGGCGGCGGGAGATGTATGCTCTAAGTGACTTCTTAATCATGGTTTTTGTCATGGTTAGTGAAGCAGTCACTTAGAGCATTTTCATTTCAGTCCAATGGTATTAAGTCAAGAGGGGGTGACGCAAAAAAATTGAACAAAAAGGAGCAAGAAGTGGAATGCAGGTAGCAAAAAGGCAACACCAACCTAAGCCCTGTCCCCTAAGTTTTTGAAACAGAGCGATTTCGTCAGAGCGGCAAGCGGTTCGCTCAGCCCTCCGGCGGGATATACAGGCGGTTGTCTTTCAGCAGCCTAAAGACCAACCGAACTAGTTTTCTGGCAGTTAGTGCGAGTGCACGTTTGTGCTGGTACTTGTTGACCTCATGGTACTTGAGGTCATAGTAGCGCCGGAACTCGGAGTCGCATCTTCTCACAGAGTTGGCGGCTTCCAGCAGGTAGTAACGGAGATAGCGGTTGCCGGATTTAATCATCCGGGAATGCTCCGCTTCAAATTCACCGGACTGGTGCTGGGTCCAGACAAGGCCGGCAAACTTGGCGACAGAGGCTTGGGAATCGAAACGGTGGATATTGCCAATTTCAGCGATGATACCGGCGGAGTAGACCTTGCCAATGCCGGGAATGGAGGTTAGGGTATTGGGGATGATCTCAAACTGGTGTTCAATAGCCTTGTCCAAGACCTTGACCTGCCTCTCTAAAGCCCGCATAGAGGCAATGGAGACGGCCATGGCCTGATTCACAGAGTTGTTCACAGTGATTGGTAAGCGGTAAGAATCTCTGGCAGCGGTTTGAATCGCCTTGGCTTTTGCAGCCGGGTCAGCAAAGTTCCTGCCTTTCTCATCAATGAAAGAAGTCAGTTCTTCCAGATCAGCGTTTGCCAGATCATCCACAGTTTCAAACCGCTCCATGAGCGCAATGGTGGTAGCGCTGGTATTCTGGATGTCCTTGTCCTGCGCAATGCCGGAGCATTTCAGGAATAGGTAGTTGGCAAACCGCTGCTTTTCCCGAGTCAGATTTTGAATCACGTCGAATCTGGCTCTGGTAAGGGTTCTGAGCGCCTGATAGCGATAGTCGTCCATATAGACCTCCTTGGCGATCCTGCCAAAACGGAGATGGTCGGCAATCACAAAGGCATCCACAAAGTCATTCTTGGGCAGGTCAGGATAGGCTTCCTTAAACTTTTTGACCTGCTTAGGATTGAGAACATGAATTTTCCGCTGGAACCGGCCAAGACTGCCATCCTCCCGGAGAGCATAGACAAGGCTGTCCCCATAGATAGAGGTGGCTTCCAGACCGATCACCACATCACTGAGTTGCATGGAGCCAAGCGCCGACACGATTCTTTCTGACAATATTTTAGCACCGCCAAGGTTGTTCTGCACAGAAAAACTGGAATGCTTACTGCCGTCTGGTTTCATCAGGTAAGCCACATTGTTTTTGCTGCTCACATCAATGCCAACGAATAATGGATTCACAATTTTCACCTCCCCACATGGAGATTTCAGGTCAGCAGGCTTTGAGATACCCATGATAACCGGAGCATCCGCAACCTCGCGTATCAGAATCATTCCGGAACAAGCCAATGCGATAGCCCTCACTGCTAAAAGGGCGGCCTTATCTCCGGCAAACAGCCAATGAGTTTGCAGCTAACTTCCGGCTCAGGGGAACAGACTAAGAATGAAGCAGCCTTGTGGCTCAACCAGGAGGTGGAGAACTTAACCCTGCTGTCCTACAGCTATTGTATCACGGGCACCTCAAAGCCTGCTGATACCTGAATTTATTAACTTTGAAACTTATTATACGAGGAGGTGAATGTATGCAGAATGAAAAAGTAATATGCAACAAATTCTCTTTTGCCTATGATAGCAATACTTTCAGCATCCACGACATTGACCTGACAATTCAGGAGGGAGAATTTATTGTTCTCACAGGAAAAAGCGGCTGCGGAAAAACAACATTGACCCGTTGTATAAACGGATTGATACCTGACTTCTTTGAAGGAACAATCACAGGTTCTTGCCGGGTATGCGGCATGGATATATCGGAACATGAAACAGGGGACTATTCCTCTTATGTTGGTAGTGTGTTTCAAGACCCGCGTTCACAGTTTTTCACGCTCCATGTAAAAACAGAGATTCCTTTTCCGAGTGAAAATTTAGGAACCCCATCCTCTGTTATTCAAGACCGTTTCCGAAATACCGTGAAGCAGCTTAATATATCCAATCTATTAAAGAAAAGCATATTCGAGTTATCCAGCGGCGAGAAACAAAAGGTTGCGATTGCGTCCATTTATACAGCGAATGTTCAGATATATGTCCTTGACGAGCCATCCGCTAATCTGGATTGGGAGGGAACTAAGCAGCTCAAAAAGCTGTTGGGGCAATTAAAGGAACAGGGCTGCACAATCATCATTTCAGAACACAAATTGTACTACTTAAAGGATTTGGCTGATCGTGTTGTGATTCTAAAGGACGGGCAGATCAACACGATTTTGTCAGGAAATGAGTTCAAAGCACAGTCCACGAATTGGTTTCGTGACAATGGGCTGCGGCAAGTAAATCTAAAGGATATTGTTTGTAATCCCGCCTCTGTGAAAGCACCTACCCGTGAGCAAGTTTCTGTCCGCGCTGAAAACCTATCTTTTGGGTATCAGTCAAAACAGCTTCTTTGGAAAGATGTTTCGTTTGAGTGCCAGAGTGGAGATATTGTTGGAATTGTCGGTAAAAATGGAACGGGGAAATCCTCTTTAATCCGCGTTCTCATGGGCTTGGAAAAGCCGAAAAGCGGAAAAATCAGTATCGCCGGTAAATATGCTTCTAAACAGCAGCGCCGCCACAAATCGTTTTATGTTATGCAGGATGTGGATTATCAGTTTTTTGCCGGAAGTGTCATTTCCGAAATGGTAACAGGTTTTGAGAAAAACCCCACCGCCTATGAACGGGCCAGAGAGATTTTAAGGAAGTTTTCTTTGGAGGAATACGAAGATGTCCACCCCTCGACCCTATCAGGGGGACAAAAGCAGAGGCTTTCTATCGCATTGTCCTGTATGAGTGATGTTCCTTTCCTTTACTTTGACGAACCCACAAGCGGGCTGGATGCCGAAAACATGAAGCTGGTAAGTGAAACAATTACAGAACAGGCGGCTGCAGGTAAAATCGCATTTGTCATTACCCATGACTACGAATTTGCAGCATCCTTATTTACGTCGCTATTAGTAGTACAGGACGATCATTCCATAAAAAGAATATCTCCTGACGAATATAGATCAGAAACACTATCAAAAATCTTTGAATTGGAGGAATAACGTATGAGTTCAAAAACAAAAGGGAGTAAAAAACTTCGTGACCTGATTCGCGTGGGCGTTTTTAGCGCCTTATGGATTGCAGTGGGCTGGATTATCGGTTGTACGGTAGGCTTCTTCCCGCCTATCATGCTGGCCCTGCCTTGTATTCTCGCGATTTTCGGGGCGCTGATTCTTGTTGTCATGCTTTCTAAAATCACCATCCGGGGCGGAATTTTGATTTCTTCATTCCTGTTCGGTATTTGCCTGTTTTCTATGGCCCCCTACGGCCTTATGTTTATCTGCACTTTCGTTGGCGGCATTATCGGTGAGATTCTATATGATACTGTGGGTAAGAACAATCACGCCGGTAAAATCATTGGTGTGGTCTGCCCCATGCTTGGCCTTGCGCTCGGTGAATACATACCGCTGTGCTATATGCAGGACGCTTTCAAGGCTTTTTATGCAGAACGGATTACCGGGAACATGGCAAATGCCAGCATGGAGCTGATTAACACGCCTATTGTAGTTGTCCTCACGATTGTTACGATCCTCTGCGCCATCTTAGGCTACCTGTGGGGCGAAAAGATAGCGGCAAAGAGGCTTGCAAAAGGAGGTTCCGACAATGGCAAAAGAAAATAAGAAAAAGAGTGGTATTCCCCGGCTGTTGGAGCTGGCGGGAGAAAAAAAGACTTTAATGGTGTGGGGGTGCATTCTCTCAACCGCAAATGTGTTCTTTCAGTTAGTCCCGTTCCTGGCCGTATATAACATTATGGTTGAATTGCTGAAAAACGCATCTGATCTCACAAATGCAGATACGGGATTTATGGTGTCATGGGCTGTAAAGGGCATTGTTGGCCTGCTGATCGGTTATGTATTTATGTATTTTGGCGGTATGTTAGGCCATACTGCTGCCTATCGCACGCTCTACGGTATTCGCGTCCGTTTGTCTGAACATATCAGCGAATTGCCTCTTGGGTGGTTTAATCGAAATGCAATCGGGAAAGTCAAGCAAATTGCGGAACAGGATGTAGAGCAGATTGAAAAATTTATTGCTCACCAATTCCCTGATATGGTGAATACCATTGCAATGCTAATCGTCATGGTAATTATCATGTTCCGGCTGAATGTGTGGCTGGCGCTTGCCTGCATCATTCCTATTATCGTAGGCTTTACAGCCCAATTCTCTATGATGTTCGGTTCCAAAGCCCAGGAGGGCTTAAAGGAATACTACGACGCGTTGGAAAATATCAGCACATCGTCCGTACAGTATGTACGCGGGATGCCCTCAATTAAAATTTTCGGGCAGACGGTTCATTCTTTCCGCAAATTCTACCAGGACATTATGAGCTATCGGGATTTCAGTACGAAATATGCGGACAATTACGAGCCGGTGTATTGTGTTTTCCGTGTGCTGGTGCTGTCTTTAGCGACCTTTATTCTGACAGCCGGTATCTTCTTCCTTTCGGGCGACCCGGAGAACGTGGCTTTTGCCGTGACTCTGCTGTTTTTCCTGATCTTTGCGCCAGGAATTGCTACCCCTGTTTTCAAATTTAACAGTTTGGGTTCCAGCATGAACAACATTACCGAGGGCGTAATTCGTATTGACGAGATTATGAGCGAAGTCCCGATTGCAGAGCCGAGCGCCCCTAAAAAACCAGATGGATATGCAATCTCATTCGATCATGTTTCTTTCTCTTATGGCGGAAAAGACAGTCCGCTTGTTCTGAAAGATGTTTCTTTTGAAGCCGGACAAGGCCAGATCACCGCTTTAGTCGGGCCGTCCGGTTCGGGAAAATCTACGATTGCACAGCTTATTCCCCGCTTTTGGGATGTTCCACAAGGAAAAATCCTGATCGGCGGTGTTGACATCCGGGATATAAAAACCGAGGACTTAATGAATACAATGTCCTTTGTATTTCAGGATTCTTTTCTGTTCTCTGATACGCTTTATAATAACATTGCAGTAGGTAAACCCGGCGCGACAAAAGAAGAAGTGTATGCTGCTGCGAAAGCTGCCCAGTGCCATGAGTTCATCGAAAAACTACCGAAAGGCTATGACACGCTGATTGGTGAGGGCGGTGTTTATCTTTCAGGCGGCGAGGAACAACGTGTAGCCGTTGCCAGGGCCATTTTGAAAAACGCCCCTATCCTGATTCTTGACGAGGCCACAGCATACGCTGACCCGGAGAATGAATATCAAATGCAGTTGGCATTACAAGAACTGATAAAGAATAAAACCGTTCTGATTATCGCACACCGGCTTATTACGATCAAAAATGCAAATAAGATCGAGGTTATCAACGAGGGGAAAATCGAAGCAGAGGGAACCCATGACGAGCTTTTACAAAAGAGCAAGACCTATTCTGCTATGTGGGATGCCTATACGCTTTCCTCTGATTGGCAGATTTCAAAGAAAAAGGAGGTGGCGCAGGCATGAAAAAGACCAATGCCCTTTATTGTATAACCGCAGGAAACCCGAAAAAGCTGATAAAGCCTGTTGTCTGGACTGTCCTTGCTGATCTTGTCAACCTTTTCCCTTTTGGCTGTCTGACCTTAGTTGTAAGCAGCATTTATTTATACTTTGGTGGAACGAGTGACACGCTTAACACAAAACAGCTTTGGCTTGTCTGGGGTGGCATGGTTATCCTTGCAATCATTTTGTATCTGTTTGAACGGAAAGCGGTTCATGCCACTTATCACGATGGTTATGATGCCAGCGCAAAGGGCCGCGTCCAGCTTGCGGAACATATCAGAAAATTGCCGCTGGGCTTCCTTATGAGCAAAGACCCCGGCGAATTGGGCAACACAATGATGAATGATTTCGCACAAATCGAGGAAGCTGTTACCCATGTTCTGCCGCAGTTGATCGGAGGCTTTATTACCGCCGTTCTCGGATTTGTAGCGATGTCTTTTATTGACTGGCGGCTGTCCCTTGCCATGTTTGCAGGATTTCCGATTACTTTTTTAATTCTGCTTGGTGTGCAGGTGATTGATAAAATGCGCGGTGCGGCGCATACAAGAGCGAGAATTGAACAGGCAAACCGGCTGCAGGAATACCTGTCGGGAATGAAAGTGATTAAGGCTTATAATCTCAGGGGAACAAATTTCAAACGGCTGGAACGGGCGTTTTACACCTTTATGAAAGAGTGCATCAAGCTGGAATGTGTTTCCGGCCCGTTCTATTTGGTGGCTGTTTCTTTCCTACAATGCGGCTTGTCTTTGATAACAATGGTGGGTGTCTATTTGCTTATGGGCGGAACGCTGGATATTACCATCTTTGTTATGTTCCTTTTGGTTGGAACCCGTATTTTTGACCCGCTGGTTGGCGCAATTATTCAACTTCCTGTTTTTGTCTATCAGACAGCCGCCGGAAAACGGATTGTTGATCTGCTGGATGAACCTATCATGCAGGGAGATGGGGAAGCCCCACAAAATCACGATATATCCTTTGAGAATGTGACCTTTGGCTATGGGAAAGATATGGTTTTGCATAATGTCAGCGCGTCTTTTCCATCCGGCACCATGACCGCCATAGTTGGCCCGTCTGGAAGTGGAAAAAGTACAATGCTGCGGCTGATTGCCAGATTCTATGACCCACAAAGCGGCACTGTTCGTTTTGGCGGTATAGATGAAACAACCGTAGATCCGGAAAAACTGATGTCAAAAATTTCCGTTGTATTTCAGGATGTGTACCTGTTTCAAGATACGATTGGAAACAACATCCGCTATGGCCGGGAAAATGCCACACAAGAAGAAATTGAAGCAGCCGCAAAACTGGCCCATTGTCACGATTTCATTATGGCTCTGCCGGATGGCTATGACACAATGGTTGGCGAAGGCGGCTCCACGTTGTCAGGCGGCGAGAAACAACGAATTTCTATCGCCCGCGCAATTTTGAAAGACGCCCCTGTACTGCTGTTAGATGAAGCAACTTCCTCCCTTGATCCGGAAAATGAAGTGGAGGTTCAGCAAGCCATCGAAGAACTCGTGAAAGACCGTACTGTGGTAATGATCGCCCATAAATTGAAAACGATTGCCGGGGCCGATCAAATCATTGTATTGGATCAGGGCGAGGTAAAAGAAGTGGGTACACATAAGGAACTGATGGATAATCATGGTCTATACCGGCATTTGTGGGATATTCAGCAGACTACAGCCGGTTGGCAAATCAATTAGGGGAAATATTTATGAAACTTCATGCGTCCGGGGAGGACTACCTGGAAACCATCCTTGTTCTCCAAAAGAAACTCGGTATGGTACGCTCCGTAGATGTGGCCCGGCACATGGAGGTGTCAAAGCCCAGCGTGTGCCATGCAGTGGCTACTTTGCGGGACGGCGGCTTTCTTACAATGGATGAAGATCACTTTCTCCATCTGACCGATGTGGGCCGCGAGGTTGCCGAAAAAATCTATGAGCGCCATTGCTTTTTTACCGAGCAGCTTATCGCCGCAGGCGTTGACCCAAAAACTGCGGAGGCCGATGCCTGCCGGATTGAACACATCATCAGCGATGAAAGCTTTTCACGGCTGAAAGAGGCAGCCGAACAGGAGCAAGAATAAACCGAATAAGCCAAGCTATCCTGCCCCGCCAGACGGGGAAAGAAAAAAACCGTTGCAGGGCAGGCAGCTTCGTGCGCCCATAATGGATTTTCAGGGTACTGCGGCGGTTTTGAGTAACATCAAGGCCGCCGCTCCTTATGCCCTCGACAAAGGAGTGACGCCTACACGCTGACACGGCGGCTTTAGG
>FCNA01000034.1 GCA_900018345.1 Clostridiales bacterium CHKCI006
AATGCCTTTGGATATCCTACTTCCATAAAGAGATTATTATACAAGCCTATTGAAGACATCATTACCTATGGTAATCAAGTTCTCAGAGGTCTAGTCAATAATAATCAAGGGTGTAGGAATTACTATGATATGCATAGAATCCAGTACATCATCCAATATTCCATTGCTTATACGATTGCACGTAAATGTGATATTTCATTAAAGAAAGTCTTTAAAAAATATCACTCACAATTGATTTATTCATATACGAATGACAAAGGCAAAGACAAAACAATAAAATTAGCTTTGTACTCTTCATTCAAACGAGATAAGACATTCTTTCCACAGTGGAATAACAAGATCAAAAAAACTGTAGAATACAGATATAGAGATACTAATCCCTTAAAACAAAAGTGTTACATATGTGGCAATCCACATCAACATGTCATGTTTCATAGAAAGAAGATTAGCCTGCTGCATATGCCTTATTCAAATATCATTAAAGAAATGATAAGAATAAATCGTAGGCAGATATGTTTGTGTAGAGAATGTTTTATAAAGGTCAGTCAGAACCTGTTAGAATGCAATCAAATCACAAAACGAAAACTCACTTAGAAATGGAGAGCCGTATGCATTGAAAGGTGCCCGTACGGTTCGGGAAGGGGCGAGGTCTTCTAGACTTCGCCTATTTCATCTATATATTTATCTCTGATCTTTTGGACTTCTGTCTGTTGACGAGCAGAGTAGTTATAGTAAAAAGTCTCTTTATCTTCCATTCACGATCACCTCCTTCATATGTTTTAATTCTCGATTGGACCGCACGATCATATAAATGGCCGTCAAAAGAACAATGATACAAACGGCGCCTCCTGTAACAGAATTCATCAGATATCTGAAGGCTTCATCCCCCTTTCCAAACTGACTGATCAAGGCCGTCTGCAAAGCTAATACAGAGACAATGGCGGAAGTGAAGCTTAACATCTTCGCCGCTGATAAAACAGGGCTATGATATTTCTTATAACGCAAAAGATTCACGACGGAAGCTATCGTTGTATAAAAAGTATAAGCGGCCATCGCATAAATCAGCGTCCCTGGATAGGAAAAACCACGATTGTCATTGACCATGTATACAACGATCCCAACCAAGGCCTGGTTCATGAAAAGCAGGATAAATCCGCAAATGCGGTAATAGCGATATTCTGAAGTCAAACGTACACCCAACTGATAACGTTGCACATAACTTGTTAGGATCGCACGCATCAATGCCAAAAGCAGATAATACACTGCCAGTGACACAAACCATGGTGAATCAAATCGCATCCCTGAATATAAATTTAAAACGACATACAATAAATTGACCAGCAAGCTTAACTGCAAAGTGAGTCTGGAACGATAGATGGCATCCTTTAACAGACGCTAAATCCACTGATGCTGGTACCATTGCCATTTTCTGGCCCGCACACCTTTGATTAAGCGATAAACACCCGTTGCCGTAATCAGGAGTGCATAAGCGGATAACATATAAGCAACATAGGCATAAAAAGAATGTTCCTGTTGCCATAGGACAATGATAACGAAAAGATAAGAAGGGATGGTGATTAGTAGCGTCGTGATGGCTGAAGGAAACAGCAACTTCTGCACCACGTGTTTAAATAGATCCATCTTGAACTCTTTCTAGCCGAACGATAAATAAGCTCCCCTTACCTACCTCGCTGGTTACTGAAATATCGCCATGCATGATATCGATAACACGTCTGACTAAAGCCAGGCCCAGCCCATTGCCTTGGGTGATATGGGACGTATCGCCCTGATAGAATTTTTCGAAGATGTGCTCACCCACTTCTGCCGGGATCCCGCAGCCCGTATCCTTCACCTCGACCACAGCCAGTGTAGGGGTGGTCTTTAAGCAGAGCGAAACGGTGCCGCCCGGCTCCGTAAATTTAATGGCATTGGAGAAAAGATTGTTCCAAACAAGAAAGAGCAGCTCCGGGTCAGCCCGCACCTGCACCCCTTCCGCAATATCAGTTTGAATATCTAAATGCTTGTCTTCCCATAGTTCTTCAAACCCTAACAGACATTCACATAACTGCTCACCCAGATCATAAGTCTGTGTATTGGGATAAATAGTCTGATTCTCCAATTTATTGAGCTTAAGGATATTGGTGATCATCGATGTGAGCCGTTTAGAGGTATCCATCATTGCGCTGGCATAGGCCTGCCTTTTGTCTTCGCTCAAGTTTGGCTGCTGAAGAAGCGTCGCATAGTTCTGAATGACGGTCATCGGTGTCTTCAGTTCATGGGAGACATTGGCGATAAAATCGGTGCGCAGCGTCTCCATTTTAGAAAGCTCTTCAGCCATTTCGTTGATATAATCAATAACTGTATCAAAGCCATTATAGGGATCAAGCAGCGCCGTTTTATGAATGCGTACAGACAAGTCCCCAGCCATCAATCTTTGGCAGCCTTCGACGATGCGTTTGACCGGTCTTTCGACCAGTAGATGCCGACGAATGGCATCGATCACGGTACAAAGCAAGCTAAGTAAAATAATATTCAAAAAAGTTAGTAAAGCAGCCTTACGGATATGTTCCTCCATCAATTCGATCCCTGTTACACGCGTCATCTGATTCAGGAAAAGAAGCATGCTGCAGGTAATAATAAAGCACATCAGCACAAAGAAGATCACATAGCTTCTTAACGTAAGAATAAGCCAACTCATCCGTTCCTTTTGGCTTCGTTTCATTTCAACACCGCCTTATAGCCTAAACCATGCACGGTCTCAATTTCAAAATCCTTACATTCCGCAAACTTGCTGCGCAGTTTAGTCATATAAACATCCACTGTTCGCAACCCTGAAGATGAGGCGCCATCCCAAAACTCATCCATCAACGAAGAACGCGTAAAGGTTTTTTTTGGATAAGAAAGCAATTTATACAATAGATTAAATTCTCTGACTGTGAGGGGAATTTCCTCTCCTTTTAAATAAGCCGTACGCTCCTGGGCATCCATACATAAATCTCCGATTTCCAAACGATGGCTGCTGGCGATCTTCGCACGACGCATCAACGCTTCAATTCTCAGCAATAATTCCTCTAAATCAATGGGTTTGACCATATAATCATCCACCCCAGCTTTAAAACCTTTGCGCTTACTTGTGAAATCATCTCTAGCCGTCATGAAGAGGATCGGGATATTCTGATCCTGCTCACGAATGGTTCGTGCAAATTCAAAGCCGTCAACATCCGGCATCATAATATCTGAAATTATGAGATCAAATAAAGATTGATCATAGAGTGCATCATAAGCTTCATTGGCATTCAAACATCCAACTACCTGATAGCCATTATCATTAAGAAACACACATACCGTATGATTCAATTCTTTGTCATCTTCTACAACCAGAATTTTAAACATAGGCACTCCTCCCTTGACTCGATCATTATAACAAAGATATGTTAAGGAAATGTTTATCTTTCCGTTTGAAGAAAAAAATTCCGTACAGTTTTCGCTGTACGGAATGCTTTTAGTCAATCATAATTTGTTTTTTCTCAGGAATCGTCTTCACTTCTTTAGGGAAAGTGACTTTCAATTCTCCGTTATCAAAGCTGGCTTTGATATCCTGCTCGGTCACTTCATCGCCGACATAGAAGCTACGGCTGAATGTTCCGGCATATCTTTCCTGACGAATCACATTGCCTTTTTGGTCTTTTTCTTCGTTATTGCTGTTGCGACTGGCTGAGACTGTTAGATAACCATTTTCCAGATCCATATGGATATCTTCCTTTTTCACGCCTGGAAGTTCCATATTCAATAAATAATAACCATCTTTCTCACTGATATCCGTTCTCATCACATGACTGCTGTTGCCTGTAAAGAATGGACGATCAAACATATCATCAAATGCATCACTAAAGAAACGATCTACGGGATAAAATTTCATACTTCAACACCTTACCTTTCACATCCTACGGTTGTTTAAGCAGCCGTTCACTATGAAATTTCATGACTTATTTTCCTTTTTGCAGCCCTTCTTCCGACTACACTTATATTATAGCACCTCTTTTAGCACTGTCAATAGTTAAGTGCTAAAATTATTTATTTTTTTGGATAAAAGTAAATTTGCTTGTTATCGAGAGATAGAAATTCCTTTTTTTACAAATCTCCATCAGATCATCTTACCAACAAAAAAGAACATCCCCACCATCGAAGGACGTTCTATCATGTTTTTTCGATCCATTCAGGTCATCAGGATCAGACCTGGATCATAGAGTTCAGAGCGCTCCTCATCAAGCAGATACTTTCGCTGCACAAGAAGGTGCTATGCTCTGATTAGTTTTTGGAAATGCTTTATCCCATTATTATTTTTCATCCAATGGATTAATATCATGCATGCGAACGACTCTGGTCCCTACCTTTTTCGCAAAAGCTTCGTCATGCGTGATAATGACCACGGCCATCTTTTCTTTTAAGGAATCGATCAGCGGATACAGCTGCTCAATCGTATTGGCATCCAGGGCACTGGTAGGCTCATCAAAACAGAGCACTTCTGGCTGGAGCATGCAAGCCCGGGCAATGGCCACCCGCTGTTTTTGTCCTCCTGATAAGGTGTGTGGATATTGATCAGCCTGATCCAATAAATTCAGCTGACTTAACAGCTCACGAGCCTTGACCATGGCTTCCTGTTTATTCATTAATTTCTGATAGACTGGCGCTTCACAACAATTTTCTAAAACCGTTCGATGCGGAAATAATTGATAGTTTTGCAGCACCATCCCAATCAAGCGATGATAACGCTGCCGCTCCTGTCTGGATAATTTAGATTGTCCCCCATACACGACCCAATCATCCAAACTGATCTTTCCGGCATCGGGTTGTTCAAGATCACATAAACATCTTAACAACGTGGTTTTGCCGCAGCCGCTTTCCCCCATCACGACCACGACCTCATGATCATTCACTTCTAAAGAGACATCTTTTAAGACTTGATGGTCTTTAAATTTTTTATTTAATTTTTCGATGACAACACGCATTTTAATCACCTATAAGCATTTAATTTTTTCTCTACCCAATTCAGCCCCTTCACCATAGGTAGATTCAATAATAAGTATATGATTCCCACATAAACAAATGGGACACCCGTCGCATACGTCCCTGCGCCAATGCGCGCGTAGCGTAATAACTCATCTGTTCCTAAGACAGAAACAAGGCATGTATCCTTTAACAGCGTTAAGGTCTCATTAATAAATGATGGAATGCTGTTTCTAAGAGCCTGCGGCAATAAGATATGGATAAACGTATATGTTCTGGAGAATCCCAGCAGCTGTGCGGCCTCCCCCTGACCGACATCGATCGACTGGATCCCTCCACGTAAGATTTCTGTAAAATAAGCGGTGTAATTCAAAATAAAAGCAAGAAAAGCGGCCTGTACTCTATCTAACACAATGCCCATATAAGGTAAACCAAAATAGAAAAACATCAGCTGCAGCATCAATGGTGTACCGCGCATGACATAAATATAAGCGCGCATGAGATACTGGATTGGTTTGACTCCATGCAGACATAGATAAACGGCCGGTAAACAGAGGATGAAGGAGGCCACCAAAGTGATGGACCAATATCCTAAAGTGACTTTTAGACCGGCAATAAAAGAGGGCAGCAGCGTCCAAAACAGTTCCATGATTATTCCTCGAACCAGCGATTACGGATCTCATCAAAAGTTCCGTCTGCTTTCATTTCTGCCAAAGTGGTATTGATTACATTCGCAAATGCCTCATCCTCTTTTCTCAGACCAACCGCATATTCTTCTGTGCCGAAGTTTTCATCCAGGATCGTATAAATATTTTCAGGCTGCTGCTTAATGTAGTAACGCGCCAATGTCTCATCAACTACGATGGCATCACTGCGCCCGGCTTCCAGGTCCATGAAACAATCATTATTCGTATCAAATTGCACCAGTTCCCCATTCTGCAAACTTGCCACAAAGGCCTCATCCTGACTCACAGCATCATAAGCAGATGAATTCTTCTGCACCGAAACGACCTTACCGGCTAGATCTGCCTTTGAACTGATGCCGCTGTCATTTAATGTAATGATCAACTGACTGTTTTCCATATAGGGATCAGAAAACAGAACATTCTGCTTTCTTTCTTCCGTAATCGAATAGCCGTTCCAGATACAGTCGATATTTCCATTCGCTAATTCTGTTTCTTTTAAATCCCAGTCCACATTCGTAAATGTGACTTCGTAACCATTGCGATTGGCGAGCTCTTTTGCCAGATCAACATCGAAACCAACGATCTCACCACTTGAATCCTTGAAACCCATCGGCGCAAACGTATCATCCAGTCCTACAACAAATGATTTCTTCTCCACCGGACTTTCCACCGAAGCTGTGGAACAGCCCACTAAACAGCATGCAAACAACATGATCAATGCAATGACTTTCTTTTTCATTTTCTTTTCCTCCTCAAAATCATCTCAGGTAAAAAAGAAAAGCTCCCGTCCCGGTTAGTTTCCTAACCAGAGGACGAGAGCATTGCTACCGTGGTTCCACCTCTTTTTATGATTGCCTCACGACAATCACCTCTTCGCGTACAATCATACGCTAGTACGATAACGGGTACAGGGTTCCGGAATAGACTACTCTTCTTTCGCCTAGTCAGCTCCAAGGTGTGTTCGACCAATCTTGTATGATCCCTCTCACCAAAACGGGAATTCTCTGGCATACTTAACTGATGTACTCTTCCTTTTCTAAGCCTTTTCTTTTTTACTTGTCTTTAGTATAGACCTCAAAAGCACGAAGGTCAATACTTTTTTTAGAATTTTCCTTATTTTTTTCGTTTATTCCTATTTATTCAATCATTTTGGCATTTAGTGTTTAATAGTCTATATAATGATCGATCTTCATATCCAAGTTTTTTTCATAATTTCGATTAAAATAACAGGCATAAAGACAATCCAATAAATAATGTAACGAGAGACGCGATGAAAAAGAAGCAATCTTCTCTTCAGAATCCTCATAGGAAGCAAAGTAGAGATGAAGATCAGCCTGACTTGAAATTCTGTTTTCAAAAGTAGAAGAAACGAGAAGGATCTTCGTTCCTTTTGCTTTCAGCGTCTGGACCAGGTCCACAAAATACGCTGTACGACAGGCATAGGTAATCAGCATCACCAGATCACGATCAGTACAGGACTGACTGATCCAATGCTGATAGAACTTCTCTTTGACAATCTCGACCGCTACCCCGATCTCCATCATGTTTTGCCTAAATCCCTCGGCAATAAAGAAATTACCTATGGATGGAAAAATCAGAATACGCTGACTTTTTTCAAGCAGGCTGACCGCTTTAGACAGACTATCTAAATCAACCAGATTCAGCGTTGACTGCAGAGTCTGGTCGTAGAGTGCAATCATCTTTGTCATGATCTGGTGAGGGGTATTCTGTTTGTGAAAAGGATAATTATAATCAACGCTTTTCTTTTCTGACAGATAGCTCTCATAGTCGGCATTGATCCTGAGCTTTAATTCATTCAGTCCGTTTAAGCCCAGCTTATTAATGACGCGATAGACTGTAGAAACAGAGACGAAGCTTTTTTTAGCCAGCGCATCTACACTTAAATCCAATATTTCATGGGGATGTTCAAGAACATAAGAGGCAAATTCTTTTTCCACATCTGTAAAATGAGGATACTGTTCAAGCCGGCTTAATATATTCATGGAAATGCCTCCTTTTTGCGGTCATCAAGAGGTAACCTCGATGGCAAAATGTTTGTGAAAGCTTTTCGCGATGCCGTCATGCGTTACGATATCGGTCACTTCGCTGGCCACTGCTTTAAGCGGTTCAACCGCATTTCCCATCGCGATCCCGTGCTTGACGAGTTGAAGCATCTCGATATCATTTTCCCCGTCACCAAACGCATACGTATTTTCCCGTTCGATCTTTAGCTGTCGATAAAGATATTGACAGGCTGTTCCTTTGGTAAAACCTTTGCAATAAACATCCATCCGAATCAGCCCTGTTTTATAAGGAATCATTGTGAATTGATCTTCGAGTTCGTGATACGCCTGTTCAAGCGCTTCAACGGTATCAAATAACACACAACAGCTGACTGCCTTGACATCTGCCACCGTAAAATGCTCAACAACATCCTGAGGTCGCTTCGCCGTTCCTGCGAACATCAGTCGGTGTTTGATAATCAGTTCATCATCTAAGCAATTACACCAACTGCCTTGGTGTCCGGCAAATTGAGGACGTCCGTGGTATTTTTGATACACATCCAGCTGTTTTTGAACCATTTCCTGCGTGAATAGATCATCCACCAATACCTTGCCCTCATAAATAATGTAATGGCCATCATTAAAAATATATCCATCAAAGGGAATACATTCCAGGCTCGCTGGAACAGCCCCTCTGGCTGAGGCAATCACGATCTTATTTCCTTGGTCTTGAAAGGCTTTTAGGGCTTCAATCGTTGCCCGGCTAGGGGCATTGAGCCCATGGGGAACATCAAGCAACGTCCCATCAATATCAAAAAAAGCAATCTTCATACACAGTCCCTCCTGTCATCCTCATTATAACAAGCACCACCTGATCAAGCCAGTTTTTTCATATTCTGTAAATAGTGCACATAAAAAGCTGCCCTGATCAGGCAGCAATTTCTGGCATATGTTTGTAAAGGGAGACAGCGATACCGTCTTCTTCATTGGAGAGAGTCACTTCATCGGCAATCGCCTTCAGATCATCCACTGCATTGGCCATCGCCACACCGATACC
>FCNA01000014.1 GCA_900018345.1 Clostridiales bacterium CHKCI006
CGAACAGAATCACTTACATTCCCAAGAAAAACGGAAAGATGCGTAAACTTAGTTTTCCTAATGGTAAAGATAAGTTAGTTCAAGAATGTATTCGTATCATACTTGAATGTATCTATGAACCTACATTTTCAAATTTTTCTCATGGCTTTCGCCCCAATCGTAGTGTGCACAGTGCATTGGCTCAAGTGGAAACCTGGAATTCTACTGTTTGGTTTATTGAAGGCGACATCTCTGCATGTTTCGACGAAATTGACCATCGTATCCTAGAGTCTATTCTTCGTGAAAGGATTGATGATGAACGCTTTATCCGTCTCATCAATAAACTACTGAAAGCTGGTTACTTCGATATGGAGCATAACTTCCAGACAACGAAACGAGGTAACGCTCAAGGCTCTTGTGCAAGTCCAATACTAGCGAATATCTATCTAGATAAACTGGACAGATTCATGGAGAATATCATCCAAAGAGATACAAAAGGTAAATATCGTAAACAAAACCCAAAATATGCCAAACTGAGATATCAGCTTAACAAAGCGATATCAGTGCATGATATCATGGAAATCAAAAGACTAAGGAAAGAACTGAAAGCAACTTCATCAGTTGATGTTTTTGACCCTAACTTCCGCAGAGTACATTATGTACGCTATGCAGATGATTTCTTGGTGGGAACCATTTCTTCAAAAGCATATGCCGAACAACTTAAACAAGAAATCAAACACTTTCTTGAAAGTGAACTTCATCTAAGACTTAGCGAAGAAAAGACTCTTATCACACATGCGAAAAATGAAAAAGCACACTTTCTTGGGTATCTCATCAACAGGAGATTTCCCTAACATTGACATCCTCATTGACAATCAAAAACTCATACACAAACTACGCGACAATGGAATGTGTAATGCCTTTGGATATCCTACTTCCATAAAGAGATTATTATACAAGCCTATTGAAGACATCATTACCTATGGTAATCAAGTTCTCAGAGGTCTAGTCAATAATAATCAAGGGTGTAGGAATTACTATGTCATGCATAGGATCCAATACATCATCCAATATTCCATTGCCTATACGATTGCACGTAAATGTGATATTTCAATAAAGAAGGTTTTTAAGAAATATCATAAACAACTGATTTATTCGTATATGAATGACAAGGGAAAAGCTAAAACAATCAAGTTGGCTCTATATCGTTCATTCAAACGAGATAAAACATTCTTCCCACAGTGGCTTAGTAAAATCAAGCAGGATGTGGAATACAGATATAGAGATACGAATCCTCTCAAAAGAAACTGTTACATATGTGGCAATCCACAACATCATGTCATGTTTCATAGAAAGAAGATTAGCTTACTACGTATGCCTTATTCCCATATCATCAAAGAAATGATAAGAATAAACCGTAGGCAGATATGTCTATGTAGAGAATGTTTTATAAAGGTCAGTCAAAACCTTTTAGAGTTCAATCAAATTACAAAACGAAAACTCACTTAGAAATGGAGAGCCGTATGCATTGAAAGGTGCCCGTACGGTTCGGGAAGGGGCGTGGTCTTTAGACTTCGCCTATTTCATTACTATTGTATCATACGCAAAAATAAAAGGGAAGTGACCCCTTCCCCATTATTGATATGAATATGAGCGATACGCTTTGGCTCTTGCTTTAGCCTTAACGATCCGACAGCCGCGACCATTACCATCACTGGCACTCAGATAAAGCTCGCTAGTACCCGGACGAATCGCCGGATAGATGCATTCGCTGACATTATAGATACCGCCTGTTGAATCCCAAAGTGTTCCCTTAAAATCGGTAAAATAGAACTCATTATCATGCCTAAAGAGACGACCACCGACACCTCCAGCTAAATAAAGATTTTCCCGACGATCAAAGCATAACCCATCCAACGTATCCTCCTGTGCATCGAAAACTTCAAAGACCATGGTCGCTTTTTGTATTCCTTCCCACGTGTTCATCTTCTTTCTATAATGCACCATCGGCGGTCATTTCTTTACTGACTAGAAAAGCAGCCGTATTCGCCATTTCGACAGGTTCAAAAGCGTCCCATCAAGATCATTGCAGCAAAGTCCTCCTGATGTTTCTTCAGCCAGCCCTAAAGCCCATAAAGTTTTCTCGTCATCTCCACTAAAGCCCGATCATAATCCTCAATCTTCATTCTGTGATTGGCTGAACTGACACCGGCAGGCTTTATTGACCAAAATATCTAAATGTCCATATGCTATTTCCACACGTTCCATCATCCGCTACCGGATAAGTGATATTCTCATGAACTTCAGAAGTTTTTTTACGTGGCTTCCGTTCTTCCAGTGGTCATGACCTTTGCCCCATCTTTCGCAAAACGTAAAATAATCACTTCACCGATTCCGGAACTGTCACCTGTCACGATTGCCGCTTGGTTGGTTAAGTTTGTCATTTTTATTACTCGCCTTTTCTTTATTGTAGAACCGTCCATCAAGATAGAGAAATGCACTCTTGTTATCAGCAATTAACCTAAAAGTTATGAAGAAAAAGACACTGCTCCCTAAAACAGTGTCACCATACCATCACAAAGATAGGGTGGTTCTAAATATCAGAAGACAATTCCGGCGTATCTTCATCATATTCCGTGACATTTCGCTGATTCGCTAAGCGATAATATTCACAAGCCTGGTCATATTGCCGATGATACTCATAATGCTGAGCTATCTGTGTTCGAATAAATTGCTTGATTGACTGATCCATTTCTTCACCATAATTATTTTCTATCTTTAACAGACAATTTAAGGCTGCCACTGAATATTTCGCATCTAACGTGATCTGTAACCATTCAATCAGCTGTTCAAAAACGGGATAACGATTCTGTACAGATTTGGCATGAGTAAGCGTTTGTCGGCACTGAAGAATATTCCCGTTCTTATAATAGCACCAGGCTAAATCAAAATAAGTGTCATTCTCATTAAAGTAATGAGCGGCTTCTTTATAATAATCTATTGCCTGATCATATTTCTCTTGCTGCATATAAAGATTACCTAAATTATGCAGATTCACATGGAGATTATATAATCCATTGATACTCCTATAATATTCTATAAGTTCTTTATACATTGGTTCTGCTCTATCATAGTAATGTATCTGCATATAATAAGCGGCTTTCAACATTAGACAATAAGAATAACGTCTCATATTCTTTTCATCTGCAAACGTTTTTATACAACGATCTAACAGTCCAACCTTATTTCCGTACTCATTAAAACGTGTCCAAACATATATTTCATAATACGTGACCAGCATCCCATATTTTGTTGAATTCATTTTTTTGGCTTGATCCAAATATTGACAAGCTTTTGTTTTATCTAACTGATTAGAATAATATGCTGCCAATGCGCACAGAAAAAAAACACGTTCTTCTTCCATCATCATAGGTTCGAGTGCGACCCACATTTTAAATTCATCCTGAAACTCCTCGTCCCAACGATGAGAAAAAGCTTTTTGGATCCACTGCACTAATTTTAGATGACTGATAAAAGCATTATGAGGATGGGCGTCTATCATCATTTGCATATGTTCTTTATCTTCCCCTGAGAGACAAACGTAGTACAACAGGTCATACACTTCTTTCAGATAAGACGTATCGTATATCTGCTTGGTAAAAGTAGGCATGCTTATATTGAAAAAGCGAAGTAGTTCTGCGCATTTTTCTTCAGATATATTCGCTTTTCCCGACTCTAATCGACTAAGGTATGGGACATCAAATTTGTAATTACATGATGTTTCTTTGATTTGTTCACTCAACGCTAAAAGAGAAAGATTTTCTTTTCGTCGATGGCTCCTCAAAAACCAGGCCAATTCAAAACGTAAACGATTTTCCATCCTAATCCTCCTCTCCAGGATGTTTAGTGAACAATACCGTAGGACTTAGCTCATTGAATTGCCATCGGTTTTCATCAAAAGCAGTTGCTTCTTTGCGCGCATTTAATAGACTTTTGCTTAAAAGAAGTAGTAAACTTACAATAAATAAGAATGACAACAGCTTCATTAAAACTGACTTCACAGAAAACATTTTTTATACCTCCAATTCTGCGTTAGGGCGGAGGATATGCATTATAGTTAGCCAGGGGTAGGTTTTGCTATCTAGTGAGCATACCAGGTTTGCGCCTTAATATAAAAATAGCATTCATGTTTGAATGTGTCAAGCAAATACAAACTATCTAAAGCTCACATTTTTCAAAAATCAAAGTATCCGTAGCGAATCAACACCCTTTAAATTATCAACATATTCTTTCAATGGGATCTCAATTATCAACAATAAACTTATTGGTGAGCAAACACTTATCACGATTCGGCAAAATCGCCATTTATTGAGTAGATGCTAAGTCGATCTATTCACTTATTTGGCGATGAAAAACCTATATATCGCAGAAAAAAGTGATCTTTCCTAATACAATTTTTTCCAGCTATTGACAGTTTTCAATAAGCCATCAACTGATTTACTAAACCAATTTGTCTTTTTCCTAATTATTCCAAGTATATTTGTCACATATTTCTGTAAACTCGAAATATAATCTTTATAACAATAAATACAACATTCCTTTATATTTAAACAAGATTTTCTTTATCTGATGTACAGAACATGCTAGAATGAAATTAAGAAAAGCAATAACCATGACTGTATTTCGGATAATGACAAACTGATGATATTATAATTTAAACAAACATAAAAATAGGAGGTTTCTAAAAATGATTAATTTGAAAAGTCAGACAATCTCTTACAACGAAACACCCATCTTAGTCGACATTGATTTGACAATTGAAAACAATGCACTGTATCTCATCACTGGTGAAAGCGGTGCAGGAAAGACAACTTTACTCAATTTGTTAGCGTTGGAGTTGGATGGTGCACAATACGAGTTTAACCAGACGAAGATATCAAGCTTATCTGCTCAGGAAAAAAAGAATTTCTGTGCTCAGCATATCAGCTATGTGAAACAGAACTGCCCGCTGCTTAGTTCATTATCTGTAAAAGACAATTTAGAACTGATCGATCAAATATTCCATCAAAAAGTGGACCGCCATCGCATTCAGGATATATGTGAGAAGCTCAATATAAAGTCGATATGGCATCGAAAAGTTAAGCGTCTTTCCGGAGGAGAGCGCCAAAGAGTTGCGATTGCCTGTGCACTTCTAAGAGAAGTTGATCTCTACCTTTTTGATGAACCTACTTCAATGCAGGATCTTCAAAATAAACAGCGAGTCGTAGAATGCATTGAATCCTTACAGGAAAGAGGAAAGATGGTTGTCGTTGTGACTCATGAACCCCATTTATTCGCACGACAATCCGCTGTTTTTCACATAGATGCAAAACAAATTAATTGTTCCAGTCAGGAAATCACAAAAGCACCAGATAGGCCAATCAATGAGGTCAAACCATTAAATCAAAAGAAAGCACAGAAAGCACTGTCTGTTCATTTCTATAAAGCGCAGCTACCAATTCATTTAACCATCGTTTTTGTCATTAGCATCTGCCTCATGACCTTACTTTATCACCTCACTAGTGCAAGAGGCTTATTAAAAACTTATGACTCAAAGATAACGTCACTCTATGAAAAAGAGCTCTATGTTGTCACAACCAATGTCTCAAGTAATATCTATGATGATCCATTTAGTGATCCCTTATCCACCGAAATGATCAATCAGATAAGAGCCTTAGAACATGTTACGACTGTTGAACAAATGCTAAGTCTAACCTTACAGACTCCTGCATACGACAAAACCGGTGCTTTCATCGGTCAATATTTGGACTCACATGATTATAACTTTATTGAAGTCGTACGCGATGGACAGGTCGTCTCTAGCTATTCACCTTTGCAAACGCTGGCCATTCTTCCAGCGTACACTCACCAGGAATATGACAAGCGCAGCGAACTGGACCCAACTGTAACCAAAGGCATTTATATCTCCAAAGCGCTAGCCAGTGAACTAGGCATAACCACACTGAATGGTGAAAGCCTCACCTTATATTTCAGTGTTCCGGTGGCAGGTGAAAAAACTATTCGCGAAGGTTATGTCGGTTTCAACGAAGAAGAAGTCATTCAAAGAGGTGCAGTGAATCTTTTTACACAAGAAACTTTCCCTATCAGAGGAATCATCCAGGATGATGTCTTCAATACCTATCTGGGAATACAATATATGAATGATATCTATCTACCTATCGAAGAAATACAAGCAATATACGAAAAGTACCATGAGCAATTCCTTGCATTAATAGACAAAGGAGATAATGATATCAGTCAGCTGGAATTGATCTATCCAAACTGGGAAGCCAGCTCGTTCATCGTGACAATGGATGATGCAAAGTATCAGGATTCCATCAGTCAACAAATCCAACAGCTTAATTCACAATTAGTAATCCATAAACCTAATTTCAATGAAGGAGGCTATGTGGTTGACAGTGTCAATGCCATGTTTCAAAAATCTGTTATTCTTTATGTTGTTATTATGATTACCGTGATTATAGTCGGCTTGTCAATCCTTTATACTTTACAGGATCTATTAAGAAAACGAAATAAGACTTATCTTGACAGCCTTAATCTCCAATATCACAGATCTCTTTTGGAGTCATCAATCGATCTTATATTGGTCTGTATATTGAGTCAGGTTTTCGTTTATCTTAAATTTTCTACTCCAACTAATGAAATTGTAGTCTATCCTTATGATCAAACAACTGTGATGATTACTTTTGGCCTTTGCCTGATAACGATACTGTTGGCCAGTCTCATTAGTTATTTATTGCTTAGCCAAATGAAGATAGAATTAAATGGTAAGATGAGATGGTTTAAAGGAGGCGAAACCGTATGAAAAGAATTTTCTTATCTTTCTTAGCTATGTTGCTTGTTTGCGTTATGGGATTTGCAGAGATGTCTTCTGCCTCAGCTGATGAAAGTGTTTCTCCATACGCCTTAGCTCCGTATCAGAGCGGAGGTACTGGTACTGCTGAATCATTAGGTAACAAGCTGAGTTTAATCGTCGATTGCACTGTTTATCCCGATAGTCATAGTGAGCTTAACTACTATCGTTACTCGACCTATACGCTACCTGGATTTAGTTTTAGTGCACTAGGTGCACCTAATACATCTAAAGGATCTGGATATACCATGTATACCGGATCAGGAAAGATGTGGGAAAATGGCAGCTATCGCGGTACATTAAAGCCATCAGTAAAAATCTATTGGTAATGATTGACTTTTCATTTCATCTTACAGATTCTAGCTTTTTTGGAATCTCCCTAGATTAATAGGGAGATTTTTATAAAGGTTGATCTCAATACTTACAAATTAAGATATATTTTCATAATTGTATCAAATATAAAGTCTTGTGTTTTGAAATCCATTAATGCATATAAAGATCGAACTACGCCTAGAAGGAGGGAGACTATGCTTACAATCGATCATTTACAGCTATCACATGACCAATTTCACTTACATAATGAAGCGCCGCTTATTTTTCTACCGGGTCAACTCCACTTTATCAAGGGAGAATCCGGTTCAGGCAAGACAACATTGCTTTACATACTTGGGTGTGTTTCATCAAATCATTCTTTTACCTATACTTATAATGGACGGGTAATTGCTTCCCAAAAACAGAAGGAACAACTCAGGCAAACAGAGATAGGCTTTCTCTATCAGAATCTTGTCATACCTGAGCAATTGACTTTATTAGAAAACATGCAGATGTTTGCGATGTTGGGTGGGATCCGGCTTTCCTCGCAAAAGGCGCTTGACCTCTTAAATACAGTTGACCTGGATAAAGATCTGCATAGCTATCCAAGCCAGCTTTCTGGCGGTGAAAAGCAGCGTTTTATTCTTGCCTGCATTCTATCCAAAGATCCCAGCATTCTGATTGCGGATGAACCGACCAGTGCCCTGGATGCTGATCATGCCAGAGAAATGATGGACATATTTACACGTTTGGCTCATCGGGAGAATAAAATTGTGATTGTATCTACGCATACCAGCCGATACGATGCCCTCGCTGATGTAATCAATGGCATTGAAGATGGCATCATCACTCAATCACCGTCACCTGAACCCCTAGCATCTACTCCCAGCAAGCCTAAAACCAGGCACATTCCATTCTCTTTTTACCGAAAGCTGACTCAGCTACAGCTCAAACGTCATTTTAAACAATTTAGTCTGATTACCTGTATTTGCCTTTTAATGGTCACGGCTGCTCATTATATCATCTATTATGGCAATACTTTAAAAGAACAGTACCAATCGATGGCCAGTACGGTAACCGAGGATGAAATATTTCTCATTTCCAAATCTAATCAACCCTTATCGGATGAACAGATCAATGACCTATTGGGTTATGATGAAATTCTCTCAATGGACCCATTATTTGAAATGGATAATCCCACCATCCAGATTGATGGAAAGACCATTCGTTCCGATGTTTACGGACTCTATCCTTTCCAGGGAAGTGGGGTCTATGTCGATGCAACGCTAAATCAATATATAGGTAGTGACATCACCATTCAACAGGGAAACCGGGAATGGACCTATACGATAGCAGGAGAATTTCCGGTCGCTAAGCAACGATACTACAGTAATGGTACGCATGCCATCTATATACCCGTGGACGATGTGCTTAGCGGTGAATATGAAACACTGCCCCGCTATGTCCTCAATACCAGACCTTATGTTTACGATCTCTTAAAACTCAAACTAGACGTTGCTTATCCTGATCTCGAATTGGCGAGCCTAATGAATGATATTGAATTATTGAATGTTTCTTTACAGAATCATACCCGATTTCTGGAGAAAAGCAATATTGCCTTAGCTACAATTACCGTTTTGATCCTCTGCATGATCAGCCTCTATCAGGCCTTTGGAAAACGTCAGGATCTCTGTGTCTATATCGCTAATGGACTAAAACGGCTCGACCTATTCAAAAGTGAACTCATGAATCAATTGGTACAGTTTGTAATTAATCTATTAATCAGTAGTCTATTCTCCCTGCTCTTTATTTTCCTGGGAAATCATTTCCTGCTGTCTTTTGGAAGTATTCACTTTGATCTCATCTACTTCTTAGGATTGGCATTCATCATGTTGGTGACGATGCTTTTACCATCCTTATTGGGAATCTATCTAGTGGTATCTGTCTCTATCGAAAAAGAATTACGCTCACTGCAATAGCAATAGATAAAACAGTCATCTTGTAGGATGACTGTTTTACTTATCTTGCGTTGATTCATTAACCTGTGACTGTCTGTAATCTTCAATTAAAGACTGTAAATCGATTGATTCCATTTTTATACGAATGACTTCTTCAATTTCCTGATAAGGGCGACGTAAGATTTGAGACATGCTGCGGGCCACCGGGCATAAAGGATATTTACAAGGATGAATTTTGATCAGCTGATCAAAATCGTGAGGCTCCACCGCTTTGTCGATCATATATAAGTTAATGTCGCGAGGATCTTTCTGCAGGGTGGCTCCACCCGTTCCCAGCTCCACCTGAATGATCCCTGCTTTCTTGAGGACACTGAGAATGCTGCGAATGGTTGCCGGGTTTACACCGGTACTTAGAGACAGTAGCGGACTGGTTACTTTAATATGATCATTTGCTTCGTGAATAAAAATCAAACAGTGAACAGCTATGGAACATTTCATACTAAACTGCATCGTGAGCCTCCTTAGATGTTGTTCTTGACCTTACATCTTAGTCATGCTATCATCAATATATAAAGCGAAGATTTACATCCATATTATCACATAAAAGAGGTGTATCATGTATGTCAATGTATATGATTTGTTTCAGTCCTACCGGAGGGACAGAAAAAGTTGCCGAGATTTTAAGTCAAAAGATTGACGTAGAAGTTCAAATGATTGATTTATGTGATCCAAAATTACCGAATCACACGTTTACAGACGAGGATATTGCCTTGATCGCCGTCCCATCTTATGGTGGACGGGTTCCCGCACTGGCAGCTCAACGTCTTGAAAGAATGCAGGCAAACCAAACACGAGCGATCCTCGTTTGTGTCTATGGTAACCGTGCATATGAAGATACTTTAGTCGAATTACAGGATGTCTGTGAAAATTGCGGGTTTAAGGTGATCGGAGCGGTTGCTGCAATTGCTGAGCACTCCATTGCCCATCAGTTTGCCAGTGGCCGACCTGATGCTTTAGATACACGTACGCTCCAAGCCTTTGCTTCAAAGATCAAAGAGAAACTGGCTTCTTCCACCTGCACCACCCCGGTTCTGCCTGGTTCGCGCCCTTATAAGAAAGCCGGTAGCGGAGGAATGATTCCTGAAGTCAGCGAGCAATGTGAAGCCTGTGGCTTATGTGCCTCCAAATGTCCGGCCGAAGCCATCGATCCTGCCAATCCTAAGCACACAGATAGCCAAAAATGCATTTCCTGCATGCGCTGTGTTTGCATTTGCCCCCATCAGGCTCGTTTTCTTAACGCCAAAAGAATCCAAAGCCTAGGAGCTAAACTGGAAAAACTCTGCTCAGATCGAAAAGAGAATGAATTATTTATCTAAAACGAAAAGCCCAGGTCACCATGATCTGGGCTTTTGATTTAATGAGACTGTGTTGCTTTTTTGAATTCGTCCTGTACAGCTTTCAGCTTTTCTGGCTGTGTGATCAAGTCGCAGGCAATATAGGCGATGCCTTTAGCTGCATTGACGAGACCCGCTTTACCTTCAGGAGATACCGTCGCACAAGCCATTTCTTTCGAATGTCCGGCAACCTCATCTCCGGCAATCTTAATTCCACCCTGAATGGTTGGACATTTATAGCTGACGCTGCCCACATCGGTAGATCCACCGCCAACTTCATTAACTGGCTGAATATCTTCTAAACCAAGCATCTCATACTTCTCCTTCAGCATATCTGCCAGCGTATAGTTGACTAATGTATCTTCATAAGGACATTCATAAATGGAGGTTTTAAAAGTCGTTCCTGTTGCCAGGCAAGCACCTTCTGCACATTTCTTTGCTTTTTCGGTCATTTCCAAAGCATATTTCATCGTTGGTGCACGGAAGTAGTATTCCATGCTGGCATAAGCAGGAATGACGTTGGCAGCACCGCCGCCATCACGAATGATTCCATGGATAAAGGTATTTGGTTCAAGGAACTGACGCATCAAATTGATCTGAATATAGGTCATGACCGCTGCATCCAATGCACTCTTGCCTTCCTGTGGGTGACAACCATGGGCATTCTTACCAAAGAATTCGAATTTCACTGGATTGATGGCATTGGATTTACCGCCCAGTCCATTTTTGGTTCCTGGATGAACCATCAGCGCTGCATCCACATCATCGAATAAACCGGCATTGGCCATATGAACTTTTCCACCGAAGTTTTCTTCTGCAGGTGTTCCCATGACACGAATCGTTCCACCAATGTCATCCGCAATTGACTTTAAGGCCTCTCCGGCCGCAATGCCGATGCCTGCAATCAGGTTATGACCGCAGCCATGACCTACTTCAGGTAAAGCATCATACTCACACATAAAGGCAATCACTGGTCCTGGTTTTGAGGATTTGTATTCTGCCACATAATCAGTTTCACAGGCAACCCCTTTTTTAACATCAAAGCCTGCTTTTTCTAAGTAAGCCGTCAATAATTTCTGGGTCTCGAATTCCTGAAAACCAAGTTCCGGATGGTCATACATCTGTTTGACCATGGCCATATAGTCATCGACATGATCTTCAATGGATTTGTTTATTTTTTCATATAATTCGTTCATTTTTGTTTCCTCCTTCAATGAATATGGTATAGAAAAGAAGCAGTATTCTGCTTCTTTGATTAGCTTGGTAATTCACCAGAAGCTTTTAATTCTTCAGTTAAGTCAAATGGCATTAAAGCAACCGCTTCTTCATACCAGATATCTAACTGGGTTTTTCCTTCTTCATTTGGCACCTTTGCTTCCGCAATGACTTCATTGACCACTTCCTCTAAAGAATCATAAGCTGGGTCTTTAGAGAAGATCACACCGGTTCTGTTGTAGAAATTATCAGGGTCCATATTAAAGGTTTCTTTTGGTAATAACATGATGTTGTCATACGTTTCCATCATCGCTACTGCCTGAGTAGATGTACATACGAAGGCATCAATATCACCTGTAGACAACTGGGCGGCACAGTTTGTTGTGTCAGCGAGCTGAACGATATGATCTTCATCGGCAATCGTTAAAGACATCGTATACTGAATGCTGGCAGCCTGTGCACCAACGATGGCTCCATTAGCACGAATATCTTCTTTAGTCTGGTATTTATCCACATCTTCTTTTCTGATCATTAAGCCCTGGAATGAAGTCCCACTGTCTCTGGAGTAGTCATCCGAGAAATCAACGACTTCTGCTCTATCTTCTTCCCATGCAAATCCTGAAATACCCATGTCAATGGTACCTGCCTGTGCATTTGCAATGACTGTATTGAAATCAGATTCCTGGATCTGTAATTCAACCCCCAGTTTATCAGCGACTGCCTGTGCTAAAGCAATATCCGAACCGACAATTCTCTTAGTTCCATTATCATCAATGTAGAATTCACTTGGTGCATAATCCGGACTTGTTCCTAAAGTAATGTAGCCTTGTGCTTTAATTCTTTCTACTGCGTCCTGCTGTTCGGTTGAACAAGCTGTGAAACTAAAAGTCATCAGAGCCGCTAAGCCTAAAGTCAATAATTTTTTTGCTTTCATCTTCTTTTCCTCCCCTTATTATTAATACATCACTTTATTTAAGAACTCTTTCGTACGCTGTTGTTTTGGATGATTAAACACTTCATCCGGTGTTCCTTCCTCTAAAACAATGCCGTTATCAATGAACATGACACGAGTTGCCACTTCCTTGGCAAAGCCCATCTCATGTGTGACGATCACGGTAGTCATTCCACTTTCCGCTAAGTCCTTAATAACAACCAGAACTTCTTTGACCATCTCTGGATCCAGTGCAGAAGTCGGTTCATCAAACAACATGACATCTGGTTCCATCGCTAAAGCTCGTGCAATGGCTACACGCTGTTTCTGCCCGCCGGACAAAGTACTTGGATACACGTCTTTCTTATCCTCAAGACCAACACGTTTCAACAGTTCGATAGCTTTGGCTTCGGCATCCTGTTTGCTCATGCCTTTGACCTTGATAGGTGCTAAGGTAATGTTGTCGATAACTGATAAGTTAGAGAACAGATTGAAATGCTGGAAAACCATCCCAATGTGTTCACGGACTTTATTAATATTGAAATTCTTATCTTCTTTTGTTGTCAGGTTTTGTCCTTCAAAGATGACTTCTCCCTTCGTTGGTTCTTCCAACAGGTTCAAGCATCTTAAGAAAGTGGACTTACCAGATCCAGAAGCACCGATGATCGCAACGACCTCTCCTTTATGGATCTCCGTCGTGATCCCTTTGAGTACTTCCAGCTTACCAAAATATTTATGCAAATCATTAACTTTTAGCATCTGTATTCAGTCTCCTTTCAAAGAATCCTAAGATGGTTGTCAGAACTGTCGTTAAGACAAGATAAATAATCGCAATCATAATCAATGGTTCAAAGACACGATAGGTTGCCCCTTGTACGATCTTCTGTTGATACATCACATCGCCGACACCGATAACGGATACCATGGATGATTCCTTGATCATGGTGATAAATTCGTTACCTAAAGCAGGTAAGATTGTCTTGATAGCCTGTGGGATAACGACATAGAACATCGCCTGGCGGCTGGTTAAACCTAACGATCTGGCTGCTTCAATCTGTCCATGGTCAACTGAGTTGAGACCTGAACGGAAGATCTCACAAGTGTAAGCCCCTGAGTTGATCGCCAAAGCGATGACTGCACCAATCAACAGACCGCTTCGTGGACCAAATACATCCGGAATACTGATTCCGATCGATGGTAAACCTAAAGTTACAATGTACAGCTGTAAGAGGATTGGCGTACCTCGAATAATCTGTGTATAAGCTGAAGCAATCCAGTTTAAGATCTTAAAGCGAGATCGCTTAGCTAAAGTAGCAATAAAACCAATTAAGGAACCAAAGATAACGGTTAAGAAGGAGATCCACACCGTTGTAATGGCACCATCAATAAACCAGGATAGATATGGCAGCATGGAACTCATATCAATCACTATCGCATTCACAAATAAATCCATCTTCATTTCTCCCTTCCTGTTTTAGATATAAAAAATCTCCTGGCCTAAGCCAGGAGACGAATAATCCGCGTTACCACTCCAGTTGATGTCAGTTGACCTGCATCCACTCTCGCTATTAAGGCTAGCTCACCGGATATTCTACTTGAGTTCAAATATCCCTCTCCTAAGTGCGCTTCATTATCTACCGCTGTACTGATCTCTCACCCTCATCAGCTCGCTTTGACTTGGTCGATAACTACTCTCTTATTCCTTGAGTTTTATATCTATGGTCCTTATTATAACGACATTTAGCCATAAGTCAAGAAGTTTTTTGAAAAAATTATTTTTTCTGTTTTTTTCTAAATTATATGTTTATTAATTTGATTTAACAGAAATCTATTTGGTTATTTTTGTATTTATCCTTTATTAAAGGCATTTGTTTGGCGTAAATAACTTAGTCAATATGTTCGATTTATAAAGCAGGATGTTATTTTGGCAGCAAAAAAAGGAAGCGTTTCAACTTCCTAGTCGTATTTATGTTGATGTCGATTGCGATAAGCCTCACAGCGTCTGATCATCAAAGGATTCTCTTCACCCGGGAAATGGAAGGGGATCATATGGGTCTTGTCAAAAGCTTCTTTCACATCTTTAGCGTCCTGAATGACCTCATCAAAATAAAGTGTTCCATACATTTTAGGCGGCATGATATACAGTGCACATTTCAAATCCGGAAACATCTTTGAAATCTGGTTCACTTCAATCTTGAGATGCGGACAGCACATGGCGACATCATAATTTTCTAATTTTTCTTTGGCATTCGCCACCCCTGCGGCCTCCAGTGGATAAAAATCCACGTTGATCTCATCCTGTAAACCGCGCTTTTCCACTTCACGCTGCAATCTTTGCGCTAAAAAGCTAGAGGACATCCCTGCACCACAACAAATCACTATCTTTAACATCGTCTTCTCTCCCTTCCATTGGTCAGTGGTATTATACAGCAGAAAGCGACGCCCTCAAATGATTATTGCAGTTTCTGCAATTTTTTAACATAGACATACGTTAATAAATCGTTGATATACAGCATGCACAAACGATCCTCCACACTGTTGATCGTCCATTGGGACAAGGGACTTGCATAGTAGATCACCAGATCACATAACTTCGCTAACTCATGTTCCTTACGGGTAATCAACGCCACGCGCCAGCCTTTTTCTTTCGCCTTTTTAATGAAATAACCGGAATCCCGATGATGCAAACTGGCACTATAACAGATCATCAGTCCTGGCTCGGATTCCTCTAAATAGTGTTCCTGTACATCCATATTTTGAAAAGTCGCCACGTAGCGGTTCATTGAAACCAGACGATACTGCAGATCCTGACAGACTAACTGGAAATAGCGATTGCCATTCAAAAGAACATTCCTGGCTGCCATCATCCAGTCGACAAGCTGCTCAATGTAAGCAAGCGGGATCATCTCACCTGTTGTCTTTAAGGATGTCAAATGGTGGGACAGGATCTCATCCGCATCATGAATCTGTCCCAAATCAAAATAGCCAAGATGTTGCTTCCGCTTTTCGTCCATCAAAAACCACTCACGAAAATCACGATAAGAACTGAACCCCAGTTTACGGACAAAGCGGCTGATGGTGGCACTGTCAACATAGCAAAGCTTAGCGAGTTCCTTATTTTTCATCTGGCAGATATGTCCTAAATTTTCCAGGATCGTGCGAGCCAGACGGACCTCCGTCTCTTCTTCCTGAGATGAATGATTGGTCATTTCTAATAAAGTGGATACTAAGTCTATCTCCGGTAACATCCTCCCACCTCCTGTCACTATCATACCAAAACCACCAACAGAATGCAAAATGGTAAGCCAACCATAATAAAAGCAACTGAAAAAGGCCTTTTTTGGCTCCTTGTACTGTTCTTAAGATCCATATGAGACCTTTTTCAAACACAGCAATGGGTATTTTAATCGCTTTTCTTATATTGAATAACAAGCATTATATCAATGGAATTTGCTATCCTTTAATAAAGTTTGTTTATTTTCAGGCAATCCGATACCTTTGAAAGCGCCAATGTATCAACAGACCCATACCGATGGTCAACACGATCCACATCAACCAGTAAATATGAATATGATAAAGGATCTCGCCGTTAAAGACAGAAAGCTGGTCGTTTTGAATCTGGAGATATTTTAAGCCTTCCAGCATCCGGACCTGGAACAGCCGACTCAACTCATGAGTCATAAAGATCGGCAGAACCGTCCAAACAACCATCAGTCCATAAGTGAGCAATTGATGATTGGTCAGGTAAGAGAGAAAAGCAGTCAGCATGGCCATACTGATCAAACATACCAGCATATTCATACTGAGGTAGATCATCAGCGTACGATACGTGTATAACCCCTGATAAGGTTCCAGCGTATAATAAGCCCCACCCATATTCATTACCCACAAAGACCAGTCCCGCACCGGCAGCATCCAAGCGCTGTAAAGCAGCACAGTCAACGCATGGAGAGCAAAGACGATTACCGCTAGCCCGATGGCACACCAGCATTTGGCTGCAGCAGTTTGACGATACCCTCTAGGAGAACTGTTGATCAAAGCGTCCATATGGGTGGTTTTCTCTTGCGAAAAGAGATTCGCCAGCAAGAAAGACAATATCAGCAAGTAGAAGAAATTCATCTGATCAAAAGCATCCAGCACCAGATTATTAGGGATCGTGCTATCAAAAATGATTTCCCTTGCCTCATAAACAGAGGCTAACTGCGCCTTGATCTCCGGATAGCCTTTTAAATGATACACTTCATTGAAAGCAGCGTCTCGATCAAGCAGCCAGCCGTACCATTCCAGCGCTTCCTCATCACTTTTGCCTCCATCATCGGCACTGATAACATCCAGATTGAAATGAATATTTGGCTGGTTCTGATAGATTCCTGTATAAACGGCCAGTAAGGCATCTGTATCATAATAAGGAATCTCATCATCATTCAGCGGTTTGGCATTCAAGTAATACATATCCAGCATGTCATGGTAATCGGCCTTGATGCGCGCATACATCTCTTGGCTTGCCGGTCCGCGATACTGGTGTAAGACTTGATCGGCCTGGCGAAAATAAGCGATACCATCCACTTCCTGCACGATCTCGCGCGGATTTCCGTATTGTTTGAGAATGGTTCGATGATAGATCCCATGACATTGATAAAGTGTCATGATCACGATTACCACTAACAAGAGCCAACTGATCGGCCGCTTAAAAAGCTTACGATATTCGGATAGGACCATCTTCATCATGCGCTATGCCTCCTTTTGAAAATAATAGAGATAAAAATCATTGAGATCCGGCGTTACCAAACGAGCACCGGGCGCCGGGCACTGACTGGAGACCAGGCGCAGTGTCTGGCCTTGAACCCTTGACAGCGCATATTGTGACTGTAACTCAGGCATTGCTTCCACTTCCCAAACATGCCCCTGCACACTGGCAATCAATGCTTCTTTGGTATCCTGAAACATCAGTCGCCCTGCTTTCATCACCAGTATCTCATCCGCCAGCATATCCAGATCACTGACAATATGCGTCGAAAGAAAGATGATACAGTCGTCGGCTAATTCATGCAGGATCTGATAGAAGGTCAGACGTTCCTGCGGATCCAGGCCAACGGTCGGTTCATCTAACAGCAGCAGCTTCGGTTCATTTAACAAAGCCTGACCAATGCCTACACGCTGACGCATCCCGCCTGACAGTTTTTTCAATTTCACGTGTCGCTGCTCTTCCAGGTGCAATTGTTTGAGCAAGGTATTGATCCGTGATGTCGCATATGGCTTAGATAAGTTCTTCAGAAGCGCGAGATACTGCCAGAATTGTTCCACAGTATAAGTAGGGTAATAACCAAAATGCTGAGGCAAATAACCTAGTTGGCTTGTGAAGGTATCATAATAATCGCCTGTCTTGAATCCATCAAACCAAACCGTCCCTCTATCCGGCTTTTCAACGCCGGCAATCATCCGCAAAAGGGTTGTCTTGCCGCTGCCATTGGGTCCCAGCAAGCCATAAATTCCCGGATGCAGGACAAAGTTCATGTCAGCAACCGCTTTTTTCTTTTTAAATGTTTTTGTCAGATTTTCTACCCGAAGTTCCATAAACGCTCCTTTCTGATGATGATGCTTACCATATAGACAAGCCAGATCATCACAGCACTTCCTAATAAAACAGGTAAGGAAATATATCTCATCATATCCACGATCTGCATCCCATAACTGATAATGACATAGGTACTGACATAGAGTCCCCAGCTCCAGATCTGCTTCTTGAAATAAGGCAAGAAAAGCAGTGCCAGAATATGAACAATGCCAAGTGGAATAAAAATATAAAGCAAACTGGCCAGCCAGGCTTCCCCCGGCATCAGCAGATAGGCCATGCCTAAAAGCAGTAATTCCACCACATAGACTAAAGACCCCTGAATCAGAAAGCGTCTTGCCGCGTGCAGATAGACCGGCTGAGTCAGCTCACTGATTCCGTAATAATCATTACGCATCAGGCTGTACAACTCAAAACCGAAAAGACAAGCGAAATAAACAGTCAAGAGGTACCCACTTAACCAGACCATCAATCCCGCCCCCAGCAGTGCGAACATCAAAAAAGTACGCATCTCCAACCAGATATAATGTCCTAAGCAGGCCAACAGGGAATGCTGATAACGGGCACAGTTCTCGCTTAGAACCAAATGCAGATTGTTTAAAGTGTTTGGATCCACTCTTTTAACCATTGGCGTTCCTCCTTTGTCATTTTTTTAGCTAATTGTCTCAGCCCTGCATAGTGCCTTGTCTTTACAGTAGAGAGGGGTAAATGCAGTTCATCAGCAATCTCCTTAAAGGTCATCTCTGAAAAATAATGCAGACGGATGATTTGGCTCAAAGACGGCTTCAATGTCTGCAGATAACCTGCCATCAATGACTGGATCTCGTGTCGCAGGATCGTATCCATCAGGGCCGTATCATCTGCCAGCAAGGCTTCATCAAGCCACAGCGTCTCGTTCTGTTTGCGATAATGATCATATAAACAATGACGCGCGAGGGTATAAAGATAATTCAAACTTTTTCCCTCATCGTGATAGGTAGGCAAGGTTCGTAAAAAACGAATAAAGACCTCCTGACATAGATCTTCTGCCAGACTCGTCTTTCCTGCTTTGTGAAGCAAATAGCGATAGATGAGCGGATAATAATAGCCAATCCATTCATCCAGGGCCGCCTGATCTCCTCTTTTCATACGATAAAGTAAATATCTTTCCTGCATCTCGCCCACCTCACTTTCTTAACGGCTGTCCGGACTGAAAAGTTTTAAATTGAAATGAAGTTTTTAAAAAAATGCCCACGGATAGAACGATCAGTAAAGATCAATCTTGCTTTCAGATGCCCTGGAGATGACTTTTTCATTCCTAAGGGCAAATGTTAATGATCGTTGCTTGTGTCCAAAGCAGCCCCACCGTATAATGAGAGTGTAAACTTCCTCAACAGAAAGGGGTAAAAACATGATCAATCAAAATATCAAACACTTCCGCAAAGCCAAAGGCCTCAGCCAGGAAGAAATGGCCGTCAAGCTTAATGTGGTCCGACAGACGGTATCTAAATGGGAAAATGGTTTATCTGTTCCAGACGCACAAATGCTCATTCAAATGGCAGAAATTCTTGAAGTATCTGTCAACCAGCTTCTAGGCATCAAAGCCAATACCCCAGATCTATCCCGGGAATTCGCTCAACTGAAACAAGCGCTGGAAAAGAAAAAACAAGATGAAAAACTGCTCCAACAGGCCAATCAAAAAAGAGGTTTGATCTTAACACTGTCGATAGCAGCCATTCTGATCGCCCTTGTCATCAAAAATGAAACGATGGCTATCATCGGTATTGGCGCTTGTATATTGGCGGCAGCGATGGTTTTGTACCGTCATCTAGACTTATTGACCCGCCTAACGACGGATGATGTCAAAATAGGTGTCCTGCGCCTGACGACGATCTTTGATATCCTGATTTTTGCTGTCGTCACTATCTTTGCTTTATTATCTACCTTGAATAGTATCACATTTTCAGAAAATGACGAGAAAATACTTGCCATGGTCATCGTTTTTAGTGTCATCTTCTTTTCTGGCATCATATGTCCAAGGCTCCCTTTCAGTAAGCATACTGGATTACGTTTACCATGGACCGTGCAGGATGAAGAGACCTGGAATATCGCCCATCGTATTTTAGGTTATATCGCCCTTCCGCTGGCTTTGCTTTATGTCGCCTGCAGTTTAACGATTGCCAACTTTGAAGCAGTCACACTGGCTGCCATGATCGCCTGGATCGGTATTCCAGGTGTGGTTTCGTTTGTGTTCTACGCAAAGAAACGCAGCGGAAAATAAAGGATCGCACTGCCTGACAGGCAGTGTTTTCATTTCCTACGATCAAGCGATCAAAGATATAAAAAAGTTTTATTTTTGAATAAAGATTTACAAAAATCTCCACATTCGGTATACTAAAAATAAGCAAACGCTTACATAGAAAGGAGTGAAGGGATTGTCTATCAAACGAAACTATTTTTTATTATGCCTGGTTCCCCTCTATTTTATGATCATGGGATTATGTCTGCAGCCCTGGTCAGAAATCATGACAGGACTAGGCCGAATCATGATGGAACCGGATTTTCTCATTACCGATTATTTTGTGATTGGTGGTCCTGGGGCCGCTTTTGTGAATGCCAGCCTGGTCACGCTGATTGCCATTCTCATTCTCTATCTGCTGAAAATGAATATAACCGGAACGACGATTTCCTGCTGCAGTCTGGTTTTCTGCTTTTCACTCTTTGGAAAAAACCTGCTCAATATTTGGACGATCCTGATGGGCGTCTTTCTTTATGCCCGTTATCACCGGACTTCTGTCAAACGCTATATCTATATCGGCTTATATGGAACCAGTCTATCCCCGATCATTACGCAGATCATGCAGATTGGTGATTTAGCCGTTTTTCCTCGTCTGTTATTATGTATTGTCATCGGAAATCTGATCGGCTTTGTGCTGCCTCCCCTGGCAACACATGTCTCCTATGCCCACAAGGGATATTCCTTGTATAATGTGGGATTTGCTGCAGGCATCATTGCCACGATCGTCATGTCTGTATTTAAATCTTTTGGTATCACCGTCGAGTCTCGTTCTTTCTGGGCTACCGGTTATAACCAACTAGCAGCCTGTATGTTAGGCGGTCTCTTTCTGGTCATGATCCTTCTAGCCTATTGGCATGAGCGAAAACAGCTGTTTACTCATTATCGCGCCTTATTGGCTAGTCCGGGTGTCGCAGGCACGGACTATCTCATGGCTTTTGGTCCTTACACGACGCTCTTCAGCATGGCTGTCAATGGGCTTTTTGCCACTGCCTTTGTCCTCTTGGTCGGCGGCGAATTAAACGGACCCACCATCGGCTCGATCATGACAGTGGTCGGCTTTGGAACCACGGGCAAGCATCTGCGAAATATTGCACCGATCATGATGGGGGTCTTTCTGGCCAGTCTGACCAAGGACTGGAGCATCCAGGATCCAAGCGCCATGCTGGCGTTGCTATTATCCACTAATCTGGCCCCTGTGGCCGGAGAATTCGGGGTGATTGCCGGTCTGATTGCCGGGTTCCTCCATTCCTCCGTCGCGCTCAATGTCAGTGTGGTTTACAGCGGCATGAACCTCTATAATAATGGTTTTGCGGGAGGGCTCGTTGCGATGTTCCTGGTGCCCGTTATTCAATCCTTTCTTGATCGTAAAGCCAGAGCTAGAGGCAAGATCTCTCTATAAGACAAAAAAAACGCTCAGATCGATAGACCTGAACGCTTCGTTTTCATTTGGTGGAGCTTAGGGGGCTCGAACCCCTGACCTCAACGCTGCCAGCGTTGCGCTCTCCCAGCTGAGCTAAAACCCCGAGAACATGTCCTATTATAGCAGAAAGGAACACAAAACAAAAGACTTTTTTTGAAAAAGGTTCAGTCTGGCTGAACCTTTGATTATTCTCCCTCGCCAAATACTTCCAATAGATCAGTCAGAACGAAACCTCTTTTCTTCTTTTTCTTCGTCTCATCCTTATGTTTGGCACCGGGTATCTCATCATGATCGGCCGCTTTGCTGGCAGAGATAATTTTTTCAAGTTCTCCGCGATCCAGCCAGATACCGCGACATTCGGGACAGTAATCAATTTCCACACCATGTCGCTCAGCCATCAGCAAAGTGACGTCTTTACACACTGGACATTTCATGATATCCCTCCTCTACCCTCATTGTATCAGAAAGATTTTGAACTTCAAAGCATTTTATCTATAAAATGAAAGATGGCCTCCCCCCACGGAAAGCCACCTTCATGCGTACACATTGTCATTCCAATCTGTAACCTAACCCCTATGCTAATATCTTAGCACGTATTTATTTTATCAGATTTATAGAATCTTGTCTACATTTTTAGACAAATTCTTGGAAATTTATAGGCTTTCTTTCTTTTCTAAGAGATTTCATAGCATCGGCGAAAATTTCGTACTATAATAAATTTAGAAAGTGAGATGATAAACATGAGATTTGTGAAAAATAAAGTCAATACGACGCCGATTGAAGATAATGTCTTCGCTGTCGTCAAGTTAGCGAAAGCCGCCAAAGAAAAGTACGGCGAGGATCAAGTCATCGATGCGACGATCGGTTCGCTCTATAACGAAAATGGAACGATCGTTGCCATGGACAGTGTCTTTACGCCTTATAAACAAATCAAGAATGAGACCATGGCTGCTTACGCTGCCAGTTTCACCGGTAATGAAAGCTTTCGAAATCAGGTTTACCAATGGGTGATCCAACCCGGTGGATGTACACTGGCACATAGTGTCATCGCAACCCCTGGTGGTACCGGTGCCGTCAACATGACCATTGAGAGCGTGCTGGATGAAGGAGAAACGCTGGTTTTACCAGATATTGCCTGGGGATCCTATCAATTAATGGCCGGCATGCTGAACCTGAAAACGGTCACTTACGATTTATTTGAAGACGATCATTTCAACCTGACCAGCTTCAAAGAAACCTGTCAGAAAGTCATGGATCAACAGCAGAAATTGCTCGTTGTCATCAATGACCCATGCCATAATCCAACCGGTTATTCTTTAACCATCGATGAATGGGAAGAAATTGTTCAGTTCTTCAATGCTTGCGGTAAACAGGGACCGGTAATCCTCTTAAACGACATCGCTTATATCGACTACGCTTACGATCTGGATCACTGTCATGATTATATGCAGACCTTCAATCAGTTCAGTGATCACGTCATGGCGGTTGTCGCCTTCAGCTGCTCAAAGACCCTGACTTCCTATGGTCTGCGCTGCGGTGCAGCCATTATTTTAGGGCAAAATGCCGAAGATGTGCGCAATATGGAGATCGTCTTCGAGAAAACAGCGCGTGCGACCTGGTCCAATATTCCAAATGGTGCGATGGAAAACTTTGTCTACGTCACCACCCAAAACCTGGATCATTACCTCAAAGAAAAACAGAGCTACATTGATCTTTTGAAACAACGCAGTGATGTTTTCCTGACCGAGGCGAAAGCCTGTCAGTTAGACTGCTATCCTTATAAAGAAGGCTTCTTTATCACGCTGGCGATTCCTGATAATGCCAAACGCGATCGTTTCCATCAGGCGCTGATCGATCATCAGATCTATACCATCAAAGTCAATCATGGTATCCGCGTAGGCATCTGCAGTCTGAGTCTTAAAAAATGTCCGGGATTAGCCAAACGCATGAAGGATATTCTCGACACAATTTAGATTTTGACGAATTTGAAATCGTCATATTCGAATTATTTTAAAAATTACTTGCATTTCCTCCTTTGATACTCTATGATTGAACTATGAGTGTAAAGGAGGAATTTGCTTATGTCAGTATGTAAAGAAAGAGCCTGGGAAACTCTCACAAAGCTGAGCTTTGAAAGAGTCACGGGCACTGAGGCGGAAAAAAAGGCTGCTGAATTTTTGAAATCCGAATGTGAAAAGGCCGGTGTTGAAGCGCATCTGGAAGAATATGAGATCGATAATCCGATCATTCACGAAGTCAGCTTCAAAACCACTAAACCAGTGGAAGAAAGCTATCATGTCATTGGCATCGGCGGAAGCGGGACTACCCCTGATGAAGGAATCAGAGCCCCTCTGGTTTATATTGAAAATGGTAATGATGTGAATCTTGCCGATATCAAAGGCAAGATCTGTTTGATCACCGGACCGACCATGCCTAAGAAAATTGAAGCCATGGCTAAAAAAGGTGCTGTGGGCTTTATCGCTGTCCACGGAACATTCTATGATGAAGATTCTTTAAAACAGGAATTACGTCCACGTAACTCCCGTGCCGATAAAAAATACAATTTACCTGGTGTTGTCATGCAGATCAGTGACGCTGAAAAACTGGTACGTTCCCATCCAGAAGAAGTGGAGATCGTCTTGAAACAGGATGGCGAAGCCAAAGGAAAAGCCCAAAACGTCGTGGCGACCATCGAAGGAACAGATCTCAAAGATGAGATCGTGGCTTTCAGCGCCCACTATGATTCTGTTCCTTATTCTCCAGGTGCCTGGGATAACGGTACAGGTTCCATTACTATCTTAGAATTAATGCATTATTTCGCTGAAAATAAACCTCGTCGTACGGTGAAATTCATCTGGTGCGGCAGTGAAGAGATCGGCTTAGTCGGTTCACGTGAATACTGTAAGGCACACAAAGATGAAATGGATCAATACATCTTCAATATCAACTTTGATATGACCGGTGTGACTTTAGGTTACGAATACTTCTGCTGCTCAGCCAGCGAAGAAGTGCGCCATGCCCTCGAATATATGGCCAAAGTTGAAAATTACGCCGTAGAAACAAAAATGGATCTCTATGCCAGCGATTCGACCAGCTTTGCGATTGCCGGCGTTCCTTCCTGCAGCTTTGCGCGTTTAGCGCCTCGTGGCGGTGCCGTGATCCACGATCATCGCGATACGATGGAACACCTTGATCCAGATTCATTCATGATCACGCTGAATTTCGTCGTGAAATTCTCCAGTCAGATCATCAATGCGCCAGTCAATGTCATTCCAAGAAGCTTTGCGCCTGAGATTGAGAAAAAGATTGAAGAACGCAAGAAAATGATGGCAAAGATGGAAGGCAAAAAAGAAGAAAAAGAAACGAAAGCTGCTTAATAGAAAGGACGTGTTCTGACAAACGCGTCCTTTTTAAATGCCCAACAAGGCTTCGAAATGATCAAAATGTTCAGTCAAAAAAAGTAGTTCTTCATAGAAACGCTGAATCTTAGGATCGCTGGATTGTCCTTTCACTGCATTCAGCCACCAGCCAGCTTCGATCAGCCAAACGATTCGCAAGCTCAAGGCCACATCCGCCAACCTTAACGTCGAATAGCCTTTTAAGAAAGCCTGAATCAAAGGCAAGTTCAACTTGCCGTCTTCATAAGCCAAAGAAAGCAGCACCCGACCGACATCATGCAAGGGATAGCTGTAGGTACAGCGATCGAAATCCAGGATGGCGCTTAGCTGATTGCCTTCAAAAAGACAGTTGTCATTGGATAGATCCTCATGAGCATATCCCGAAGGCAATTGAGCGAAGAAAGAATCATCCAGATGATCGAGGATCTGCCGCTGCAAACTTGCCAGCGGCGTCTGAGGCCGACGTTTGAGCCACGCCTGCTCCACTTGGGCCTTGCTTAACAAATCTGTCTTTGCCGGAGATGGCAGCCTGGCCATTTCCGTGTGCATCTTTAAACATTCCCGACCTAGACTTGTCATCTGTTCCTGATTCACATGCCGATACACCATACCGGCAAGATAAGTCATGACCATATAGATCTCACCATCTTCACTGGTATGCAAGACTTCCTGGTGTGCGTCTTTTAAAACACAAGGACAACATACACCGCTCTCATATAGTTGACTTTGGATCTGCAAAGCCTGTCGGATATCCGCAAAGCGATCGGGAGCATAACGCTGCGAACTGTAACATTTGACCACCCACTTCTCATTCACGAGCCATTTATCATTCAGCCAGCCTCCCTCTAACTTCTGACAGCGAGTGACCTTAATCCCTAAATGCTTCCAGAGCTCCTGTGAGAGTTTCATTGGCCCCACCGCCTTCCTTAAAATGAATGATCGCCAGACTCAGCTGGTAAGCAAAGAAGTCCAGTTGATAAAAGTCCTCCCCGAGCAGTTCCCCGATCTTCGTAAAACGATAAAATAAGGTTGAACGTCCGATGTGCAGACGATCGATGGTCTTTTGAATATCGCGCTGACAATCCAGATACACCTCCATGGTCCGATAAAACGCTGTATGATGGGCACGATCATGATCATACAGCCTTAAAAGCTGGGGATGGATCAAGCTTGTCAACAGTTTCTGATTTTCAAATCCGGCTAGAAGCAAGGGCATGAAACACTGATCCACATAAACCAGCCTCTCGGTGTTGAGAAGCTGACTGGCCAGCAGGGCTTGTTCATAAAAAGTCGGTGTCCTGGCTAAATGCGGAAAAGGATAGGAGAAAAATAGCTGCTGTAAAGCGGAAGCGAGCTGTTCTGCAAGCAAGGCTTCCGCTTTTGCCGGTAAAACCGGGCCATGGCGAAAATGGAATAAGAAAGCCTGATGCGTTTGAAAAGCCACTGTATCACCGTCCTCCACTAAAGAAAGAAGCAGCTTCCCCTGACGACTTCGCTCTTTGGTGGTCCCGCCTGTCAGAACAGCCACCTGATAATAACTTCCCTGCGTTTTGAAGCGGCTTGGCATATCTTGAACATCACAGCGCCCCAGTAAAAAGCGGCGCAGGATGGTTTGGTGATGATCCTCTGTCACCTGACTGATCTGCAGCTGATAAAGACGGCGATACACCGCTGCCCCATCCAATGTCTCCAACTCCTGAAAACCAATCGGTCTGCCGTAATGGCGACTCAGACAGGCAAAAAAGGCCTGTTCATCTTCGGCAAGGATCAATTCTTCTAAAAATGCATCCATAGACATTCCCCCTTTGGACTTTTGTCCAATCCTAAGTTAATTGTACTAAAACGCTACGCGTTAGTCCAATTCTTTTCATTTTTTGTCTTCATATTTTTTTCGCCGTCCTTCATATGATGGCTTTTTTTATTTATACTTTAATTGTCATTTTTTATATGAAAGGACTGAACAAATTATGAAGAAAGAATCTTTAAATGACAAAATTAC
>FCNA01000163.1 GCA_900018345.1 Clostridiales bacterium CHKCI006
ATTTCTGATATTCTTATATAAGATACTGTATTATAAAAAAAGAATAATGCTGAATCTAGAATTATTGATTCTAGTCTGCTGCTTTACCACTTACTTCTATAGTTATTTAAAGTACTATGATTTATCTTTTTTATATAGTTTTTCTGTGTACTTTTTATCACCATTAATCGCTTACTTTATCGGTTTGAATATATATAAAATACCTGGAATTTCAATTGAAAAAATCATATATAGCCTATCTTTAGGCTACTTTACTTATGGTTTTTTGAATTTTATAAATACTCCGCAAGTAATTCTAAACTCTCGCCAAATAATCAATTTTTGGTCTAGCGACTTTTTAACAGCCACTCTACAAGGATCATTCTACACATTGATATCTTCGTTATTGTTTTATAGTATATTTATTTCAAAAAAGAAATCTATCAAAGTTCTCACTCTGTTAGCCTCAAGTTTTTCAGTATATGCTTCAATTCAATCAGCAAGCCGTACACTTCTAGTCATTTTTTTTATCACTTTTATAGCAAATATTCTGCTCTTCACAAAACTAAAAAAGGAGAATTTCTCTAAGAAAATAATAGCAATTACATTTCTTGCACTCATAGCTCTGTTTATAACTATTTCCTACAATAACAATTGGCTTGGAATTCAAGAATTGATTTCTTCACTTCCAATTAGCAATCGAACTGATATACAGTCAGGTCTAGATACACCAAGATATGAATATATGATTGAATCGCTCAAATACATTTTCAGTCCTTTTCAAGGTGGTGGCTTAATTACAAAACAATTAGGAATAAGTTACATTCACAACCTATGGCTTGATACCGTTAATACAGTCGGGTTGGTTCCTGGTGCTATATTATTAATCTATAGTGTATCTACACTATTAAATATACTTAAACTTATTAAATCAAACAACATTTGTTTAGAATATAAACATTTATTTTTTTCACTCTATCTTTCTTCATTGATGGAATTTTTTGTTGAACCGATATTAGAGGGGATACCATATTTTTTTGCTACATCTTGCCTTATCAATGGATTAACATTTTTTGTACTAAAAAGGAGTCATAAAAAAAATGAAATTATTATGGATATGCAACAAAAAAACAAAAAAAGTAAGTTACCTTCTCAATGAACCGGTAAATCCATTTGGAGGCTGGTTGGATTCAGCATGTCAAACATTCACTAAAGAAAAGAATAATGAATTATGCTTAATGTTTCCCGATAAAAAACAGGTGCATCGTAAAACAGAAAACTTTGAATTTTTTAGTTTTACAGAAGGCAACTCCTGCGAACAATTTAAAAAAGTTATTAAAGAGATTTCTCCAAATATCATACATATATGGGGAACTGAATTTAGACACTCATTACAGGCAATTAACGCAGCCGAATCTCTTGGCTACCTGGACAAATGCGTTGTCAGTATTCAGGGATTAGTTTACATCTATGGTAAATATCACTATACGGAAGGTCTGCCAGTTAATGTCATATATAGATTTACATTAAGAGATTTCTTCAAAAGAAATAATATCTATCTTTCAAGTAAAAAATACATTTGTAGAGGACACGATGAAATAAAGTCAATTTCTAAATGTAAGCATGTAATCGGACGTACAGACTGGGACAAAGCCATCGTTAATTTAATCAATCCTGACGTTACGTATCATTTTTGTAACGAATCTTTGCGTGATGCTTTCTACAATTCTAAGTGGGACATTAGCAAAATTAAAAAACATTCTATTTTTGTAAGTCAATGCAATTACCCTATTAAAGGATTTCATTACGTTTTAGAAGCTCTAGCAATGCTTGTCAAACAATATCCCAATACGCACCTTTACACTACCGGTCCAGATCTAAACAATTTATCATTTCAGAAGCATCTAAAAATAACATCTTACCAGAAATACCTATGCAGTTTGATTAAAAAATATCAATTACAAAAGCATATCACTTTTTTAGGTACTCTTACCGAAGAAAAAATGTGTGAACAATATCTTAATGCTCATGTATTTGTTTCTGCCTCTACGATTGAAAACTCACCAAACTCTGTTGGTGAAGCTATGCTAGTAGGATGCCCTGTTGTGACTTCTGATGTTGGTGGTGTAAAAAATCTATTAAATCACGGAATAGATGGGTATGTATACCAATCTTCTGCACCGTATATGCTTGCATATTATATTTCACAAATATTTTGTAACGATAACTTAGCAAATAAATTTTCCAAAAATGCTAGAGATCATGCTTTAAAAACACATTCTCGTAAAATCAACTACGATTCACTAATTAATATCTATAAGCAAATTGAAAAGGAGTCCGACTGATGAAAATATTACATTTGTGCTTGGATGCTCCCTTTAATGATGATTGGGGATATCAAGATAACCTACTCCCAAAGTATCAAAAAAAACTAGGACATTCCGTTACAATCATCACAACAAACACTATCCAAGAAAACGGCATAATAAAAAAAGTGGACTGTGCAAGATACTTTTTAAACAATGGCATAGAAATCATACGTCTAGATTATAAGACAGTTGGTTTTTATCCTTTTAAAAAATTAAAGAAAAAGTTCGACATATATCCACTTATCATAGAATTAAAGCCAGATTATATTTTCTCTCACGGTTTATTAAACTATTCTTTTTATCAGGTCATTCGATACAAAAAAAAGGTTCATGATTGTATATTAATTCAAGATAATCACCTTGATGAAAATATCGGTTTTAAAGTACATAACATAAAAGATTTTGTTATTCGCGGGTACTATCGTCATTTAAATAGATATACACAAAAATATGTAACTAAAGTATATGGGGTAACACCTTGGCGAAAAACATATGCAGAAAAATATTTTAAAATAAGCCCCCAAAAAACAGATGTGCTTATTATGGGAGCCGATGATGAAAACATAGATTTTGAAAATAAAATCAAAATTAAAAATACTATTAGAGAACAATATGGTGTGACACAAAATGATTTTCTTATTGTAACAGGCGGAAAAATAGACCAAAAGAAAAACATCGATCTACTTATAGATGCTTGTGGTAATCAAAACAATGTAAAACTTCTTATTTTCGGGTCTATTATTGATGAGATGAAAACGGACTTTTCTAAAAAAATTAATAAGTATAGCAATATTATCTATGTTGGTTGGGTCAACTCAGAAAAAGTTTATGATTATTTTTTTTCTGCTGATCTTGTTTTTTTCCCTGGTCAGCATTCTGTACTATGGGAACAAGCCTGTGCTTCCAAAGTTCCTTGTGTATTCAAACGATGGAAGGGTATGACACATGTAAACAATGGAGGCAATGCTGATTTTTTAAACGACATCTCTATTCAATCCATTACTGACAAAATACAAGAGTTACGATTTACAGATAAGTATTTTCATATGAAAGAAATTGCAAATTCGTCAGCGACAGATGTTTATTTATACAGTAATATTGCTAGAAAATCATTGGAGTGTGTTGAATGGAATGAGAAAAAATATTTTGAATAAAGAAATTAAAAATGCTAGTTGGCTGATAGGCGGAAGAATAATCCAAATGATAATATCGCTCTTCGTTGGTATATTAACCGCAAGATATTTAGGACCAAACAATTATGGATTAATCAACTACGGATTAGCTTATGTAACTTTTTTTACTTCTGTATGTAATTTAGGTATAAATTCAATAATCATAAAAAATTTTGTTGATCATCCTGAAGAACAAGGAATCACAATTGGGACTACCTTATTTTTAAGGATATTCTCTAGTATACTATCAAACTTTCTCATTTTATGCTTGGTTTTAATTGTAGATAACGGTGAACTTAGTACTGTTATAGTAACGCTTCTTTGCAGTTTATCATTGATATTTCAATCCTTCGATACCTTAAACTATTGGTTTCAATCCAGATATCAATCTAAAATAACTTCACTTGCTACCTTATTTGCTTATATTATTGTATCAGTCTATAGAATTATTTTATTAATTAATAATTGTTCAATCTACTGGTTTGCATTAGCAAACTCTGTTGATTATTTATTTATTGCACTTTTTTTACTTACAGTTTACAAATACAATTGTGGGCCAAAATTAAAATTTTCGTTTGACAAAGCTCGCCAACTACTTAGTAGTAGCTATCACTATATTCTTTCGGGTATGATGGTTGCAATTTATGGTCAAACTGATAAATTGATGTTAAAACAAATGATTGGTCAAGGAGAAGTGGGTTATTATTCAGTTGCTACTACTATTTGTAATCTGTGGATATTTATTTTAACTGCAATCATTGACTCAATGTACCCTACTATCATGAATTTTTATGGCAAAGATAAAGCCGCTTTCGAACGTAAAAATAAACAACTTTATGCTATTGTTTTTTATGTTTCAGCTTTTGTTTCCATCATTTTTACCATTTTCGGTGATTGGATTGTACAAATTTTATACGGAAATGAATTTGCACCTGCAGTTGGTCCACTAAGAATCATTACTTGGTATACCGCTTTCTCATATTTGGGAGTAGCTAGAAATGCTTGGATAGTATGTGAAAACAAACAAAAATATTTGAAGTATCTGTATTTGAGTGCTGCAATTTTAAATGTTTTTTTAAATCTACTACTTATCCCGACTTTCAAAGCCAGTGGAGCAGCTATGGCTTCACTAATAACTCAAATTTCCACCAGTATACTATTGCCTCTATTTATTCCTGATTTAAAACCAAATGCAAGGCTAATGTTGGAAGCAATAAGATTAAAATTTTAACTTTTCGAAAGAATTATTATTTATATATAAATTAATTCACTAATTCAATTTCATAAAAAATGAAAGGAACTTCTCAAATGAACATTACAATCGCCGGAACTGGCTATGTGGGGTTAAGTATTGCTACATTGCTGGCTCAAAATCATGAAGTCATTGCATTAGACATTATTCAAGAAAAAGTTGACATGATCAACAATCACATCTCCCCTATTCGTGATCAAGAAATAGAGGATTTTTTAAAAAATAAAGATCTTAATCTTAAAGCAACCATCGATAAAGAAGTTGCTTTTAAAAATGCTGAATTTGTTGTCATCAGCACACCCACTAATTATGATGAAAAAAAGAACTACTTTGATACTTCTTCAGTGGAGGAAACGATTGAATCTGTTTTAAAAATCAATCCCGAAGCTACGATGATTGTTAAATCAACAGTACCTGTTGGTTTTACCAAGCAGATGAAAGAGAAGTATGGAATCAATAGCCTGATCTTCTCACCTGAATTTTTGCGCGAAGGAAAAGCGCTATATGATAACCTTTATCCTTCTAGAATTGTTGTTGGCGATAAATCTAAAAAAGCACATATATTTGCAGACTTACTAAAAGAAGGAGCAATTAAGCAAGATATTCCTACCCTCTTTACAGACAGCACAGAAGCTGAAGCCATTAAACTCTTCGCAAACACTTATTTAGCTCTAAGAGTATCTTACTTTAATGAACTAGATACCTATGCAGAACTCAAAGGTCTGAACACAAAGGAAATTATCGAAGGTGTTTGTCTGGATCCACGTATCGGTAATCATTACAATAACCCTTCTTTTGGATATGGAGGTTATTGTTTACCAAAGGACACTAAGCAGCTTAAAGCAAATTATAAAGATGTACCAGAAAACCTAATTAGTGCGATTGTTCAATCCAACAGCACAAGAAAAGATCATATTGCTCAGATGATCATTGATAAAAACCCTGAAGTTGTGGGTATCTATCGGCTAACCATGAAAAGCGGATCCGATAACTTTAGAGCCAGTGCTATACAGGGTATTATGAAAAGAATTAAAGCTAAAGGAATAGAGGTCATCGTTTATGAACCAACCTTGAAAGAAGATATCTTCTTCAATAGTAGAGTTATTAATGATTTGATCGAGTTTAAGAAAATGTCTGATGTTATTGTTGTTAACAGGTTAAACCAAGAACTCGAGGATGTAAAAGAAAAAATATATACTAGAGATTTATACGAAAGGGATTAATGGAACTTTAATATGTCTATTTTCAAAGATAAAACATTAATGATCACCGGTGGTACCGGTTCTTTTGGTAATGCGGTCCTGAACCGCTTTTTGAATACGGATATAAAGGAAATCCGTATCTTTTCAAGAGATGAATTAAAACAGGATAACATGCGCCATGAATATCAGGCGAAATATCCGAATGATTTTCATAAGATCAAGTTCTATATCGGAGATGTCAGAGACATCAACAGTATCAGAAATGCGATGTATGGGGTAGATTACATCTTCCATGCAGCGGCTTTAAAACAGGTTCCTAGCTGTGAATTCTTCCCTATCGAAGCTGTTAAGACCAATGTGCTGGGTACTGAGAATGTTTTAACTGCTGCGATTGAATATGGTGTAAAGAAAGTCGTTTGTCTTTCAACTGATAAAGCGGCTTATCCTGTCAATGCTATGGGAACAAGTAAAGCCATGATGGAAAAGGTCATTGTTGCAAAGTCCAGAACCGTTGATCCATCAAAGACAACAATCATGTGTACAAGATATGGAAATGTGTTAGCTTCAAGAGGTAGTGTAGTACCTCTTTTTATTAACCAGATCAAAGAAGGCAATCCTATCACTGTTACCGAACCACAGATGACAAGATTTGTGATGACATTGGAGGAAGCCGTAGATTTGGTCCTATTTGCTTTCGAAAACGGCGAAAGTGGTGATATCTTTGTACAGAAGGCACCAGCTTGTACCATTGAAGTCCTAACTCAGGCAGTCAAAGAATTATTCCATGCAGACAATGAAGTGAAGATCATTGGAAAAAGACATGGTGAAAAGATGTACGAAACATTATTGACAGATGAAGAATGTGCAAATGCTATCGATCTAGGTAACTTCTATCGTGTTCCTGCAGATAAGAGAGATCTGAATTATGATAAATATTTCTTTGAGGGAATGAAGAAGACAGAGTTGACACAATTCAACTCTGATAACACCAAAGCCATGACGGTAGAAGAAGTCAAAGCGAAACTGTTAGAAGTTGCTTTAGTACGTGAAGAATTAGAATGTTGGAAAGATGAAAGAAAATAAATTTGCTTGATTAGAAGGATTTAATTTCACTTTTTTGACAATTCGTACAGGTTTGCATTTTCATATTGTTTTCACTACTCTTTTTGATTAAGATTGTTTTGAAAATAAAATAAAGTGGTTTGCTTGTTTTCGTTGGATAATAGGTAGAAGGGTAATATTTCCAGCGATACCATGAAAAAAGAATCAAGAAGGAGTGATTGAAAATGAAAATGGAAATTGTATTTAGTCCAGATAAGTGTATCCAACATAACATCGATATTAATGAATGTTATAGAAAGATGGATCGGTATTTTGAAAGAAATCATGTTTCTAAAACCGGATTAGGCTGTTATGAAGGTTCGGATTTTGATCCCTTTGCACATGCTGTCATGAATTTACCTTACACTGACTGGTTTTTAAAGGTTGTAGATCAATGGTATTGCTGGTGGGACTTCGCTCCAAAGAAACGAGAAGATGCATTAGCCGGATTTTACGAGGTAAAAGCCATTGCAGACAGAAGAAAAAAGTCGTATGGCGCTAAACTTTGATTTAAATTTGCATCTATTGAAGAAGCACTACCCTTCTAAGCGTTATACAAAAGCATACAAAGACATTGAGCGCTTTTTGAATGATTATGATTTTATTCACAGGCAACAATCCGGGTATGTATCCCGACTTCCCATGTCGATGGTAAATTTGCTCTCCGTAGTGAAAAGACTCTCTAAAGAGTTCTACTGGTTGACATTATGCGCACAGGTCTTTGATGTAACCGTCGTTTTAGAAGAGTTTAGTTTATTGAAACATATAGCACAGTCGTCTAGCTTAAATGAAGTGTCTGATTCTCTCTAATTATGGTTTATTGATTTTTTAAACAGACGATAAAAACGAGTTTCTCAGTGAACTCGTTTTTATATTACACAGAAAGGACTGAAAAAATGGATTATTCAAATATACAATGGCAGAATAATGGAAAGCTTAAACTGCTGATCATTGTCGGTACGCGCCCAGAGATCATTAGACTATCTGCGGTCATCACCAAGTGCCGCCAATATTTTGATTGTATCCTGGCCCATACAGGTCAGAATTATGATTACACCCTCAACGGTATCTTCTTTCATGATCTGAAGCTAAAGGATCCTGAAGTTTATATGAACGCTGTTGGTAATGATCTGGGTGAGACTATCGGTAATATCATCGCTGAAAGCTATCAGCTGATGGTCA
>FCNA01000071.1 GCA_900018345.1 Clostridiales bacterium CHKCI006
TATATATTGTATACTGTGCTATACTTTTAATAATTTGTTTTTTATTTAATAACAGAAAATTATATTATTAGATTAAACAATACATCATATACATAGGAATAGTAACAAGAGTGTCATTGCTGTTTGAGAGGACGAATTTGATGAACATAAAATATTTTAGTAAACAAAAGAGTTTATAATAATTAGGGAGATGTAAATCAAAATGAAAATAACAGTCGCAGGGACAGGTTATGTAGGATTAAGCATAGCTACCCTATTATCACAACATCATCCGGTGAAAGCCGTTGATATTATCGAAGAAAAAGTCAATATGATCAATAATAGAAAGTCTCCAATTCAGGATAAAGAAATTGAAGACTTTTTAAGTACCAAAAAATTAGATCTGATCGCTACTACGGATGCCAGATCTGCTTACAGTGATGCTGACTTTGTTATCATCGCGACACCAACCAACTATGATACAAAGAGAAACTTCTTTGATACCAGTGCCGTTGAAGCCGTCATTGATATCGTGATGGATGTCAATCCTGATGCCATCATGGTCATCAAATCAACGATACCTGTTGGTTATACTAAAAGCATCAGAGAAAAGTATCGCACCAGAAACATCATCTTCTCTCCTGAATTTCTGAGAGAAAGTAAAGCTTTATATGATAACCTCTATCCTTCCAGGATCATTGTCGGTACCGATCTAGATGATCCTTTTTTAGTAGAGAAAGCTAAGGAATTTGCTTCTCTCTTACAGGAAGGAGCTATTAAGAAAGATATCCCTACTCTCTTTATGGGATTCACAGAAGCAGAAGCAGTAAAATTATTCGCAAACACTTATTTGGCTTTACGTGTAAGTTACTTTAATGAACTGGATACCTATGCAGAGATGAAAGGTCTGAATACACAGGAAATTATTGAAGGTGTTTGTCTAGATCCACGCATCGGTTCTCATTACAATAATCCTTCATTTGGATATGGAGGATATTGTTTACCTAAGGACACTAAACAATTACTAGCGAACTATGAAGATGTCCCACAAGAAATGATGACTGCAATTGTTCAGTCCAATCGCACGAGAAAAGATTTCATTGCCAATCGCATCCTAGAGATGGCAGGCGGTTATTCAGAGAACAGTGACTATGATGTTTCCAAGGAAAAAGAGATCATTGTTGGTGTATATCGTTTAACCATGAAATCTAATAGTGATAACTTCAGACAGTCATCTATCCAGGGAGTTATGAAACGGATCAAGGCGAAAGGTGCTAAGGTCATCATCTATGAGCCAACCTTAGAAAATGCTTCTACTTTCTTTGGCAGTGAAGTTGTCAATGATATGGATGAATTCAAGAAACAGTCAATGGTCATCGTCGCTAATCGTTATGACAGTATCCTGGATGATGTAAAGGATAAGGTTTATACCAGAGACTTATTCAGGAGGGATTAATTATGGAACATATCTCATTAGAAAATAAGACGATCCTTGTCACAGGAGCGGCTGGATTTATCGGTGCCAATCTCTGCAGAAGATTACTGAAGGATTACAATGTTAAGATCATCGGTATCGATAATCTGAATGATTATTATGATGTGCGTATCAAAGAATACAGATTAGATTTTATCAAGGACGATCCTCATTTTACCTTTATCAAAGGAAATATCGCAGATAAGGAAATGATCGACAATATCTTTGAAACCTGTCGTCCAGATATCGTAGTGAATTTAGCTGCACAAGCAGGTGTTCGATATTCTATTCAGAATCCGGATGCGTATATCGAAAGCAATATGTTAGGCTTCTATAATCTATTGGAAGCATGCAGACACCACCCAGTAGAACATCTAGTGTACGCTTCTTCCAGTAGTGTCTATGGTTCCAATAAGAAGGTGCCATACAGTACAGAGGATAAGGTAGATAATCCTGTCTCATTATATGCAGCCACTAAGAAATCCAATGAGCTGATGGCACATGCTTATAGTAAGCTCTACAATATTCCATCTACAGGGCTTCGATTCTTTACCGTTTATGGACCAGCAGGCAGACCAGATATGGCCTATTTTGGCTTTACCAATAAGTTAAGGAATCATGAAACGATACAGATCTTTAACTATGGAAACTGTAAGAGAGACTTTACCTATATCGATGATATCGTAGAAGGTGTGATCAGAGTGATGCAGGGAGCACCAGAGAAAAAGAATGGTGAAGATGGCTTACCGATCCCACCATATGCCGTATACAACATCGGTAATAATCAGCCAGAGAACTTATTAGACTTTGTACAGATATTAAGCGAAGAGTTAGTCAATTATGATGTCTTACCAAAAGATTATGACTTTGAAGCGCATAAGGAACTGGTACCGATGCAGCCAGGAGATGTACCAATCACTTATGCAGATACCACACCATTAGAAAGAGACTATGGATTTAAACCATCTACACCATTAAGAGATGGTTTGATTGAGTTTGTGAAATGGTATAAAGCGTTTTATATGTAAAATACATAATTCAATCTCTTCAAATCTACATTAGAAGAATGTTATGTACAATCCGAACATTATACAACCAGTGATTTCAAAAATTGGTAATGATGTTTGTGATGACAGTGAAACAGATACCATCCTTTGATAGATATGGGGCAATCATACATTTCTGTCAAATGCATTTTTCGCCTTAAACACTGTTTGTAGTTTAAGGCGAAAAACTGCAGACTAATGATGTGGTGCAGATTTGATCTTTTTGGGCTACTTCATTTTAGTGATCAACTAACAAAGAATAAACCTAAATATACTGAAAGTATGATTATGAATTGTCTGTCTGATTGATTAAAACGTATTTCGTGAGTCGACCTTTTCCATTGGTCTCTAAATAGCCATCATCACAAAGATCTTTTAAGAGCTTGAAGGCTTTAGTAGAGCCTGCTTCAAGTAATTCTTCTGCTTCCTTTCTCGTGATTGACCCTTTTTCTTTTGCGAAAGAAAGAAGAAGCTCTTTTTCTTCCGTAGCAATCAAGCGTTGAACAGGATCTTTCTCTTGTTTAAACGTGGACAAATTTTCTGAGCGATCTTCTTCATTAACGTTTGGTAAAGTTACCCGGAAAACACCTTTTGCTGTCTCGAAGACAGGTTGCCGAATGGAGCCTTGATATGATCGACATATTTTTTCTATGCCAGTCCCATAACTTTCAATTAGTCGCATCCTGTATAACACTGCTGCTAAATGTGGATTTCTAGATCGAGATATACCTAGAAATATAGAGTCCATCTCAAGACTGGAGACAAGCCCACCCTGAGAAACAAATTCAATCCGATCGTCATAGACATTAATCAGATTGCTTCCACCTAGGGAATAATCTCTATGGGTATAGCTATTTAGTAAGGCTTCCCTCATCGCTTCCTCTGGATAATCTCGTTGATCAGATCTATTCAATCCACTAAAAGAGGCCTTGGTCTTATTGATCAAATTTAGAAATGCATAGACGTTCTCCAATTGTTCTAGTATTGACCCAGTAAATTCTTTTCGATCACGGAAAACAGCTTTATCCTTTCCTTGGAATAAAGCGACTTTAGTAGTTATCTCACATTGATCTGACAATAAGTATGCGAGATTGGTATAAAGTCCATCATCACCAATGAGTTTCATAGTTTGCATCTGTGGTCGTGCTAATTTAATGTCTCTAGCCTGCATTTCCTTTGAAAGTATATTGAAAGTAAGATTTTGCTCCAAACTTCGCATATTTTCAAATGAACGTCCGCTGTTTGTAATGATCATCTCACGGATTCCTTCATCCGTCATAGGTTGTGATGAACTCCCTTTGCGGACATACACTCCGCTCGGTTTAAGTCCTTTGTCCCTGAGGTAATAAGGACGATTAGCCCCAGTGGAGACTTCAATATGGACAACATTTAAGCTTTCTAATGGTTTGGTATAGATTTTTACAAAAGGCATGATATCCGGAACAATGGAATCTTTTAAAGTGTTTGCTACTTGAAGCATCACTTCATCCGGTTTTTCGACGCCTATGATCTGACCATCATTGCCTACACCGATGAGTATTAAGCCTCCCTCTGCATTCACAAAAGCAACAACCTCTTTACGAATATCAGGAACATACATTTGTTTGAATTCTATATTGTCATTTTCAAACTTCATTTGAATCTTCCTCCTTTCTTTCTCTCTTTATTATACGATAAAAAGAAAGAAAGAACAATGAGTGAGAAAGAAGAAATAAGATAGAACTATGTAGAAATTTTACTAATTTAAGAAATCTTATTTTAATTACCTATGAATTTGGTCAGATGAGTTTTTTATATTGAATCATACTACTTATGGTCCTATTCAAAAGAAGAAGGAAAAAAGTATATGATCTCAGGTGCGGCAGCCTGCCTGGCATCACAATTGATCGATACAGGGGAGCATTCAAACGAGTTATTTCTAAACTTGTTTTTATTGTGCTTTAATCAAGGGAAAGGATGATGAATATGAAATGGATCGATGATGATCTAAAATGGGATTTCCTGTCATGAAATTGAGATATCTATTAAAGTTAGGCATCATCCTTTGCCTGGCTGTCCTCATCTATTGTCTGGTTCAGCTCTATCACATCTATGATGATTATCAGGTGATCGAAGCCAATACAGAAGCCATACGTGAAACTGCTTCTGCTGAGCTCTTCGATGAGAATGATCCTATCTACCGAAAGATTGATTTTGAAGCACTGCTTGCCATCAATCCCGATGTCATGGGCTGGCTCTATATCCCCGATACCCAGATCGATGAACCTGTCCTCTTAGGTTCGACCAATGACACCTATCTCTATACGGATATGTATGGCTCATACA
>FCNA01000078.1 GCA_900018345.1 Clostridiales bacterium CHKCI006
TCAATAATAGAAAGTCTCCAATTCAGGATAAAGAAATTGAAGACTTTTTAAGTACCAAAAAATTAGATCTGATCGCTACTACGGATGCCAGATCTGCTTACAGTGATGCTGACTTTGTTCCGATAGCAACACCAACCAACCCCCAATGCGTAACAAATATTATAGAAATCGAAACATTCAGTACAGCTTCTAAAGTCGCACCAAATTGCGTTTCTTTGAAATGGCCTGCTGCCTTTATTAAGCTATAATAAATAGTTCTATAACAAAACAAGGCAAATGCCAATGTAATTAAAGCCGCAAATACTGGTACATCATAATTGACATCATTCACACTTTTTGTATAAACTTTTACGAAATTTACAATTAAACATAAAGTACAAGTATATAAAAATGTAGTAATATAGCTAAAAACAATTTCAAATTTACTAAATATAAAACTTAATTTACTAATCTCATTCCTAGCAAGCATATCACCAAATAGTGATTGAATACCATTAGTTAAAGATACCAATAAAACTCTTAATGAATTTACAACAATATAATATACGTAATACACAGAAACATTTTGTAAAGAAGAAAACAATGTTAAAATGATCACATCAGTATTATCAACTATGACAGCTGAAATGTGCTGAGAAAAGCCGCTCCATTTTTGTTTAATTGGTTCTTCACTATATTTGATACGTCTATTAATTTCATATTTTTTTCTTACATATAAAAATACACCGATTGGGCTGACTAAACAGAGAATATTAGAAACTAATTTCACACTCAAAACTGTAAATCCAGAATAGATCAGTACAAGACTTACTATTACATTCAATATTATGGATAATGATTGAAATGTTAATGACACATATGCTTTTTGATCTGCTTGCAATAGCAATGAATTAGTCAATCCAAAATAATATTGGGCAAATAAATTAATTGATATTGCAAAGACAAGAAATGCAATATATTGATTTGTGAATGGTGTATCAGTAAAATATGGATACACAAAAGCTAATAGAACTGTATACGCTACAAATATAATTGCAATCATTCGAAAAAATTTTTGAGCTGAAACATAAATTTGGCTTACTTTTTGATAATTGTTTGAACTTAATGGTTTGTACAATGCAGCCTGCACAACCACTCCTACGCCTGCCTGCATAAAGGAAATGAAACCTAGAAACTGCGAAATAGAAGAAACAAGTCCATTTACTTCCGAACCATAAGCTGACAACATAGCACTAGGCAATAAAAATCCACTAATAATGAGTAAGAGTTGATTTATTAGAGAGGCAATTGTATTTAAAATAAATTTCTTTTTTCTAGACAGTACAGTCATTTTATTTATCCATCCTATATAATTTAATTTCAAATGTTTTTGCTTTGCTTTACAAAGTTAGATGTATGCAAATTCATCGTTGTTTTTTTTACTCTATCTATATTGTTCTATATTTTCTACCTTGCTTTTAGAAAACTTTTTTTAATGCCAACCTCTTCTTATACACAACATTGTTCTGATAGTCGAACGCTTATGTGATTTTAAGAAATATTTGTATATTTTTTTATTATGTATTCAACTTTTGTATTAATAGGCGACTTTCTAATTTTCAATCTTTAAAAATATAAAAGTCAGTATTTAAATTT
>FCNA01000028.1 GCA_900018345.1 Clostridiales bacterium CHKCI006
TTTATCCACCAGTTGACAGGAAAGGAGATGTGACGTATGTCATCGAACCAGCAGATAAGGATATACATCGACCAGGATTAGATCATTCGAGAGATCCAGAAACTGAATAGACAAATCAGGCAATTAGCTAATGAGATAGACAAGCTTCGTAAGGAGATCTCTTTCTCTTATGAAAATCAGTCTGATGATATTCGATTCTAAATGCAATGGGGTTTCGGAAAAACCGAAACCCCATTGCTCTAGTCAATTTATCTTGTGGTGTCTCAAACCACAAATTCATTTATTGCCTATTTTCGAAAAACCACTAGTTATCTGAGAGACCCTTTAATAGTATCTACCTGCGCCAGTAAAGCGAGATGTCCAGTAAGAACCGTAAATGCTCGTACGATTGACACCGGTGCTTTCACTTCCTGCATGAATCATCATACCATTTCCCACATAAATTCCAACATGGCTGTATGAAGTTCCCTGCGTATTGAAGAATAAAAGATCCCCTGGCTGAAGTTCACTATAACTGTATAAATGCTGGCTCGCACCATAGTACTGAGCTGTAGCGGTACGCGGAATAGAGATACCTGCCTGACGGTAAGCCCACTGCGTTAAACCGGAACAGTCAAAGACGTTAGGTCCACTGCCACCATAGACGTATGCACAACCAACTTTTGTCGCTGCTGCCGAAACAACGGTATTTCCAGCATAAGTCGCTGGATCATAAACAGTAACAGTAAAGGTTTCAGTTGTCGTGTTGCCTGCTTCATCTGTTGCAGACACGGTAATAGTCTGTTTTCCTTCACTAGACGTATCTACTGTATTGGCACTGTAAGTGACTTTACTGCCAATGTCCTGATCTAAATTATCAGATACAGATACATAATCAGCAACATTGACCGTATCTCCCATCTTAACAGAGAAATTGTTTCTGCTAAAAGTGATAGTTGGTGCTTCTGTATCCGCAACTGTTAAATTCAATGTTTTCTCAGTTACGTTACCAGAACTGTCTGCCACTTTTAAGTTGACATAACCTGTTGCTCCTAAGGTATTTGTATCAGGTAATTGTTGTTCGACAATTTCGATTTGATCAGTCAGATCCCCTTCATATTCGTCAATGGCTTTGGCGAATTCAGAAAGGTCAAATTGTGATCCATAATTAATTCTTGCCTCACCATCATCAGCTAACTGTAAATCAGGTGCGACATCATCAATAATATAAACAGGAATTGCTTTCTTTGTTTCATTCCCAGCATCGTCTTTCACACTGACGTTTACAATCTGAGAACCTAAGGTACTTGTATCTAATTCATTCTCTTGAACGATGTATTCAGTCAAGTCGCCTTGATTACCGGAATTAATGTTGTTATCGATAGCCTGAATATATTCACGGATATTCGCATCAGAGTTATATCTTAACTTGATGACATTAGCATCCGTATCCACGCCATCTTTCACACTAATTACAGGAGCCTTTTTATCACTGTAAGTGACCGGGATGACTTTTTCTTCACTGACGTTATTGAAAGAGTCCGTAGCCGTTACGGTAATATAGTAAGTTCCTTCACGAGTAGCGTCATAATCAGCACTTTGGTCGACGGTAATAGTAATAGCGGAGCGATCATCTTTGTTATCCACAGCCTGGATCATCTCAGGTGTGACTTCTTCATTCAATTCGAGATCTAAGCTTTCAGTCACAATTTCTGGAGCTGTTGTATCCAAAGCAGCGTAACCTACCAGCATGAATGAAGAAACACAGACCATAGGCATAAACATCGCTTTACGTTTACCCAATCCTTCAAGGACTGTGGATCTGATCTGTACTTTTACATCATCATTCATCCAATTGCCTCCTTTCAATCCATACATCCGCTTTCTATTATAAACGGATTTTGTTAAAAAGTCCACCCCTTCATACCAATTTAACACAGAATTCTTAATTTTTTCTTAAGAAAAAGGAGATATTCTTTCTGCAAAGACAAATTTTGTATCAAACACAAATCTTATTTAGATAAATTTAACTCATTTTGTTAAAAAGAGAAAAAGAAAGAGAAACTTATTCGAAAGCCCGATTTCTAAATTTCGTACTCTTTCTTTTTGAAATGTTTAAAATTGGATGTTTGGTTTTGTTTTTTCTTCTTCACTAATTTCAAAATAAGATGCTAAATCAAAATGAAACGCACTCGCAATCATTGATTTTGGAAATGCCTGACAGGCTCGATTATAGGCATAGACCATATCATTATAAAATTGGCGATACTTAGCAATCTTATCTTCCATTACTGAGAACTCTTTTTGGAAATTCATGAAACTGGCATTCGCTTTCAGATCAGGATAATTTTCTGATAGTACAAAGAGCTGATGCAAAGATTGATCCAGCTGATTAGCGGATATCATCTTATCTTTGGGGTCACTTGCCTGTGTATATCTTTCCCTACTTTGCAGAACCGAATTTAATGTCTCTGTTTCAAAGCGCGCAGCACCTTTGACTGTTTCTACAAGACCAGGAATCAAATCGGCACGCTGTTTCAAAACAACATCGATCTGTGACCAGGAAACATTGATTTTTTCATTCATCGCGACAAGCTGGTTATAGCTATGCACAGCCCAGATCACCAACAGGATCACGATGACAATCAGTATCACAAATAGGATCTTTAGTATATCAAACATCTCATTTTCCTCCTTCAAAATAATGCAATTGATCTAACGCATAGGCGATGCCTTCCTGTTCGATTGGAAGGGTGATAAAGCTGGCATGCGCCTTTGCACGTTCCGTTCCATTCCCCATACAAATAGATGTCTGGCAGTAATCGAACATGGAGACATCATTGTCCCCGTCCCCAAAACAGATGAGCTGTTCACGACTCAACTGGCGGCTAGAAACAAGGTAGTCGATCCCTCTTTCTTTATACGTGGCTTCAATGATACATAGATCAGGCCTGGTCCAATGATGTGAAAGCCGATCAGCATTTGGAAAGCGTATAGGTGAATCCTTCGGTAAACGTAAATAAATCTTGTAGAGTGGTCCTAGTTGACGAAAGTCCAACTTTCGCTTCCAAGAAACAAGAATCGTTTCATCCAGATCATACGCCTGGACAAAATAAGCTGAACTGGTATGGATCGCAAAAGCATTGGAATACCCAATCTCAATTCCGTTTGTTGCTGCCCATTCATCAATAGAAGCAACATCCCCTTCATCTAATGGCTCATCTTTTAGCAAGAGCCCATCCGCATAGACCGTCCTGCCACCATCAGCAATCACCTGTGGAATGCCTGCATAACGGCCCATATTCAATGCGCTGTACAAGCCTCTGCCTGTCGCTATCCAAACCTCATGCCCTGCTTCCTTAAGCTTGGCGATGGCCTGAATGCTCTTTGAACTGATCGACCCATCCGGCCAGGCTCTTAGTGTACCGTCAATATCAAAGAATATGTATTTCTTCATACTATCCCCTCAATTCTCTTTCATTCTATCATAGCCGGCGATATGGTACAAGAAAAAGGAAGACGAATCTTCCTTATTCAATGCTCTTCAACGAGCTAACCATATCAATACGTCTAAGCACACGACGCATAAACAAATCAATCAAGTAAGTAAACATCATGGTCAAAACGATTGCAAACACAAAGCTGATTGGACGAATCGTTCTAACAAACATGATCATATCGACCTCAACCGTATTCATGATAAAGTGATGCAGGAATACCCCAAGGAATAAACCGATCAATGTACCAATCACACTCAAAATCGTATTTTCGCGGAATACATAATCATAAACCTCTTTATTTCTAAAGCCCAGCACCTTGATGGTTGCAATTTCACTGATACGTTCGTTGATATTAATATTCGTCAGATTATATAACACAACAAAGGCTAAGAGCGCTGCTGAAATAATCAGCACCCACACGACAATATCCACACTCTCCATTTGGGTATTGAGCTGATCAGCTAATTGGTGAACAAAAGTGACTGAGGAGACACTCTCATCGTTCATCAACATTTTTCCTAATACGTTCGCCGTATCTTCATCCAAACTCTCTGTGGTATTGAACAGGCAAGCATTATACTGTGCTTCTTCGCCAAATACAGATGCATAATAAGTACTAGACATGTAGATGAAGTGCTGCATGTAGTTCTCTGTAATGGCGCTGATGGTCATCGTATAGCTTGTATCGTTATAAGTGAATTGAATCGTATCCCCTACACCGACATCCAGAAGCTCTGCCGCCTTGATTGACAGGACAACACCATCATCACCTAAAGTAATCTCATCCTGGCTGCCATCTTCACGCAGTGTGAAATAGGAATCGATTCGATTGAGTGAACTAGGCACCATTAAAGTCATATCCAAGGTTTTATCTGATTGACCACTGCCGGTACCTGTCAACTGCAAAGCTGTCATCACATCTGAGATTTGAGCATTGGTTTTTAGTTCATCACGCTTGGCATTCATCTCTTCTAACGTATACTCATCTGTGTAAGTAACACTCCCATCATAAAGCCATATTTCATTAAACTGACGTTCTGTCATATCCGTAATAGAATATTTAACACCAAAACCAGTAACGATCAGTGCTGTACATCCAGCAATCCCAATGATGCTCATAAAGAAACGTTTCTTATAACGGAAGATATTACGCATTGTCACCTTCTGATTAAAGTTAAGCCGTTTCCAGAGCCAAGTGACTTTTTCCAACAAAATTCGCTTACCAAGCTTAGGCGCTTTAGGACGCATGAGAATTGCCGGCATCAATGTCAACTCAGAATACGAAGCAAACATCGTTGCCAAAAGTGTCACAAAGACGGCAATCACAATTGTCAAAGCATAAATGCTTACATTCCAGCAGTAGACCATCGTCTGTGGTACATCATACATCATTAAACAATAGAGACTGTAGATAATGTACGGGAAGAAGAATGAACCGAATAAGATTCCCAAAATCGACCCGATCGCCGTTGCCAGCAAAGCGTAGCAGATATATTGCATCATCACGGCAACCTTACTATAACCAAGTGCGCGCAAAGTTCCACTTTGCGAGCGCTGTTCTTCTACCATACGGGTCATCGTTGTCAGACTGACAAGTGCAGCAACTAAGAAAAACGTCAATGGGAATAACTCCGCAATGGCACCGATTCGATCAGAATCACTCTTGAACGAAGCCGTTCCTTCATTGAGATCCTTATCCAGCAAATAATAAGTTGGTTGTGGGATCTGGTTGATCTGGGCTTCGGCTTCATCCAATTGCACTTTTGCCGCATCTAATTCCGCCTTGGCAGCATCTAACTGATCCTGCGTCTGTTGTTTCGTTAAAGCTAGCTGTTGTTCCCCTACTTCCAACTGTAATTCCGCTTTATCCAGGGCAAGCTCGCCGCTCTCTAATTGCAAGGCGGCATCCACATATTGACTTAATCCTGATAGAGTTGAATTCATTTCGCTAATCGCAGTATCCATTTCATCAATCAAAGCTGTCATCTCACTGGTCGCATCACCATCAACAACAATTTCATCACCTTCCGAAAGATCAGGAGCACTATCCTGATCGTTGATCGAATGACGCAATTCATCAAGCTGACTTTGTAAAGCGGCTAGCTGTGAATTTAAATTGTCAATTTCTGAGGTAATTACACTCGAGCCTTCAGTGAACTGCCCTTTCGCATCTACCAGCTGCTGACGTCCCTCTAAGATTTGCATACGGCTTTCAATTAAAGCAATCTCAGCTTGTTTAGTCTCAATTTCGAATTGCGCGACCCCATTTTCATAAGCCTGTAACCCTTCTTCATACTGCTTACGTGGCTCTTCCAATAAAGCCAGTTTATCTCCAACTAATGTATCATAACGTTCATCTAAACGAGCTTGAATACAATCTTCTATATCTGCCTTTACCCCTTCCAATAACTGATCGTATTCATCCGAGAAAACATTCAGGGCATCTGCTCCTTCGACCTGAATCAGCACCTGATTGTAGAAGGCATCAGTCCCTAACAGATCGATGAGTTCCTGATTTAAGCCTAACGCTTTGGCTGGCGTTGGATTGATAATGATAAATCCAACACTCTGTCCACTGCCATAAATATTCGTTCCACGGTTATAATAGATGAGCTGGCGAACATCCTTGGCAAAACCCACCACTGTAAAAGTCTGTTCCCCCTGGTCGTTACTCAAAGTGACGGTATCACCAAGTTCCATTTCCGGATGATCGTTGAGATACTGAAGATCGACCAGACACTCCATATCATTTTCAGGCAAACGCCCATCCGTTAAATAAGGGGTGTTGACATCTGACTGATAAGAGTAAACGACGACTCCATCCTGATAGCTGTCAAAAGAAGCTAAAGCATCAAAAACATATACACCGGTCGCTGATTGTACACCATCAATTTTTAATATTTCGGCAATATCCTCATCAGTCGCCCCGTAAGTAGGGATCAACGTCAGATCCGCGTAATTTTGATTATCCAGGTAACGATCGGCCGATGTATTCATGACCTGAGGTGTAATTCGCAAACCTGCAAAAAAAGCAGTTCCCAAAAAGATGATCAGCAAGACCGAAAGGAAACGTGATCGCGTTTTCCAGATCATGCGCCATTGAAGTTTAAAAAAAGTTTTATACTTTTTCATAAATTACCATTCAATCTCTTCGATTGGTTTTGGATGCTCATTAAGTAACATCTCGTCCACTTTCCCGTTCTTAAGATGAATTACCCTGTCAGCCATTGGCGCTAAGGCTGAGTTATGGGTAATCACAATGACCGTCATCTCATAAACTTCGCACATTTGTCTTAATAACTTCAAAATAGCTTTTCCCGTTTGGTAGTCCAGCGCCCCAGTCGGCTCATCGCAAAGTAGCAATTTAGGGTTTTTAGCAATCGCACGCGCAATCGCAACACGCTGCTGTTCTCCTCCAGATAACTGGGCCGGAAAATTATCCATGCGATCTTCTAACTGTACACTGGTCAGGACCTCGCGGGGGTTTAAAGGATTTGCACAAATCTGACTGGCTAATTCGACGTTTTCTACTGCCGTCAGGTTTTGTACTAGATTGTAGAACTGAAAAACAAAGCCAATATCATTACGACGATATTCGGTCAACTGTTTCTCATTAAAACTATCGACACGGCGACCATCGACGATGACCTGTCCGCTTGTCGGTGTATCCATGCCACCTAAAATATTGAGGATCGTCGTTTTGCCGGCACCGCTAGGACCGACGATAACAACAAATTCGCCCTGATCGACCTGAAAATGGACACCATCGCAGGCATTGATCGTGACTTCACCCATTCGATAAGATTTCACAACATTTTTCATTTCAATGTATGCACTCATCCATATCCCTCCATAGACCCTATTATATCACTTTTTAATGTCTTTAAAATGAATTAAAGAGAAAAATATGCTATAATTTGAACAGTTCATCATTACCAAAGGAGGTCTTTTTTGATGACAAGTCTACTTGTTGTTTCTGACTCCCACGTGCATAATGCCACTTTACAGGGAATTTTTCAAGCGCATCCGGACATTTCTATCTGCCTTCACTGCGGTGATATTCAGGATGATCCTGCCTCACTGAAAATTGAGACACTCTATCTAGTACAGGGAAATACAGATGTCCCTACTATGCCTAAAGAATTAATCATCGAAATCGATCATTATCAAATCTTGATCGTACATGGCCACGAGCAGGTTGTCGAAGATGGGCTGGATGATCTTGTCGCGTACGGAAAGACTAAAAATGTCGATCTCATCTGCTACGGTCACACACATCATCCAATGGTAGCCAAAAGAGATGACCTGACCATTCTCAATCCCGGCAGTGTGGCCTTCCCGCGCGGTGGAAAGGTCTTTGTCCCAACTTATGCGATCGTTGATCTAGGCGATGATCTGACCATTCATTTTTACCATGCGAAAACACATGCCTGTGTTGATGATCTTGTTTTAGGATCGCCAACAAAAAAGAAGAAGAAATCATTCTTCTCCTTCCTGAAAAGATGAACCTACAGGTTCATTTTTTGATTGTTTAAAAGCGGACATAGACCCTATGATCAATAAGAAAGTGAAGCCGGTTTGAACAAAAAAGACTGTGTAATCAAGAAAACCGTGACAGAGTGTCGTCGTAATCGTACCTAGAACCAGTCCGACCAGTAAAAAGTGATCCTGACTTTTTATCATCCCCATCAAATCCTTGACACGTGCGATAAAATATGGCGCTATCAATACGACTCCGACCAGCCCATGACTCAAAAAAGGATCAATATACAGACTGTGAGCATGCTGTGTTTCAAAACCGCCTGGATACCAGGACCAGATCATATTGTAAGTTAAAGGCCCCTCTCCAAAAAGCGGATGCTTGGCAATATTCTCCATAGAAATCTTCCAAATCAGCTGTCGGGATTCGTAGTAATCTGCAATATTGTCCGCTCTGGGGAATAAATCCGGGATCGAGAGAAACACAATCGCAAAGATCACACCAATGACAAAGACAGCTGCAATCAGTTTTTTATTTCGACTCAACAGCGTCAAAACAAAGATCCCTGCACAAAGAGATGGCCAGGCCGTTCGACAGGCAGTCAGGTACAATACAAAAAGATTAAGACCAATCACGAAAAGATAATAGAGACAGCGCTGCCAGACAGGATGTTTCAACAGCTTATAATATGCCATCAAACAAAAAAATTCAATCATCATCGCATAATAGTTGGCATTGAAGAAAACGGAGTTCAGACGATCCTTAGGCAAGTCAAAAATCATGATCTCAAACTTTTCGATGCCCATTCCCTTCAATACGCCATGATATTCGATCAGTCCATACAAAGCACAGAAGATGCTCATGAAGATCATGATCTCCATAATGAGTTCGAATAAAGAATTCGAGACATGGCGTTGATAATAAAGGATGACAGAAAAAACCAAAAAGATAGCGATAGAACATCCAAATCCCAACCCATTGTGGTAGTAAAGGGAAACAAGCGCATTTAGAAACACAAAAGGAACGATCCCCCAGGCACCCTTTATTTCACGAAAGCAGGGCATCAGCTGTTTTTTGCAGGCTAAGACAATGATCAGCAAAGCCATTGCCAGCAATGAAAAATAGAATGGCAAAAAAAGCGAGAAAATAATGCATATGATCGCTTTTTCGCCTAGGGTCAGCTGATACCACTTCTTAACTAAACTCAAAACTGCTCACCCTTTCAGTTATTATCATATAGATATATTTATTTTAACATATTTCGTCATTATATGCTATTAAATTATCTCCTGGTATCCTGACTCCAGGCTAATAATTCCTGATAAAGGGTCTCATAAACATCAAGTTGTTGAATTGATAAGGCTTTTTTAATCATGTTTAAAGCCATTCCTACATCTGATTCCATAGCATAGGCCTGTGCGAGCATATAATAACACTCATCCTGATTCACATGTTTCACTTCTTTGAAACAGCTAATCGACATTTCATAGTCGCAGATCTGAAAATAAATATTACCAAGCATATAACAGGCAAACTCATGTAGTTCAGGTACATCTTTGATTTGATAAAGCAGGATGCTGGCACGCCGAAATTGATTGAATGAATAGAGGATCCACGCTTTATAATAGATCAGACTGGCTAACTTACCGTAAGTCATCATCCCTTTATTCACTAACTGCAATGCCATCAGACCGTTTTCTTCCATCATCGCCTTTTCAATAAATTCACAGGTAGCGTGCAAACTAGGCAGATTCATTGTGGATGAGATCTGCAGATCTGAATGGCGATAATTGATACGTCGTGAATGCCGTAAGTAAGTTTGTAAGGAACGATCAATTTCAATCTCACTGACCCAATCATCGACGCGAATCGAAAACCGCCGATCATCACTGGCTAGTAAAACCACATTTTCATCCCGTGCTCTGACAAAATACGGGCATTCCGGATCAAAGAGCTGTTCATCTCGAAAGACCAGTGCCTCTTTATACCATCCGACGATCTTATTTCCTTTTTGCGGATGTGTTGCATAGAAGATCACATATGGGTATTTGGTATGATGCTCTTTGATCAAAGGTGTCAGATCCTGAGTATGGAGATAGCCATAATAAGTTCCTTCAAAATTGATAAAATTAGATTTTTCATGATCGCTATTCTCTAATTGACAACCTTTCTCTATATCTTCACCATGGTATCGTTCCATCCATGCAATTTTACAAAGTAAAGCTTTCATCATTTCATCACCATCTAAAATTGTAACATGAAACTTGAAAAAAATCATCTATAAAGGTATGATATTAGCAAAAGAAGGTGAAAGTATGTTTATGAAAAAAGACGGAATACAGGATCAGGATGCATGTTACCATGAAATTCTCCTCTCGCTCGATAGTTTGCTTCAGAACGCGCCTACTCCTTTAGCCAAACTCAGCAATGCGGCAGCACTTCTCAATGTTTATCTAGACAACATCAATTGGGTGGGCTTTTACCTAGCAGAAGGCGAACGATTGACCTTGGGGCCTTTTCAGGGATTGCCTGCCTGTGATACGATCTTATTGACGCAAGGTGTCTGTGGTAAAGCGGCCACCACCCAATCTATTCAGCGTGTCGATGATGTACACCAGTTTCCGGGACACATTGCCTGCGATGCCAAGAGTCAAAGCGAGATAGTCCTGCCGATCATGCAACAGGACCAGCTGTACGCGGTCTTAGATATTGATGCGCCTGTCAAAGGACGTTTTGATCAAAAAGACGAATTATATCTGAGTCAGGTAGTCAAAATACTTGAGAAAAATTTATTTCATGAAAAAAACTCGTGAACCATTCACGAGTTTTCCTTTTTACTTTGAAAGTTTTGAAGCTGCTGCTTCATCAACGATACATACACAGTTCGGATGATTTTTCAAGGCACTAGCCGGACAATCAACTGAAGGTTCCTCTTCAACCATCTTAACGATTGCATCCGCCTTGTTTTCACCGCATGCAATCAGCAGGACCTTCTTTGCAGCCATAATATTGCTGATTCCCATTGTAATCGCATGTGTAGGGACCTCTTCAAGATGACCATTGAAGAAGAGTCTCGCATTATCTTCACGTGTACGTTGTTTTAATTCAATATAATGCGTCACAGAATCAAAAGCTGTTCCTGGCTCATTGAAGCCAATGTGTCCATTTCCACCAATTCCAAGCAATTGAATATCAATAGGATTTTCTTTTAATAAAGCGTTGTACTGATTGCAGTTTTCTTGAATATCTCCTACTCCGCTAGGTACATGGGTATTGTCCAGATTGATATCAATGTCTTTGAAAAGATGCTCATACATAAAGCGATAATAACTCTGTTCATGCTGAGGATCTAAACCAAAGTACTCATCTAAGTTAAATGTCTTGATTTCCTTATAAGATGTCCCGTTCGTTTGATGATCCTTAACCATACGATCATATAACCCGATTGGTGTCGAACCCGTCGCTAAGCCTAAATTCGCTTTAGGATTGCTTTTGACCACTTCGATCATATGCTCGAAAGCCAGATCACTTGCTTCCTCATAGTTCTTTACAATAATTAATTCCATTTTATGTCCCTCCAAATCTATACATATATATCATAACAAGAAATACTCAAATTCTCAACTCTTTACCACAAATTTTTGCGTGAAGTTTTAAACAATGAGATAAAAATACCATTTGATGATATTCTTCTGTAATTAATTAAAGCCTTTACAATTTATTGAAGAAAGTCTTTATTTTTGTATCAAAATAAGCTAAAATAATACTATATGGAGGTGCATAACAAATGATCAAAGGTATCGCGGCATCTAATGGAATTGCGATTGCAAAAGCTTATAAATTAGATATGCCTGATCTCACAGTAACACAAAAAACAATTGAAGACACAGCAAATGAAGTTGCTCGTTTCGAAGCAACGATCGCACAGGTTCAGGAAGACCTTGTAGCTATCAAAGCTGCTGCAACAAAAAATTTATCTGAAGAAGAAGCAGCTATTTTTGATGCGCATATCATGGTTTTACAGGACCCAGAATTGAAAGACCAGACGATTACGAAAATCAATGGCGATAAGGTAAACGCAGAATATGCTTTACAGGAAATTGCCAATATGTTTATCGGTATGTTCGAATCCATGGAAGATGAATACTTCCGTGAAAGAGCAGCTGATATTCGAGACGTTTCCCGTCGCGTCATCGCTGGTTTATTAGGTAAATCTTTACCAAATCCATCATTAATCAATGAGGAAGTTGTTATTATCGCACATGACTTAACACCTTCTGATACAGCTCAGTTAAATAAAAATCTTGTTAAAGGATTTGCCACTGATATTGGCGGACGTACTAGCCACTCTGCTATTTTAGCTCGCTCCATGGAAATTCCTGCTGTCGTTGCTACGAACACAATCACAGAAGAAGTCAATGATGGTGACATGATTATTTTGGACGGCTCTGATGGATGCGTCATCGTTAATCCTGATGAAACAACTGTACAGGAATATACGAAAAAACGTGATGCTTACATTGCATACCGTGAAGAACTGAAACAGTTAAAGGATGAAAAATCTATCACAACAGACGGTTACCAGGTTGAATTAGTCGCTAACATCGGTTCTCCTAAAGATATCGATGCTGTTTTGGCAAACGGCGCTGAAGGTGTTGGACTCTATCGTACTGAATTCCTTTATATGGAATCAGATGAACTTCCAAGTGAAGATACACAGTTTGAAGCTTATAAAGCTGTCTTAGAAGGTCTGAACGGTAAACCAGTTGTCGTACGTACTTTGGACATCGGCGGCGATAAAAAATTACCTGCACTGCCTCTGCCTGAAGAAATGAACCCATTCTTAGGTGTTCGTGCGATTCGTCTTTGCTTCCAGCGTGAGGACATCTTCAGAACACAGTTAAGAGCCCTGTTAAGAGCATCTGTTTATGGTGATTTGAGGATCATGTTCCCAATGATTGCAACCCTGAATGAATTCAGAGATGCAAAGAAGATCTTCTTAGAAGAGAAAGAAAAATTAATCAGTGAAGGTGTTAAAGTTTCTGATACGATTCAGTTAGGTATTATGATTGAAATCCCAGCTGCTGCAGTTTTAGCTGATCAATTTGCTAAAGAAGTAGACTTCTTCTCAATCGGTACTAATGACCTGATTCAGTACACATTCGCAGCTGACCGTATGTCATCTTCTATCTCTTATTTATATCAGCCTTATAACCCATCCATTCTAAGATTGGTTAAAAATGTCATTGATGCAAGCCATAAAGAAGGCAAATGGACTGGTATGTGCGGTGAAATGGCTGGTGAATTAATGGCTGCTCCATTACTGATTGGTTTAGGATTGGATGAATTCTCAATGTCAGCTACTTCAGTACTCGCCGATCGTAAATTGATCCGCAGCTTAAATAAAGCTGAAATGAACAAATTAGCTGAAGAAGCCTTAAATAAATCAACAATGGAAGAAGTTGTTGAATTAGTTAAGCAGTATACTAACGTTCAATAAAACATGCGCCTATCCTTATTGGATAGGCCTTTTTATTTGCACTTTATTTGATATAAAAGCTAAAAAATGGGCAGTCCCCTTCTACTAAAAAACATGTTGCATAGGTCATGAAGATCTACAAATTATACTTTCATTATTGGGCAGATCCTCACACTGATTATTTTTCTGAATGAAGGCTCGAAAATGATCCCATTTTCTCATACTTTCCAACAACACGCAAACAGGATCAAACAGCTGGCTCTTTTAACTGTCAATTGATCAAAATAAAACATATTCCAAAATCAATGTGATGGAGTCCGTTTCAGTTGCAGAAATCATATGAATAGAACCTATTTTGTTTAAAAGTACTTTTTTATGATCCTATCATAATTCAAAAAAAGTGTCTAAGCTCTCGCTTAGACACTCAATATTAACAAGTAATCTGGATACCAGTATCAAACTTCTTATCATCAACGATAACACGTACATCATAAGTTCCCTTTAAGCCAGCTTTATTGACACTCAGAGAAACTTTACGTGCATCTTTTTCAATGAAGGTACCAACACATAAAGCAGCAAAGTTACCACGAGCAGTAGAAATGTAATAGCCGTGTTCTTCACCATCTTTCTCCAGCATCAGCATAACTAACTGGCCGCTTTCGAAAGTTGCTTTGAAAGTGAAACGATCATCTTCTTCGATAATTTGAGGTTCATAGATATATGGTAATTCTTCACCAGAAGGTTCCATAGGAATAATCGTATCGAATTCTTTTGTCACACCCATTGAACCTAAACGGATGCCATCCCCTAATGGTAAGTTATCACCGTCATGATATAAGGATAATTTTTCAGCACGATAGAAGTTACCAGTTACTTCTAATTCAAGCATCTTAACATCATCCAAAAGTTCTACAGTAATTGAACGGCAACGAACGTTTGGATCATCCTGCATCAGTGCAGCAAACTGTTCAGAAGCATGTTCTCCATAGTATTGAATACCGCCGGAGTGTACCATATAATGTCCCTCTTTATAGAATTCAACATTACAGATATATTGTGAGAAGAATTCTTCACCACGTTCTTTACCGTACTGCCAAACCTGCTGGATCGTCATATCATCTGTATTGATCTTATAACGAACACCACGGCTGAAATTATCTTTGTTCTTCAGGTAGTTATCTTTATTCTTGCTTCTCCAGTGACCATTATCGAAACACATAACATCACCATTAGGCGTGATCAGGTTTGCATGCTGTTCATACTGCCAGTCGAATTCACCATCACCTGTTGGTTTAAAGAAGTATTTCTGATATTCTTCAGGCCATCCTTCTGGGTCACCGATGATCCAGTTTAATTTACCAGTATCGAAATCAATGTTACACATTGCATCGATATGACGACCAGAGAATGTCAATGAATTCGTGTTTTCATCATACCAGACAGCGTTGTTATGGAACCAGTCTTCTTCTGTCCAGCTACCACTGCGTGAAACCGTCTTAGGATCGAGGAAATCTTTGTAATCCCAAGTTTTCATGATTTCACCAGTTTCACGGTTGACCATGACACACATATCTTCAACCGTATCGCTTGTCAGATCTTCAGTTAACACCAAAAGATTACCGTTAGGAAGTTCAATTTCATCATGATGATATCCGCCAGGAATCGAATATTCACGAACAATCTTACCAACTAAAGTCATTTCATAGATGCCTGACATATAGTAAGGAATCTTTAGCAAACGATGAGAACCGATTAAGATATTGCCATTCTTCACACGTTTGATATCGAATACAGTTGGGATATTGATATGCCAGCGCACATCTCCTTTGTAGTCAAAAGCTGTCGCCAAGTCTGTCAAAGCAGGAGAAACAAAGATCATCTCATCTCTTAAGTAACTATGGGTTGTCTCCATCTTGATCAGCGTTGGTACATCTTCAGGTAAAGGTCCAGTCTGAATGGTGATCGTATGTTTATGAGAACGATACAATTCGATATCAACTGTATTTTCATAATCAGCATATAAACCTAAAACAGGTAATACATGCGTTTTAGATTTTGGGAAAGTATGCTGAATCGTTCCTTCAGGCTCTTTACCATGAACCGTGATCGTTACCGCAATTTCTTCCTCTGTCTTAAATAAAACAACAGCTGATAATGGGTTGATAAAATATGGATTTAATTTAACTAAAGGGTTGTCCCAAGTATAGTTTCCGTTTTCCAGCTCAGTTAACATTTCTTTTTCAGCTTTATTCTGACGTGCAACTAAGCTTTCTTCAAAAGTATATTTAATAGCCATGAACTGATTTCCTCCTTATATTAGCAAGTAATTTGTACACCAGTTTCATATTTCTTATCATTGATGATGACACGAACATCATAAGTTCCGGATAAACCAGTCTTAGAAATGACAGTACGTGTGTTACGGTCATCTGTATCCAGGAATGTACCTACACACATTGCCGTAGCTGGTCTTGAAGTTGTAGAAATATAGTAACGATGGATCTCATCACCTTTTTCTAACTGCAGTAAAACCAGATCGCCTTTGACAAAACGAGATAAGAATGTGAACTTATCATATTCATCTTCGATATGTGCATTGCAGAATTCTGGCATTAATTCACCGCACGCTTCAGCTGGAACTTCAGTATCCATTTCACGAGAATCATTGATGTATCCTAAGATCTGACCATCACCCATTTCAAGGTTGATACCATCCGTGTAAAGTGTCAGTTTCTCAGCACGGTAATAGTTTCCAGGTACTTTTAATTCAAGCATTTTTGTATTATTGCAGATCTCAACCGTAATACTGTTAATAGATCCGCCAGCCTGAATAGCGAATGGGCCTAATGCTTCAGAAGGGTTACCGTCTTTGTCATAAGCAATACCGCCGGAATGAACTAAGTAATGACCCTGATTGTAGAATTCGACGTTACAAATATATGGAGAGAAGAATTCTGCACCACGATCTTTACCATACTGCCATACCTGTTCGATCGTCATCTCTTCTGTATTGATATGATATCTGACACCTCTTGAATAGCTTTCAGATGCTTTGGCAAATTTATCAGGATTCTTAGAACCAAAATGATGGTTATCAAAGCACATAACATCACCATCAGGAGTGATCAGGCAGGCATGCTGTTCATACTGCCATTCGAAGTTATTTCCGATTGGTTTGAAGAAATATTTCTGATATTCTTCAGGCCATCCTTCAGGATCACCGATGATCCAATTCAGTTCACCTGTTTCATAGTCGATATTAACCATTGCATCGATATGACGTCCAGAGAATGTTAAAGAGTTTGTGTTTTCATCATACCATACGGCATTGTTGTGGAACCAGTCTTCGTCTGTCCAGCTGCCGCTATGAGATACTTTTGCAGGATTTAAGAAATTCTTATAGTCCCAAGTCTTCACGACTTCACCAGTCTGACGATCAATTTCAACACACATATCTTCAACCGTATCAGATCTTAAATCTTCTGTTAAAGATAAGAGGTTTCCATTTGGTAACTCAAATGAGTCATGATGATATCCGCCAGGTACACGGTATTCTTTATAGATCTTACCTACTAAGCTCATTTCATATAAACCAGACATATAGTAGCTCATCTTTAATAAACGATCAGTACCGATGATCAGGTTACCATTCTTTAAGCGCTTTAAATCGAAGACGCAAGGAATTGTCAGATGCCATCTTGCATCACCGGCAAAGTCAAAACCAGTAGATAAATCCTGTCCAGCTGGGCTTACAACAATGATGTTGTCTTCCAGATATTCAGGTGTTGTCTGCATGTAGTCAATGATCTTTTTGCCATTGAATACATCAGGTACATTGATTTTTAAAGTGGTTTTCTTACCGCGATAAGCTTCGATCTCAACTGTATTTTCATAATCAGAATATAATCCTAAAACTGGTAAAATATGTGTTTTTGCTTTAGGGAAAGTATGAGAGATCGTTGCAGCAGGTGTTTTACCAATAACACGAACTGTAACCGCTACCTCTTTGTCGGTTTTAAATAATACAACGGCTGATAATGGGTTGATCAGATACGCATTGTATTTTACTAAAGGATTTTCAATTGTATAATCGCCATTTTCAAACTCAGCAAGCATTTCTTTTTCTGCTCTATTTTGCTGAAGGATGATATGCTCAATTTTAGTATATTTGATTTGTTCAGTCATAACTCCCGTTCTCCTTTTTTAATAAGGAGCTGTATTTTCGATTGAAAACACAGCCTCCTATATCAACTAAAGTTGTTCTTCAATCGTTTTGATGATTAATGGTTTTTGCTGTAAACCTTGAAGACGTTTTACCTCTACACCGTCTTTCATGAAGATCAGCGTTGGATATCCAACAACTTTATATTCATCTGTTAAGTCTTTGTTCTTGTCAAAATCAACTTTAAGGATCTTGACCTTATCTCCTAATGTTTTATCAACATCTGCTAAAACAAAGGATAACATCTTACATGGTCCACAAGTCGTTGAAAAGAAATCCGCAACAACAACGCCATCCTGATACATTTCTTTAAATTCCTGGCTTGTTACCTCTTTTAACATAATGATTCACTTCCTTTCTACTTATAAGCTCTTGATATATTTAGAAGCTTCCTGAGCTGCAATTGCACCATCGGCACAAGCCGTGATGACCTGACGCAGGTTCTTAGTGATACAATCCCCTGCACCATAGATACCAGGGATCTTTGTTTCCATGCGCTCATTGACTTCAACATATCCAAATTGATTGAGAAGACCCGTATCTTTCAAGAACTCTGTCGTTGGTGTCAAGCCAATATATTCAAAGACACCATCACAATTGACAATACGTTCTTCACCGGTTTGGGTTGATTTAAAGCGAACACCTGCCAATTTACCATTTTCGCCAACGAATTCTTCTACATTCTGATAAGTATAGATAGTGACATTATCCATTGCGCGAAGCTTATCACAGGCAATCGGATCTGCCGTTAAATCAAACATCGTCACGATCGTCAGTGATTTGACCATCCCGGATAGATAGATAGACTCTTCAACGGCAGAGTTGCCTCCACCGATCACAACAACATCCTTACCACGATACTGCGCGCCATCACAGATCGCGCACCAGCTGATTCCATTACCCATGTAAGGCTGTTCGCTTTCAATGCCTAAAATTCGAGGTCGTGTGCCCGTAGCAATAATAACACTCTTGGTGGTAAAAGTCTTATTGTCTTCTTCACAAACAACAACCTTTTCACCATTTTCCTCTTTGATTTCATTTACGGTACCATAATCAAATTCAACATTTAATTCCTGGGTATGATTGAACATATCCATGGCGAGTTCAGCACCATTAATAGTTCCCATACCGGTGTAGTTTTGAATTTCATTCGTGTTGATGATCTGTCCGCCTGGTGCCAGTTTATCCAGCATCAGCACTTTCATATCAGCTCTAGCCGCATAAATGCTTGCTGTCATTCCGGCTGGTCCAGAACCAACGATGACGACATCATACTGAGCCATATGTTACACTCCCTTTCCTCTACTCTTTTATTTAATCATACTGCAAAGCACAAAAGAGTTAAAGTGATTTTGTCACATAAATCGTAAAAATTGACAGTGCTTTCATTTTTCTCCTAGAACAAAAGATTTACAAATGGGATACAAACAACCAGGATCAAAACAAATTCAACTAAAACAAAGACAATAGAATAACGGTAAACATCTCCCGAGGTCAGCCATTCCTTATTACCAAACATCATTGCTGCAAATGGACTCGCTGCTGGTGTACATGCTGCAGTTAAGAGAACAGTGAAGCTTAACAGCGTAATAATAGGAGCTGGATGTACGCCGGCAGTTGCACAGTAAGTCAAAGCAACCGGCTGTAAGATCATACCAATAACCAATGAGTTAGAAATGTTAGTTAATAAAGTTGCAATCAACATTAAGAATACAGTGAACATAAAGCCTGACATTCCACTGAAAATAGGTGTCAAGACCGTGTTCAAGAATGGTGTGATCCCGGTCTTCTCACTTGTTAGTACAGAACCTAACAAGATTGCGGATGTACATAAGAAGAAGGTAGGCCAAGCAAAATCCTTACCCATGACCTGACCGAATCTCAAAACTGGGCCATCATCAAATTGAACTAAAGACACAATGGCAACTAGTACCATGACCATTGCAATGGAGTTTGTATTTAAGAAACTTAAAACTGGTAAATCAGGTAATAAACTAGGTACTAACATGATGAATACGAACAAGCATAAGAAGATGCCATAGAACTTCTGAGAATTACTCATTGGAGGCAATGGATTCTTCTCAAGCATTTCGATCGTCATGTTTTTCATTGGTGTTACATCAGGCTTGAAGACATACTTCATAACTAAGACACTTGCAAAGATCAATAACAGACCACTTACAAAGCAAGCGATAAAATAGCTTGCATCAGAAATGGTAATACCAGGTAATCCCTGTAAAGCTGGGAAATTTTGTAATAAGCCGCGGTAGTTTCCTAATAAAGCCAATCCATTCCCCATATAAGGAGGAACTGGGAAACCAATCAGTGCCGCAATAACGATACCCATGATCATAATCTTTGGATATTTATCCGTCTTTTTAAAACCAACATCATCAAATACGCCATATAAAACAGGCCAGAATAAGAAGATTGGTGCAAATGCGCCGATAAATACAGACATCAAGAATGTTCCGAGCATCATTACGGTTGTAAATACCCAAGGTTTTCCTTCGATAAATTTTCTAGTCATGATCCAACGTGCAATATAGATCGTAATACCACGATTGGTCAAACCACCCATGAAGATCATCAGGAAAAACATCTGGACAACAGTAGGGTTACCAAAACATGTAGCCAAGACATTGCTAGCTGTGTCATAGCTACTTAAAGCCAACATAATAATTGCAATCAAGCTTGACGTCAATGGATCAATAGTGGTCCATAAATAAAGCGTGCCAAGGAAGATTGCCAGAACTTCCATTCCCACAGGTGTTACATTTGGCAGTGTAAGACCGATGCGTGGAAAAGCAAGCATGAACACTAGTGCAATCGTGACATGCACAAGTGTCATTTTAGCGTTTTTCGACATAATTCTTTCTCCCCTTCTCTTTCTTTGTTTAAAGCATGTTTATTCATCCCTTAAACAGATAATTATATCCTCAATAATCTTAACATGTTTCGAACTAAATGCAAAGATTTATTTTTCACAATCTAGCTTTAAATAACTAAATTTTCCTCTATCTGAGAAAAAATGCAAAAACATAGATCATCCTTTCAATAGATAAAACTAAATCTGCAAAAATCATCTATGGACCATTTTTGTTAGCGTTTCCCAAATTCCAGTAATATAAGCAGCGCCTAAAGCTCGGTCATAGAGTCCATAACCTGGTTTTCCTTCTTCATTCCAGATCATCCTTCCGTGGTCAGGCCGAATATAGCCTTTAAATTTAGCTTTATATAACTCTTTTAAAATGGCGACCATATCCAGTGAACCACATGCTGATAAATGCGCCGATTCTTCAAATGAGCCGTCCGCAAGCAGTAAGACATTCCGCAAGTGTACAAAGTGCACCCGTCCCATCGATGCATATCTTTTAGCCATTGCAACACAGTCATTCTCTTTAGAACAGCCTAAGCTTCCTGTACACAACGTGAGACCATTATAAGGATCATCCACTAACTTTAAAAAACGATCAATGTTTTTCTGATTCGTAATGATCCTAGGGATCCCAAAGATCGGCCAGCATGGATCATCCGGATGAATGGCCATCTTGACATCACAGGCATGTGCAACCGGAATAATTTCCTTCAGGAAATGTTCAAGATTATGCCAGAGTCCTTCCTCGCCTAAAGCCTGGTACTGCGCAATCAGTCCAGCCACTTCTTCGGGCTGATAAGAGGCATCCCAGCCTGGCAAAGACAACTTGGTCGGATCCATTTGTGCAATTTCTTTTTGATAATAAACCAACGCTTCACTGCCATCTGCCAGACGATGATGGATATCTGAACGTGTCCAGTCAAAAATAGGCATAAAATTATAACAGATACATTTGACGCCATATTTAGCTAAACGACGAATAATTTCTTTATAGTTCTCAATATATCGCTCACATTGTCCAGTACCAAGTTTGATATCCTCATGGACCGGAACGCTCTCAATGACCTCCATTGTAAGTCCACTGGCTTCGACATATTGCTTCAATTCTGCAATTTCATTTTCATCCCAAACCTCACCTGCAGGTTTGGAGTAAAGCGCAGTGACAACCCCGCTCATGCCTGGAATCTGTCTGATCTTTTCAAGCCCGATCGTATCCTCTTTACCAAACCATCTAAATGTCATCTTCACGTGTCCCATCCTCCTTTAAGGTAGTTGTCCCCAACTGATCAACTTTTCGATTCCTTCACCGACAGCGCCCTGTTCACAAGTAGAAGATAAGATAAATCGACTGCTGGCCTTTGCTTCCTTGCAGGCATTGGCTGGAGCAAAGCTATAGGGCTTGCCTTGAAGCATCGCACAATCATTCAAGCCATCCCCGAAAACAGCAACCTCGTCTACATCATAACCTTTTTCATCCATCAACTGAGATAATAATTTGCCTTTGTTCGATACATGGCTGGTGATCTCGATATTGTCTTCATAAGAAGAAGAAAAATCCAATCCCTCAATGTCCAACTGGGACCTGACACCCTGACAGGAGGCCCCATCAATGTGGCGCGCATCGATCTTCAGCACCTGGATCCCTTTTTCGATCATTTCATCGGCATCTTTTGCGTAATGGAGATCGCGCAGATACCCTTCACGTGTTGTAAAGGTCTTTTTTGGCAATGAGAAACCATCTGGTTTGTTTGCCATCAAAAGAGCATAATGACGCTCCCAGAAGGTCTCGCGATCTACAAACGCATATTTTCCCTGGTCAGTATGAATAGCTAAAAGATAGCCTCTATCTACAAGGATCTTGGAAACTTGACGAAAGGCATTCGGGTTCATCGGATAATACTGGTGCCGCAAAAACCATGTATCGCTTCTTTCGGCCCCATTATTCAAGATCAAATCCCCCTGAATTGGATACTGTCTGAGAAAATCAACGACCATATTCCGATCCCGTCCGGTTGCAATGATGACCTCCACACCTTTGGCCATTAGATCTTGTAATAAATACCAGGTTCGATCCTCAATCGTATCATCAGGTTTGATCAGTGTTCCATCTAAATCGCTCACAATACATTTAATCATTATTGCTTCCCCCTATAGCCCCTATTATATCGCATTTATGATCTATTTCACTTTCTTTTTCAGAAAAAAACCATTCTTTTCGAATGGTCTATAAGAACTTCCCTGTTTTGCTTAATGAATTCTGTTTGATTTCTAAAGGTGTTCCCGCAGCGACGATCTGACCGCCCAGATGACCCCCGCCCGGTCCAAGATCGATCATATAATCTGCATGTGCCATCACATCCAGATCATGTTCGATCACAATAACGGTCGCTCCCAGATCGATCAAATGGTCAAAAACCTGCAAAAGCACCTGAACATCTAAAGGATGCAGGCCAATGGTAGGTTCATCAAATACAAAGACGGTGTCCTGCTGTCCCTTCCCCATCTCACTGGCTAATTTGAGGCGTTGTGCTTCACCGCCTGAAAGCCCAGGCGTCTGTTCACCTAAGGTCAAATAACCCAAACCAAGATCTTGCAGCACTTGCAAGCGCGCATGCACTGTTTTCAAATCACCCAGGGCTGCCAATGCCGTCTGTACATCCATCTGCATCATTTGCGGTAATGTATAGCTTTCACCTTTCCTGTTCTCATAATGAATCGCTTCAGCCTGACTGGCATAGCGCGACCCATGGCAATCAGGACAGGTGATCTCTACATCCGGTAAAAACTGGATGTCTAGACTAATACTTCCCGTCCCATCACAGACAGGACAGCGTAACTTGCCTGTGTTATAAGAAAAATCTCCGGCTTTTAGACCAGCCGCCCTGGCTTGGGCGGTGCGTGCCATCACTCTACGGAGATCATCATGAATATTGGCATAAGTGGCCACGGTAGAACGAATATTGACACCGATAGGCGTCGCATCAATTAATTTGACCTGATGAATGCCATCGGCTTCGAGTCCAAGAACATGATCAGGAAGTTTTTGATGATGGATCAGCGCTTCAAGTCCCGGTATCAAGCTCTCCAGAACCAGCGTGGTCTTCCCCGAGCCGGAAACACCAGTCACCACCGTCAGCTTGCCTTTAGGAAAACGAACACATAATGGCTTCACTGTATGGATCGCTGCAATCTGTAATTTGATTTGTCCAATCTCAAACGGATCGGAATAGGACGGCTTCAATTTCGGTGCTGAGTGTAAAAACGGAGCAATCAACGAAGCAGGCTGCTGTATCAATTCACCGGGTCTGCCCTGAGCAATCACCTGACCACCATTCACCCCTGCTCCGGGCCCCATTTCAATCAGCCAGTCCGCTTCGCGCAGTACCTGAGGATCATGATCAACAAAAACAACCGAATTTCCATCAGCGACCAGATCTCGCATGACCTGAACTAATCCCTTCAAATTAGAAGGATGTAAACCAATCGATGGTTCATCTAAAACATATAAGACCCCGGTCGTACGATGACGGACCGCTCGTGCCAGGGCCATGCGCTGACGCTCACCTGTCGACAATGTACTGGTTGGACGATCCAGACTTAAATAGCCTAATCCCAAGGCCAGTAGCCGCTCCGCCAACACCAAAAAGGCTTCTTTTAAAGTATGCGCCATGGGACGCATCGGCTCCGGTAGAGTATCAGGGATCTCTTTGACCCAGGCAACAAGCTCATCTAAGGGCAGTGCACAAGCCTCATCCAGATGAAGACCATGGACAACAGGCTGACGCGCACGCTGGTTTAAGCGCGAGCCATGGCAATCAGGACAGATATCCTTCTTTAAGAACTTTTCCAACCGTTTCATGCCTTTTTCGTCCTTTACCTTGGCCAGGGCATTTTCAACCGTATAGACGGCATTATAATAGGTAAAATCCAATTCAGAAGTCTGGCCAGAACGTTGATTATGATAAAAGATATGTTTCTTCTGCGCCGGACCATGATACACGATCTCTTTTTCTGCGGGTGTCAGAGAGGCAAACGGAATATCTGTGCGTACCCCCATCTCGCGCGCAACATCTTTCATTAACGACCACATCAATGCGTTCCAGCTGGCGACCGCACCTTCATCGATGCTTAAACGCTCGTCTGGCACAAGCGTAGATTCATCTACGGTCCAAACAACACCGGTTCCCTCACAAGTAGGACATGCGCCTTGGCTGTTAAAGGCAAGCTCCTCAGCAGATGGAGGATCGAAAACAGCCTCGCAAACCGGACAAACCAACGACTTCCCACTCGCCACATCTAAACTAGGTTCTAAAACATGTCCGTGAGGACAGGTATGGCTTGCCAGACGTGAAAATATAAGACGCAAATGATTCAATAATTCGGTTCCTGTTCCAAAAGTACTCCGAATTCCCGGAACACCAGGTCGTTGATGCAAAGCCAAAGCAGCCGGAATATAACAAATTTCATCAACGTCGGCTTTCGCTGATTGTGCCATGCGGCGACGGGTATAAGTGGCCAGCGATTCCAGATAGCGGCGTGATCCCTCGGCATATAAAACACCCAGTGCCAAAGAGGATTTGCCGGAACCAGAAACACCGGAAATACCAACAATTTGATGTAAAGGAATATCAATGTCGACATTTTTCAAGTTATGGACACGCGCGCCGCGTATCCGCATGTGATCGATCATGACTCGTCCTCCCGATAAAAAGGACAGCGTGTTAACAGGCACTGATGATTTTGAGCCTGACGCCTGCAAGTAACAGGATGCACCTGCATATATACACCAAGATGTTCCTTCACATAACGAACAGCCGTTAAAATAGATAGATAAGCATTTCGCTTACAGCAGCGTGGGCCACCGACCTTAGCAATCGCGGACAGCGCATGCGAAGTCATCGCATTGGCCTGCTGATAAGATCGTTCAGAAAGAGGCGTGGCATGTGTGACGATGGAAATAAACATCCCTGTGCTGATGGCTGATCCGCAAGCGCCCCAAAAGCCACATGCCCCGCCAGGAACCTGCTTGCCTCTAGAAAATATCTCCGGAATCGCAGTTTGAAGATCGATATCCCCGCCGGCATGATAATAAGCCGTTAATAAAGCGGCTCCCACTAAAATATGATGCTCCGGACCATGCATATGTATTTGAGGCAAGGACATCATGGCTTCTAAAATCTCAAGCGGATCGCCGGAATCAAGATGGTAACAGATTTCGACCACCTGATCCAGCCCCTGCATATGACATTCATTACAAACATAATGTCCATTCACACATCGTGTACGACTATATTCCTGACGATGACATATCGCACATTCCATTAATTCTTCATTTTCAAGATATTCCAGTGGGGCATGACAAATCAGACATTCATCTCTCATCTTCCTGATCCTCCCCGGCTATCAATAAAGCCACACATTCAATATGATAAGTAGCATAGAACTGGTCATATCCCTGGGCAAAAGTACAGGTATAGCCGTGTTGCTGCAAATAATCCATGTCTCTAGCCATGGTAGAAATATCACAGGCAACATAAACGACGCGTTTAGGACGCAAGGCAAGCAAAGAATCCAAAAAGATCTGACTCAAGCCTTTACGCGGCGGATCAACGACGACAACATCAATCGCTGTATTCTTTTTGGCCATCTCTTCCATAAATGCACCGGCATCTCCAACCTGAAAGGTAACATTTTCAATCTGGTTGAGGCGCGCATTTTCGCGCGCATCCAGGATCGCCTGCTCTACAATTTCGACACCATAAACTTTTTTTGCATATTTTGCCAGGAATAAAGAAATGGTTCCGATGCCACAATAGGCGTCGATGACCACCTGATTCCCATCCAGCCCTGCCAGTTCAACGACTTTCTGATACATCTGCCATGCCATTGTCGGATTGACCTGATAGAACGAGCGACTGCTGATGCGAAAGCGAACATGACCCATTACATCCTCAATATAGCCATTGCCATACCACACGATCTCACGATCACCTAAAATAACATTATCATGTCGTTCGTTGATATTTTGGACAATCGTTTTCAATTGTGGGAAAGCCTCGGTCAGACGTTTGACGATCGCCTCACGATGATTGAATGCCAAGCCATTGGTAATCAGTACCAGCATCAATTCCCCGGTTGCCTGAGCACTTTTGACCAGGATATGTCGCAAACACCCCTGATAAGTGAGCTTATCATAAGCCTGAACACCATATTCATCCAACAGTTCACGTGTAAACTGAGCCAACTGATTGCCCTGTTCATGCTGTATCCAGCAATGATCACTAGCGACGATCTCATTGGTATGCTGCTTATAAAAACCTGTGATCAAATGCCCATCCTTCATTCCACAAGGCAATTGTACTTTGTTGCGATAATGCCATGGATGTTCCATCATCACTGTCGGTTGGATCGGACAGGTCACATGTCCAATCCTTTTCAGCACATCCTCAACACGTTTCGTTTTTAAAGCCTGCTGCCCTTTTTTTGATAAGTGCTGTAGCTGGCAGCCACCGCAAGACTTATAAACCGGGCAAGGGGGTTCGACGCGTTCTGGTGAAACAACATCCAGGCTGATCAAGCGGGCTACTCCATATCGTTTCAACAGCTTGATCACTTTAAGCTGGCCACGTTCTCCCACCAACATCCCTTTCACAAAATAAGTGAATCCGTCCACTTTCACGATTCCCATGCCATCATATGTATAATCTTCACAGGATCCTTCAAAATACTGATTTTTCTGGTACATATTAACCTCCCTAAGAAAAAAACGAGCTTCGCTCGTTTTTATTCAGATGTACTTTCCCCATCTGTTGTCGTATCATTCGTTGTTGTATCCTCACTGCTAGACCCACTCGCTTCCTCTTCAGCACGTTGTAAAACTTCATCAACGACCTCCTGATCACGAGGCGAATTGTAAGTGAATTGGATCGTATCGCTCTTTGGATGCTTGCTGGCGAAGATTGGGAAAGAATCACCTGTTCCCTGAATGATAAAGTCGACATGATACTGTGTGACCTCATCTTCCGTATCTGCATTCAGCACGCCAAACAGGTCAGAATAAGCACTTTCGCTATTGGAATGACTGACACCCGCATTCGTGTCGAGCGTCTGTAAAACAGTCTGAGCGATGCCTGCGGCATCTTCAGCTGAGGTCGCTTCTGAAACTGTCATATTGATCTTGATCTGACGACAATCTTTCTCAATCGTCAGGGCTGTAATACGCTCATCAGCCGTTATCATCTCTGATGCGGTAGAAGACATCACACTCTCCTGAAACTCAATCAGGCCATCGCAACGTCCCCCGTAGACCGGACCATTCTCTCGCGTCGAGGACCATAACCAGATCACAATGACCAGAACGATCACAACAAAGGTAATTGGAACAAGATAGATAGGCTTAAATTTACGTTTACCTTTGCCATTCTTTTTCTTGCCTGTTTTATTTGAAGCAGCTGTATTCGTCCGCTTTTTAGGTGCGGACGTCTGATTACTTCTCGTATTGGTTTTAGTGGTTTTGGTTTTAGGCTTACTGACTCCGTCAGGTACCAGTTCATCTAACTCAAAATCTCTTGTTTTTTCGAAGTTTTCTGGCATTTATCGATCATCTCCTATCGCTATTCTATCAGATTTGGGCGAGTTTGTATAGTCAGATCACTTTACATTTTCGCTTTTAAAACTTCTACCACCAGCTGATTGGTCAAAGCTGGGTTCGCCTGGCCTTTGCTGGCCTTCATGACCTGGCCGACAATGAAGCCAACTGCACGGCTCTTTCCATTGCGGTAATCATCTACAAGACCAGGATTGGCCATCAAAACATCTTCGATCATCGCTTTGATGGCTGCAGGATCAGACAGCTGTTTCATTCCTTTTTCTTCGACGATGACATCTGGATCTTTTCCGGTATTCATCATTTCTTCAAACACTTTCTTCGCCTGCTTCCCTGAAATCGTTCCCTGGCTCACCAATGTGACCATCTTAGCTAACTGATCAGGCTGCATCTTCATACTTTCGAATGTCTCTCCGTGTTTGCTCAAGTATGCCGGAACCTCCACTAATAACCAGTTAGCAATCAATTTATATTCCTGACTGGTCTTTAAAGCCGTCTCATAATAATCCGAAAGCGTCTTAGTTGCGACTAATTGTTTGGCATCCGCTTCTGGCAAAGCATATGTTTGAATATATCTTTTTTCTCTTTCATCCGCAAATTCCGGCAGGCTGTTTTTGATATCTTCGATCCACTGATGATCCAGACGAATCGGTAAGATATTCGGTTCTGTATAATATTTGTAATCGACTGCATCACCCTTGACACGCATCAGCACCGTCTCTTTTGTCGCTTCATTGAAGCGGCGAGTTTCCTGCATGACCTTGCCGCCATTTTCCAGGATCTCTGCCTGACGATGGAATTCAAAATCCAAAGCTTTTTGAACATTGGAAATAGAGTTCAGGTTTTTGATCTCCGTCTTAGTACCAAAAGCAGTCGTGCCTTTTTCACGCAGTGAGATATTCACGTCACAGCGCATGGACCCTTCTTCGAGCTTAGCATCGGAAACCTCAGTATAAAGGAAGATGCTGCGCAGTTTTTCCAGGTATGCTGCCGCTTCTTTGCCGGAACGCAGTGTTGGACGTGTCACGATCTCAATCAAAGGAATACCGGCACGGTTGTAGTCCAATAAAGTAAAATTGGAATAATGGACCTGCTTAGCCGTATCTTCTTCCATGTGCAAACGTTCGATCTCAATACGTTTGGTCTTGCCATCGACCTCAATGTCGATATAACCATCCCGTCCGATTGGACGACGATCCTGCGTAATCTGGAAGCCTTTTGGCAGATCGGAATAATAGTAATTCTTACGGTCGAACCACAGTACCTCATCAATAGTCATGTGCAAGGCATGACAAACACGAATCGCAAATTCGACCCCTTTTTTATTCAGACAAGGCATCGTTCCGGTAAACCCCAGATCGATTGCATTGGTTTGGGTGTTATACGGTTCCCCAAAGCTGACCGGTGCCGCAGAGAACATCTTTGATTTTGTCTTTAATTCACAATGGACCTCTAGTCCAATGACTGCTTCATATTCCATTATTGATCTCCTTTCGCACACTGATTTTTTAAACCTAACTCAGCTTCTAAGGCATAACCAGCATTCAGTACCGTCTGTTCCTCAAAAATTCTTCCCATGAGATGAATATTGAATGGCATGCCGTCTGTAAAGCCTAATGGTAAGGATAATGATGGGGTTCCAGCAAAGTTACCCAACACCATATTATTCTCAAGGATCACATATTCATTGGATAAACGATTTGAAGTAGCCTCTTCCAACGGTGTGGCGGTGTTGCCGGATACTGGTGTCACAATCAGATCATAGTTTTCATAGATACGATTCAGTTCTTCGACAATCAGGCGGCGGACACGTTGTGCCTTACGGAACATTCTTTCCTGATTTTCTGTCGCTAATGCCAGATTACCTAAGACAAAACGACGCTTGATATAATCAGAGAAACCGGCCGTACGGCTGTTGATCATGACTTCATCTGCTGTCTCTCCTGCAACTCGCAAGCCGTATTTAATGCCGTCCAGGCAGGAATGGTTGCTCGTCGCTTCGGAATTCGCAATGATCGTATAAACCGGTAAAGCCGCTAACAGCAGCTGCTGATCCATCTCGACCTCATCTACGACAGCACCCTTCGCCCTAAAGACGTCCAGCGCTTTTTGCATGGCTGCAAGCATATCTGGATTTTTGACTTCGTCACAAATATTTTTAATAACGGCAATGCGCATCCCTTGAATATTCCCTGACAGATCCTGGTAATAGGCTGGGACTGGACGATTGCTTGAGGTCATGTCATGATCGTCACGACCTGCCATCGCCTCCATTACAATGGCCATATCAGCCACACTACGGGTAAAAGCACCCACATGATCAAGGCTGGAGGCATAAGGAATGACACCATATCGGGAGATCCGTCCCCAGGTTGGTTTAAATCCTACCACTCCGCAGAAACCTGCCGGCTTACGGATCGAATCTCCTGTATCGGACCCCAATGCGAAAGGAACGGCCCCGCTCGCTACCAGCGCTGCGCTCCCTCCTGAAGATCCGCCAGGAATGCAGTTTAAATTCCAGGGATTACGCACAGGTCCAGTCAATGCAGATTTGTTCGTTCCACCCATGGCCAGCTCATCCATGCTGGATTTCCCGACCATCACTGCACCATGGGCATATAAACGGTCGATGACAGTTGCATTATAGAAAGGAACATAATTTTCCAGCATACGACTCGATGCCGTCGTTGCGACTCCTTTGGTTGAGAAATTGTCCTTTACGATCATTGGAATACAGCTTAACGGATCATCCGGATCAAAAGAAAGCTTGTCCAACTGAGCCAAAGCCTCTTCTCTAGTCATTCTGACTAATGCATTGGTTCTTTGCTGCTGAGTGGTCAATTCATCAAAAAGATCCATATAATATGTTTTAATTCGACTCGGATCTTCCTTAAACATCTGATGCAGTTGTTCAATCGTATATGCTTCCATTTATCCCACCACCTTTGGTACACGAATTTGATCTTCAACAACGTCCGGTCCATTGGCTAGAACCGTCTTCACATCCACAACATCGGTTGGTTCATCTTCTCGTAAATAAGTCGTCTCTATCTCATAAGGAAAACAGAGCGGTTCCACATCACTTGTATCAATAGCCTCCAACGCCTGAACATGATGCATGAAGACATCATATTCCTCAAGCATGGCCGGCATTTCTTCATCACTTAATCTAAACATGGTCTTGAGCGCAAGCTTCTTCAGCTTTTCATTCAAATCCTCCATTTTCATTCCTCCATTCATTTCAATGATCCAAACTTCGCTAGAAGTTCCATTTCAAGATTATACCATAAAATAGCCTGGGTTCAACTAAAATTAACCGCTAAACGGCCATCTTATTTCTTTTTTAAGGCCTTATGATTGGCTTGCAGCATCTTGATTCCATAAGGCAAAGGAAATGCAATTTGAAGCAATTCACCTGAAACCGCAAGCACGACCCCTTTACCGAAAACATCGTGCACGAGCAGGTCTCCGACTTTCCAGTCTGTAGGCGTATCATTGAGATTCAGCTGTTTTCCTTTTGATACAGGCGGCAGATAATCGATCGCCTTGTAACGATTCGTCTTTCCTTCGTGCACTATGACATCCTCACCTAGCTCATCGATAAAGCGACTGGCGATTTTCGGTCCGCCCGAAACATAACTGTATCCTCGGCTTTCAACCAGGAAAAGCTGCTTTTGCGCACGCGTGAAAGCAACATAAGCCAAACGACGTTCCTCTTCTAACCCTGCCTGACTGCCTACTTCCATGCTGCGCAGGCTTGGAAAGATATTCTCAGATAGACCGATCACAAAAACATATGGGAATTCCAGTCCCTTTGACATGTGAATCGTCATCAAAGAAACATATTGTTCATCGTCATCCACATCCTGGTTCGTATACAAAGCGACTTCCTGTAAATAATCTTCCAGACTTCCCTCTTCATTACGCGCCATGAAACTGGCCATACTGTTTTTGAGCTCCATCAGGTTTTCCAGTCGGGTTTCTTCCTGATCGATCCGCAGCATCTCCAAATAACCGACATCACCCAGCAAACGATCAAAGAGATCCAGCATGTCTCCGGCCTGACGCTTCGCATTTTCGATGGCAAACTGCCATTGTTCGATCGCGCGAGCAGCTTTATTGGATAAGCCGATGCTCGAGAGATGCAGCAAACATGTATCATACATGGATAAACCTAAAACACGCGCCTGTTGGCGGATCTTATCCAGCGTTTTCTCCCCGATGCCTCGACCAGGCGTATTGACGACCCGTTCAAATGCCAGATCATCTTGGAACACGGTCAGACGCAGATAAGAAAGGGCATCCTTGATTTCCTTACGGCTAAAAAACTTTAGACCGCCAAACAAACGATATGGGATCTGCATGCGGATCAGTTCCTGCTCAAGCGTTCTGGACAGATAATTGGCACGGTAGAGGACCGCGAAATCCCGATAGTTGATATCGGGAACGGTACTGATCAGCTGTTCGATCTTTTCGACCACATACTTGGCTTCCAAAACATCGCTGTCTGCACTGTAATGGATGACCTTAGCGCCCTCTTTTTGGCGTGTGTACAGGTCCTTTTCAAGACGATCCTGATTATTCTTGATCAAAGCATTGGCCGCCTGCAGGATGTTGCCGGTAGAGCGATAGTTCTGATTCAGATAGATCGTTTTAGCCCCTTCAAAATCCTTTTCAAAATCCAGGATAAAACGGACATTCGCCCCGCGGAACGAATAGATGGTCTGGTCTGGATCACCGACAACACAGACGATGGTCTCGGGACTGGTCAACCACTTGACCAATGTATAGTTCTGCGCATCCACATCCTGAAACTCATCCACATGAATATACTGAAAACGTCGTTGCCAATACTGCCGAATATCCTCATGCTCCGCTAAGATCTGGTTGGTCTTGATGATCAGATCATCAAAATCCAGCATGTAATGCTCCTCCTGATAAGCGACATAGGCCTGATAAAGCAAGGCCTTCTTACGTTCACCATAGAGACTTCCTGCCTCTTCAAGGGCCATCTCCGGACTGATCTGACTGTTTTTTCGAACTGAAATATAATTGAGCGCACTGTGATAACTGATGGCTTTTGCGTCTACTTCCTCCTGCTTGTATAGACGCTTCAGCAACGCACGCTGATCTTCTTCATCCATGATGACAAAGCTGGCCGGATAATTTAAGACACGGATATGCTGGCGCAGGATGCGCACACATAAGGAATGGATCGTACAGACGAGCACGCCCGAATGACTGGACCCCAATATCTTTTCAACCCTTAAGCGCATTTCATTGGCTGCCTTATTGGTAAATGTAATTGCAAGAATAGAACGGGGATCGACCCCAATCTCATCGATCAGATAAGCAATACGATAAGTGAGGACGCGTGTCTTCCCAGAACCTGCCCCTGCGACGATGCGAAGATGTCCATCCAGATAAGTCGCCGCTTCTTTCTGGGCTGGATTAAGTTGACTTGTTAAATCCATGCTGCAGTCTCCTTTCAAGCATAAAGAAGCGACAAAGGCTTCATTCATTTTCTAATTATAACACATATCCTACAACAAACAATTTCTTTTTTGTGCTGAGTTATGCTATAATGGGTTTAGATAAAAGGAGGCTTTCATCATGAAAATTGGAATACCAAAAGAAATTACCAATAATGAATATCGCGTAGGCATGACCCCACCGGGTGTCAAAACACTGACACAGGCTGGACATAGTGTTTTTGTAGAATTGGGTGCCGGTGTGGCTTCCGGTATCTCGAATAGTGAATATATTCAGGCCGGTGCGCTGATGGTGGATAAAAACGAGGTTTGGAACTGCGATGTCATCATCAAAGTTAAGGAACCTCTGGAAAGTGAGCGACCTCTTATTAAAGAAGGGCAGATCATCATGGCTTATCTGCATCTAGCTAATATTCCTGATTTAGAAACATACTTAGCTAAAAAAGGCGTCACTGCCATCGCATATGAAAATGTGCAAACAGAAGACGGGACTTTACCTCTTCTCTTACCAATGTCTGAGGTAGCGGGCAGACTGGTTGTCATGCAGGCTGCGACCTTCCTTCAAAAACAGTATGGCGGAAGCGGTCAGTTGCTCGGCGGTGTCAACGGTGTCGAAAGCGGACATGTGGTCATCATCGGGGCAGGTGTTGCTGGACGATCAGCCGCCAAGATTGCTTATGGCTTAGGCGCCAGAGTCACTGTATTGGACACAGACCTGGCTAAATTGAGAACCATTGAAGAACTGTATAACGGTCATGTCGAGACACTGTTCTCCAATCATTCCAACATCGCCAAATCTGTTCGTTTTGCCGATGTGGTCATCTCAGCTGTTTTGAATGCCGGCGAAAAATCACCAATCGTCGTGACAGAATCCATGGTCAAAAATATGCGTCCTGGCTCTGTCATCATCGATGTTGCTGTTGACCAGGGATCATCAATCGAGACCATTGACCATACGACCACTTATGATCATCCTGTCTTTGAAAAATATGGTGTTCTCCATTATGCCGTTCCAAACATTCCAGGTGCGACCCCTTATACATCGACTTATGCCCTGACCAATGCGACTTTCCCTTATATTTTAGAAATCTGTAATTTAGGCCTCGACAAAGCAATCGATAAAGATCCTGCTTTAGCGAAGGGCGTTGTGATCTATAACGGTCAAATTAGATAACCGATTATCTGCTAACGACTCTTGTCTATAAATGGCAAGAGTTTTTATGTTGCACTTGTGATGATCAATTATTCAAAAAAAGATGCCCTTACAAGCATCTACTTAAGTATGATCATCATGACGATTCACGAGCGTTTTAGAAATTACAAATTGGGAATTTGCCAGTCAATCGGATCTTGCCCGGTTGAAACTAAGAAAGCATTGGTCTTGGAGAATGGTTTTGAACCAAAAAAACCTCGATAAGCTGAAAGCGGTGATGGATGTGGGCTCTTGAGAACCAGATGTCTGGAAGCATCGATGTACTTCTCTTTTTCAATCGCATTTCTGCCCCATAAGATAAAGACCATCGGCTTTTCACGTGCGTTTAAAAATTTCACAACATTCAAAGTAAACTCTTCCCAGCCATAAAAACGATGCGAATTAGCTTGGTGAGCACGGACAGTCAAAACATTGTTGAGAAGCAGCACCCCCTGCTTTGCCCAAGGGGTCAAGTCACCATTATTGGGAACATCACAACCGACATCATCGTGACATTCTTTAAAAATATTGACGAGACTAGGCGGAATTTCTACTCCCGGCCGCACAGAAAAAGAAAGCCCATTTGCCTGATGAGGTCCATGATAGGGATCCTGTCCCAAAATGACCACCTTTACATCTTCATAGTGCGTCAGATTCAAGCAGCGAAAGATTTCTTTTTTAGGCGGATAAACAGTATAATGGGCATATTCATCATCGATTTTCTGTTTTAACTCCTGATAATATGGCTTCTGCTTTTCCTGTTCAACAAACGATTTAAAATCCATGATCCTTTTCCTCCCCTATGTATTCATACGCTTTTCTTGGGCTGCCATCTGCCATTTGAACCATTCCGCAATAAGTAAACCCAAAGTGTCTGATAGCATGTTGCATCGCCTCATTATCTTGATGTGTATCGATCCGTAATGAAACGCAGTTTGCACTTTGGCAAAGCTGCCATGCATAACTAAAAAAACAACCGGCTAGACCCTGGCCCTTATGATCTGGATGGATAGCGATACGATGAACCACACCATATGGACCGCTCGTCAACCATTGTCCATCTTCAATTTTCTGATAATTAGGGTCCTCTTCACATAGAATAGCAGCTGTTCCGATGATCGACCGATTCGCTTCCATCACATAACTTTGTCTCTTCTGGATATCATTGGTAATCACCATGGCATCAGGGTAGCCATTCTGCCACTGGTCAACGCCTCTGGCTGCCAAACTCTGTTTCGCTTCTTCAATTAATTCCAGAATACCCGGCAGATCCTGAAGCGTGGCTTGTCTTATTTTCATCGGTTTCCTTCCTTCCACTGATAATATGCCATATCTACTCGATCAGTCAGCCGAAAACGGACCCCTTCTTCCTCCAGCAAAGCACGCTGTTCTTGCCAGCCTTCGACCAGTCTTCCGTCCGCATGAACAATGCGATGACAGGGAAATTGGCCAAAGGACTCCGCTCGTCTAAGCACCCAGCCGACTTGTCTTGCATAACGCGGATAGCCAGCTAGGCGTGCGACCTGGCTATAAGAGGCAACCTTTCCCTTGGGCACTTCTGCCACAATCGCCAAAACAAGATCGATCCATTCCTGCTGCACATGTCTGCCTCCTCTCTTCATATCGCTTGGCAACGCTTTTTACCAGCCGTCTTGCCGAGTTCAGGCAAGTATGCTATAATCAACCCAAAAGAGGTGAGACAATGAAACGTGCAATCATGCAGATCATTATCCATTCAGATCGGGACGAAGATTATTTGGCTTTTAAAAAAGATCTTCATATCATTCTTGAACACGGCGTAACTGACTTCAGTCTGTCCCCATTACGTACAGATACCATGAAAACAGACTATGGCGAAATGTACATGACGCTGAGTGTGAATAATGTTTCTGAACTTCTTCATTTTCTGGCAACATCCTGGAGCGGACCAGAAGATGATTGCGAAACAGATACCATTCAGGCCGACTGCTTTCATCCGCTGGTTTCCTATCTCTATTTTCAGCTGCCAGATGTTTAGGCGATTCCATCGAATCGCCTTTTTTTATTCCTGCTGCTCTTGTTCACGCTTAGCATAGCGTTCAATGATCTGTGTTACCACAGGATGTCTGACAACATCAAGACTAGTCAGGTATACAAACTGGATCCCTTTGATCCCCTTCAGTATTTCCAAAGCCGTCTTTAAACCGGAATGGATCCCTCTAGGCAAATCAATTTGCGTCACATCACCCGTGATGACCATTTTGGAACGGAAACCTAAACGCGTCAAAAACATCTTCATTTGAGCATCCGTCGTATTCTGGGCCTCGTCCAGGATCACATAGGCATCCTCCAGCGTACGACCACGCATATAAGCCAGTGGTGCAATCTCAATAATGCCCTTTTCCATCAGATTTTCCATTTTCTCCATGCCAAGCATATCAATCAGGGCGTCGTAAAGCGGACGAAGATAAGGATCCACTTTTTCTTTCAAGTCCCCTGGTAAGAAACCTAAATTCTCACCGGCTTCCACAGCTGGACGCGTCAGTACAATGCGTTTGACTTCATTACGCTTCAAAGCATTCACGGCAAAGACAACCGCCAGATAGGTCTTTCCGGTCCCCGCCGGTCCAACACCAAAAACCACATCATTATTTTTGAGTGCCCGGAAATATTCCTGCTGTCCCAATGTTTTGGGATAAACGATCTTACCGCTTTGCGTTTTGGCAATGACCTGATTAGAAAAATTTTCTAACTCTTTTAATTGACCCGACCTTGCCAGTTTGATCGCGTAGACCATTTCACGCGAACCGATACTGATATCTTTCTTGACCATCACACAAAGCGTCTTGAAGAGCGCCTGGATCAAGTCAAAATCCTCATCCGAGAGATGTTGGAAGATGAGCTGATCCTGTCGGACAATGATCGATGTATGAAATTCTTTTTCCAGAATCGTAATATTCTCTTCATGCAAACCTAGTAAGCGTGAGAGCTGTTCAATGGTAATTTGAGATTGGAGCTGCAAAATTTTTTCACTGCTCATTTCTAGTCCCCTTTACTTGCGATATTCTGATACAAAGTAAAATGTATCCTCAGTGTTATTTTACCCTCATTTGTCTCATATTGCAAAACATTTTCTTGCTCGATCGAATCATCCTCACCTAAATCAGCACGAACCTGCTCTAAAATCGCTAAACGCAGCTCGCTAAACGCATCGACCTGATCTGTGACAGGCATGCTTGCCTCATATATTTTCCAGGTGTAGGCATAGACCTTTCCTTCTACCGGAATAAAGCGGACTTCGTCGCTAGTCGTGACTAACGAGTTATCAACCAGTGTCTCCCCTTTATGCACGTACTGGTTTCGCGTCACTAAAACATTGCCTTTAGAAACCTCGATGCGATCGACCAGACCATCCTGACTGGCAATCAACGGTTTATAATCTTCTTTTGTCACCTCACTGATGACTTTTGGAGTGTATTGCAGACGATACGTATGTCCGCTGACTTCCAAACTCAGCCAATCGATCTTATCCGCATGATCCTGCTGCAACTGTCCTTGAATTTCTTCCAGTTCCTGCTGACTCATTAATGTTGCAGGCGGTTTGAGCCCATAATCAGCCAGCTGACTGGATAATTCTGCGGTAATATCCGGTCGACTGCCTTCAATGGTGATTGTCCAGACATATTGCCCGAGCCAAAAATAAGTCACAAAGAAACTGGCTAAGCCGACCAGACGAAAGCGCCCGGATACAAAGCGCAGTATATAATACAGCAGTCCTGTCGAACGGACAAACCAAAGGTCCGGATGTAAAGACAGCAATGTGCGCCGATAGCGGTGACGCGCCATCATCAGATACGTGTTCTGTTTAGTCGGCTTAAGATGATAGATAGGAATTCCATGCTGTTTTAAACTCTCCAATAACTCAGGCAGATGGTCACCATGGAACTCGAATAGATCGAAGCCTATAAGAAAACCACCTTTTGGATATGACCTTTCCCGCGCAGTTCATGCAAAGACATATAGGTCACTTCAAACCCTTCCCCCTCAAGACGCATCCGTTTTTCAGGAAGTTCGACCTCAATCAGGGCATCGGTCATGACTGTGAGTTTGACATATTTGGAGATTTGAAACATGTGTGTCTGAATGACAAGCATACCATCACCTCAACTCATCATATGCCCAAATTAAAAAAATACGACCGGAGTCGTATTTAATGCCGAATTTCTAAAAGCTTATTTTTCAGCTCATTTTCAATTTTAGCGAGCTCTTCACTGGCTGCCTGGCGTTTGGCTCTACCTTCTTGCTGAATCTTCATTACTTCATCAAGCGTAGAGATCAACGACTGATTGGTCTGTTTAAGAGTCTCCATATCGACAATTCCACGTTCTGATTCTTTAGCGGTTTCCAGCGTTCCCATCTTCAACTTCTCAGCATTTTTCTTCAACAGCTGATTGGTCATATCACTGACTGCACGCTGCGCTTCCATGGCCTTGGTTGAATGATCCAGTCCCAGCGCTAAAACCATCTGTGATTTCCAAAGCGGGATCGTATTCACAATAGAAGACTGGATCTTCTCAGTCATCTGAATATTGTTATTCTGAATCAGTCGGATCTGTGGTCCCATCTGCAAAGCCACCATTCGTGTCAATTCTAGATCATGCAGCTTCTTTTCAAAACGATCGCATAAACTTGCATAATCGTTGGCTGCCTGAGAATCTTCCGGCAATCCTGAGCGTTGTGCTTTATTGATGAGTTCAGACAATTCTACTTCACGTGCCTGCTTCAAGCGTTTTTGGCCTGCGATGATATAAAGAGAAAGCTCCTTGAAATGATTTAGATTCATCTCGTACATCTCATCCAATAAAGCAATATCTTTCATCAGTTGAATCTGATGTCCTTCTAAGACTTCAGTGATATGATCGACATTGGTTTCCGCTTTCTCATACTTCGTTTTCAGATTAGACACCTTATCTTTGGCTTTCCGAAAGAAACTAAAGCCGCCCTTCTCTTCTTCGGTATCGATGCTTTTCAGCTCGTTGATCAGATCTGTCATCAGCTGACCCACTTCACCCAGATCCTTTGTCCTAACGCTGTTCAATGTCGTTTCTGAAAAATTCGCCATTTTCGTTTGGGCCGCCGCTCCATACTGTAAGACAAGTTCAGAATTATTTAAATCGATTTGTTTGACGAAATCATCAACCATCTTTTTTTCTTCATCTGTCAGTTGCTGTTCTGTCACGATTTCTTCCTTCTCAATGGCTTTCGTATCGACCTGATTTGCTTTTTCCTCTGCAAAAGGGTTCAAGGTTAAAGAAATGGTTTGTTCTGCTTTCTGTTCCATGATAAACCTCCTGTCTGTTCCACATAACCCTATTGTATCAAATTTTAAATTAAAAGACTACAAAAAAAGCGGTGATCATCACACCGCTCGTATCCTATTTATAAAAATAGAATTCATCGTAAAGTTAACGCTGTTTGCCTTTGTTTTTTCTAGCAGCTTCAGATTTCATTTTACGTTTTAAACCAGGTTTAACGTAAAACTCTCTTTTACGTGCTTCTGCAAGGGTTCCTGTTCTAGAAACTTGTCTTTTAAAACGACGTAATGCATCATCTAATGATTCATTTTCTCTTACTACAGTTTTTGCCATTTGAACTTCCCCCCTTTACCACGATGAATACAACATGTATTATACACAACCCTTTTTAAAAAAGCAACAAAAAATTGATTCAATATGTGGTTTTTTCATGGGTCGTGTTCATCATTTTGGAATCATGAACGATTCACTAACATGACTCCGCTGCTTGTTCCTAAGCGACTGGCACCCGCTTCGATCATCTGCAAGGCATCCTGCAGCGTACGAATACCGCCGCTTGCCTTAACCATCATTTTTTCTCCCACGGTCGCTTTCATCAAAGCAACATCTTCCACTGTTGCCCCATGCTTGTTGAAACCGGTGGATGTTTTAACAAATTGCGCACCGGCAGCCATGGCCAACTGACAGGCCTTCACAATCTCTTCACGACTTAACAGACACGTTTCCAGGATGACCTTGACCAAATGTCCCTGACTCGCTTTGACCACAGCCTCAATATCCTGCTGTACTTCCTGGTATAAACCGGCCTTGAGTGCCCCGATTGCAATGACCATATCAATCTCATCAGCACCTTGTCTGATGGCCTCTGCTGTCTCAAATGCCTTGACGGCTGATGTGTTGGCCCCAAGAGGAAAACCAATCACAGTACAAACTTTGACATCACTATCCTGCAGTTTCTTTTTAGCATAGCCCACATAGCAGGGATTGATGCAAACCGATGCAAAATGATATGTCTTGGCTTCGTCTATTAAGCGATCAATGTCCTGTGGTGTCGCTTCAGGTTTCAAATTCGTGTGATCAATATATTTAGCTAGATTCATACTCTTTTATCTGGGATATGTTCCTTCCTGCGTTATCCCTACTCCTTTCAATCCTCATTATATCAAAAATAGAAAACATGGAAAACGAATTTTTATCTGCATTCGCTCATTATGCCTAGATGACCTATGATCCAGCCCACTGTTTACATCCTGGTCTTTGCTATGCTGACTAGAGGTGGATGTCGTTTGACAGTCTTTGTTTAACCAATTGTTTCGAAATGAAAAGACGAGTGATCCTCGCCTTGATCATTCCACTAGTTCAGCCAAACAATAAGGGGCTTCATAAGAAAGCACACGTACAGTTGTGACCTTACCAATCATATCGGGTTCATAAGGGATCTTTACTTTCAAATAATTCGAAGCATGACCGATCAGCTGATGCTCACGATCCACTTCTTCAAAGATGACCTCGAGCGTTCTACCAATGAAGCGGCTGGCATATTGCTCATGTAAATGTCTCGAGAGTTCAAGCAGGACATGAACACGATCATGTTTCACATTTTCAGGAACTTGTCCTGGCATGCGCGCCGCCGGTGTATTCTTTCTTTTGGAATAAGGGAAAACATGTAATTCAGAGTAACCTATTTCTTCAATAAAGCGCCTGGTCATCTCGAATTCCTCATCCGTTTCCTGAGGGAAACCAACGATGACATCCGTCGTAATCGCGATATCAGGCACGGCATCTCTGATTTGCTGGATCTTCGCAGCGTAATCCTTTGTCGTATATTTCCGATTCATGCGTTTGAGAACGGTATTGCAGCCGGATTGTAACGGAATATGCAAATGATCAACGATCAGTTTTTCATGTGAGATGAGTTCAATGATCTCATCCGTAATCTGGCTGGTTTCAATCGAAGAAATACGCAGACGCTTCAGCCCTTGGACTTCTTTGACAATATCTCGTAAAAGATCCGCAAAATTGTAATGGTCCAGATCCAAACCATAACCGGCTGTATGAATTCCTGTCAAAACAATCTCCACAAAACCATGATCAACCAGCGTCTGTGCTTCCTGAATGACGCTTTCTTTAGGACGAGAGCGCACCATTCCGCGAGCATAAGGAATAATGCAATAAGTACAGAAATTATTGCAGCCATCCTGAATTTTCAGGAAAGCACGGGTATTTTCTGAAAAACTGGCGACTTTGAGATCTTCAAAACGGCGCGTATGCATGATATCCTCCACATGGCACTCCACCTGACCGGTCTGCTGATACTGATTAACATAATCAACGATCCGATCACGATGCTGTGTGCCCAGTACGACACCAACCCCTTCGATCTGCAAGATCTCTTGACTGGCCACCTGGCTATAACAACCTGTCACACATACGACTGCATCCGGATTATGCCGGATCGCTCTGCGAATCATCTGACGGCTCTTACTGTCACCCGTATTGGTTACCGTACAAGTATTAATGACATAAACATCCGCTTTATCTTTAAAATCAACCAGGGTATAGCCATCCTGCTCAAACAATTTCTTCATTGCTTCTGATTCATATGTATTCACTTTACAACCTAAAGTATGGAAAGCAACTGTCTTCATAGTTCCTCCTTTAACTCACGATAAAATCCAATCACACTCAACATATATAAAGGGGCTGTTTCACTACGCAGGATCCTTTTTCCTAAGCTGCAGCGTACATAACCCAGTTCCGTCAAAGCATTCACTTCACTGATCTCTAAACCGCCTTCTGGCCCTACCACAATGTTTAACCAGTCACCGGCTTTAAGTTGGGTCAGCGTATCAGCAAAATGATGGTGCTCATGACTGCGCGAATCCTCCTCATAAGCAACCAACCCATGATCAAATACAAAAGCTTGTAATTCTTTCAGTGTCATTGGATCGTGCAAACGAACACGACGTGTCCGCTCCGATTGTTCAAGCGCTTCTTTGATGATCTTCTCATAACGGACACGCTTTTTGGAAAAGCGTGAAGCGTCGGTTCGAATCAATGAACGGGCACTTAAAAAAGGAACAATCTCTTCTACGCCTAATTCTGTCGCTTTCTGAATGACCATCTCGAACTTATCCAGTTTTGGCAATCCATAAATGAGACGTACATGCACATCTAATTCATGGTCTTCTTCACAACGCTGCTCTATTTTCAAAAGACCACTCTTTTCATCAAGCAAGGTGCAAAGATAGACTTGCTCATCTTCATCGATCACATATACCTGATCCCCTTTAGACATACGCATGACTTTACGCATATGGAAAGTATCTTCTTCATTCATTTGGACATGCTGTGCGTCCATTTGCGTATTTAAAATCATATATCGCTGCATTTATCTCACCCCATTAGGTTCTATTCTAACACAATCCGACATTGTTGAAAATCATTAACATAAAAAAAGACTCGAGTTTGACCTCGAATCTTTGATTTATGCACTTTGAATGATCAATTCGTCATTGCGTTCGTCGATCACAATCTGTGAACCGTCCTTTATCCGGCCTTCCAGGATGGCTCTGGCAACCATCGTCTCTACATGCTTCTGAATAAAACGCTTCAACGGACGGGCACCATAGATTGGTTCAAAACCGTTGTCGGCAATAAACTGTTTTGCCTGGTCAGTCAAGGAAATGGAAATATTCTGTTTTTTCAGACGAGTAGATAACTCACGCATAAACTTATCAATGATCTGGTAGACAACACGATCATCCAAAGAATTAAACATGACGATCTCATCCACACGGTTTAAGAATTCAGGTTTAAAATGAGCCTTGAGTTCGTTCATGACTAACTCTCGATTTTCGGCCGTATTACCATTCAACAGATAGTTGGAACCGATATTGCTGGTCATAATGATGATTGTATTCTTGAAGTTAATCACATTGCCTTTCGAATCGGTGATACGCCCATCATCAAGTACCTGCAGCAAGATATTAAAGACATCCGGATGTGCTTTCTCAATCTCATCTAAGAGAACGATGCAGTAAGGATTCCGTCTGACCGCTTCACTTAATTGGCCGCCTTCTTCATAACCGACATATCCTGGAGGCGCCCCAAGTAAACGGGACACACTGAATTTTTCCATGTATTCAGACATATCAATACGAACAATATGGGATTCACTGTCGAATAATTGCATCGCCAATGCCTTCGCTACCTCAGTTTTACCTACACCGGTAGGACCTAAGAACATAAAGGAACCGATAGGACGATTCTCGTCGTTGATCCCTGCGCGGCTACGCAAGATCGCATCGACGACTTTCTCCAGTGCTTCATCCTGACCGATGACTCTTTCTTTCAGAACATCCTCCAGACCAAGGATCTTATCTCGCTCGGACTGGGCCAATTTCTGAACGGGGATCTTTGTCCACTTCGCAATGACTTCGGCGACATCATCTTCCGTCACGCGGTCTTTAAGCATCTTGTTGTCAGACTCTTTGGCTTCCAGTTCCGCAATCTTCTTATTGATCTCTGGCAGTTCACTATACATGATACGGCTGGCTTCGACCAGGTTTCCGTTAGTCTGATAATCTTCCATCTGTCTTTCCAAACTAGTTTTCTTTTCCTTTAATTGTTTAACTTCGCCCAGTTCTTTCTTTTCATCTTCCCATTGCAGACGTAAAGTTTTTTCACGCTCTTCTAAATTCGCAATCTTTTTAGAAATATCCTGCGCTCTTTCTTTATTCTGTTCATCTTTTTCAATGGATAACAATTCCATTTTTAAACGATTCTTTTCACGGGTAATATCATCAAGCTCCTCAGGTAAGGAATCGATTTCCATTCGAATACTTGCACAAGCCTCATCGATCAGGTCGATGGCCTTATCTGGCAGAAAACGATCGGTAATATATCGATTAGATAAACTTGCTGCGCTAACGATAGCCTGGTCAGTAATTCTGACACCATGGTGCTGTTCAAAGGAAGATTTTAAACCACGCAGGATAGCGATCGTATCATCCAGATCTGGTTCAGCAACCAATACCTTCTGGAATCGCCTTTCCAAAGCAGCATCTTTCTCAATATACTGTCGATATTCATCCAGGGTCGTCGCACCGATACAGTGCAGTTCACCACGCGCCAGCATTGGCTTTAATAAATTGGCCGCATCCATCGCACCATCCGTCTTACCGGCGCCAACCAGCTGATGGATCTCATCAATGAACAGAATGATATTTCCTTCTGATTTCTGAATCTCGCCTAAAACGGCCTTCAAACGTTCCTCGAATTCACCACGATACTTAGCTCCCGCGACAAGAGCCCCTAAATCGAGTTCATAAACGGTTTTATGCTGCAGGCTCAATGGTACGTCATTGGCATGAATACGCCAGGCCAGTCCTTCAACGATTGCTGTCTTACCAACCCCTGGTTCACCAATCAGGATGGGATTGTTTTTCGTTTTACGCGCCAGGATCTGAATTACACGACGTATCTCCTCATCACGACCGATGATGGGATCCAGTTTGCCATCTGCTACATCCTGCGTGAGATCACGTCCGTATTTCTGCAACACTTCATATTGATTTTCAGGATCTTTTGATTGTACCATATGATCACCCCTAATTTCTAAAATTACTTTTTTGACTTCTTCCTTGTTTTTGCCGATTTGCTGAACCACTTCTTTTAAAAGCTGGTTTTGACAATCAAACATTGCCAGGAATAAATGTTCAACACTTAAGTATTGATCCTTAAATTGATTTTTAACGTTATTGGCATGATTGAGCCACTGACTCAGGTCATAACCCATTGTCATATTTTCTGGATTCATATGACTGATGGTTGACTTTTGCGCCAAGCTGCGCTGGACAAGTCTAACCAACGGTTCACTGCTTACATTTAAATGAGAAAGGATTCTTGGATATAATCCATCACCATCTTTTAACAGAAGATACAGCATATGATCTACATCCAAAACGGCATGCTGTCTATCCGTTGCAAGCTGCTGCGCACCAGAAAGCGCCTCAATGACCTTATTTGTAAATTGATTGGCATCCATAAAAATCAACCTCCTTAGCACTCATTATCTCCAAGTGCTAATATTATTATACACCTTATTTTAGCACTGTCAACAAAAGAGTGCTAAAAAATTTCTTTTTTTAATCCGTGCTCAGCACGGATCATTAATCGATCGAAATATGTTTTTTCTCAGGGACAACTTTGATTTCCTTAGGAAAACGCAAGGTCAACTCACCATTTTCATAACTTGCCTTGACATATTCTTCAGTCAGACTATCCCCTACATAAAAGCTTCTGGACATTTTACCAACATAGCGTTCTTGATGGATCATATGTCCGTTCGCTGTAGAAGGATGATGATGTCTTGAAGCTGCAATCGTCAAGTAACCTTGATCCAGTTCGATACGAATATCTTCTTTCTTGACACCAGGTAATGCGACCTCTAAAACATATTCGCCATTCACTTCTGTAATATCTGTCTTCATTTCACTGTTCGTATATCCGTTACGATTCCATAATTCATCCAATGTATCATTCCATAAATCACTATTTCCAGGGTAGAATTTCATTTTTACCGCCTCTCCTTTCTTTTCCATTTCGTCAGTTTTCCTGACCACAATGTTATTGTACGAAATCGCACCTATGGTACTCTTTCGTACAATGGGTGTGAAACTAACGTTTTCTTGCACGAAAATCTTGCGATTTCGTACAATCAAACAAGCGTCCTTTGCATCGCATGAGAGAATATATGATATTCTCCATGCAAAGCACGCCTTAGTTTCACGCCTATTATACCACAAATTTTAGCACTGTCAACAAAAGAGTGCTAAAAATCATCTGTTCATTCTGAGAAGTGATCTAAGCATGGTTAGTACACTCTTTCAACACATAACAGAATATTGATGATTGGTTCTGAAAGATAATCATATCAAAACAATTCATGACTAGAAAAGTATAAATCCAACCTAACAGTGATATTCGTTCATCTTCGATTGAGTGAATATCAGCATCTCATCTCTTTTGATGACTTACCTGGTATCAATATGACTTAAAAATGAAACAGTCATTGATTTAAGGTAAATCATGTTGAGACCATCAGTACAAAGATTCTCACTATAAATTCATTCAAAATCTGTATTCAAGTACCTATGGCATAGATGCAGCTTTTTATATGATCATCGATGATAAGCAATGGATCCGTATCTAAAAACAAGAGGTGCAAAGACCTTAATGGTTCCTCCCTCTTGTTCTTTTCTTCATTTTTCTACAGACAAAGATTTTCATCAATGAAATGCATAAACGGTTTCTTTTGGACTTCATCAGGGTGCTGCAAATACCAGTCAAAACTCTGCTTCAGCCCCTCTTTTAAAGGCGTCAGATCAGATAACAATTGCGATTGACGCGATACATCCAACTGAAACGCGTAGGGATAAAAGCTAAAGTAGGCGCGTTGTTCAATAGCCGGATCTACATTGATCAAACTAAGCTTCTTACCCGCTATATCATAACAGAGCGCTACCCAATCCAGCACTGAGATTGGCTCGGGATTTCCAGTATTATAAATATGCTTGGCTGGACGCATATCGAGGATCCGTTCAATCAGCCGACATAGATCCTCAATATAAAAGAATTGCAAAGGCATCGATCCATCACTGGGCAAGTAAAAAAGGCGTTCCTGCAGGGCGCAATCGAACACAAAGGCTTCCCGATAGACGTTGTTGCCGGGACCATAGAGATAAGGCGGTCTCAGAATATAAGCCTGGGGATCTCTTGCTAGCAGCGCCTGTTCCGCAGCCATCTTATCGGTACCATAAGTTTTCCAGTAGCGATTCATCCCTAAAGGCGCCTCCTCAACAAAAGGCTGAATGCCTGTTTCAGGATAAACAGCACTGGAACTGATCAGAATATAGGGTCCTTCATATCTCAGATGCGCATATAAATCTTCGATATCACGCGCATCATAGGCCGTTACATCAATCACTGCATCAAATATCTCCTCAGATAGATACCCATTTAAATCGTGACGATCGGCCTGAATAAGCCGCACCCCAGGTACCTGTGGACGTGTATTCCGATTCAGGACTGTCACCTAATCTCCTTTAGCCACAAAGTACTTTGCGATATACTGACTCACAAAGACTGTTCCTCCGGTAATCAATAGCTTGCGCATTTTTTTTCCTCCTCATTTTTTTATGCCTCTTCATTTGATTAAAAAAGAGAAGAAATTCATCGTTCGACAAATATTGCTGAATAAGTTTGCTATGATAATAGCGTGAACTATGAATTATTCTCCCTAATACCAAATCCCAACAACATAGTCACACAAAAAAGCGAGTCCCTCCCTAGGCTCGCTTTTCCTATTATTGTTCATCCATATGATGCAGGGCTTTGGTCCGCACTTCTTCTTCGATCATCGCAATGAAATCATCGACTGGTAAAGTCGTTTGTTTCTGATGACCATATTCACGGTAAGTCACCGTCTTTTCATCACGTTCCTGATTACCTAAAACCAGCTGATATGGAATCTTTTTCATTTGGGCTTCACGAATACGATAGCCTAATTTTTCATCACGGTCATCGAGTTCAACACGGAAGCCTTTTTTCGCTAACATATCAACGACTTCTTTGGCGTAATCGAGATGGAATTCATTCTTGACCGGAATGACACGTAACTGAACAGGCGCTAACCACATTGGGAAAGCTCCGGCAAAATGTTCGATCAAAATACCGATGAAACGTTCAATTGAACCGAAAATAACACGGTGCAGCATGACAGGACGCACTTTCTGTCCATTTTTATCAACATAAGTCAGATCAAATCTTTCTGGCAAGTTCATATCCAGCTGGATCGTTCCGCACTGCCATACACGTCCCAAGGAATCCTTCACATGGAAGTCCAGCTTAGGTCCATAGAAAGCCCCATCGCCTGGGTTGATCTTGAAATCTTTACCTGCGGCTTTGCACGCTGCGGCTAAAGCGGCTTCACTCTTTTCCCAGATTTCCAAAGAACCGATATACTTTTCTTCTGGCCGCGTTGAAAGTTCAATGCTGTATGGCAAACCAAGGCTTGAGTACACTCGATCGATGAAAGCAATCAGACGGACCACTTCACTTTCAATCTGGTCAGCTGTCATAAAGATATGGGCATCATCCTGTGTAAACGTTCTGACACGGAATAAACCGTTCAGCGCCCCACTGGCTTCATGACGATGTACCTGTCCCAATTCACCCATACGTAATGGCAGATCTTTGTAAGAACGCAATCCATTCTTAAAGACTAACATACTGCCTGGGCAGTTCATTGGCTTGATTGCAAATTCGCGATCGTCAACCATGCTGGTGTACATATTTTCCTTATAGTTATACCAGTGTCCGGAAACTTCCCATAATTCCTTAGACATCATGATTGGGGTCTTGATAAACTGATATCCTTCTTTGGTATGTTCCTCATACCAGTAATTTTCCAAAATATTACGTAAGATCATCCCATGGGGTAAGAAGAATGGCATACCAGGTGCATAATCACTCATCATAAAGAGATCCAATTCACGTCCCAATTTCTTGTGGTCGCGCTTCTTGGCTTCTTCTAATAAATCAAGATAATCCTGCAAGGCTTCCGGTGTATCAAAGCAAACACCGTAAATACGCTGAAGAACCTGATTGTTTTTATCGCCTTTCCAGTAGGCACCAGAATGTTTAATTAATTTAAAATTGCGGCACATCTTGACATTATCAACATGAGGTCCGCGGCAAAGATCGACAAAGTCACCCTGACGGTAACAACTGATATGCCCATCTTCGAGTCCGCCGATCAGGTCGATCTTATAAGGATCATCCTTAAACATCTCTAAAGCGTCTTCTTTAGAAATTTCCTCACGAACGATACGTTTACCATCCTTACAGATCTTTTTCATTTCTTTTTCGATCTTAGGAATATCGTCGTCCTTGATGACATAATCACCTAAATCAACATCATAATAGAACCCTTCACTTACAACCGGTCCAACCCAAAACTTCGCTTGTGGCCAAAGATGTTTGATGGCCTGTGCCATGACATGTGCACAGGAATGGTTTAAGACACTTAATTTTTCATCTACGCGAAAATCGATGAATTCAGCCATATTTTTTCCTCCTTTTCTAAAAAAAGAGACCTCGTCAAAGGACGAAGTCTCGTGGTACCACCTTTATTCACAATCGTTGACGATTGCCTCTAGTCCTTAACGCGGAAAACGGCGGTCTCTTTCGAGCGCAGCTCATAGGGAGTACCCATCATCCTTGCGGGAAATTTTCACCAGCCATTTCCTCTCTAAACGCATCAGAAGATGAACATATCCTATATCTTTGCTTTTATATCTCTATTTTAATCAAAATAAGAGAAATGTCAACTAAATTACTTGATCGTAATTAAGTTTAAGAAACTTGTTGTTCCTGGTGCACCTGGTGTACCTCCAGTCACGATCACTGTTTCGCCCTCTTCAACACCGAATTCTTTTGCCAGCAATTCTGCGTAATTCAACATTGCTTCTGTGCTTGGCACTGAACGGCAAAGCACTGGTGTCACACCCCAAGATAATGCTAATTTACGCATGACCGTTTCATCCGTCGTTGCGGCAATAATTGGGCATTCTGGTTTATAACGGCTCATCTTCATCGCTGTATAACCGGAGATCGTGAAGGCCACGATGGCAGCAGCATTATATTCATAAGCAATCTGGGCTACAGACATACAGATAGCTTCAGAGTAATCCTTATGGCTGGTTGCAACCGCTTCGCTGTGGAAACGCTGGTAGTCCAGACCATCTTCGATCTTAGAAGCAATACGTGCCATGGTCTCAACAGCTTCTACTGGATATTTACCGGCAGCAGATTCACCAGAAAGCATGATTGCATCACTACCATCCATGATGGCATTGGCAACGTCAGAAACTTCTGCACGTGTTGGACGTGGATTCTGCTGCATACTTTCGAGCATCTGCGTCGCTGTAATAACGACTTTACCCGCTGCATTACATTTACGGATAATATTCTTTTGAATGATTGGTACATCTTCAGCAGGCACCTCAACACCAAGGTCACCACGAGCAACCATGATGCCATCAGCAACGCGTAAGATGTCATCAATCTTTTCAACACCTTCCTGATTCTCGATCTTAGCAATGACGCGAATCTGAGGATGATTGTTTTCAACTAATAAACGTTTGATATCGATGATATCCTGTGGACGACGGGTGAATGAAGCAGCGATAAAATCAACACCCTGACGGCAGCCAAACTCCAGGTCTGCTTTATCTTTTTCAGATAAGTACTCTAACTGTAAGGCAATACCTGGAACGTTGATGCCACGTTTATTTTTGACCACACCATCATTCGCACAAACACAAACAATATCTGTATCTTCGACATGATCCACTAATAACTGGATCTGTCCATCGTTGACAAGGATGAATCCGCCTGGTTTGACATCTTGATACAGGTTCGCATAAGTAATCGAGAAACGATCACTTGTACCTAAGATCTCCTGGGATGCAATACGTACAACCTGTCCTTTTTTGAATTCAGTCTGACCGCCTTCAAAATCATGTGTACGAATTTCTGGTCCCTTCGTATCTAACAGAATGGCTACAGGACGATGAAGCTCTTCACAAACGCGGCGCAGCGTCTCGATTCGCCTACCATGTTCTTCATAGTCACCATGAGAGAAATTTAAGCGCATGACATTCATGCCGGCTTTGACCATTTTTCTTAGTGTTTCTTCATCTTCTGAAGCTGGTCCAATCGTACAAACAATTCGTGTCTTCTTTTCTACTTCTTTCATCATACTTGTTTTCTACCTCCTATTGATCACACAAAACTAACGAATCTTACGAGCGTCTTCGTAGATACCAAAATCAGTCTCTCTAGGTTTAGATAACGTTTCAATGATATCCAATCCTTCAAGATGTCCATTGACCACGCTCACGCATTTACCGCCTTCTCCTTTTTCAAGCAGTTCTACGGCAAAGATTCCCATGCGGCTCGCTAAAACACGGTCACGAGCGCTTGGGCGTCCGCCTCTTTGCATATGGCCTAACACATTGGCTCTTGTCTCAAAACCAGTTTCAGCCTGTACTTTTTTAGCTAAAGCGTGAACATCTGTAATGCCCTCCGTAATCACGACGATGGCATGTTTCTTATCTGACTGTTTTGAAATTTTCAAACATTCAATAATTTTTTCTTCATTATAACCAATCTCACTTGTCACGATCAGTTCGACCCCACAGGCAATCCCTGACCAGACAGCCAAATCACCACAGCGGCGACCCATGACTTCCAGGATCGTACAGCGCTGATGTGAACTTGAAGTATCTCTTAAGCGATCTAATGCTTCAACAATGGTATTTAAGGCCGTATCGAATCCGATCGTTACCTCCGTACGTGGAATGTCGTTATCAATCGTACCTGGAATACCGATACAGTTCACTCCCATTTCCGTTAAACGCATGGCACCATGATAGCTGCCGTCTCCCCCAATGACAACTAACGCTTCGATACCTGCTTTTTCAAGCTGAGAAATAGCGACCTTGCGTACTTCCTCATCCTTAAATTCAGGGAAACGCGCACTGCGCAAAATGGTTCCGCCCTGGTTGATGATATTACGCGTCGAACGACGATCGAACTTAATAAAAGAGCCATCGTATAAGCCTTTGAAACCTTGTTCTATGCCGTATACTTCAATTCCTTTATTTAGGCAAGCTCTTGCAACAGCACGAATCGCTGCGTTCATTCCCGGCGCATCTCCGCCAGAGGTTAAAATTCCAATACTTCTTACCATAAAACAACCTCACCTTCTTTGTATTTTCCCTATGGTCCTATTTTAACATAGTTTATTTGAATTGAAAACACAAAACAAAAATGTTGCCCCTTACAAAAGGATTTTTTAGCGAAAATTCTTACCGACCAGCTCCATTGGAACGCTTACAGCTTTCACTCTTTCGACAAGACGTTTGGCCTTGATCATCTCGTCACGTGATTTATTCATCGTATAATGCTGCTCCAGCATCGCTAGATCATACACGCTCGTAAAATAGGTTGGCAGCTGACGATTCATACGCTCATTTAACAGCGTATACAAGACGTCATCCCGGCCCCAAACACTGAGCGTCTCGGCACCTAGATCATCCAGGACCAAATAAGAAACGACCTTCAATTCCGCCAATAGATCCGCTTCTCCCGGATTGTTGAAACGACTCTTCAGATCGGCTAGAAGCTGCGGCATGGATATGAAGGCACAGTCTTTCTGATTAATGGCTAGCGCATTGCAGAAAGCGGCCATGACATAAGTCTTGCCCGTTCCCATCTCACCGTGAAGATAGATGCCTTTGGCAGAAGGCATTGTAATCTGATTCATTAATGCCGTTGCCACCTGCAAGAGATTGCCGCCATTATCATATTGGATATCCTTAAAGCTTGTCTCAAGCAAGTTTTTCGCAACATTAGCTTGAATACGATTCATGGCCTGGCGTTTCTTTTCATCCTCCTGCTGTTGTTCACAGGCTTCAAAATAGCGCACAACCTCACCCTGGTCGATGGTCAAAAGACGCATATAGCCTTTAAAATTCTTCGGACACTGAGCGAGTCCCGGACATGCTTTACATGCATTCAGTTCCCCCACATAATCTAAAAAATCAATCCAGTGATCTTCGACAAACCCACGCGACAGCCCAGCTTGCCGCAAAATGGAAAGCACTGAGGTTTCCTGCATGATTTCATCAATACTCTGTTTTTTGCGATTTTGCATCGACGCATCAAAGACAACACTTTTTTGAACATGCTCCATTACGATTGACCTCCTAAAATGTTCTCCATCGCTTTCTGGAAATCAGCCACCGCCTTGGCATCCGGGTGTTGCGATACACTTTCTGACGCTGGTTTTTCCTTAGGACGACTGATCTGTCGCTCTTTGATATAAGCAGACGCTTCAGCCAAAGCCGCCTTGGTATCCCGGATCCCTTTGCGGCTGAAAAGACCGGCCAGGTATTCAACATGATTGCGTGGCAGTGCGCCCTGATTTAAACGCAGGACTGTCTCCACGATCACATTGACGACCCCCGAGGGCAATTGCTGTTTCACTAACATATTTTCAATCAGGCCTAGATCACGCGCGGTTGGCGCAGCGCCCTTTTGTAAGGCCCGTAAATAATCATAGGGTGAAAGGGTATCGAGCTGCCTGATCTTCTTCTCACGCATGCTGCCCCCTTCACGGGCAGGCGCTCTTTTAGGCGTCGGTTTTTGATAGACCTGCCTTGTCTTGGCAGTACTCTCAAATTCATAGAATCGTTTGCAGCGCTCAGATAAACTATCCACCTCAATTTTTCCCTGATCCAAAACATCATATACGAGCTCACGCATCGTCGAAGGTGAAATATGGTAGACCATTCCAAGCTGACAGATAGCCGCTTCCACCTCCTGAGTAATCGCTTTACGCGGAATCTGATAATTGCCTAAACCATCATAGAAAGTATCCAGATCATATGTCGTTTGCGGTATCTGCTGCTTTTGTTTCTCATAGATTCCCTGTCGTTTTAGAACACCAAGACCTTCAGATGAATCCAGGTCGATATGAAAAGTCTCACCAAAAGATCGGGTCACATCCCGATACAAATGGCGATCAAGCGGCGGGCAGGAAAAAGCATAACGTGTTTTTTCATAATCCATTTCTCCCAGGCTGCGGTACAAAAGCACATTCAACAATTCGTTTTGAAAAAAGTCGGAAGCATCCAGCGGCAGGAGCAGCTCATAGGCCAATATCCGATGCTCCTTTTCTTCACGCAGATAGGTGTGCATTAATCCCAGTCCTTCCAGGATGCCGGCTGCATTTTCGATATCTTCAATCTTCATCTGCATCATCGCAACCAGACGAAAATGCGTAGATTCAATATTCAGCATATGGCGACGCTCCAATTCACTGTAAAGCGTCATATATAAGCTGATTGCCTGATATGAAGCAATCGGCTGATAAAGTAAATGCAGCACACGGACATGCGCTTCACTGAGCGTTCCCTGACAATAGATCTGATAACTATCCTGACTGTTGAGCTTAAGCATGGTCATCAGCCTCCAATCGTTGATCGATCTGCGCATACAGTGACGCCAGATCCCCATTATTATCTATCACAAAGTCAGCCTGCGCACATTTCTCACGCAATGGCCACTGGCTCTTCATCCTGCTCAATGCTTCGGCTTCGCTTAGCCCATTGCGTTTGATCAATCGCTCGAGCTGTGCTTCCCAGCTTAAATTGACCACCCAGATCTCATCACAGAAATCTTCCATATGGGCTTCAAAGAGAAGAGGTATATCCAAAAAGATCAGCCCTTGATCATGATGCTGCTGGATGCCCTGATGCAAGCGTGCTTTCACATAGGGATGAATGATGCTTTCAAGTTTCTTTTTCTGATCCGGATCGTCAAACACGAGCCGCCCCAGCGCCTGACGGTCGATCATCCCATTGGACACACAGGAAGGAAAATACGTTTCGATTTCATGATAAACATCCGCATCCTGATAAGCTTCATGGGCAAACTGATCGCTGTCAAGCACGACATAACCTAAATGATTCAAATAACGACTTACCGTGCTCTTTCCCGTGGCAATCCCTCCTGTCAGACCGATTCTTTTAACCGACATCAAAGCACACCGCCTTTGTACGAATATCATCCAGCAGCTGCGCTAATTTCAACGACTGACATAGCGGATGCAAGCGACTTTCTAAAAGACCAGCCTGAAGGCAGGAAACAACTTCCTGAATCTCACCGGACATATCGTCACCATGCCAGCTGCTCTCGTACTTTTGTGATTGTCCCTTGGAAGTGACCGTGAATTCCTGACAGCGATAATAGTAAGGGATCTCCAACGTTCCTTGTGTTCCCTGAATCAGCGCCACACGCGGTCTGGCCCGATCAATGCTTCCTTCCAAGAGGCAGCTCTGTCCGTCGGCAAAATTCAAGAGGGCCTGGAAGTATGTATCGATCCCCTGAGACATGACAAGCTTGCTTTGGGCAACAACGGGATCACCCTCAAACATATCCAAGGCAAAGCTGAGAGGATAGATCCCCACATCCAGCAATGCGCCGCCTTGTCCTTTTTCAAAAAGATATTTGCCCTTTTGGTAAGGAACCACCGAATCAAAGTTGGCTTCAAGGTATAACGGCGTCCCGATGGCTCCCTGCTTCAGGACTTCCTTGAGCTGATCTCTGGCAGGCAAAAAATACCCTTTGACTGCTTCCATTAAAAAGACCTGTTCAGAGGCAGCGACCTGCATCAGATGACTTACCTCTGCTGCGTTCAAACCGAGCGGTTTCTCGCATAGGACCGCTTTATGTCTATGTAAACATTTCTCAACTAAAACCGCATGCCGTCCATGCGGCACCGCGATATACACCGCATCGATAGCCGGATGATCCATCAGTTGCGTATAATCTTGTGTGTAATGCCTGATTCCATATTTCTGACAAAAAGCTTCCCCTTTTGCCTGACTGGAACTGGCAACCATCTCTATTGTGACATTCGGGTTCAACTGGGCACTTCTCGCAAACCGATGCGCGATGTTTCCCAGACCCAATATTCCAAAGCGGATCATGTTTTCCCTCGCTTTCTTTTTCTTTTCTGACAATTTGGACAAAAGTAAGCCGTCCGCTGAGCAATCGTCATTTTGGTGATGGTATGACCACAGCGGTGGCAGCTTTCTCCATCCCGACCATGCACGTCCAGGCGCTGCGTAAACAGACCGTGGATACCATTCGAACTAAAGGAACGGATCGTCGTTCCACCCATTTCAATGGCTTCATGCAACACATCCTGACTGGCCTTCAGCAGACAGGCGACATCCTTTTTTGAGAGATCACAGGCCCGGCTCAGCGGATGCCAGCCAGCCCGATAACAGATCTCATTCGCATAGATATTACCGATCCCCGCCATCTTGCTTTGATCCAATAAAAATACCTTGATCGGCACCGCCGATTGGCGACAAAGCTGATACAGCGTTTTTTCGTCCATATCGAAGGGATCCGGTCCCAAGTCCTTGATGGGAGCTGTACTATCCACTTCTTCAGGTAATTTCAATTCCATGCGGCCGAATTTACGCACATCATGATAGCGCAGATCCATCCCGCCATCTAAATGAAAGATCACATGACTGTGTTTCTCAACAGGGGTTGTAGAAGGTTCGTATAAATATTTTCCTTCCATGCGTAAATGCGAAAGCAAGACATAGTGGTCCAGTCTGAAAAGCAGATATTTACCCCGGCGATCGATATCCAGCAGATGCTCATGACTGAGTGCTTGGGTAAAGAGGTCTCGATCCCCATTAACAATCGGTGGGTAGAGGATCTCAACCGACTGGATCTCATGACCCAGAACAAAATGCTGTAAAGTTCGACGAACCGTTTCAACTTCTGGTAGTTCTGGCATTATTTCAAATCGTACCAGGTCTTACCGATAGCGCCCTCCGCTTTGAGATTCACTGCCATCGGATAAGCACTCTCCATACCTTCCTTAACGATTTTTTTCATGATCTCCAGTTCATCTGCTTTCACATCAAAAACGAGTTCATCGTGTACCTGCAGGATCATCTTTGACTGCACGTGATGTTCCTGCATCAGGCGATCGACTTTGATCATTGCCACCTTCAATAGATCCGCCGCACTGCCTTGGATCGGTGAGTTCATGGCCAAACGTTTTCCTAACTCACGCCGCATAAAATTCTTATCATTGATTTCCGGAATATAACGGCGGCGGTTCATCATCGTCGACACATAACCGTTTTTCTTGGCAAAATCAATGACCCGATCCATATATTCTTTGATTTCGGGATAGGTCGCAAAATAACGATTGATAAAATCCTTCGCCTGAGCAATGCTGACTCCCACCTGCTCCGCTAAGCCAAAATCACTCATTCCGTATATGATCCCAAAGTTGATGGCTTTCGCCTGGCGACGCATATCTTTGGTTACCTCTGTCACAGGAACATGGAAGATATCACTGGCTGTTTTGGTATGAATGTCCATATCATGATTAAAAGCATCAATCAAAGCGTGGACATTGGCCAGACTAGCCACGACCCGCAATTCAATCTGCGAGTAGTCATAGGACAGAATATAATCATATTCAGGCACAAATGCCTGTCGGATCTTCTTTCCTTCCTCATATCGAATCGGAATATTCTGCAGATTCGGATCCGTGCTGCTCAAACGTCCCGTCTGTGTCAAGGCCTGGTTATACATCGTATGGATGCGGCCATCTAAAAAAACCTGTTCCTGTAATCCGACTAGATAGGTCGAATTCAGCTTTGTCAACGTACGGTAGTCCAGGATCTTTTGCACGATAGGATGAAATCCGACCAGTTTTTCCAAAACTTCTGCGGCTGTTGAATAGCCTGTCTTCGTTTTTTTGCCGTTTGGTAACTGTAATTTTTCAAAGAGGATCTCACCCAGCTGTTTAGGACTGGCAATATTAAATTCCGTTCCGGCTAACGCATAGATCTCTTTTTCCAGTAATGCAATGCGTCCACTGAGAGCTTTTTCCTGCTGTTTCAAAGTATCGACATTGACCTTGACACCGTTATACTCCATTTTGGCCAGAATATATGTGAGTGGCAACTCAATGTTTTCATAAAGTTCATATTGTTCATCCTGTTTGAGACGAGAGATCAGATCCGACTTCAAACGATGGATCATCATGGCCACATCCAGATAATACTTCGCCTGATCCGCTAGCGCAGGGATATGCCGTTTAGCGCCCTTCCCAAATATCTCTTCTGCATAGACAAGATCATGATAATCATAGAATTCAGAAACGACCTTCAGATCATCCTTCAATGACGGATTCAGAATATAGCTGGCAAGCTGCATATCATAATCATAGCCTTGAATCTCAATGCCGTTCCAGCGTGACGCGATCATCTCTCGCTTAATATTGTAACCGTTCTTGTGGATAGCTTCATTTTTCAGAACTTCCTGAAAAACCTTATCTTTGAGGGCATCCTCATAACTGATATAGAAGCATGCTTCATCGGAGTAGACCGCATATCCTAAGACGATGCTCTTATGATAATTGTTATCATAAACACCGACAACCAAAGTAAAGTCTTTTGTCAGTTGAGGGGCCTGATTGACAAGCTGATAGCTGACTTCTGAAGAAGTGGTCCGTGGCTGTTCCATCTTCTTTAACAGTGAGTACATGTCATAGCGTCGATAAAAATCAGCCAATTTGGCTTCATCATCACTTTGGCGTGTGAGACTTTCCAGATCAAAATCAATAGGCACATCCCGCATGATCGTCGCAATCTGTTTAGAATCTAGTCCTGCCTGGATCCCATCACGGATCTTCTCACCCATCTTGCCCTTGAGCTCATCCAAATGCTCGCTGAGATTTTCAACGGTCCCATACTGATGCAAGAGTTTCAGCGCCGTTTTTTCACCGACCCCTTTAATACCCGGAATATTATCCGAAGCATCTCCCATCAGCCCTTTTAAATCTCTGATCTGATCGGGCTCTAGGTCATATTTGGCCTTAAGCGTTGCAGGAACATTGGCTTCCAGCTGCGTGACACCTTTCATCGTACGATAGACGGTCGTATGGTTAGATACCAGCTGCAGCATGTCCTGATCTCCGGTAATGACAGCGACCTCCATCCCGGCCTCTTCTGCCATCCTGGATACCGTCCCGATCAAATCATCCCCTTCATATCCTTCCATCTCATGATGCACGATATGGCGGCAATCCAGATACTCTCTAACCAGATCAAACTGCATGATCAGTTCATCTGGCGTCTCTTTACGGGTTCCTTTATAATCCTTCTGCAGTTCATGACGGAAGGTTTTCTTACCGGCATCAAAAGCCACCATCAAATAATCCGGTTCATCTTGTAAGATACGATCTAACATATTGGCAAAACCAAAGATGGCATTCGTCGGAATTCCATCCTTATTGGTCATCAAATTCCCGACTGCTGCGGTTGCATAGTAGGCACGATACAGCAGTGAGTTGCCGTCAATCAATGTTATTTTTTTCATTTTCATCACCATTCCTATTGTATCACAGTTCCCCTAAAAAAACTATTTGAAAAGGGGATTGCCCGGCAATCTCCTTTTTAAAGCTTTTTCATCTGTTGGACAATCAGGGAAAGAGAATCCCGAAACTCCACCTTACCCGTTACCAGTACAAATGCCCCTTTTTTCAACAGCGAATGATAAGCGGCATACTGTTGGCTAAATAAGGTACAGTCGATCTTCCCTGTCTCGTCGTAACACACTAAAAAGCACATATCCTGACCTTTACGATCGCGAATTGTCTTTATTCTTTCAATACATAAAACCGAAGTCACCTTCCGTGAAACATGATCGATATAATAACCGACCTGTACGGTAGGCATGGCTACCTTTTCACGATAAATCGTCACCGGATGGGTCGACAGATAGATGCCAAGCACTTTCTTTTCATTTTCTAAAAGTTCCCAGCGCTTATCTTCTTCGACATTTTTCAGGATCAGACCATCCTGTCCATCGCTGACAAGCCCCTGGTAACGCAGCTCGATCTCAGCGTTTTCCTTCAGCAATTCCAGATTATTCTTCAAGGTTCTCCGACTGTAACCAAAAGCATCAAAGGCCCCTGCATCGCATAAGGATTCCAGCACCTTGATGCTCAGGTGACTAGGGGCCATCCGACGCATAAAATCAAAGATGTCCTTAAAATCCCCACCTTGAGCATGCTCATTGGCAATACTCTGATACGATGCATAACCCACGTTTTTGATGGCAGTCAAAGCATAGCGAATGTTCCCATCCTCCACTTCAAAACGCTCATTACAATGGTTAACTGAAGGCGGTAAGAGCGATACTCCGTATTTACGCATCTCCTGCATGCCAAATAGTTTACTGCGGTCGCTGGACTGCTCGCTTGTCAAAAAGGCCGCAAAGAAATAAAGCGGATAATTCGCTTTTAGATAAGCAATCTGATAAGCCAGCAGAGCATAGGCGACGGAATGCGAACGGTTAAAGCCATAATCCGCGAATTTCGCAATGGTGTCGAAGACCTGATGCGCCAGTTTTTCTTCATATCCCTTAGCCAGCGCTCCTTTGATGAACTCACTTTCCATCTCCTGCATCAGGCGCGACCCTTTTTTACTGACAGCTTTACGTAAAACATCGGCTCTGGCCATAGTAAAGCCTGCCATCTTCTGGGCCACCTGCATGATCTGTTCCTGATAGATCATGACCCCATAGGTCGGTTCCAGGATTGCTTTGAGATCCTCGTGCATGTAATCGATCGGTTCCTGATGGAACTTACGTGCTAGATAAAGCGGGATATTTTCCATAGGACCAGGGCGATAGAGGGCATTGGCAGCCACGATATCTTCAAAAGTGGACACTTTCATCTTGCGTAAAAGTGAGATCATCCCATCCGATTCCAACTGGAAGACACCAAAAGTATCCCCGGAAGCAATCAGCTGGTAGGTCTTGGCATCATTTAAAGGAAGCTCATTTAAATGAATGGTCCGTCCTAAATGCGCCTGGATATCTTTGAGGATATAAGCGACCATCGTCAGATCCTTCAAAGCCAGAAAATCCATCTTCAGCAAGCCAATATCTTCAATGTAATCTTTCGAATACTGCGAAACAACCGTTTGCGTCGGTCCGCTGGCCAGCGGGACCACTTCCTTAAGCCGATCATGGGAAAGGATGACCCCGGCCGGATGAGTCGACGTATTACGAGGTAGATTTTCCACGATAAAAACAGAAGGCATCAAACGCCCTAAAGCCGGGTCTTTGGCCACCAGGCTCTGAAAATGGGCGGACTGCTCATAGACCTCGCGGGCACTTTTCTTAAGACGCGGTAAATTCGGAATCAGCTTCGCCAGTTGTTCCAATTTCACCGGCGAGATCCCCAACACCTTGCCCAGATCACGCAAAGCAATCTTTGGTCCATAAGTATTGAAAGTCACGATCTGACAAACATGTTCCTGGCCATAACGTTCGATAACGTAATTGACGACTTCTTCACGTCGATCGTCCTGAAAATCCACATCGATATCCGGCATACTGACTCGTTCCGGATTCAGGAAGCGCTCAAAGATCAGGCCATACGCCAGCGGGTCCACATTGGTGATCCCGAGTACATATGCCACCAGACTTCCACAGGCACTGCCTCGTCCCGGTCCAACCAGGATGCCATGCCGCTTGGCATATAAAACATAATCATACACAATCAAAAAATAATCCGCAAACTGCATTTGGTTGATCATGGCCAGTTCGCTTTGCAATCGCTCCCGATATGAAAGCGGAACAGGCTGAGGCTGGAAACGTTTCTTTAACCCAACCATGCATAAAGCCTGTAAATAATCTGAACTCTTTGCGCCTTTAGGCGTATGATATACAGGCAGATGCATCTCGTGCATCGGAATGGTCGCCTCGCATTTCAAAAGCAGGGATCGTGTTGCGGCCAGCGTCTTTTCATCAAAAAGCTGCGCCATCTCCGCCTCTGATTTCAGATAAGCCTGATTGGTCCGCAGTTCCTCTTTTCCGCTCAGCACCCGATTATTTTTTGATGCCTGCAGCAAGGCCAGCGTCAACGCCTCCTGGCTATCTAAATAGCACACCTGATTGGCACAAACATAAGGTGTATGGGTCATCTTCGCCAGACCGACCAGCTTTTCATTGATTTCTTTTTGTAAGGCAATCTGATGATCGACCAGACATAAATAAAAACGATCATGAAAGGCTTCGGAAAACAGCTGCATCTTCTTCAGCGCTTCCTGGTTCATCTCCTTGACAAGCAAGCGATAGACGATGGACTCTTCGCCCGATAGTAAGACAAAGAGATGCTGGCACTTGGCTAAACGCGAAAAATCAGCGGATTCATTGTCATCTAACAGAATATCACTAGAAAGCTGACTTAATTCAAAATACCCTTCCGTATCCTTGGCCAGAAGCAAAACCGGATAGACTTCTCCGTCAATACGAATACTGGCCTCCATGCCATAAACGGGGCGGATCTGATAGCGTTCGCAGGCTCGGGTGAATTCCATTGCGCCATATAGATTATTTTTATCCGTTAAAGCCAGCCTTTCCAGGCGAAGCTCACTCGCGCGTCTGACCAGGCGTTCAATACTTAACGTACTTTCCTGAAAACTGTACGCACTATAGATTTGCAGATGTCCAAACATATCATCACCCCACTTACATTTATTATACACAATCCGACGTCTATTTAAAAGAAGAGCCTAAGCGCAACAGCCAGAAAAAGCAGTCCCAGGCATATACAGCATAGATCATAGGCCCACCATAATAATGAAAAACTGAGATCTAAACTTAATAAAAGAAGCCTGAGCATATACAATCCCAAGTTTCCTAGACTCAAGGGAAGCGGGATCCAGCGACAGCTGCAGGCATTGTATAAAAGAATCATGCTGATCAGGACCGCAAGTAAATGCAGCGGTAACCAACGAATCGAAATAAACGCCGATCCAATCAGCAGGATGCCACAGCCTAGATGTAAGCAATACATTTTTTTCATCATGATGATTTCACCTCAGGCTATGTATATGAATGACAACGACTTAAATCCACTTGCGTGACTGACAAATCTCGTAAATTCCGCCTTTTAGATCAATGATGGCGTTCGCCAAGGCCTTGAGTGCATCAGGACTATGACGCATACAGTAGCCTTCATCGCAATATTCGAACATTTTGAGATCGTTATGGCTATCCCCAAAGCAGACCGTATAAGTGATCCGAGGATCATATTGTTCTAAAAAGCGTATGCCTTCCGCCTTATCTTGATTTTCCCAAAAGTAAAACAGATGATAATCCTGTAAATTCGGATAAGGCGGTTTGGAAGTAAAAAGATAGAGCTTCTTGATCTCCAGATCTCCCAGATCTGCCATAGGCAAAACACGATCGATCATTTTGAAGAACTGATGGGCACTGTGCATCGGTGGAAAAAATGAATAAAAATGACTGGCCAATTTCAAAGATAGCGGCAGATCATGACCAAAGGTTCCTTCATCACAGCAGACCATGCAGGGATAAGACAAGACCGTTTCATCGATCCAGTCAGCTCGCCGCGAATAGATTCGGCCCTGACGATCAAATACACTGAGTCCGCCATTGCAGACTAAATAATCAAATGGGAGCTGGGTAAAGACCGGCTGGCTCTCCTGAAAACCGCGGCCGGTCGCAAGCGCCAGCAGATGTCCTCTGTCATGCAGTCTGGCTAATGCCTCTAACGTAGATGACGGAATCGCACCGAAGGTGGGCTTCAGGGTGTTATCAATATCAAAAATAAAAAGGTTGGACATAGTAAAAAAACTGCCGCGGCAGTTTTATAAGGCCTGTTTTAAAGCCTGCGCAATCTGGTCAGGACAGCTTGTTGGTTTTGCCCCGCAGCGGATGCCTTCAATGCGGCTGATTGCCTCTTCCACTTTCATGCCTTCCAGAAGACGGGATACACCCTGCAAGTTCCCGTTACATCCACCAACAACTTTCACATGCGAAATGACATCGTTCTCAACGTCAATTTCCATCAATCGACTGCAAACCCCTTTAGGTACATACGTTATTTTCATATTAATCTCCTCCTTGATAAATGTTGAATGACTAAATGAGCAATATAACCTGTAAACAATCCGGTCGGAATGGCAAGAATCATCAAAACCGGTAAATAGAAGACCATGGCCGACTGACTGTAGATTCCCATCACAACCAGTACCTGTCCTAATCCATGGAAAGATGCCTGAAGCATGCTGACACCTAGAACCGAGCAGTGCGTATAGCGCTTCGCCCACCCACTGACAAGCATGGCCAAGACCGTTCCGCCTAGACTAAGGAAAAAACCTATCGTCAAAAGGCGCCCATTCAATAAGCTGGCAAAAAGCACTCGTCCCAGATTGACTTCGACCATGGTACGAAAGCCAAATAGATATAGCGCGATAAGACCGACGATATTCGCAAATCCCAAACGAACCCCAGGAATGCCTGGCAACTCAATTAATGACTCTGCATAATGGAAGATGACCCCCAAGGCCACCAGCATGGTGATCATCAATAAGCGTCTTGTTTTATTCATCGAATCACCGAATCCAATCCTTCTTCCTGTAACGAGTCGCCCTCCACACGAACCACCACATGATTAGGTAAACAAACCAGCGGTGTCAGCGTAGAGGAAGTCGGTGCCTGTCTGGAACAGATGTGGTTGGGTGAGGTCTCTTTGGTAATCGCAACCTTGCCATTAGAAACCGTAATCTCCAGATCATCGAGCAGTAACGGATAATCTGCTTTGGACAACACCAAGGTCTCATCCTGATTCAAATCAAGTGTGGCCACCAGGCGATCATCATAATAGACACTGACTTGGCTGGACGACTGCGAAAACAGAAAATGGAACAGCCCGTACAACACGAGTGCACCAATCAAAATCGTCCCCAGTACGACCCAGTCACTTCTGTTTAAAAGTTTACGAGACATAGAGATGGAAATTCTCTCCTTCAACAAGTCCGCTTGAGTATAGGATCGTCCCGTCATTACAGAGCCACACGGCTTCTACGCCTTCTAATGATTCGACAAAGGCCTGTCCTTCATCAACAGGCATTAAAAATAGTGTGCTCGATAAGAAATCGGCCAGACCAGAATCTTCAGTAATCACGGTAACCGAGCGCATATAGTTTGCCGGATAAAGCGTTTCAGGATCAATCAGATGATGATAGCGTGTCCCATCTGCGGCAGTAAAATAACGCTGATAATCACCGCTGGTCACAACAGACTGGCCATCCAGCACGATGGCAACCGTGTTGGCAATATTCGCATAGGCCCCATCCCCTGGAGACTGAACACCGACTGTGAACTGATTTAAACATGCTGGTAAGACCTTCGAAAGTGAACTTGGCTTTGCCTCAACGAGGCGATGTCCATAACTGACAACGTTCCCTCCCGCAGAGATCAGGAAGCTCTCACAACCGGCCTCAACCAACTGATTCTTGACCAGCTCGCAGGCATAGCCTTTGGCCACTGCACCGACATCCAATGACATTCCCGCTTCGGTTAAAAAAACCGTTTTCGCTTCTTTATCAATTTGCACCTTCTCGATATCGCAATACTGACTGGCCCTTTCCAGGCTATCCGCATCCGGAACCTGAGGGTCAGCAGACTCTCTGGCATCATGCCATAATGAAAGAACCGGTCCTAAAGCGACATTCACCTTACTGGAATACGTGTGATAATCCGCGATGCTCATCTCTAAGAGATCGATGATTGCCTCATCCACTTCAACCGCATGATCTCCTGCCGCATCGTTGATCGTCTTGATGTTGTTCAGACCTTCATACGTGTTATACTGATCATAGAGTTCATGATAATGGGTAAAAGCATCTTCTACCAGTTTAGCATAGGTATCAAAGGTATCCTGGCTATCGGCATACGCTCTAAACTCGAACTGGGTATCGAAAGGACCCATAAAATGACTCTCATACATTTGCATACCGCCATTTTGGCATGCAGTGAGTAGGGTCAATGTCAAAAAGAGACATAACCCCATGATTAATTTACGCATTTCAATCACCTTCAAAATTATAACACAACTCGTCAATAGAAAACAATAAAAAGGGCTTGCGCCCTTTATTATTTCGCTCTTTCGATAGCTTTCAGCAACGTCGCATCAAAACCGCCTGTGCTGATGGTACATCCAGAGATGCTGTCGAGTCCTTCTGCATCACTGGCGCCATCAACACGCACCTTGACATCAGAAAGTGTTTTACCGATCATATAATCTTCGTAAGCATCCGCCTGTTCATACCATTCCTTCTTGATAGGTGAGACATTACGCATATTGTATCCATCTTGTTTTTCGTATTTGGATAGACCAATCGTATTGTAGTTCTCGACTGACGTGTATTGCTGCGCTTCATCCAGATTCATCCAAACAATCTGACCGGAATCATCCAATGCCACGGAAATAACGATCGTATCCACTAATGGACTGCTAGGATCGACGGATACTGAAGAAGTGGCACCAATCTTGGCGACCCCTTCAACTTCCACGGCGTTTGCAAATGCTTTGCTGACAGCCGTCTGGAAATCATCAATGTTGATCGTACAACCGCTGGCTAGATCCGTTCCTTCCGTTGGCATCGCCGTATAGATCTCATTCACATAAGTGACCGGCGTTGCCGCAATTTCTTCTTCCGTCTTACCAATTAAATAATTTTCATAAGCTTCTGCCTGCGAATACCATTCAGCACCGCCGCTGATGTTACCGATCGCTGCTGAAGTCGATTGCATGCCATACTGCTCACGCTGTTCAGCATTCGTCTTCAAAATAGGATTCGCAGCTGTTGCGGATTGCTCCACACAGTCCACGTCCGCATAGCTGACCTTACCCTCACTGTCAATACCGATGGTCGCATAGGTGGTGTAGACCGTTCCCGTGTTATCCACACGGGTCATGATTCCCTGACCGACCTTCGTCGTTGTTGAAACAGGCATGGAAGAAGTGCTCTGACAACCAAACAACAGCATTCCAGCCAAAGCAAGGGTTAACACATTTCCTTTCTTCATATTTGCCTCCTATAAGCTGACCTTTAATGTATTTCCGTCTGGGCCAGGTGTCGTATTTAAGAATTCCACGATTTCTGCTTTCTTTTCAGCTGAAGTTGGTGCACAGCGAGAGACCTTATCCACTTCACCTTCAACCAAAGCGGTCGCAAAGCCCTGGCAGCCTGGATAACCACAACCACCGCAGTTGGCGCCGGCCAGTTTACTTGTTACCACTTCAATACGATTATCGACTTCAACCTTTAAATACTTATCCGCAATTCCAAGAATGACTCCCAGAACTGCACCAATCACTGCTAAAGCAAGAATTGCATTGATCATCTTTTCTCCTCCTCATGATGAACCGGGTTATGCGTACAGTCATATAACTGACACCCTTCACAACCCGCTTCCAGATTTTCACAGCCTTCTGGTTTAGGTGTCTTCTTATTGGCCACATAAAGACCGATGTATAAGAAGACTAAGATGGCCATCCAGAAAACTGCCATTAAGATAGATCCCATCTTATACTAACCCCGTTAAACCGTTGATCGCACATGCCATGATAGCTGCTGTGATCAAGGCAATTGGCACACCTTTGAAACCTTCAGGTGTCGTCGCTAATTCCAGTCTTTCACGGATGGTAGCAAAGATGTAAATGACCAAAGTGAAACCAAGAGGGACAGCTAACCCAGCAACCATCGCTTCAACGAAGTTGTAACCAGCTGTAATGTTATCCAAAGCCACACCTAATACGGCACAGTTCGTTGTAATCAAAGGTAAGTAAACACCCATCGCCTTATAAATGGCTGGAGAAGTCTTCTTTAAGAACATCTCAACAAACTGAACCAGTGAAGCAATGACCAGGATGAAGGTGATCAAGTCCATGTAAGCAATGTTCAGTGGTACCAATACATAGTAGTACAATAACCAGGTGATGACGGCTGCAACAAAAATAACGAAAGTAACCGCGATCCCCATAGAGAGTGCGTTCTTACTGTTTTTAGAAACACCTAATAATGGACAAACGGCCAAGAACTTACTTAAAACAACGTTATTGATCAATAATAACGAAATAAATAATGCGAAGAGTTCCATGTTTATTTCACCTCAGCTTTCTTTTGTTCGGCTCTTTTTTTACGTACATTACCGATAGTATGAATTACACCGATAATTGTTCCTAAAGTCAGGAAGGCACCTGCCGGCTGACTGAACAAACTGATGGCATATTGGCTTAAGACATCAAAACTAAAGATGATCTGAGTGGAATCAAATGGATTGACCAGTTCGATCATTCCTGAACCAATCAGCTGACGGCAGAAAGAAATGATCAGTAAGGCTAAGGTATAACCACATCCCATGCCGAGCGCATCAAAAATGGAATCAACCACACCATTCTTGCTGGCAAAAGCCTCCGCACGCCCTAAGATGATACAGTTAACAACAATCAGCGGAATGAAGACACCTAAAGATTCATACAATGCTGGTGTAAAAGCATTCATGATCAGCTGAACACATTTAACTAATGTCGCAATGATGACAATATAGACCGGAATACGAATTTCATCCGGAATGATCTTACGTAACAAGGAAATGATCGTATTTGACATCAGTAAGACACACGTCACGGCAACGCCCATCCCGATAGCATTGGTTAATGTTGTCGTAATGGCCAGGGATGAACACATACCGAGCATCAAACAGAAGATTGGATTTTCTGTCGTGATACCATTTTTGAAAATAGCGAACTTATTTTTCATCGTATTTTTCCTCCCTTAGCGATAATTGGCATTGAAATGTTCGACCGCTTCATTCACACCATCCACCACAGCGCCAGAAGTAATGGTCGCACCGGATAATGTATCTACGCCATCATCGATCGATGAAGCATCGAACTGACTAGTGAATTCTGAATCTGCAATACGCGAACCAAAACCAGAAGTCTCACCTGAATAATTGATTGGAACAAAGCCCTGATAAGTGCCATCCGTATTGATTCCGACCATGAAGGTTACTTCATCTCCATAACCCTGGACTGCACACTGATAAACATAGCCTGCAACAGCGCCGTCTTTATTGACACTATAAATAGAGGTGATTGCCGTCTCTTCAGGAAGCTCGGCATCCACTGGTTCAAAGGTTTCGCCCTCACCATATAAAACACTTAAACTTTCCTGAACAGCGGCAATTTGCTGCTGCTCAATAATTGGTGCAGTCAGATCATTGACATAAGAGAGCATGAGTCCGGATAAGCCACTGATCACTGCTAAGAATACAGCTAATTTTAAAATTTTACCCATACGATGCTAACCTCCTATTGCACACTGTCCAAAGCGCCACGAATCGCATTGATGATCCCATTCGTCGTTTTGGTTGCACCTGTTGTCGTATCTAAGCCATCCAGATCAGCCTTCGTGAAGCTGCCGTTTAAGATCGTATCATAGAAAACTTGGGCTTTTTCGTTCAGCATCGGACCCGACCCTGCTTCAATCAGGTCACGGCCATAGCCACGTGTTTCACCCTGGTAATCAATGACATCGACAGAAATAGCATCCCCATCAATAAAGACTTGAACCGTTAATGGTGACGCATTCGAGAATCCCGTTGCCTTCACTGTGATCGACTGATCCGTCTGTTCAACGATTTCGGCTGTAATTGGTTCAGGTTCCTGCATGCTTTCAGGTAGTTTCAGACTCGTACTGATAGCACCGATCACGGCTGTCGCTAAGATGACATAACCGATAATGATTCCATATTGTCTAGCCTGATGCTGGTCAGTCCGTCCTAAAGTGACATTATCGATCATTGGTGTCAGCATATTCATGATCAGAATAGAGAATAAGACACCTTCTGGATAGTTCGCTTTTAAACGAATCAGCATCGTGATAAAGCCTAAAGAAATACCATAGATGATCTTGCCTAATGGGCTGGTTGGTGAAGTGACTGGATCAGTCGCCATAAAGATGGCACCAAAAGCGACACCACCAATCGCAATATGCGTTAAGGCCGTCTGAATTGGGTCCAGTCCACAGATAGCGCCCTGGCAAGCCCCCATGATCAAGACTGTACCTAAATAAGCAACCGGAATACGCCAGTCAAATACTTTACGGATTGCTAAGAACACACCGGCAAGCAAGATCAAGATCGTGCATGTTTCGCCCAATGCCGCCGAATACATACCTGTAAAGAGCGTTGGCAGATCAGTGGTGATCGTCCCCACCCAGTTCGTCTGATTCAAAGCAGTCGTTGGAGTGACGCTAGAAATGATATCCGGTGCATTCGTGCCCAGATAACTCGTCAGGCTCGAACCAAAAGAAAGATGCACAACGACACGTCCAACTAAAGCTGGGTTAAAGATATTCTGACCAAAGCCACCGTAGATCAGCTTACCAAAGAAGATGGCAATCACGGCACCGATGGCCACAACATATAAAGGTGTTCCAATTGGCAGGGTCAGAGCAAAAAGCAGTGCCGTTACCCAGCCAAATGAATAACGCATTTCCGTCAGCACATTTTTCTTTTTGCTCACAGCAAAGAAAATGGCTTCTGTCAAAGCAGCTGCAACTAAGGCAACCGCATAGATTTCAATTGCTTTAATTAAATAATCGGTTCCCACTGTTGAAAAATAATAGAGTGAGAAAATAACAATCGCTAAAATGGCAATCGTCAGATCACGCATGATGCGTGGTGTGCTTAATTTCTGACGATAGTTTGGCGAGGTTCTTTTTAAAGTAATCTTCATTCCAGTTCCCTCCCTATTTCTTCTTCAGTGCGTTTTTCTTAATGTTGGCAAGATTCAAACGACGTTTTGCCTTAACGACAAAATCCGTTACCTCGATCTTTGAAGGACATGTATAAGTACACATACCACATTCAATACAACGCATGACATCTAATTTTTCCATCATATCAATATTGGCTGCTTTTTCAGCCTGCATGATCTTGACAGGCTGCAGACGGGATGGACAGTTTTCTGTACACATACCGCATTTCAAACAAGCCAATGTTCTTGTTTCTTCTTTGATCAGGCAGGTAATACCATTCGTATAAGAACAGATCACAAACTGATCGTTCATGACAGATTTACCCATCATTGGTCCACCGCTTAAAAGCCAGCCTTCCGGCGCATCTGCGTAACCGCCAATCTTCTCCACAATATAATTGACAGGTGTACCGACCGCAACCTCTACGTTTTGCGGATCTTTGAATCCGTTTCCAGAGAAAGTCACGACACGTTGGGTAATCCCTTCCCCTAAACGAATCCCTTTCGAAAGCGCAATCGCTGTTGAGGCATTGTTGACAATGACGCCTACTTCGGCAGGTAAACGATCATATTCTTTTTTCATCAGCACACGAACAAGCACGCGTTCCCAACCCATCGGATAGTTATCAGGAACTTCCTTCACTTCGATGTGACGATGACTTTTCGCTTCATTTTGCAGCAATTCCAACAAATCAGGTTTATGTTCCTTGATTGCGATGATTGCTTTGGAAGCCCCCGCTGCTTTCAGCATGAACTCCGTACCATCAAAAAGCGCAGAAATATCCCGCTTCATTGACAAGTGGTCACTTGTTAAGAACGGTTCACATTCTACTCCGTTAATCAGGAGTGTATCAATGCCCTCAGGATGTCCATATTTCACATATGTCGGGAAGCCTGATCCACCCAGTCCGACAAGGCCGAGCTCCTTCATGGCATCCACGATCTCCTGCTGACTTAAAGCATCAGGATCAGCGATATCCAGAACCTTGACACGATCCTCCTTATGGTTATTTTCGATCACAATGTGATTTTGCGGACGTCCTGTAATGTGCATTCTTTTTTCAATGCCTTTGACTGTCCCACAAACGGGTGAGTAAATTGGTACATACATGTCTTTACGTACGGCAAGTCTTGTACCGATCACCACTTCGTCGCCTTCTTTTACCAGAACATCAAACTGTGTAGCTGTTCCAATAACCAATGGAATGTAGACAACATCTGGTGTTTCAATGGATAAGATTGGTTTATCTTTGGTGAGACCTTTTTGTCCATCAAGCTTAGTACGCCCTTTTCCTGACAAAATTGTCATATATTCCCCTCCACTTCTCATAATATTTCCACGTACTATTATATCATTCCTCTATTTAATTGCAAATGCAAATCAGTTATTTTCACATCTTGCTAAAGAAACAAAAAAACCATTATGCGAGATCTAATCGCATAATGGTCGTTAAAGTCGAGCCGTTCGGTGCTCCATCAAGGTTCACGATCTTAGCAAGACGATAATTTTCTTTCAATTCTCCAGCCATTTTGGCCATAGTTGAGAGATGATCACCAAATAAAAGAATGTGGCGTGTAGTGGAAAGACGCAAATTCGAAATAAAATGCGGATCATATTTTGCCTCTCGCACATGGACCATGACCAGATCAAAATGTCTGGCTTTACATAATGTTGGGAATAAGATATCCATTTTACCTGATTCATAATTCACATTCATCCGGCCCATCAAACGCACATTGTTCATCGCATCCACAATGTCCCCTTTGCGTTCATCAATTCCCTTAATGACATAGCGTTCATCCAAACCTAAGCTATATAAACCAATACCGCTGTTCACTTCTAAAATAGACAGCGTATCCTCCGGAATCATGTCCGCAATCTCTTTGGCTACACGAACGGCATGCTGACGGTAGACAGGGAAATCATCTTTAGGAGATATCGTAAATGTTTTTTGCATAAAATACTGTTCAATCGTGGCTTTACCGAATTTCTTTTCGTATTTACCGGCTTCAAAATCCTGTTTCTTTGAAGTGTTCACACAAACATAAATGGAAATGACACCTTCAATACGGCTCATGGCTTCTAAAGCGCGATCCGGGATCCGATCTTCACCCGTTACAAAGATCAGCTGTAAGCCGGCATCAAATTCACGCACTGTCAAAAAGCGTAATCCTTTTCTCTTCAGTTCGTCATAAGCATGTAAATGCAGTTCACTGAAAAGCAACTCAAGTTCTGTCAAACAGCTGTTGATGCGTTTAGACTGCATCGGGCAGCGGCTCATTAATGACAAATACTTGGATTCTCTTTGATAGATACCAAACACAACACGATCATCAAATTTAATGATTGGTAAACGCACGATATTGCGTACAGCTAAGCGCTGACTGGAAGCTTTGACCGGTTCGATCGGTACACGAACATTTTCCTTACCAATATATTTATTCAAAGTATCTTTGACCAACTGATGCTTGCTGGTTAATTGTGCTTGATAATCCATGATCATCAGTGGACAGCCTAGACACTTTCCTTGCTGATAGCATTTTGGGCGCACGCGGTCTTTAGAACGGGAAACGACCTTGACCAGTTCACCAATTTTATAAGTTGGTTCATCGCGCACGATCTCAATCTCCACTACTTCACGTGGGAGTGCCCCTTGCACAAATGTAATTTTTTTATCTAAATAAGCGATTCCTTCGCCGTTAATACCTAATTTTTTAATTTCAGCAGTCACTGTTTTTCTGACCATCGATTACCCTTCCTTTCCATATATTCATGATGTCGCACAGCACTCAAGCTAATGCCAAAATAAATCACATTACTCATCCAATTTAAAATAATCAACACTGCGGCAATGCTTGCGAGAGGACCATATAGATTGGTGTAAGTAGAAATGTTGAAAAAAGCTTCGTAAAAGATCAGCAAAGCCATAATTCCAATCGTTGAAACAAGACTTCCTAGATACACATCAATCAAACGGGGTACATCTGAAGGAACGATCAAATTAATGAGCAGCATAAGCCCGTGAATAGCCAAAAACGTCAAAAGATAACGCGAGAATGGCACCAGGGACAAGGTACTGATCACAAATCCAACACCAGGTAAAAATCCAATCAGCAACACCAAAAAGACCACAATCAACAAAAAAAAGAGAGTATTGACAACCGCACTAAAGCGCGATTTTACATAACGTGTCTGCTTATTCGTAAAACCATACAGCCGATCTGAGACCTGCTTCATCTTAAAAATGCCTCGGCTCGAAATAAGCAAACACATAATAATCGTAAAGATGGAGATATAACTCACATCTTTTTGCTGCATGAATGCAATCAGCTGGGCTGTCAGATCATCTGAAAAGAATTGCAGTAACAGCGTTTCAAACTTTAAGACATCTAAATGCAGCCAATTTAAGAGAATGACTAACAGAGTTAAAGAAGGTACAACAGATAAAAGTAGATAATACGATAGACTCGTCGTGTCACTGGATTTGACTTCCAGACGAAATAATCGTAATGCCTTCAGCAGTTGATCCATCGCTTACCTCCTTTGCAGGCCAACTATTGATTAATCAATTTGAATCAAAACTATTATACAACATGGAAAGGTCCTTGTCAAACTAGCCGAACATCCGTCTCTTTTTTACATTTTTAGAAAAACAGGAAACCCTAATGACTTCCTGTTTGATGACGTGATTGGATCCTGCCGCTGGCAATATAAAGAAGTACTCCTGATAAGAGCACGATGCTTACTCCCTCCAGAAAGCAAGTAAAGGCGATTGAAGAGACAACGAACCCCTGGCTATATACCGCAACCGAGCCGATTTCTGTACCATCCACAAGTATATGAATATCCCCTAAATGGCTCTGATTCCCTATCAGTACATGTGCCGATTCCCACTCCAGCTGATAAGTTTGATCATCAGGCAGCGTAAACCCGCTCAGGCTGCTCGTTTCATGAAATTGAAGCGCTCCATCCAAAGTCAGATATTGTGCTTGCAAAGGCTGCAGCATCTCTTCATATAATGACCGTTCTACCTTGATGTATTGACTATTGGCAAGGGTATTGGTAAAGAGGTCATGAATGTGCGTCGTTCGTGTCAACGTGTCATGCTCATTGAGAACAACAACGATGAGACCCTGACCCTCCTTCTCATAATAAGCGACCATGCAATTGCCGGCCTGATCGGTAAAACCGGTCTTAGCACATTGGATCCCGTCAATATAATAAGCAGAATCCTTCTGTAAAAGCGGATTTAATTGTTTGAGCTCTCGTTCGACGTGCTGATTGGTCTTGGGGATCGTATACGTATCTAAACTTAACCAGTATCGAAATCCCTGTACCCCGATACAATAGCGCATCAACTGAGCAAGATCACTGGCTGTTGTATAATGCTCCGGATCATGCAGTCCATTCGTTGTCACAAAATGCGTATTTTGTAAGCCCAGTTCACTGACCTTCTGATTCATTCGATTCACGAAGGCTTCCTGACTGCCATCTATCAGCTGGGCGATCCCGTTGCAGGCTTCGTTGGCTGACCAGAGCGATGCAGCAGCAATCAGATCGCGCAAGCGCACTTCTTCACCCGGATACATCTCCGCATCGCTACAGTCCCACTCGACACGATCACGGACATGCTCATCCAAAACAACTGTCTGATCCAAATTGCCATACTCTAAAGCTAAAGCAATGGTCAGAATCTTCGTTGTACTGGCTGGATAATACTTTTCATCTGCATGCTGACTTTCTAAAATGACCCCTGTATTCGCATCCATGACGACATAGGCCGGCTCCTTGCTGTCATCTGCCAGGCAGGTCACAGGCGCAAGGAACACCATGACCATAGTCATCAGAATCATTCCTAAACGTTTAATCATGAAGCACGAACCTCTCAATCGCCTCGGCGACAGCACCCTGACTAAAATCTTTGGTTGTCACTACATCCGCTGCTTCCTTCACATCCGGCAAAGCATTCTGCACCGCAATGCCCAGTCCTGCCATTTTGATCATCTCCATATCATTTTCATTATCTCCAATGGCGATCGTCTTTTCTAAAGGAATGCCTAAATAACGGGCCAGCCAGGCAAGGGCCTGTCCTTTATTGACACCGGGAGCATTAAATTCCAGATAGCGCATGGACGAGTAACTGACAGCCACCCGATCACGTGTCAAAGGTTCCATTTGTCTAGCCACTTCCCTTAAATAAGGCATATCACATTTTTGAAAAATGATCTTGGCAATGCGCATGTCCTTCGTAAAAGACATATCAAAATCTTCAATGACTTTAAAATTCGCCTTTTGTTTGATCTTCCGGTCGATCTCATCCTGATTGGCATGAAACAGAAAACAGCCTTCAGGTGTAAAGATCTCCATACAGACATCCAGGTGCTTGCCAAAATCAAAGAGTTCTTTGACTAACGCATACTCCATTCCCTGAAATAAAATCTCCTGAAAGGTTCCCGTCGTGACGATCATCCCGCCATTAAAAGCGATGATATAATCCTCGTCCGATTGATCCATCTCGAGTTCATGCAGGATCTCACGGGTCATCTCATAGCCCCGTCCTGTTGCCGGAATAAACTTTAAGCCTTTTTTTCTGGCCAGTGCGATCGCCTGACGATTGATTGGGGGAACATGATGATCGCTTGTTAATAAGGTTTCATCCAGATCAGAAAACATCAGCTCATACATTGGTTTCGCCCCCTTCAAGCATTCTGATAAAGTCTTCTTCACTAATGATCGGAATTTGTAATTCTTTGGCCTTACGATTCTTTGAAGAATTTGAAGTCGTATCATTATTGATCAAATAATGGGTCTTGCTTGTCACTGAGCCCGTCACCTTACCACCTCTTTCTTCAATGACCGCTTTGAGCTCATTTCGGTTCTTATAATGATTGACACTGCCGGTAATACAGAAAGTCTTGCCTTCAAAGATGGCCTCTTCACTACTTTCCGTGTAGGGTTCAATATCCAATACCGCCAGCAGGTGCGCAATGATCTTCTGATGTTCAGGATCGGACATATAGCGTACATAAGCATCCGCCATGATTTCTCCGATCCCATCGATACTGATCAAAGAAGCCGCATTGGCACTTAGGACCTTCTCGATGTCGCCTTTAAAATGTTTGACGATCAGCTTGGCATTCGCTAAACCAATATTCGGAATACCCAGGGCATAGATCAGACGAACTAAAGTCGTATGACGTGCCTTTTCAATCGACGCCACTAAATTCATATACGATTTTTTACCAAAACCTTCCATATTTTCAATGCGTAAACGATAACGCTCCAAGTTGAAAAGATCCGCAAATTCCTGAATGTAACCCAGATCGATAAACTTTTCTAAGGTTGCCTCGGATAAACCATCCACATTCATCGCATCCCGGCTCACAAAATGGGTAAAGCTCTTCAAATGCTTCGCCAGGCAGTTCGGGTTCGTACAATAAAGAGTACGGATCCCATGATCATCGACAATCTCGGTTGGTGCATGACAGACTGGGCATTCCTTTGGTATCTCTAAACGATCCGACTGATCGAGATTTTCCGCTATCTGAGGAATGATCATATTAGCCTTATACACACGCACCCGATCACCGATCCCGATATGTAGATTTTCCAAAACACTGACATTATGTAGAGAGGCACGTGAAACCGTCGTCCCTTCTAGTTCCACCGGTTCAAAGATGGCTACCGGATTGATCAGACCGGTCCGACTGGCTGACCACTCGACTTCTTTGATCCGCGTTTCCTTCGTTTCATCCTGCCATTTAAAGGCAATCGCATCGCGCGGAAACTTCGCTGTCCGCCCTAAGCTCTCGCCATAAGCAATATCCTCATACGTCAAAACTAAACCATCACTCGGATAAGCAAAAGTAGCGATCTGATTGGCATAATTTTCAATTTCACTAATGATGGTCTGAGCATTGACTAAACGATGAGCAACGACTTCAAAGCCCTGTTCCTCCAGCCAGTCGAACTGGGCCTTGCGCGAATTGTGAAAATCCACATCATTCGCCTGGACTAAGGCAAAAGCCACAAATCGCACATGACGATCTTTGGTGATCCGGTTATTGAGCTGGCGAACCGAACCACTGCATAGATTACGTGGATTCTTATATTTTTCGCTCTCCAGTTCAATGGAGGCATTGATCTTTTCAAAATCCGCATAAGTAATCAGTGCTTCCCCACGCACCACCAAGGTTCCCTGGTAAGGAATCTTCAGAGGGATATTGTCAAAAACACGGGCATTATTCGTAATGAGCTCGCCCACTTCCCCATTTCCGCGGGTAACCGCTTTTTCCAATGATCCATTCGTATAGGTCAATACAATGGTCAGGCCGTCTAATTTCCAGGAAAGCAATCCTTCATAGACCCCCAGCCATTCCCGTAAGGCATCCGGATCTTTGGTCTTGTCCAGGGATAACATCGGTGAAGCATGCGTTTCTTTCGGCAGTTCACTGACCACCTCATAACCAACCCGCTGGGTCGGACTATTCGATAAGACCACGCCGGTCTCTTTTTCTAAACGTTCCAATTCATCATATAAAGCATCATATTCATAGTTGCTCATCAATTCCTGACTAGTCGAATAATAGGCTTTGGCTGCCTCATTCAACTGATCGACGAGCGTCTGCATTCTCTTTCTCTGATCCACAGTTTCCAACTCCTTCATCCTACTCATTAAACCATTAAAGCCAAAGAAAAGCAAGCAAAAAAGCCAGCGCAAAGTCTGGCTTTAAGAAGTGGTTACTTCCTGCATATAATCCTGTAAGGTATCCGAAGTATACACATATTCATAATCATGATCTAAAGGCGTATAGACGCCATCATTCGATCCATTTTGTTTAAACGAGTAAGTTCCCAGATAATACGTTGTGCCATCATAGAGGACATCCATCAATGTATTTCGTCCGGCAACCCGCCAAACCACATAGGCGTCATCAGGAAGGCTGGTCTCCACCATACTTTCATCCTGAAAAGTTTTCAACTCGTCAACGCTAACCTCCATCAGCTGATCACCGGAAACATCCATCGCACTGACCGGATCCTGGGTAAAACTGGCAACCACTTCATCATAACGATAGTCCAACAAGCTGATCTTAGGACGAGTAAATCCATAGATTGCCACAGCGGCGACAATGATGACCACCACTAAAGCTGCCCATAAACCCATTTTCTTTTTCATACTTTCACCTGCTTTCAAACTGCTTCATCCATGCTTGCATGACATCTGAAATATAAACGTGTTCAAAATCACGATCAGGGATAACAGATACGCGATTTTTACCACCATAACGAATCATTACCACTAATCAAAAATGACGATTACTTTCAGCTCTTTACTGATCGTCAATCAAAGCAAGCTATCCCTTAATCTAATCTTAACATTTTATACAAAAAAAACAATAGTTAGCGTTTACATTTGTGTTAAATATGTGTAAAGAAAGCAAAAGTGGATGACTTACATTACAAAAACAGGCACCTATAGATAATGTCAGTATAGCTAATATACCGACATTCCCACAGATGCCAGATAATAGAGTAACTCATTCTTAACCATATTATTAAAAGGGATTAGGTGAACAACTTTTTTAGGCTAGGTTAATCAAGATAGTTAAGATTTATTAGATTTATTCTTCTTAGGTGGGAATGCAATAACAATAAATATTTGTATAAAGAAAAGAATAATTGTAATTACATTGTGGTAATCCACGATTCCATACAGAATAGAAAAAATATATATCCACCCAACCAAATTATATCTATCATCATTTTTTTTAACAGATAGATAATATGAGAACAATCCAATTAATTGCAAGATATTGAATGGTAATCCTACACCCATTTTATTTAGAGGTATAATAACCCGTTCCATAATAAGAACCAGGTTCCTGAGCCATACCACTTGACGCAGTATGCCATACATCTAGACATCATGTAACATACCAAGAACCATTATAGGAAGTCCTATAATTTATTTCTAATATTCCTTCTCTTTCTCTATGAGCTTGAGCGATAATAGTAGAATCAGTACCACTAGCCGAATTAATTGCAAATAAGAAAAAACCACCAATCATTGTAGCAGCGGGCCCTCCATAAAGCGAAATTAAAGTAGCAGTTAGAGCACTTCCAATTAAATTATCGTTTAATGCGCTTTGCAACCGAGCTAACATAGTCGAATCGCTGAGTATATCATCTACAAATAATTCAACTACATCAAAATTGCCATAAGAAATTCCCAAAATAGTCAATGCACCATTATACGAACCATCAGGTCCACCACTCGTGTATCTCCAAACACCACCATTATACTGACCGTAATGTTTTGTACCCGTTAATGTACCTGAAAAATCAATTAATGGAATTATAGAAGGCTGAACGATTTCTCTTGCCTTATTGTCTAACTCCTCTTTATACGGACAATCTGAACTTAACACATAAGGATCTGTTTCTGTACCTGATCCAGCGATAATATAATTTGATATACTATCTTTTGCATCTACATGACCAACACTTAAAGTAAGAACCGTACAGCACAAACAAATTGCTAATAAACAGTTGAAGATTTTTTTCAACATACAAATTACTCCTTAAACTAACATTTTACCCCCTAACCATCTTAGTTATACACTTTAAATAAGTAACTTTATATAAATAGATTATAATTATTTATCGATTTTGTCAAAAAAATATAGAGTTATTGTTTTTTTATCACTATTTCATCGATAAGGAAGATAGAAAGAAAATGATATAAAGTGACTTTCCTATTGATAAGACATGAAAGAGATGAAAAATAGCATTATAGCGGATAACTTACATAAAGTGATCCGCTGAAAATGAGAATGATTCAGGAAAATCCTGTATATTCTTCCTATCGATGCTTTATGATGGCGCAAATGAAGATGTTGACTCCAAATAAGATAATAACAATTGGAAAAATATTGGCGACATAAAATTGATAGTCCGAATTACCTAATTGTTCTGTCAGGAAAATGTAAACCTTTAATAAAGGAAATAAAGCAAGCATCAAAACCATCCATACAAGAAAACTGGCACTCATTACCTTATAATTACGTTTTTCTTCCTCTCTGGCTGCTTTTTCAATAGCTGCTAACAATGAAAACCGCTGTCCCTTTACTTTTAAGATCCTCAAATAGATTTCAATAACGACATAAAAGAACAGTGAATAGACAATAAACAGTCCTGCAATCCCTAATAAACACATCGTTAGACTCATGAATGATCCGCTTCTTTCTTTTTCTTCAAATACTTCCTTCTCAGTATGATCATGTCAATGATAATACTGCCTAAAGCAATCGGAAAAACCAGGAACATTTCCGTATCTTTTATGATATGAAACCACCTGCCTGACGCAGGTAAATACTGACTATCCTGAAAAAAATGATAGATAAAACCATACAGAGCAGATGCCACCACCCCAATTACTTCCCAATGCCATGACGATTGATCCCATCCATTTTTTGAGAATTTTATATTCGTATAGTTGTTTTTATACCATAGGATGGCAATAATCAATAAAACATACAAAATCGGAATACCAAAGACAAAAAACCAGAACCAAAACGGACTGAAAGCACCATAGGAAATAGGTTCGTTATTCATGAAATACTCCTTTCCACACATAATTTCCTAAAAAATGACCTCCTCCATAAAAGGAGGAGGCATTAATCAACACGTAATAGATTTGATTTACGAGCTCGTATATGTTCCAATTCCATAATACGAACCTGGTTCCCGAGCAGTTGGATAGCTACTCCAATAATCCAAACAGGAAGTAACATACCACGAACCATTCCATGAGGTTTGATAGTTAATTTGTAAGATGCCCCAACCATTCCGTTTAGCTGTCTTCATCAGTTCGCGATCGCTGTTTTTAAGCCCTGCACCATAATACCACTTAAAAATCATACTAGCTGCAGTTGCAGCACTAGCTGGTACACCTATAACAAGCAAGGCCGATTTTAAGGCTGCACCAAACAAGCCTTTGGAAAGGCGATCAGCTAAATCATCCCATAAAACTGAACTGGTTGTCAATTCTGTCATATCAAATACAGTTTGTTTATCCACATAGTTAATACGATTGACACGTAAAGCATTATTAGCAGTCGTATCTGGTCCACCACTCTTATAAATCCATTCTCCTCCATTATTTTGATTATAATGTGAAGCCCCAGTCAATACTCCAGAAAAATCAATGAGAGGCATCAAATTAGGATCTGAATACCCTCTTACTCTCGCATCAAACATATCCTTATACTGATTATCACCTGTCAAAATATAGGGATCATCATAGGTTCCACTTCCTCCGACGACATAATTCATAATGTCATCATCGCCATTTACATCACTAGCATTTACAGTGGTCAAACCGCTTAGTATCATACCAAAACTAAGCAAAAAGATGAAAGTTTTTCTTAAAATTTTTTTCATTTTATCCCTCCATTCCATACAGACAGATTTCAAGTCAAATGATAGAACTTACTAAGACCTATCTTTCCAAAATATGAGTTAGCTTTATCACTAACTCTCTATCCTATTTTTAGGATACAACCGCTTTCATAATATGTCAAGGATATTCTGACATTTTGGTATATATTTACCAATATAATGTGAATCAATCATGAAGTTGACATACACTTTAATTAATATTCAATCATAATCAAACATTTGACTATTTTCGATTTGATAGAATAGTTATTGATTGATATGTGATACAAAGAATGAACCTATGTGTTTAATCTTTCCATATAGTTACGAATATCTTCATGATATGCTTTGCACAAGACTTTCATGTTCAACCACCTGGATTTGACCCTTCTCATCCAGATAATATCCGACCAAATGAATGACCTTGCGGCTTTCTATTAAATGAGCCAGACGAAACGCCATGCTCTCTCTGATCATCGCTTGCGCTTCTTTCAAAGTGACCCAGCGATAAGCATCATTCTCTTCGCTGTTGATGACTGAAGTCGTGAGGGCTTCACAAATAAAGTCAACCACCAGCAATGTCGAAATGGTCTTCACGCCGTTATAACCTGGTTTTGTCTTCAAATTGGAATTCAGACTCAACAACTGGCATACTTCGATCGTGATCCCAGTCTCCTCAAAAACTTCTCGTTTTAAAGCCTAAATCAGCGTTTCCCCTGTTCGACGATTCCACCGGGAATCTCCCAGCACTCAATGGATTGTGAATCAATAACAGACGCTGCTGATTAAAAATAAAGGCAGCGACGCTCAATGTATGTACAGGTAATTCCATTTTGCTCCTCCTTTTCTCACGCCTTACCTAAAAAGGACAACATCTGACGATGCTGTCCATTGAACTACATTTTGAAGATACAAGCCTGATATGGTTTCAAGTGAACCATCTGATGATCGATCTCTACTTCCTCATTGGATAAGAGACATTCAGGATTTCCAGACAGCGGATAGCTCATCGCTTCATTCTGGAAATTATAGACACATAAGAGATGCGTATTGTCTAATTTACGAGAAAATGCAATGACATTTTCTGCTACTTCTGGTTCAACGACAAAGTCACCATCCACAAAGGTATCATGATAAGCCTCGCTTTGACGTAAAGCAATCATCTTGACATAGAAGTTGAAAACTGAATTTGGATCGTCCAGCTGACTAGCGACATTGATAGTAGAAGCATGCTCGTTGACTTTCAGCCATGGTTTCACATCACTGAAGCCGGCATACTCACTATCATCAAAGCACATTGGGCTGCGCGTATTATCACGTGAACGACGATTGACAAACATCAGCGCTTCTTTTTCCGTATACCCTTCCTCAAGTGCACGCTGATACTGGTTATGCGAACTGATATCATCGAATTCGCTAATATCTGAACGTTCATTGTTGATCATACCGATCTCTTCACCCTGATAGATGAAAGGTGTGCCTTTCAAGCTCAGTAACAGTGCGCCTAACATTTTGGCAGCTGTTGGAGTTCTTTCCTCTTCATTGCGGATCAGACGATTCATTGAACGCTGCATATCATGGTTTTCGAAGAAAGGAGCATTCCAGCCCACTTTAGCGAGTTCAACCTGGCTGGCGTATAAGGCTTCCTTGAAGGCCTTGATCGTCCAGTTCTGCAATGGGAACCACTCTTCGTTTTCAGTGACATCCAAATTGGCATAACTGAAATCAAAGAGCATGTTGAAGCAGCCTGTGTCACCGATAAAGATATCGAGCTTATCATAAGCGACACCCACCGCTTCGGCGACCGTAAAACACTGATACTTGTCAAATGTATTCTCTCTTAATTCTTTGAAGAAGACCTCGATTCCCGGTACGTTACGACTGAATGGGAAACAAGCAGACAGTCCATCTGCACCATCAGGCTTGCCATCCGGCCAATCCTGATTCTTCTTCATGAAGTTGATCGCATCGACGCGGAAACCGGCAATGCCTTTTTCCAGCCAGAAATTGATCATCTGATAGATATCCTGACGCATCTTTGGATTTTCCCAGTTCAGATCCGGCTGTTTTTTCGCAAAGGCATGGAAATAATACATATTGTCCTCACCAGGAACGGGTTCCCAGACACTGCCGCCAAAGACAGAACGCCAATTCGTTGGCGCATGTCCATCCTTACCTTCCTTAAAGATATAATAATCACGATAAGGACTCTGTGGATCTTTCAGGGCTTCCTGGAACCAGGCATGCTCATCAGACGTATGGTTGATGACAAGATCCATGATCACATACATGTCACGTTTTTTGGCTTCAGCGATCAAACGATCGACATCTGCCATCGTCCCAAACTCAGGATTAATGTCATAATAATCCAAAATATCATAGCCATTATCTGCCATTGGTGAACGGTAGACCGGACATACCCAAAGCATCGTGACGCCTAACTTTTTTAAGTAGTCCAATTTTTCTATGATTCCCGGAATGTCTCCAATTCCGTCATGATTAGAATCTTTAAAACTACGTGGATAAATCTGATAAACAATTTGTTCTTTCCATTGATGAAGCATTATTTTTCCCGCCCTTCATTTCATTGTTTTAGATGTGTTTTAATACAAAGTAATTTTTCTTACCACGGCGAATAACTGTTACTTCGCCGCCAAAAGCCTGTTCACGACTCACCACAAAATCAATATCCGTGACTTTTTCACCATTGATGAGTACCGAACCGCCCTTCACAAATTCACGTGCCTCACGCTTACTGCTGGCTGCTTTACATAAGATCAAGGCATCTATGACTGGCAGATCGTGATCCACTTCTACCTGAGGCAAGCCATTGAAACAGTCTTTGACCTGGTCTAAAGTCAGATCCTGAATATGTCCGGAGAATAACATCTCAGAAATGTGCACTGCTTCTTCATAAGCTTCACGGCCATGAATGAAGGTAATGACTTCGCGAGCCAACGCCTTATGCGCCTCACGTAAATGTGGCTGCGTCCGATTTTTTTCTTCCAGATCTTCAATTTCCTCTCTGGATAAGAAAGTTAAGAATTTCAGATAGTCAATGACCTTATCATCCTCTGAGTTGATAAAGAACTGGTACATTTCGTATGGTGAAGTCTTCTTACGATCCAGCCAAATCGCTTTTCCATTGGTCTTACCGAATTTCGTCCCATCGGATTTTGTTAATAAAGGCATCGTGAAACCAAAGGCTTCTTTACCCGTCTTCTTGCGAATCAACTCGATACCGGCAGTGATATTGCCCCACTGATCCTGTCCGGCACACTGGAGTTCACAGTTTTCATTTTCATAAAGGTGTAAGAAGTCTGCAGCCTGCATGATCATGTAACTAAACTCTGTGTATGTAATTCCCAGATCCAGACGACGTCTCACGATATCTTTATTCAACATGTAGTTGACATTAAAATATTTACCGTAGTCGCGCAAAAAATCAATAAAAGAAATATCTTTGAGCCAGTCATAGTTATTTACAACCCTAAAGCCAAAGAGCTTTTCGGCCTGTTCCTTCAAGCAGTTGAAATTATGCTGAACCTGTTCTTTTGTGATCATTGGTCTTTCCGTATCTGGTTTTGGATCACCGATCAGACCTGTTCCGCCGCCGACTAATAGGATCGGATGATGGCCAGCGTCCTTTAAACGCTTAGAAATCAAAAAAGATGAAAAATGACCGATGTGTAAACTATCTCCGGTTGGATCAGTCCCAATGTAAAAAGTCATCCCCCCCTGATTCAATCTGTCTTTTAATTCTGGTGAACTGACATCTTTGATCAGGCCACGCCAAACTAATTCTTCATAGATACCCATTTGTCTATACCCCTTTCTATTAAAAAAGAGATTTCGTTAAAGGACGAAATCTCGCGGTACCACCTTTATTCATACATCATGTATGCACTCTACGCTTTAACGGGCGTCCGTCCAGACTTTTGATCTGGAAACTCCAAAGTGTATTTCATGCCTTCTACGTTCTGTTTCCACCAGCCACAGACTCTCTAGATGTCATCAAAAGCATGCTTTTGCTTCTTCCTCGTCTCTAACTGGTATTATACCAAATCAAATGGAAAATGCAATCTTATTTTGTTGATTCACGTTTGATCAATAAATGCTTAACGACCACTTCATGGCTTTCGATTGGTTCATCATTTAAGATTTTCGTGAGCAGACGCAAAGCCAGTGCACCCATATTGTAAACAGGGACATTGACCGTTGTCAGGGTCGGATTACACATGACACTATAAGTCGTGTTCATCATTCCAATGACTTCCATATCTTCAGGAACACGGATGCCATTTTCTCTGGCGGCATTGATGGCAGCCACTGCTTCTTTATCATAACCCGCAATCACGACCTGCGGACGATGTGTCTTGAAATAGTCTACAAAATAAGGATAACTTTCTTCATAATGTGTGGATACGTTCGTGACGTTATCAAAGGTCAGGCCATGTTCTTCATAAGCCTGTTTGAATCCCTCTACAAGTTCCTCTTTCTTGACCAGATTCTGTCTGGCTGTAAAGAAGGCAATATCCGACACACCTTTATCCAGATAACTCGTTGCGAGCTCATAAGTGATCTTGCGTGCGTCAACATAGATGGATCCCTGATTCTCTGCAGAAATACGATCTCCAATGACAACAATTGGCATATCATAGCTGCTGATTTTTTCAATCTCAGTCGCTAAATTATCGTTATTGAAAAGAATAACACCATCCACACGGGACTTGATCAATTTCTCAACCAGTTCATCAATCATATCATCTTCACCAATATCATCCGTCGTATGAATGGTGACATTGTATTTTAACGTTCGGCTGGCATCCCCGATGCCACCGATCATTTCTTTAACATGAGCAAACAAAGCCTGTGGGAAAACAACCGCTATCATCGTTGTCTTGCTTTTCGCTAATCCACGTGCAACTTCATTTGGCTTAAAATCTAAGCGTTTGATGACTTCTAAAACTCTTTGACGTGTGGCTTCCTTAACGACATTAGAGCCGTTGATGACTCTTGAAACCGTCGCTAAAGAAACACCTGCTTCGCGTGAAACATCGTAAATCGTAACTTTCTTCACGTTATTCCTCACTTAATTTTCATCAGAGTTCATTTCTTCAATTAACTCTTCGATTTCTTTAGCAGTTTCGTCAATTTCGCATTCCACGCTTTCTTCGTTTTCATCTTTTGCATGCTTAATAATTTCGTTGACCCTGTCACTGATCATATTAACAATATGGTTGAATGTTCCCACTAGTGAATTAAATTGATCACTTTCTAAGATCCTGTTTTTCAACGTCACCAGATCATTCATCAAACGATTCATTTTTTCTTTAGTTGATGCTTTGTAGGAAGCATAATCAAACTCACGTACATAGGTCTGTACGTTTGCAATCGTATCGTTTAATTTATTGACGACATCCTCTTTGGTCATATCTTTCAGGTTTTCTTTCACCTTTAAAAATGACGTATTGATATCTTCAACGAGCTCACTCCCTTTTTTTGGCGCAAGCAACAGACCGATCACAGTTCCAACACCAAGACCTACGATAAACTTACCCATTTTCATCGGCTCTCATCCTTTCTATTTTTTTCTTTTTTTTCCGGCACGATAGGCACCCGCCATACTTAATGTACGACCTAAGAAGCTGCTGTTTGACTTATGATCAAATAAGCCTGACACCTTTTCGATGGGTGCATTCATTAGTTTCAGCTTGTAATTCAAATCATCGATCGTATGATTCGCTTTGTCAATCGCCCGATTCATCTCTCTCAGACTTGAATTTGCCTCATCCAAGGTACTCAACATTCTGATAAACAGAATGCCCAAACAGATGCAGGCAAAGGCTCCAGCCACCAGTAAGATGCACAAACAGATTTCAACCGCCGTCATGACAACACCTCTTTCCTACTAACCATTATCTCACAATTTAATAACCTTTGCAACATATAATCTAAACGCTTTCATTATTATTTTTCTTTTTCTTTGCAGCTGATGACTTTTTCCTCAAGTTTGTAAATATCTTTGCTGCTCATAAATAAGTAGACCACATCATGATATTTTGCGAGTTCTTCAGCCGCCTCTTCATCCTCTTTGATGATCGACGCACGCGGAATGTACTGACCGATCTCATGAATATCAATGTCGATGCCTGGCTCTTTGGTTGCATTTTCAGGAAAATGACAGAGATAGACGGCATCTGCGCCCTCCAGACTCTTGGCAAATTCACGTGCAAATTGTTTGACGCGTGAGAAGCGATCCGGCTTGAAGATGGCGACGATCTTCTTGTTTGGATAACGTACGCGCGTCGCCTCAATGACAAATTTAATGGCCGTTGGATGATGTGCATAATCATCAACATAGACACAATCATCATGCACCTTCACGGTATAACGACGTTTGACGCCCTCGAAGCTCGCCAGATGTTCCTGAATGTATTCAGGTGACATATTTTCCAGGTAGCCCAGTGTAATGATCGCCAAGGCATTATGCAGCATGTGATGTCCATAAAGTGGCAAATTGAAATGACCAAACAATTCATGATGGATATACACATCAAAGCTCATCCCATCCTTGTTTTCAATCAGATTGACTGAACGTACATCATTGTTCTGACCTGAACCAAAAGTCAGTTTTGGTGTCGTGATATTCAGCTTTGGTAAATAAGGATCATCACCCCAGATGATCACGGTCTTCTTCACCTGATTGGCAAACTTCTCGAAAGAAGCCTTGTAGGCATCAATCGTTGGGAAATAATCGACATGATCCAATTCAATGTTATTGATGATGGCATAATCCGGATAATAGTGCAAAAAGTGATCCTGATATTCACATGCCTCAGCAATAAAATACTTGGCATCTTTGACCGCATGACCCGTCCCGTCCCCAATTAAGACAGAGGTCTTGTCAAAATCCTGAAAGAGATGGTAGGCCATGCCCGTCGTCGTGGTCTTCCCATGTGTGCCGGCAATACAAATAGAAGTGAAATGCGTCATGAATTCACCTAAGAAATCAAAATAACGGGTGCAGGTGACATTTGGATTCGCCCTTGCCGCTTTTACTTCCGGATGATCTTCCCCAAAAGCATTTCCGATGATGACATGGTAGCCATCTTTGATATTAGCTGGATCAAAATCCAGAATTTCAATATGGCGCTTACGCAGTTCATCTTCGATAAAAATATATTTAGAGATATCGCTTCCTTTGACCTCATAACCTAGATCATATAGAATCGTTGCCAAAGAAGCCATCCCTGAACCCTTAATTCCAATAAAATAGTACATACTCTCACCTCGAAACCATTTTAGCACAAATTGCGCTAAAAACATAATGCTTTTTCATGTATATTTCATCATCATCCAGCCATATTAACAGTGTAAAGGAGAGATGACAATGTCAAAATCAAAACGAAACAAAAATACACCACCAAAAAAGCATCAGGAAGAAATGATTGCACCCAATCAGCCATACATTGAAAAAGAAGAACAGCCGGCCCATCATCCTTACTAGGCCAAAAAGAAGCACATGCAGGGTTTGCCTCCATGCGCTTTTTTCTTTATTCAATGACAATCAAGTCTTTAGGATAATGATTCAATATCTCACATCCGTCTTCCGTGACCAGCACCAGGTCCTCGATGCGTACACCAAATTCTCCCTCGATATAGATGCCCGGTTCGATTGAGAAGATCATCCCTGCTCGAACAGGCATATCAAAGGCACTGGAGACATCTCCGTATTCATGGACTTCCTTACCAATGAAATGTCCTGTACGATGATTGAACATTGGGCCATAACCGGCCTTGGTAATGACGTCTCTGGCCGCCTTGTCAATATCGCAAAGACGCACGCCCGGTTTAATGATGGCTTCGGCAGCCAGATTGGCCTGAAGCACCAGATCATAGACCTCTCTTTGTTTTGGTGTGACAGACTTGTAGAAGAAGGTTCTTGTCATATCAGAACAATATCCCTGATACATACAGCCCATGTCTACAACGATACTGTCCCCTGGTTTTAGTGGGGTCTGGTCACAGCCATGATGCCCATCAGCCCCATTGGGTCCATAGCCAACGATGGGATCAAAGGAATATCCTTCTCCGCCATGGGCCTTATAGAATTCCAGCAGTTTAGCTGCCATTTCATTTTCCGTAATGCCTTCTTCAAAAGCTTGACGCATATCGGCCATCGCCTGGTCATTGATCAGACTGGCTTCTCTCATCAGCTGCCTCTCAGCTTCATCCTTGACCATGCGCATCTCATCCACTAAATAGGAACCGTTCACAAAATGCGCCTGTGGCACATTCGCCATGATTGGTAAAAGGAAACGCGCTGGCCAGTTCTTATCGACACCAATCACACTTGCCTGATCTAAATAAGATGCCAGCATACCGGTATAATCATCCGTATCATAAAACCAGACCTTTTCAAAGCCAAAATCTTCAGGGACATTGAAAAGATGATTCAAAAAGAAGACAGGCGCCTGCTTCTGGAAAACCGCTAATACCAGCATTCTTTCACCTGGATGGATCATTTTGCCAAGCAGATATTCAATGCTGTGAGGATCACTGATCAGCAATACATCCATCTTCGCTTTTTTCAAAGCAGTCTGTAAAGTCGTTAAGCGTTCATTATTCATGCTTTGACACCTCGATTTCTAATTCCTCGAGCTGTTCAGGTGCAACCGCCGAAGGTGCCATGGAAACAGGACAGCGTGCACTGGCATTCTTTGGAAAAGCAATGACATCACGCAGTGATTTCTCCTGTGCCAGGATCATCGCAATACGGTCCAAACCTAAAGCGAAACCGCCATGCGGTGGTGTTCCATATTTTAATGCTTCCACAAAGAAACCAAACTGTGCCTGGATGCTTTCATCAGTAAAGCCCAGGGCATTGAAGACCTTGGCCTGCATATCCTGATCATAAATACGCTGTGATCCGCCACCTAACTCATAACCATTCAAGACAATATCATAAGCTTCCGCTAAACAATGAGCCGGATCACTGGCAATCAGATCCTCGTGTCCTGGTTTTGGCAGTGTGAATGGATGATGTTTCGCATAGTAACGCGCCGTCTCTTCGTCATATTCGAACATAGGGAAATCTACGATCCATAAAAAGTCAAAAGTATTTGGATCATAGAGATGTAATTCTTTTCCTAAATGGTTACGCAAAGCAGCCAGGGCATCACAAACCACTTCATAATGTGTATCCGCTACAAATAAGAGCAGATCCTGATCTTCTGCCTGCATCGCTTCGCATAGACGGGAAAGCTGTTCTTCAGTGAAGAACTTCACGATAGGTCCTTCTGCCTTGCTGTTTTTGACCTTCATCCAGGCAAGTCCCTTGGCTTTATATGTCTTGGCAAGATCCTGCAGCTTATCGATCGCTTTGCGTGAATAATGATCGGCCTGTCCTTTCACGTTGATTCCTTTGACATGACCGCCCTGACTTAAGGCGTTTTTAAACACGGCAAAATCCACGTCCTGAACCACTGCGTTCAGGTTGGCCAGTTCCAGACCAAAACGCGTATCCGGTTTATCGATACCATAACGCTCCATCGCTTCATGCCAGGTCATCCGGCGCAAAGGCAGTTCAATGTCAATATTCTTGACCTTTTTCATGACATAAGCCATCATTCTTTCCCCGATATCTAAGATCTCATCCGTTGAAAGGAAGGAAGTTTCGACATCGATCTGGGTAAATTCAATCTGACGATCCGCACGCAGATCCTCGTCACGGAAACAGCGTGCTACCTGGTAGTAGCGTTCAAAACCAGAAACCATCAGCATCTGCTTAAAGAGCTGCGGAGACTGTGGCAGGGCATAAAACTCGCCTGGATGCACACGGCTCGGAACCAGAAAATCGCGGGCGCCTTCCGGTGTAGATTTTCCTAAATAAGGTGTTTCAATCTCAATAAAATCCTCATTATCTAAGAACTCATGAATCGCTTTAACGATTTTCGCTCTTAAGATGATGTTTTGCTGCATGTGCGGACGGCGCAGATCGAGGTAACGATACTGCAGTCTGAAATCCTCTAAAGCATCTGTTTCATCCGCAATGATCATTGGCGGCTGCTTAGCAGCATTGATGATACGAATGGTCTTGGCTTCGATCTCAATCTCACCCGTTGGCATATGAGGGTTCTTACTGGAACGTTCCACAACCACACCCTCAACCTGAATCACATATTCATTACGAATCTCTTTGGTAATGTTTTCCATCTTTTCATCGCAGATAATCTGAGTGATCCCATAGCGGTCGCGCAAATCGATGAACACTAAAGCCCCCAGATTACGTTTACGGCTTACCCAGCCCACCAGCTGGACAGTCTTGCCGACGTCAGAAAGACGCAGCTGGCCATTTGTATGTGTCCGATACATCTCTATTCCTCCATCTTTTTCTCTAAGTATGCCAGGATATCTTCTAAAGCAACCGTTTCCTGGTTACGTGTCCGGGTATCCTTAATATTGACTACTTCTTGATCCACTTCATCATCACCGATAATGATGGCAAAGTTGGCCTTCATGCGATCGACCGTCTTAAACTGTGCCTTCATGCTGCGATTCTGATAATCCATATCACAGCTAAGTCCATTGGCTCTGAGCATGGCCTGAATCTGTACTGCCAGATTTTTGCCCTTCTCACCTAAAGGCATGAGATAAACATCCAAATGTTCTTCCTCTTCTTCCAGCTGGTCGCCTAAAGCGATAACAAGTCGTTCCATCCCAAAAGCAAAGCCGATTCCCGGTGTTGCCGGACCACCTAATTCTTCAATCAGAGAATTATAGCGTCCTCCACCGCCAAGGGTGGACTGCGCCCCCAGGATCGGATCATCCGAAATGACCTCAAACACGACATGGCAATAATAATCCAGACCGCGTACCAGATTAGGATCAACCACATAGCTGACCTCTAAGTCATCCAATAAGGCCAATACCTGATCAAAATAGGCCTTTGCTTCATCGGTCAAATAATCAATCGTACGTGGAGCATTTTTCATGGCTGGATGATCATGATCCACTTTGCAGTCTAAAATACGCAGCGGATTCTTTTCAAAACGCTCCTGACAGTCATGACAAAGTTCACCTAAATAAGGTTCAAAGTGTTTCTTCAGCGCTTCTTTGTGGGCCTGACGGCTCTTGGCATCTCCTAAAGTATTCACAACCAGTCGAACATTTTTCAGCCCTAAAGACTGAACGATGGTCACCGCCATCAGCATCGCTTCGACATCTAAAGCCGGATCTTCCACTCCCAACATTTCCACACCAAACTGATGGAACTGACGCTGACGTCCTTTTTGCGGACGCTCATAACGGAACATCGGTCCCATATAATAGAGCTTAACTGGCTTATCAGCTGCCGCAAAAAGCTTGTTTTCAACATAAGCCCGCGCCACCCCGGCAGTTCCTTCTGGACGCAGGGTCAATGAACGTCCTTTCTTATCAGCAAATGTGTACATTTCTTTAGTCACAATATCACTCGTATCACCAACCGAACGATTGAACAGTTCCGTATGTTCAAACATTGGCGGACGAATCTCTTTCACATTGTATAAATCGGCAATTGTTCTTAACAACTGTTCAAGATATTGCCATTTGCGTGTATCCTGAGGCAACAGATCCACTGTGCCTCGAGGGGCTGTATAGGCCATAAATCTTCCTCCTTCTTCACAAAAAAAGCCCAGGACAAGGCATCAGGCCCTCAGGCGAGCCTAGCCGGGCATACTCTGACGAGTATTCAGATCATTCCCTCAATGATTTGAAATCATTATAGACTATTTACTAAAAAAATGCAATCATTCAAACGAACCTTCTCTTTTGCATCATATATACAAAAACTATAAAATATCGCTTATTTTAGAAATTTATTTTAATAAATATATCTATTTCATAAAAAATATGATAATCTCTTATTATAAGGAGGTTGATTTACATGAAGAACTTAGAACTATTTAATACTTTTGAAAAACAGAATTCCTTTTTTCAAAGCGAAATCGCACTGACCAGTGCCTTGACGACTTATTTACGCAAGATCGGTGATGGTTCTAAAGAAGATATCTACGCCCGACTGGAAGACCTGATTGAACTTGATTATGATGATTTTGTCCAATATTTTAGTGAACCGCGTCACCTGGCAAATCATGCAGTCGAAGAAACGGTCTATCAGGTCATCGCTGATAAACGGCTGCTTTCCATTCAGGAAGCTCAAAATGAAGTTCATCACTATGGCTACCTCTTAGATATCTTAGAAAAAAGTTCGCGTCTCGCTGCTCTGCAAACTGCCAGCGAACTATCAGACAAGATCAGTGATCCAGAGACCTTTGCCAAGCTTCTTGCGAAATACATGGTCTATCATGGCATTACCAAAAAGGATCTCACTAAAAGGATCCCGGCTGTCTATCCTCAGCTCTGTGAAATGATCGATCATCGTCAGGATCCTGACTCCCTTCATACCATCAATGATGAGCTGATGGCTTATGAACGCATGCAAAAACAATATGAAGATCATAAAATTCTATCCCGTCTTTTACAGAAAGCACAACGCAAATTCCGTCATATCCAAAAACGACGGATGGATGCCCAGGATAAAATGAACTGCCTGCTGCTCTTGGAAAAATCATTAAAAGACAAGATGCAATCCTTCCAGCCTTTATCCGCACCAAGCAAGGAAGCTTTTGATCATTATTTTGATACGCTCCAGCAGGAAGTCATCCGTCTCTCCCAGATTCCAGATGTCCGCATTGAACCAGAAAAGCCAGAAAAACCACCGGTGTCTGATCAGGATGTGCAGCTGATCGAACGCTTCTACACGGATCATCATCTCGCTTTTAAAAAGAATCAGCTGATGGATGAATTGAGCGAATTCCCTGAGCTCCCTGTTTATTTTCAACGCTATGAGGGGATTCTTTCAATCCAGGAAACAGAAGAAAAATTGAAGGCTCTGGATGAACTGGAAAGTGATATCAACGAGGACAATCATAAAAAAACAGACGGTCTCGTGCGCCTGACCCAGATACTTAAGCAATATCATACCGAACTACTTGAAGCAATGACGCCACCAGAACCAGCTAAACCTGAAAAAATGTCGGAACCTGTCGTTATCCCTGTTAAAGAATCGAGTGATCAGTTCCTAAAGATCGGTAAGTTCTTGGTCGTTAAAGGCAGTGATTCCCCTAACCCACTCAATATTTCTCAGTTAGCTAAACTGCTCTCTGACGACAGTCAAGATAAGATTGGGCTATTAGAGAAACTGATCTTTCAGATCGGCTATGACAAAGTACATGCCTACTTATCCAAACATCCCCACATCCACATTTATGACCTGGAATCCATCATCAAGACAGATCGCCAGCTGCGCTTCGAATACCAGAAACGCTTAGAAGAGATTGAGATGTATTTTCGTTCCAGTCTCACTTATTATCTCACGAATAAATATGACAAAAAATATAAAATGGCCTATCACGATGGCTATTTCTACTATCGCGCTTATCTGGATAAATCCCTATTCAACGATAAAGAAGAACATTACAACCTCATTAGTCAACTCAACGACCGGATTGATAATGAACTCAAGAATAATCAGCAAGTGACCGAAGAATATCGCCAATACCGTTATTCATTAAACTTTGCGACTGCAGCCGGTATCATGCCCTTTGGCTGGGTACTCAACCTCTTCCAGACCCTTAATTTACCTGACCGCGTCTCTTATTTAGCCCGTTATTTCCAAGGCCTTTCTGTCCAGACCTTCTATGCCTGGATGATCAGTTTAAATAATCTGCGTAATCGTTGTGCCCACTATCAAAGTCTCTATCGCCTCTCTTCTTTTAAAGAACTGCGTCCTATCATGACCAAAGATAAAGATGCGAACAACCAGGATCGCCAGCATAAGAGCACGACCCTCTTCTACTACACCCTGATCATGATCAGACTTTGTCCGGATATCTTAAGTGCTGAAGATTTTATTGATTCACTCACGATTCTTTTCCGCAAAGCACATCGCGAGAATTATACCTTCGACTTAGAAAAAGATTATAGTTTTCCAGCCAATTGGCAGCATATTTTAGAAGTCGAAAAAAGCGCCCGGATAGGCGCTATGTAAAGGTGGGAGTACCCACCTTTTTAATGAATCAAACGATCAATTTCATAAAGGCCCTGAACCTTCAGCAGGTTCGCTTTTGCCTGGTCAAGCTGTCCAGCATTTTCAACTGAAATCTTCAAATCAATTTTCGCTTTGCCATCGGTTGCATCCCCGTGGATCTTCAGAATATTGATCTTCATGGAACCTAGAACAGTAATCACATCCGTCAAGAGATTCGGACGATCATAACCCCGGATCTGTAAATCCACTTCGTAATGTTTAGACTGCAGGCTTGGCCAATCCCAATAGACCTCGATCAGACGTTTTTTCGCCTCATCGCTTTGGACATTCGGACAATCTTTACGATGGACCTTGATGCCCTGTCCCTGCGACACAAAACCAACGATCTCATCACCAGGAATCGGATTACAACATTTACTTAATTGAATACGCATCCCACGGATGCCCTGTACTGCGACACCAGAACTACTGGATTTACGCTGACGTTCAATGGCATCATTGTTTTTCTGCATGATCTTATTGAGATTATCGAAGAAAGACTTTTTATTGGGAATCACCTTTTCTAACACAGCTGCAGCTGTGATATTCTTTCGTCCGATCAGATACAATAGATCATCGAAATTATTTGCCCCAAAGGAAGCCACGACACTATCATAAGTCTTTGCTTCCAGATAGACCTTTTCATCCAGATCATGACGTCGTCTGATCTCATCACGCAAAAGCTTACGTCCTTCATCAATCTGGATTTTTTTGTTTTCTTCTTCTTTTTTTGCTAAAAACTGACGAATTTTGTTACGCGCCCCAGCCGTTCTGACAATCTTGAGCCAGTCTTCACTAGGTCCCGGTGAATTATTAGAGGTCTTGATTTCCACTAAGTCACCGGTTTTTAAACGGGTATCAATCGGTACCATAATGTTGTTGACAAAGGCACCTGTCATATGGTGACCGACTTCGGTATGAATACGATAGGCAAAGTCAATAGGCGTTGCCCCATTGGGCAGTTCAATGATCTTGCCTTTAGGGGAAAGCACATAAACATTGGCTTCGAAAATATCGCGGTTGATCGCATTGTAATATTCTTTCGCATCGGTATTCTGGATATCATCGGATAGAGAGATAAAATCGCGCAGCCACTGCAGCTTCTCTCCAATCTCCTTTTGCTCATTGCGACTGGAATACCCCTTGTTTTCCTTATAGCGCCAGTGCGCTGCAACGCCTCGTTCGGCAATCTGGTCCATCTCCTCGGTACGGATCTGAATTTCGAAGATCAGACCGTCCACACCGATGACCGCCGTATGCAAGGATTGATACATATTCGGTTTAGGCATGGCGATATAATCTTTAAAACGACCTGGTAATGGACGATAGTGATCATGGATGATCCCTAAGATCTCATAGCACTGCAGTTTGGTCTGAGTAATGATCCTTAACGCATTAAGATCGTATAGCTCATCAAAGCGTTTGCCTTTGATGACCATCTTCTTGTAGATACTGTAAATATGCTTAGCACGTCCCAGGATTCGAAATGGCATATGGCTCTGTTCAAGCAAATGACGAATTTCTTCCATCATCTTGTCCACAGCCGCTTTACGTTCGGCGCGTTTACGTTCCAGCAAAGCCGCAATGTCCTGATAGGCCTGTGGTTCAGTGTACATCAGACTCAGATCCTCAAGCTCTATACGAATATCATTGATACCCAAACGATGTGCAATCGGTGAATAAACCTCTAAGGTCTCCGTTGCAATTCGTTTTTGCTTTTCCGGCGGCATATATTTCAGTGTTCGCATATTATGCAGCCGATCCGCTAATTTGATCAGGATCACACGTATATCCTTCGCCATCGCAATATAGATCTTACGGTGGTTCTCGGCATAAAAGTCTGACCGATCTTTAAAAGGCATTTTTGAGATCTTGGTTACCCCTTCAACCAATGAAGTAATCTCCTCGCCAAAGCGTTCGACCATCTCATCATGAGGAACCTCACAGTCTTCCATCACATCATGTAACAGCCCTGCCGTAATGGTGACCGGCCCTGTCTGCAGTGTTGCCAAAATATAGGCAACCCAGATCAGATGGATAGTATAAGGCTCTCCGCTGCGTCGTTTTTGACCAGCATGTTTGACCATCACATACTCATAAGCATTCTTGATCATCTGGATACTGTCCGGATTTTTAATATACTGACCTGCCAGTTCCAGCACGTCCTCAATCGTCACTTGATCCTTCGCTGTTTTAATCTCAGTCATTTTATCACCCCTCACCTGACCGATTTATGTTTAATAATGCATCAGGCTCATGACCTCATAATCATGAAGCAACTCGCGCCCTTTTAAAGCGTCAAGTTCAATCACAAAAGCCATACCGGCAACAACCGCCCCTAAGCTTTCAACCAGCTTTGCACCAGCCTGAATGGTTCCGCCTGTCGCTAACAGATCATCGATCAAAACGACCCGCTGACCTGGTTTTAAAGCATCCTTATGCATGTGAAGGATATTGCTTCCATACTCTAAATCATATGAAACACTGATCGTTTCGCGTGGGAGCTTGCCCGGTTTTCGGATCGGAACAAACCCAATATTCAAAGCATAGGCCGTTGGGCAGCCGAAGAGAAAGCCTCTGGCTTCCGGACCCACGATCACATCAGCCTGCACTTTGCGGGCAAAATCGCATAATGCATCAATGGTATATTGATAAGCCTCACTATCCTGTAGAAGTGGCGTGACATCACGAAAGATCACACCCTCACTTGGAAAGTCAGGAATGTCTTTGACAAATTTTTTTAAATCCATATTATCATCCTCCTAATATGATTATTATACCAAAAAGACGACATCTTTCCAATCACATTTCAGCGCAAATCCTGAAGAATCAGCTGAATGTTTTCGAAATTTCGAAATTGATTGATGGAAATCTGACCAAAGAGCTCAAAATGCTGCTGCTGACTGATCTGGTTATAGACCTCTCCGTGATTAAACCAGAGACAGCTTAGACGCGCATGACTGAGTTCAAAAGTCAATTTGAGATGTTTTTTATCGGAAAGTGTTTCGATTTTTATAGGATGAGACAGGCGCATTGCGAAGGTTGGTTCTTCGTTGCCCTGCCCAAATGGTTGGAGGGCCTCTAATCCGCGAACATTCTCTAAGCTGATATCACGATCCTCCAGCAAAATGGCATGACTCTTTTCAACAAAGAGATCCGGTGTGCGAATATCATCAATATAGGCTTTCACATGTGTCTCAAAATCGTTCAGTTTAGCCAATTCCAGAGAAAATCCGCCGGCCAGTTCATGACCACCATAAACCAGCAGATCATCCTTATTTTTCTTCAAAAGGTCATAGAGGTTGATCCCGGCGATGCTTCTGGCACTGCCTTTCAGAATGCCTTTTTCTTCATCGAGGTGCATCACGAAACTAGGTCGATAATAGGTTTTCGTCAATTTGCCTGCAACTAGACCAATCAATCCCTCATGAAAATCCTTATCATAACAGAAAAGGACATCCTCATCCGTGTTCATATTTGTGGTAGCCAGCGCATATTGTGAAGTAGTCAGTTTCTGTCTGGACTGATTGATCTTCGTGGCAAGACTCGCAAACTGCATTTTGAATTCTCTTTCCTTGGCATCATGCGCGATGGCATGGCGGAAATAAGTGACACATTTGGATGGATTGAGTCCGTCAACCAGACGTCCGATTGAATTGATCTTCGGCACAAGCGTAAATCCGATCGATGTCGTAGAATAGCGCTGATTTTCACCTAATAAGAGCTCAAAATTCAAATAACGTTTTTCCTGCATCACGCTTAAGGCACACTTGACCAGCGTCCGATTTTCATCAACCATCGGCATCACATCGCTGATGGTTGAGATGGCCGCTAAGCAATGAAAATAGGCATCCTGCGAACCAATGAGCGCACACCCCAACTTACAAGCCAGAAAACCGCCAGAAATCCCTTTGAAAGGATAATCCGGTGAGAGTCCGGTATGCAAGATGGCATAGGCTTCGGGCAGCTTGCTGCCTATCTCATGATGATCGGTGATAATGACATCCATGCCAAGTCGTTTGGCTTCTTCACAGGCTTCAAAAGCACTGATTCCATTATCAACCGTGATGATCAGCGTATAGCCCTTTTCATGCATCTGGCGCACCCGTGCAACACTCAGACCATAGCCATCGACAAAGCGGTTAGGAATATGAAACCCGACCTTGAGATGACGGCGTTCAAACGCGCTGACAAGAATACTGGTCGCCATGATCCCATCACAGTCATAGTCTCCATACACCACTACTTTTTCCTGTGTGAAAATGGCCTTTTCCAGGCGTTCGAGCACTTTCTTCGCATCTTTGAGCAATCCATAATCATGTAAAGGTGTTTTGCCAGGATCCTGATTCTCTCTGAAATCCAGCACCTTACCAACGATCGTTCCCACCTGCAGACGCTGCATGATTTCAAGATATCGCTGACTTTCTAAAATTTGCCACTCCATTTTGCTTCCCCCTAAATAGAAAAAAAACTGCTTAGCGCAGTTTTATCTCGAAATTAAATCACTAAAATCCTCAATGCGCAAACTCGCAGCATTTTTGATTCCTTCATTGCGCAAATAATCAAAGACCTGACTGGCTGTCACATCAAAAATATCATTGACGATATCACAAGTGACTAATTTATCACGTCTTTTCCATTTCACATTAAAAAGATAATCCAATAAATTATCTTTTGTGATCGATCTTAAATTGTGTTCTCTAAAATCTTTCATTTTTAAGATCAGCATCATTTCCAGTTCAGATCTTAAAACCCCATCCAACATTTCTGGTTTCATACTACGCTCACTCCATTTTTTCTATTTCTATATTATAAATGAATTTGCGTCATAAAGGAAGTGATTTTAATGAAAAAAAAGATTTTTCGATCTTTTGCGACGTTGCTGGGACTGACCTGTACAGCCAAACTGTTCAGCGTGCTCTGTCGGGTCATTCTTGCCCGCACGCTTTCGAGCGAGGGCTACGGATTATATATGTTGGTGCTGCCGACACTGGGCTTCTGTCTGACGCTGGCTCAAATGGGCATCCCAAGTGCTGTCTTTCGCCTGAGCTCTGATCCGCATTATCAGCCTAAACGAGTCCTTAAAAAAGCATTGAGCCTTAGTTTGGTCATTAGTCTCACGATTGCCTTTCTCTTGGCCCTGCTGGCGCCTATCATCGCCAATACGCTCTTCAGACAGCCTGAAGCGACCGGTGCCCTTTATGCGATTGCCCTCTTTATTCCGCTGGCAAGTACGAACAACACACTGCGCAGCTATTATCTGGGTCAGGAAAAGATCGTTCCGCCCGGCCTCTCCCAGATCATCGAAGAAGTGATGCGCATTGCTGTCATGCTGACTTGCTTTCTTTGCTTCTCTCATTTAAGTCTGGCCCATCAGATAACCCTGGCCTATTTAGCCATGTGTGCAGGAGAACTGGCAAGCTTTCTATTGCTGGTGATTTTTGATCATCGTTATGTTTCCAGAAGTGCTACATCCATCGATTTCTACGATGAACTCATGTCCAGAGACATTTTCGCCATCAGCCTGCCGGTGACCGCCAGCCAGCTGCTCCATTCTTTGTCTAACTTTTTAGAACCGTTGATCCTGACCAGTTTGCTTCTCTGTTTAGGCTATTCAAGCGAATGGATCAGTACCCAGTATGGGATCGTCAACGGTTATGCACTGGGCATGCTGATGATTCCGACCTTTCTGACAACCATCATCTATCGACTGGCACTGCCCAAATTAACCAAAACCATTACAACCGGCGAGATGGAAGCCGCTCAAAAGACCCTGATCATGGCGGTACTTGGTTGTCTAGCCTTAGGCCTTCCTTTCACTCTGCTTTTCTTCTTTGCTCCTGAATTCTGTCTGCAGCTTTTCTACGGTACCACGCAAGGAGCCTCGATCTTACGTTATTTGGCCATCCCCTTTCTCATCTATTATATGCAGACCCCCCTGGCCTGTGCCTTACAGGCCCTTTGCAAAAATAAGACCCAGTTAGCTATCTGCTGTATCGAATGTCTTGTCAGCATCAGTGTCCTTTATCTTGCTATTCCTTATTTCCAGGCAGTCAGCGTCGCTATTTCCCTGCTCGCTGGTTTACTGGCAAATACCCTCTTGTCTTTCATTCTGGTCTTCTACTATCTATTTTGGAAGAAAAAATAAGCGTTTCTTTTCAATCACACAATAAGCAATATCTCTGATGTCGGGAGCATGCTGACTGGCTAAACGCTTTTTCAACCAGTTTTCATCATAACCCAATGACGCTAAGACCTGGCCCATGATCTTACCATCTACAATGACCGGATCTAAAGACTCAACTTCAAGCCCTTGCCACTTGATGACAGATAACTGCCCATTAGGCTCCAGGATGGCAAAAGCCACCTCGGATAAACTGGCAATTCCCTGTTGTCTGAGATGCTGACATAACGAATCCATATCGTACCGCAGCTTTCGCATATTTTCGTAATTCAATTTGCCATCTGTCACGATATAGGTTGGTTTTCCTTCCAAAAGATCCCGCCACTTTTTGTTTTTTAAGGCAATCCAGGAACAAAAATAATCAATGACAGCCAAAATTCCTGTAGCAATGACCCCGTTGATCAGTCCTTCGCCATTCTCAAAAGCAATGGCCATCAGATCGGCCACCAAAAGAAAAATGACCAAATCAAAAATATTTAACTGACTGCATTCTTTTTTTCCTAAAAAACGTAAAAGAATGATCAGATAGAGATAACAGAACATACTCTTTAGCGCAACAAAAACATAGTCCATAGCTTTTCTCCTTCTATTTTTAAATCAATGACATACACTATAACAGGAGGTTCTTTTATGAAAGCAATCATTAAATTACCCGTTTTGACCCTGGGAATGATCCTGCTTAGCTACCTTATTTTTGCGGCCATTCTTGCAGGTATCGAATCCTTCGGGAATCTGTCATTATCATTATTTAGTATGCTCACTTTGGTTCTGAGCTATACGACGATGGTGCTTGCCGGACTGATTTTTTCCATCTATCTGAAGCCGCCTTATGCCTTGCAGATCGGACTTGTCATGATTGTTTATTTAGCGATTGCGCTGATCGTTGGCGGTTTTCAAGCACTGCCATATGCGGCGATACGCATGGCCGTATTTTGTTTAGTCACCATTCTTTTCCAATGGTGGAAAAAACGTATGAAAGAAAGCTGAAACGGCTAGACTAGAAGAGGTGAAGAAAAGATGAACGATAAAACGAAAGCACAGCTGCAGGCAAAACTAAGCCGGTTAAAGACCATCTCCAGCCAATTAGAACTGGCTGATGGCATCTGTTTTTCCATTGAAGATCTGAATGATGCCTATATAGAAGCCAAGGTCCAGGATCTTAAACAGAAAATGGACAAGTTGGCTGACAAGTTAAGTCTGGCCAAAGATCAGGACAGTTATCAACGGATGTATCATCAGTTGGAAGACTATGAGCAGGCCATCTATCTGCTTGAAAAAAAACATTCGCGAACCTATCTACGCGCTAAAAAGATGCAGCAAAAGCAAAAGGATCAGTCCGAAAACTGATCCCCTTTTTCATTATTGAACGATTTCGACGGCAAAGTCACACTGGAAAGTATCGCCGACATCCAATGTCACAACACCCTCTTTATCTTTTAATTCGCCCGTAAAATCATTGTAATCTGCATGACCGACCCATGGTTCGATGGCAATCAGACCACCGACATGTTTGGCTGCCCAAATGCCTAAATGATTGAAATGATGCATATGGAAAACAATCGCTTTTCCATGATTCAGGCTGCGTAAAGCGACCCATTCGCTCTTAAAGTCTTTAACGACCACCGCATCCTCGTCAAACATCGCCTGACGAACAAAGAAGCGACGTTCGTTATCAAACAGTTTTTTAGTCTCATGGCTCATGGCGCGATGGGCCACATCAATGATCTTCTGATCTAATGTTTCATTCTGTTCGAATTCCAGATAATAATCATTGCTTGACTCATTCTCATAGAATGGGCAGGCAAAGGCCGGATGACCACCAACTGCAAAAACAATTGGTTTCTCGTCCACATTCTTGACCTCAATCAAACAAGCTAAAGTGGAACCCTCTAAACGATAAGTCACTTTTAATTCAAAAAGATATGGATACTGCTTCAAAATGTCTGGATTGCTGCGCAAGGTAAAAACCACTTCTGTATCCGAATGACTCGTCACTTCAAATTCATTATGACGAGCAAATCCGTGTTGTGTCAGATGATAGGTCTTTCCCTCTACCAGATAGGTATCATCCCTAACCGCACCCACAATTGGGAATAGAATTGGCGCACTGTTGGCCCACTGACTTGGATCACGACGCCACATATAATTCAGGTCATCTTTCAAACCGATAATGCGATGGATCTCTGCTCCTTTAGGATGAAGATCAACCGATAAATAATCATTTTTTAATGTAATCATGCAAGACTTTTCTCCTTTCCATCCAGCATTGCCCATTTGATATCGATCTTGTCATCAAACATGATCAGATCCGCCTTCTTATAAGGTGCGATTTGACCTATCTGCATCAAATGGCAGGAACGGGCTGGATTATATGAAGCCATACGTACCGCTTCATAAATAGGCATATGTAAATAATGGCAGGCATTATACACAGCCACATTGAGTTTTAAAACACTGCCTGCAATGGTTCCGTCTTCCAGACGGGCCTGTCCATTCTTCACAAAGACTTCCTGGCCGCCCAACTGGTAAGTGCCATCGGACACCCCGGATGCTTCCATCGAATCGGTAATCAGGCACACTTTCTCTACCCCTTTTTCTCTGATCAGGGTCTTAGCTGCTGCCCAATGGACATGGAAACCATCCAGGATCAATTCAGCATAGACTTCGTCAGAGTCAAATACGGCTCCGACAACGCCAGGTGCACGATGCGTAAAAGCCGTCATCGCATTGTAAGTATGGGTCGCATGGTTGACCCCAGTCATAAAGGCTGTTTTTGCCTGTTCATAGGTCGCCCCCGTATGACCGATGCTGACAGTCACACCCTGCGCCTTTAAATAATGAATCAGCTTCTCTGCACCAGGTTGTTCAGGTGCAATGGTGATCAGACGAATCACCTTCCCGTGTTCACCAACCATTTCCTGGTAAGCCTCGATTGAAGGTGCCAGCACGTATTGACCAGGCTGTGCCCCTTTATGTGCCTGATCGATAAATGGTCCTTCCATATGGACACCAGCCACTTTAGCGCCGTTTTCATGTCCCATGTACTTCGCGCAGTTGACGATTGCCTGATGCGTCTGGTCAATAGACTGTGTCATCGTCGTTGGCAAGAAGCTGGTTACGCCTGTCTTTAAACAGTTGACAGAAATCGTATCAATAGACTCCGGTGTCCCATTCATCGTATCGCATAGATTCCGTCCATGCGTATGGATATCTACAAACCCAGGTGATACATAGAGTCCTTTCGCATCAATGATCTCATATCCATCCGGAACCGAGTCACTCAATCCGACAATCCTGTCATCTTCAATCAGTACATTTGTTTCTTGAACAGTATCTTTTAAGATGACTTTCCCGTTAACGATTGCTTTTTTCATAAGAATCTCCTTTCTCATTTTCATTTGTAATTCTATTATACCATTTCACTGGAAACTTGCCAATCAACTGACCATACAAAAAAGGCAGAAGTTAATCTTCTGCCTGAGGATCATCATTCTCATGGATCTCTTTGATCAGACTTTCAATCTTATCGCCGTAATCCAAGGAAGAATCATAAATAAATTTCAATTCTGGAACGCGTCGGATCGTCAAACGTGAAGCCAGCATCGAGCGGATAAATCCTTTGGATTTTTCCAGCGCCTCGAGTCCGTGCTTTTTCTTATAGCCCTGTCCTAAAAAGGTAACATAGACCTTAGCGAGAGAAAAATCGCCTGTGACTTCCACACCGGTAATGGTGATGAAGCCAACCTGTGGATTCTTAACTTCCTTACTGATGATATCTGTCAGTTCACGCTGCAGGATCCCGTTCATCTTTTCTTTTTTTACTGCCATAGTTCTAGTCTCTTTCTACTTCCTGCATCTCAAAGGCTTCAATGATATCGCCCTCTTTGATGTCATTAAAGTTCTCAATGGTCATACCGCATTCATAGCCAGCCTGAACTTCACGCACATCGTTTTGGAAACGTCTCAGACTACCTAACTTACCGGTGTAGACAACAACACCATCACGAATCAAACGTACACCGCAGTCGCGTTTCATACAGCCATCTGTTACATAAGAACCTGCCACAGAACCGACTTTGGAAACCTTGATGACCTGACGAATCTCTGCCTGGCCAATAACGACTTCTTCAATAACCGGTGCAAGCATTCCTTTCATCGCTGCTTCGATTTCTTCCACCATCTTATAGATAATGTTGTGCAGGCGGATCTCGACACCTTCCTGCTCAGCAAACTTACGCACATTAGCATCCGGACGCACATTGAATCCGTAGATGATCGCTTTAGATGCACTTGCCAGCAGGACGTCAGATTCCGAAATAGCCCCTACGGTAGAACGGATGACATTGACACGGATATTGTCCATAGTAATTTTCTCCAATGAAGCCTTCACTGCTTCAGCCGTTCCCTGGACATCTGCCTTGACGATGATATTGATTTCCTGAACCTCTCCGCTGTTGATTTGAGCGTACAGATCATCTAAAGACATTGCCGCATTCGTACGTCTTTCTTTCTCCTGTTTGCTCTTGAGACGTTCCTGTCCAATATGACGTGCTTTCTTTTCTGAATCGAAAGCCATGAATTTATCACCGGCACTTGGGACATCACTCAGACCAGTAATCTCGACAGGTGTAGCTGGACCAGCTTCCTTTAATTCCTGTCCGCGATCGTTGACCATGCGACGCACACGTCCAAAGGTCGTACCAACAACGATTGGATCGCCTGAACGAAGTGTTCCGTTTTCAACTAAGAGCGTTGCCACAGGTCCGCGTCCTTTATCGAGTTTCCCTTCGATGACTGAACCGTATGCATAGCGTTTTGGATTTGCTTTCAAATCAGCCAGTTCAGCGACAACTGTGATTGTTTCTAAAAGATCGTCAATTCCCAGCTTCTGTTTCGCACTGATTTCGCAGAATACGGTATCTCCGCCCCAGTCTTCCGGCATCAGACCGAGATCAGCTAATTCGCCTTTGATACGTTCAGGATCTGCTCCTGGTTTATCGATCTTATTGACTGCTACCACAATAGGGACTCCGGCTGCCTTCGCATGATCGATGGCCTCTTTGGTCTGCGGCATCACGCCGTCATCAGCAGCTACCACGATAATGACAATGTCAGTGACCTGTGCCCCACGTGCACGCATTGCTGTGAAGGCCTCATGGCCTGGTGTATCTAAGAAAGTAATCTTCTTTCCGTTGATTTCAACCTGGTAGGCACCAATATGCTGCGTAATCCCACCAAATTCTCCTTCAACCACACGTGACTTACGAATGGCATCCAGCAAAGTGGTTTTCCCATGGTCAACATGCCCCATGATCGTAACGACTGGTGGACGATTGACAAGATCGGCTTCAGCATCGACAATCTCGATATCTTCGAAATTGACTTCACTGACTTCTACATGTTTTTTGGTTTCATAACCATATTCCAGACAAACCAGTTCTACGGTTTCATCATCCAGACTGGAATTGATCGTCAGCATCTTCCCTAACATAAACAGGAATTTAATAATGGCTGCAGCTGGCTGATTGACTTTTTCGGCCAATTCACCAACAGTAATCCCTTCTTCATAAACGACTACACCATCATTCAATTTCTCCTCTACCTGTTTTTTTGGTGGTACATTCGAAATGAGTGGATTCTTTTTCTTATGTGTATTTTTCTTTGACCGATTGGCTGAAGGTCGATTTCTATTTGGTTTCGCCATTTTCTTCACCTACCCCTAACTTTTCTTTCAATTTCTTCGCAAAGCCCGCATTTAAGATAGCCACGCTTTTGCGATTGTGTTTGCCGATAGCAGTTGAGAGTGCTTCACTATCTTCCACCATCAAACATTCCACCTGATAATAGTGACATTTGTCTGTCACTTGTTTTTGTGTTCCCTGACTGCTATCACTAGCAAGCAAGACCAGAACAGCCTGCTTTTGACGAACCGCAGGCAGGACCTGAGATCCGCTCACAAGCGCTCCGGCTCTGACCATCAGGCCAAGAAGATTTGCTGCATCACGATTCAACAACATACTTCATCAGCTCCTCATAGATTTCATCAGGAATGTCCGTCTCCAGCGCACGTTTCAATGCACCTTTCTTACGCGCCAGCTCAATGGCCTCTTTAGAGCGTTTCAGATAAGCGCCACGACCATTCTTCTTTCCGGTGTCATCCACGAAAAGCTCGCCTTCCTTATTTTTGACGACCCGAATTAATTCACGTTTGGGTAACTGTTCGCCAGTTGCCACACATTTGCGTAACGGGATTTTTTTCATCCAATCACCTCTTAATTCTCATCATAATATTCATCATAAGCATCATAGTCGATCTCTTCATCATACTTTGACAGCTCATCATCTTCATATTCGTAATCCTCTTCCTCATCGTCATCATAAATTGGCAGAGGTTCAGGTTTAACGACTTCTTCTTCCTCTTCTTCACTTTCTGAAGGTGTAGTGTCTTCCCAGAAATCTTCTTCATCCGCCTGTACAACAGGGCTAGTCAGATCTTCCTGTTCGGTTGTCTCTTCTTCCTGGCTGGACATCGCGATGCCTTCTTCGATCGCTTCAGAAACAGACTTGATGTCGATCTTCCATTTGGTCAGACGAACAGCCAGACGGGCATTCTGACCACGTTTACCGATAGCTAAAGACAACTGATTATCAGGAACGATCACGATGGCACTATGTTCTTCTTCGTCGATAATGACGTTAATGACCGTTGCTGGACTCAGCGCATTTGAAATAAAGACTTTTGGATCTTCAGAATATTCGATGATGTCGATCATTTCACCATTTAACTCTTCAACCACATTCCGTACACGAGTTCCCTTAGGTCCTACGCAAGCTCCGATTGGGTCGATATTGTCATTCTGAGCATAAACAGCAATCTTCGTTCGTTCTCCGGCTTCACGGCTGACAGACTTGATTTCAACTGTCCCTTCGAAAATCTCTGGGACCTCCAGTTCAAATAAACGTTTGACCAGCTGCGGATCTGTTCGAGAGACATTGACATGGGTGCCTTTAGTACTGTTTTCAACATCCGTGACATATACCTTAATGCTCTGCCCTTCTTTTAGCTGTTCGCCAGGAATCTGATGGCTCACTGGCAGCAATGCACCGGTCTTACCGATATTGATAATGGCAAAACGTGGTTCTACCCGATCAACGATTCCCGTGATGATCTCATCTTTTTTATCTGCATACTCGTTATAGAGAGCCTCTTTTTCAGCCTCTCGAATCTTCTGACGTAAGATCTGTTTTACCTGACTGGTTGCCAGACGACCAAAGACTTCCGGAGATACCATGGTTTCCAGTGTATCGCCGATATTTTTACGAGGATCCACTTCTCTTGCTTCTTCTAGGGATACTTCCAGGTCTTCATCATTGACATCATCCACAACTTCGCGAATCTCATATAGAACAATACTGAAATTTTTTGGATTGATCTCAACTCGCACATTCGCTTCTGGACACATGTAGTTCTTTTTGTATGACTTTTCCAGTGCTTCTGTCAGCGCGTCAATGACCACTTGTTTGGAAATTCCGCGCTCATTTTCCAGCACGTCCAGCGCTTCAATGATTTTCTTAGAGATACTCATTTCTTATTTCCTCCTGTTAAAACTTTACCGCTAAGCGAATCGATTCAATATTTTCGTAATTGATTTGGCATTTCTTTTTAATGTTTTTGACCAGATATTCTAAATGGATGCAGCCGTCTTGACAGTCTAGGATCGTCCCGTAAATTTCGTCGAACCCATCCACGGGTTCTTTAGGCCAGATGCAGACATACTGACCGACTGCTTTTTCTACCTGCTCATAGCTCTTCAATGGTCTTTCAGCACCAGGACTGGATACTTCTAAATAATATTCCCCTTCAATTGGATCGACCTCATCCAGTTTTGCGCTAATATCCTCAGAAACAGCAACACAGGTATCCATATCTAATGAGCCATTGTTTTTATCGACATAGATTCTTAAATACCATTCTCCCTGTTCTTTGACATATTCCAGATCATCCAGATAACAGTCATGCTGCTCAAGCAGCGGCGTGATCATTGTTTTGATTTCATCTAATAGAGACATGCTGGTCCTCCTTCCTTCATCTCAATAATAAAGAGTGGGTTCCCCCACTCGTGTACTTTCTACGCTTATTATTCTACCACATTTTAGCTAAATTACAACCCAAAAGCATGCATTTACTTCTAAAAATCAGCTTTTTTAAAATAAACTCAGCTGATTTTCTTCCTGCAGATGGTCAAAGACATTCATACTGCTGAGTGTTTTGATATGCGTGTTATTCAAACGTGTCCGCTTGATGACATCTTCCTTAGAAAGGAAAGGATGTTCATTACGTGCCTGAACGATGGTCACAGCCACCGACTCCCCTAAACCGTCGATGCAGCTGAAAGGCGGTACGATCAAATGTGGATCATTAGGATGCGGCAGAAAACGCGTCGCATCTGATAGTTCCAGATCGATATTGCTGAAAGCAAAACCGCGTTCAAACATCTCGATGCAAATTTCAAAAACCGAATATAGATCTTCATCTTTCTTGGTTGTCCGGTGCTCCTGTTTCAGCTTTTCGATCTCTCGATGGCGGTTCATCACGACATCCTTGCCGCGGATCATGCTTTCAATCTCATAAGCATCACAGCGAGTCGTGAAATAAACAGAATAATATTCCACCGGATAATATAGTTTCCACCAGGCCACACGGATAGCCGATAACACGTAAGCGGCGGCATGTGCCTTCGGGAACATGTATTTGATCTTGGCACAGGAATCGATATACCATTGGGCAATATTATTATCCTCAAGTACCTTGACCCATTCCTGCCAACCTTCTTTATTCTTAGAAGGCTGTCCTTTACGTACGAACTCCATGATCTTAAAGGCCTGTAAAGGCTCTAAGCCATGCTGCATCAAATAGACCATGATATCGTCACGACATCCGATAACCTCTTTTAGCGTACAGGTACCGGATTTGATCAATAACTCTGCATTTCCCAGATAAACATCGGTCCCATGAGACAGTCCGGAAATGATGACCAGATCACTAAAGGTCGATGGATGCGTCTGTTCAAGCATTCCGCGTACAAATGGGGTTCCGAATTCCGGCAAGCCTAAGGCGCCTGTCTTACAGTTGATCATACTCAGGTCGATCCCCATCGCTTCGGTTGAGTTAAAGAGACTCATGACCTTTTTGTCATTGGTCGGTATGTCCTTGGGATCAATGTGCGTCAGATCCTGCAGCATACGAATGACCGTAGGGTCGACATGGCCCAGGATATCCAGTTTCAAGACATTATCATGGATGGCATGGAAGTCGAAGTGTGTGGTCTTCCATAAGCTGGTCAGATCATCGGCCGGATACTGAACCGGGGTAAAATCAAAGACATCCATCTCTCGCGGAATGACAATGATCCCGCCCGGATGTTGACCGGTCGTCCGCTTGGTTCCGGTACAGCCGGCCGCAATGCGCTCCAGTTCCGCTGAACGAATCGTATCCTCTGTCCCCATCAGTTCACTATATCCTTTGGCATAACCATAGGCCGTCTTTTCGGCAACGGTGGAAATCGTACCGGCACGATAGACCTTATCCTCACCGAAGAGGACCTTGGTATAGTCATGCGCCTTCCACTGATAATCACCTGAGAAGTTCAAGTCGATGTCCGGTACCTTATCCGCATTAAAACCCAGGAAGGTCTCAAACGGAATATTATGGCCATCCCCTTTTAAAGGTTTCCCACAGACAGGACAGCTTTTATCAGGCAGGTCATAACCATCCGCGGTCTCTTCAGGATTCACAAATTCGCTGTAGCCACAATGTGGACAACGATAATGCGGCGGCAAAGGGTTGACCTCGGTGATGCCGGACATGGTTGCCACGAAGCTCGATCCAACCGAACCACGGGACCCTACCAGATACCCATCTTCATTCGACTTCTTAACCAGACGATGGGCGATGTAATAAATAACGCCAAATCCATGTTTAATGATGCTGCCCAGCTCACGATCCAAACGTTTTTCTACAATTTCCGGCAACTTCTCACCATACCATTCATGGGCGGTCTTGTAACACAGGCGCTTCAACTCTTCATCCGCACCATCGATAGATGGGGTATACAGCTTATCATGGACCGGATTGATTTCCTCGATCATATCTGCAATCTTGCGTGTATTCGTCACAACGTATGCATATGCCTTGTCACTAGGCAGCCATTGGCTGAAGCTGGCGAGCATCTCATCAGTCGTGCGCAGATAGCAGCTTGGTGTAAACGCCCGCGGATTACGCCGATCACAAAGCGGATGAGGTGTATGGTTCAATCCAATGGTCGGATTGGCAATAAAGACATCACGGAAGATCTTTTCTTCAGGCTCAAGAAAATGCACATCCCCACTGGCGACAACGAGCTTGTTTTTCTTTTCAGCGTGCTCGATCAAGCGTTGAAGGGATAATTTGAGATTGTCCACACTGGCAATCGAACCATGCTCAACCAGGTGATAATAATCTTCCAATGGCTGGATCTCTATATAATCATAAAAATCTAGTAGCGCATCCAGGGTCTCATCGTTGGCATTCATGGCCGCCTCAAAAACCTCTGATTTATAACAGGAACTGCCAATCAACAAGCCATCATGATACTGACAGATCAATTCCTTAGGCAAGCGCGGCTCATTATGGAAATAAGTGGTATTCGCCTCGGTAATCAGCTTAAAGAGATTCTTCAGCCCCTTCTTATTCTTCACTAGGAGAGTGGCATGATAAGGGTAAACCAGTTTAAAGACCTGATTCATATCCTGGCGGTCATTGATCTGATTGATATTATAGATGCCTTCGTTCATCAGCTGATGAAACATCATATTTAAGACGTTCGAAAGGACCTCCGCATCATAATCTGCACGGTGAGCTACGTCGTCATCATACGCAACACGATAAAATTTGGCAACAGCGCCAAGGCGGTAAGATTTCATCGGTTTTAAGATTGCTCTTGCAAGCGGCAGGGTATCGATGATCGTGTTTTGGATCGGTGGCTTTCCGGCTTTACGATATGCTTCGTTTAAGAAGCCGACATCGAAGGTCGCATTATGAGCGACAATGACATGATCGCCAAAGAAATCCATGATGCGATCGACCATTTCCACTGCCGTCGGAGCGTTCTTTACCATCTCATTGGAAATATGGGTCAGATCGACGATCCGTGAAGGAATCTCACGTTCCGGATTGATGAAACATTGCATGCGATCGATGACCTCTCCATTACGCACTTTGACTGCACCAAATTCTGTAATGCCGTCATGAACAACAGAGAGCCCCGTTGTCTCAAGGTCAAAAGACACAAAGACAGAATCTTCGATCGGCACATCCCGCGGATTCATCACGATCTTTAAATAGGATTCAATAGCATTGATCTCAGTGCCATAGATCATCTTCAAATGATGCTTGGCAGCCGCACTCTGGGCTTCCGGAAAGGATTGTACATTGCCATGATCAGTCAAAGCAATGGCATCATGACCCCAGGAAGCCACACGACTAACATATTCTGTAATCGTGGAGATTCCATCCATGGCTGACATTTGTGTATGGGTATGAAGCTCTACTCTTTTTTCACTGGCCGTATCCGTCCGCGCTGCAGGCGCTTCAATGATTTCAACGGAATTGGCCATCAGGATCGTTTCTTTCGCAAAACTGTCATATTTGATCTCACCGATCACTTCTACAAAACAATTGCCCTTGCCCACCTTCTGCAATTCTTCCAAAGGATGACGAGCGCTCTCGAAACGCTTAACTAAGATAGAATCCGTGTAATCCGTCAGCCAGAGTGTCTGAATGTGTTTACCTGATTTGATCTGAATCAGATCTGTTTTAAATATATAGCCCCGAACTCTGGCATTCCGCACATCATTTCTGATTTCGTTGAGTTTCAGATCCACACAGTCTTCTTTGCTGCGTCGATAATAATTCGGTTTGGCTGCTGGCTTTGGTGCTTCCGGCTTTTTGATCGGGGCACTGACCTTGACTTCAATGTTCTGTTCCATTTCCTGTTTGATCTTCTGATAATCCGCATTTTCCGTATCAATCGCAGTCTCTACATTCAGCGCAAGCCCAACCTCTTCTAACAATGAAGCCAGCAATGGTTTAAGCTCTCTTAGCGCATTTAACTGAATTTCGTTGACCACTTCGATCTTTAACGTATCTCCTTCATAAGTCAGCGGCAGGCTGGCTACAAAGGCCCATTGCGGATACTGATCCTGCAAGTTCAAGATGAAGTATCTCGCGTAAGCCAGCACCTCCTCTTTAGGGTAACGCAGTGATCTGACCTTTAGATAAAAGGACGCTGGATAAGGAAAATCATTCAGCCTGGTCTTAAATTGTCGATATTCAGCGAAGGGAATGACCTCTTCACTCTCTAAAAAGAAAGAATAACAGTCATGGGTTGTGACTGTTACCTTGGTCATGGTTGCTTTAGCGAGGATGGGCAGTTGACCATCCAGCTTTAATTGCGAAAGCAAAATTTCTGTTTTATTCATCTACCTTCCCCCTTTATGCTTAAAAGATACGTGAAAAATCCTGTATCGTCACAACGATCATCAGACCGAAGACTAGCACGAGTCCTGCCAGCTGTAAATAATAGCGTAAACGTGTCGGGATAGGTCTGCCCAATGCTTTTTCTACTAAAGCAAACAGGATCTGCGAACCGTCCAATCCTGGAATCGGCATCAGATTAAAGATACCGACGTTGATGCTTAAGGTTGCTACTAACGCAATCAATGTCGCTATATCCCCTTGACTGGTGACCTGGCTGGTGACCTGATAGATACCGGCCGGTCCAGATAACTGTGAAATGGTATTTCGCGAATCGGTGATCAATCGGCCTAAGGTCTGGAAGATCAGGGTCGACATTTCAGCGACGTCCTGGAAGGTATAAGAGATACTTTCCGTTAAGGTCAATGAACGTGTCGTTGGCTGAATGCCTAAGTAAAATGCTTCACGGCTTTCATCATAAGGAGCCACCAGAGTGATCGTTTGCGATGCACCATCCCGCATCAATCCGATCTCAATTTCTGTTTCCGCTGCCTCAACATGATTGTTTTCCACGCGTAATGCCACTGTGATATCGCTCATGCTGCTGATTGAAAAGGTTTCACCATTGGCCGGAAAAGTCATTTGCGTGATCTCATCCCCGACTTCAATTCCCGCCTGATAAGCCACACCTTCTTCTAAGACATTACCAATGATGTTCTCGTTGGTTGAAACCGAAGCTGAGAAAGTATAAACGCCAATCAGTAAAACAATAGCCAATACGAAATTCATGAAGACTCCAGCGGACATCACGACGACCTGCTTCCAGGTCTTGATGCCTTTGATGGTCCGCTCAAAAGGAACATCTTTCATCTCCTCATTTTCTTCCTGATCCACTTCCCCGGCCATCGCGACATAACCACCGATAGGCAAAGCACGAATATGATAGGCTGTCTCTCCTTTTTGAGAATGCCATAAAGAGGGGCCCATACCTATCGAAAATTCACTGCAGTAAACGCCAAAGGCTTTGGCAGCGATAAAATGACCTAATTCATGGACAAGAATGATCACCCCTAAGACAAGGATGAATACAATAAGATTAATGATTGTCTGCACTTGCGCTCTCTCCTATTCTTTTGCGAACATAACGTCTTGCCCACAAATCACACATGACAAGATCATCCAGAGTTGGCTCTTCAATCGCTCGATGATGCTTGAGGCAGTCAGCGACACATTCCTCAATCTCTAAAAACGAGATCTCATCCGATAGAAAAGCTTGGGTGGCCACCTCTTTGGCAGCATTTAAGACCGCCGGACGCGTCCCACCTAAACGACCCGCATCATAAGCCATCCCTAAAGCCGGGAAGCGTTCAAAATCCATTTTACGGAAAGTCAATTGGCCAACCTCCTCCAGATTCAGAGCGTGACTGTTGGCAATCGGTTCACGATCCGGATAAGTCAGCGCGTACTGAATCGGCAGGCGCATGTCCGGGGTTCCCATTTGTGCCATCACCGCACCATCTACAAATTCAACCATGGAATGCACAATACTTTCCGGATGCATGATCACACTGATCTTGCCTAAAGGCAGATCGAACAGCCATTTCGCTTCAATGACCTCAAGTCCTTTATTGAACATGGTCGCACTATCGATCGTAATACTGTTCCCCATGGACCAGTTAGGATGCTTTAAAGCCTGTTCCTTGGTGACACCTTTTAACTCTTCTCGATCAAGATTGCGGAAGGCACCACCGGACGCTGTAATGATCAAACGTTTGATCTGACGATGATCTTCACCCTGCAGGCACTGGAAGATGGCCGAATGCTCACTATCGACCGGCAGGATCCTGACTCCCTTTTCCTTGGCCAGGCGGGTCACGAGCGAACCACCGACAACCATCGTTTCTTTATTAGCCAAAGCAAGATCCTTGCCCGCTTCAATCGCTGCCAGGCTTGGCTCCAGACCGGCAAATCCTACGATCCCGTTCAGGACGATATCCGCTTCTTCTTGGCGGCATAGCGTCAAAAGACCTTCTTTGCCATAACCAAATTGAATATTCGGATAATCAGCGGCTAACCGTTTCGCATCCGCTTCCTCCATCACACAAACATAAGGACAATAAAACGCATCCAACAATGTGCGCAGTTTTTCTATCTGATGTCCACAGGAAAGACCGACCAATTCAAAATCATCCGGATGATTTCGCACGACATCCATTGCCTGCATGCCGATCGATCCTGTACATCCTAAGATCGTTACTCTTTTCATCATAACCTCCTAAAGAAACAATGTATAAAATACGGAAAAGACAATGACGTTGAAAACCAGACTATCAATGCGGTCTAAAACACCGCCATGTCCCGGTAACAAATTTGAAAAATCCTTGATCTGGTAATGACGTTTCAGGGCACTGAAAGTCAGATCTCCGATTTGACTGGTAACTGTCAAGAGAAAAGCCAGGATCGTCGCTTTGCCTAACGTTAGCCCAAAAGGGAAGAAATAAGCAATGCCTACACCAAACAGCGTTCCTAAGATCATCCCGCCTAGCGATCCCTCTACGGTCTTTTTAGGAGACAGACGAGGAATCAATGGATGCTTTCCAATCAGATATCCCGTGAAATAAGCTCCTGTATCACAGCCATACGTCGCAAATAATAAGAAGAAGATCGCACCCAGACCTAAGCTGGCACGGATGTGCGCAATCCCACGCAAGGCCGTCAGCACAAAGATCATCATCGTGAAAATCAGGTAACTGTCTTCGATCTTAAACTGTTCCAAGAGCACTACCAGCGTGAATAGACCTATCAGAAAAAGCATTTCCTGCCAGGCCGGAATGAAGAAATCCTGCGTGCCTAAAAACAGCCAGACACTCATTGCCAGACAGTACACATCGACGATATAAGACCAGTCCGGGCGATGACAGATCTTGACAATTTCGTACACACCTAATAAACTCACCAGCAGCAAGCCGACCGTTAAAGCCGTTTGGCCTATGTAAATCACACTTAATGCTAAAGCGGCCAGGATCAAGCCGGTAATGATACGCTGCTTCATGATTTCAGACCTCCAAAGCGACGATCACGATGCTGATAAGCAATGATTGCCTCATGCAGACACGCTTCGTTGAAATCCGGCCAGAGGACCGGTGAGAAATAGAGTTCCGCATAAGAAAGCTGCCATAGCATGAAGTTGGACAGGCGGCATTCACCACTTGTTCGTACCAGCAAATCGACCGGCGGCAGGTCTGCGCTCATCATATAACTTTCAAAGAGATCCTCATCGATTTCATCAAGTGTCAGATCTCCCTGTTTATAATCCATTGCAATCTGCTTGCAGGCTTCAACGATTTCCTGTCTGGAACCATAGATAAAGGCAAAACAGAGGATCAGTCCGGTATTATGAGACGTCCGCTCCACCGCTGAAAAGATGACATCCTGTGTCCACTGGGGTGCTCTGGCAACATCACCAATAAACCGGATCTGGACATTATTATCCATGAGTTCCTGTAAATACAAGTTAAAGAATTCTTTAGGTAATTTAAAAATATACTCTACTTCCTGCTGGGGACGTGCAAAATTCTCAGTCGAGAAAGCATAAACGGTCATCGCTTTGACCCCTAGACGATTCGCTTCTAAAGCCAGCGTACGAATTGTCTTGGTTCCTTCATGATGACCGTAAGTGCGCGGCATGTTTCTTTTTTTGGCCCAGCGTCCGTTTCCATCCATAATAAAAGCAATATGCGCTGGAATGTTGTTTGGATCTAATTTTGGAACAGTCTGAGGCTGCTTCTTTTTGAAGATCATAAATGTCCTCCCTCTTCATATGATTATATGCATTATCAATGTGATATTATACCACACATCCATGCTCACCTCAATCAAAACCCCTGTATCAAAGCCAAAAAAGGGGATATCCGAAGATATTCCCTCTTATACTGTCATGATTTCCTTTTCTTTATCTTTTGCGATGCTATCTACCTTTTTCACAAATTCATCGGTCTTCTTCTGTACTTTTTCAGTCGCACGTTTCGCTTCATCCTCACTGAAATCGCCTTTTTTGATTTCATCATTCGCATCACGACGAATATTACGAATAGCGACTTTAGCTTGCTCAGCCATTTTCGAAACGACCTTGCAGTATTCTTTACGACGATCTTCTGTTAAAGGCGGAATGACCAAACGGATCACATTACCATCATTTTGAGGTGTGATACCCAGATCAGATTCAAAGATGGCATGTTCGATATTCTTTAAAGTAGACTTGTCATATGGCTTGATGACTAACTGACGACCTTCTACAACCTGAACGCTCGCAACCTGATTCACTGGTGTTGGAGATCCCCAGTAATCCACACTGATACGGTCAAGCATATTAGGATTGGCACGACCAGTACGCACTGTTGCCAGGTCATGGTTTAAAGCAGTAATGGCTTTTTCCATACGCTGTGAAGCTTTTTCAATAATTTCTTTAGACATTTTATTTTCCTCCTGTGATTGTTGTTCCGATTTTTTCTCCATTGACAGCACGAGCAATATTGCCTTTCTGCTGCATATTGAAGACGCATAAATCGATCTTGTTATCCATACATAATGTAATGGCCGTCTGATCCATGATCATGAGCTGGCGGTTCAAAACCTCCATGTAGGAAATCTCATCAAATTTGGTAGCTGTTGGATCCTGCCGAGGATCTGCGCTGTATACCCCATCAACACCGTTTTTAGCCATCAGGATGACATCCGCATTGATCTCAGCAGCACGTAAAGCTGCTGTCGTATCGGTTGTAAAGAATGGACTTCCAAGCCCGGCTCCGAAAATAACGATTCGGCCTTTTTCAAGATGACGCACTGCCCGGCGACGAATATAAGGTTCAGCAACCTGGCGCATTTCAATGGCCGTCATCAGACGCGTATCAACACCGATTCTCTCTAAAGCACTCTGTACAGCTAATCCGTTCATGGCCGTTGCCAGCATGCCCATATAATCAGCAGATGTTCTTTCCATGCCCATTTCGCTGCCGACTTTACCGCGCCAGATATTTCCGCCGCCACAGACGATGGCAATATCAGCACCTAAATTTTTGGCTTCTTTGATCTCCTGCGCAATATCCTGAACCGTTGCCGCATCGATGCCAAATCCTTTTTCACCAGCCAGCGCTTCTCCGCTCAGCTTCAATAATACTCTTTTATAAGTCATGCCCTTTTATACTCCTTTCATGATAGGCCCAATCTCCTAACTCATTAACTATACTTTGCCACAAAATGCGTTTCGTGTCAACTATTTTAAAAGTACGTCTTCCTGAAATTAAAAATAACGTTTCAATAAGCGAATAAACTCAATCAAATGCTGATTCTGATCATCCTTTCGATGATAGACACCAAAAATCAATTTTGGTGAGTCGATCAGCGGAAGATAGCGCAGGCTCGGATCTCGCCCTTTTTTGATATCTGGTCGAAACGTCACCCCGACCCCAGCCTTGACCAGGGCTGTGATACTTTCAAATGTCTCACAAAACTGAATCTGATTGATCTTTAAGCGTCTCATCAAGCGGTTTTGCATTGATATAATCCCTTCAGGTGCCTTGAGATCCTGACTGAAAAGAACAGTCTCCCGGATTTCATTCACATCAACACATTGAACATTCTTAAGCATATAATCAGATGTCACGCAAGCTATCATCACTTCCCCGAGTTTCTCAAATGCGATATTGTCTGGTATTTTTTCACGTTTGAGACCAAAAGTCAAAGAAACAATATGATGCTGGAGCAACTGTTCGTCAGTTTGTGTGGAAACACAATGAAGAATCGGCCGAAGCCCTGGATAAAGAATCAAAAGCTCATGTAAAGGTTTGCTGATGAGATCCAATTCCAATTGATTATGACAACAGATTTCAAAAGGTACTGCAACTTGCCTGGCAGGTGTGGCAAGTTCACTTTGAATGCTCTTTTGTATTTCAAGGATGTGTTCAATGTGCGGACGGATCTGTTTTGCCTGCTGAGTAGGTGTTACAAATTTGTTAGTCCTTACAAATAAAGAGGTCTCTAATTCATTTTCCATTGAGATAATCTGATGACTGACAGCGGGTTGAGATAGATGTAAACGATTGGCTGCCTTAGAAAAACTAAGCGTTTGATAAACTGAAATAAAGCATTCCATCTGAACAGTATTCACTCTATTCCTCCTCTTCAATAAATATCTTTTATTGATTATAACATATTTTGTTAATAACTTAAACTGAAATAGTGTTATAATCCTAAACGTTGAAAGGAGAGATAACATGGAATCAAATCAAAATCAGTATTTAGGGACAGCACCCATTTCCCATCTGCTTCTCAAATTTTCCCTGCCAAGTGTTACTTCCATGTTGGTGAGTTCACTCTACAACATGGTCGATCAAATCTTTATTGGACAAGGCATTGGCTATATCGCCAATGGGGCGACGAATGTCGTCTTTCCAATTGTAACCATAGCCAATGCTTTTGCATTATTGATTGGTAATGGCTGTGCTGCCTTTCAAAGCATCTGTTTGGGTAAAGGGGATAACCACAAAGTGAAACAGACGATCGGTAACAGTATTGTCCTTACCATTGTAACAAGTCTCTTATTAGTCGTCCTGTTCACTCTGTTTCAAAATAATTTTCTGTTGCTATTTGGCGGCACGGAACAAAACTTCGAATATGCTAAACAGTACTTGCAGATCATCCTGATCGGATTTCCGTTTTTTATGTTCACCAATACCTTGAGTTCGATCATCAATGCCAATGGCATTCCAGGCTATACGATGTTGTGCGGAATTTCTGGATGTGTGATCAATCTCATCTTAGATCCGATTGCCATCTTTATTTTCAATATGGGCGTACAGGGAGCCACGCTGGCCACCATTACGGGACAAATCGTCACTGCACTTATTTCATTGCGCTATATCCGAAAACATATTTTACTGTCTAAAGAAGATTTTATACTATCAAAGAACACTTTTTATAAAGCGCTTCCTTTAGGTATGAGCAGTATCTTTTCGCAGGTATGCATTCTGATCATCAATGCCGTAATGAATAATGCCCTGGTTACCTATGGCGCCAGTACTAAATTTGGCCCCGATATTCCTTTAGCCGTTGTGGGAATCGTCATGAAAGTGTATTCACTGGTGACTTCTTTTGTCGTCGGGATTGCCGCAGGTGCCCAACCCGTTGTCGGATACAACTATGGTTTAAAGGCATACGATCGTGTACGCCAATTATACAAAACCATCATGGCCTACGAGATTGCTGTTGGGATCGTTGCCTTTGTTATCTTTGAGGTATTCCCAATGAACGTCATACAACTCTTTGGCTCAGAAGGAGAGCTATACAATGAATTTGCTTTATTTGCCCTCAGAGTCTATTTCTCAACAGTCGTCTTCTGCTGTGTACAAAAAGCCACTTCTATTTTTCTACAGGGAATTGGAAAACCACTGGCTTCAATGTCCCTATCCATTTTAAGAGACTTCGTTTTTGCGGTTTCATCAGTTTATATCATGGCTTATTTTTTAGGCATCTATGGTCCTTTATACAGTGCCCCTATCTCAGACTTACTGTCCATGATACCAGTCATATATATATGGCTCACTATATTTTAAATAAAGCAACAAGGAGGAATGTACAATGAGCTTTCCAAAAAATTTTTTATGGGGGCGGCGCAACGCCTGCCAATCAATGTGAAGGTGCCTGGCAAGAAGATGGCAAGGGCATTTCTATCGCTGATATTCTCACTGCCGGTAATAAACAGACACATCGGCTGATTACACCACAATTCAATCAGCAATACACCTATCCCAGCCATTTAGGCATTGATTATTACCATCGCTATCAGGAAGATATCGCTCTTTTGGCTGATATGGGATTTAAAATATATCGTTTTTCTATTGCCTGGACACGTATTTTTCCAAACGGCGATGACGTCACCCCGAACGAAGCCGGTCTCCAGTTTTACGATAGGATCATCAACGAATGTCTGAAACACCATATTGAACCTTTGATTACGATTTCCCATTATGAATCACCACTCCATCTTACCTTCAAATATAACGGCTGGCTTTCACGCCAAATGATTGACGATTATCTCAGGTTTTGTCGCGTCATCTTTACACGTTATCAACACAAGGTTAAGTATTGGATCACATTCAACGAAATCAATGGCCCAACAACTGATAAAGGTGATTTTCATCACTAGGTATCCTCAATGACCATCAGCATCCTAGCGATTATAAAGAGCAGACCAATCATGCACAAGTACGCTTTCAGGCACTCCATCACCAATTAGTAGCAAGTGCTAAAGCGGTCATGCTTGGACATAGCATTAACCCAGACTTCAAAATAGGTTGTATGCAGATCTTTGCCTGCGCTTATCCCCTGACCTGTCATCCTGATGATGTCATTCAAACAATGGAAGAAGATCATATTTTCAATTATTTTACAAGCGATGTTCAATGCCGTGGCAAGTATCCGGCATATATGTCCCGTTATTTCAAAGAACATGGAATACGCATTCAAATGGAAAAAGGAGATGAAGACATATTAAAGCAGGGAACTGTTGATTTCCACTCTTTTTCCTACTACACCTCATCCTGTAAAAGTGCTGATCCAAAAAAGCATAGAGGCGACGGGAATATCATCGATGGCGTTCCCAACCCTTACCTAGCCACCTCAGAATTGGGCTGGCAAATCGATCCTAAAGGTTTGCGTTATTCACTTAATCAGATTTACGATCGCTATCAATTACCAATCATGATTGTAGAAAATGGGCTTGGTGCTCGCGATCATATGACTGAAGATGGTAGCATCCATGACGATTACCGGATTGCCTATCTCAAAGGACATATTGAACAAATGCATGAAGCAATCTGTGATGGTGTAGAGCTCATCGGCTATACTCCCTGGGGTTGTATTGATCTTGTTTCTGCATCAACGGGTGAAATGGCAAAACGTTACGGCTTCATCTATGTCGACTATCATGATGATGGCAGTGGTAACCTGAGCCGGCATCCTAAAGATTCTTATCATTGGTACAAAAAGGTCATTGCCTCTAATGGAGAAGAACTTTAAAAATAAATACTCTCTGAATAATGTAAAAACAGCCAATGGCTGTTTTTTTAAGTAAATGTTATTTTTTGCAGCATACCGCTAAATCCATCAGTTCGCGTTCACTGACCACTTCACCTGGGTGAGGATGCATGCGAGCTACTTTTTCAAAACGTTGTCTAATTTTAGCTGCCTTCGCCTGATCATTCTCATAAAGCAGCGCATAGGCAAATTGTGTTCTTAAAACAGAAAGATGACGCTTCATCTTCTTCATCAGCTGTCTAGTCTCACGCGCCTGCCAGGAGGAAAGATGATCCAAACTGGCGTTGCTGACAAGTTCCACATAGAGCGCATCTGCTTCCAGCAAATGCTTGTATAAGACCGGCACGGCAGAGCTCTTGTCGGTCAGTCTGGCAACATAAAAGAGAACCGTCGAAAAATCGTGCCTGTCCAATGCCCGGGCTTCTAAAAGCATGAGTGTGGCAGCGCTCATCAATAAGCTGACATCGTACGTCTTCTCTTCATATGGATCCAGGGGCAGCTCTCCAGGACGCAGCCCTTTGGCAAGCTTTCCGGCAACCATTAATTGCAGATCAAATCCTTCGATCTCGCTTGGATGGCGCCATATCTCCAGGGCATTTCTACCATCGTTGTTGATGAATGGCGAAGCAGCCGGCAGCGCATTAACCACAGCAAAATAAAAACCGACCAGACAAAAGATCAGACCAAAGAGCAGCCAATAGGCATTCACAGGCAAAACAACTAGACACAGAAGCATGATAAAACTCGAGGCAAGATTCAAAATGATCCCACCCAGGTTATATAACAGGTATGGATGTTGATGATGATTTAGGATCGGTGGTAACATCAGGCATTGCCCTGCAGTTCCGCATAGCGCATAGCGTTTAAGCTTCAAGTGCCCATTCGATCGGGTAAGCACTAATGAAAACAAACGAAACGAGACAAACCGATACCCCGTCAATAACCCAAAAAGAAGATGACCTCCCTCATGAACCAGGATCTGAATAGGCAGAGCGATATAAAACGCAAGGCAAATCACTAAGATCAAAGTGAACCAATGCATCCCATCGAATGCCAGGGATTCTAAATTAACAAAAAAGCCGAGCATAAAACCAAATAAGAACCCGATGACCATCACTAAAAGAAAACTTAGCACCGGACGAATATACTTTTTCATTTTTCCTCCATTTGATACCAAAGAAAAAAGCTCCCGCAGGAGCTTTGCCATTCTTATTTATTGGCCATCTGTGCAGCAACTTCTTCTGCAAAGTTCTCTTCACGTTTCTGCATACCTTCACCAACAAGGTAACGAACCATTTTGACAACTTTACCATTACCGATGTATTTGCCAACTTTCTGATCTGGATCTTTGATAAAAGCCTGATCAACTAAGCACATTTCAGCTAAGTTCTTATTTAAACGACCTTCTACCATCTTATGGATGATATTTTCTGGCTTAGGTTTAGCTGCTTTGCTGTTTTCTTCTAAAGCCTGTGCTTTTAAAACTTCCATCTCACGATCTAAAACCTCAGCTGGGATATCTTCACGAGAAATGTACTGAGGAGCACTTGCTGCAACATGCATTGCAACGTCTCTTGCTTTATTTTCATCAGAACCAGATACTAAAACGACTGCGGTGATCTTACCACCCATATGGCTGTATGCACCAAATACTTCATCATCTGCTTTATTTAATACTTCGAAACGACGAAGGCTGATCTTTTCACCGATCTTACCGCTTGCTTCAGCAATCGTGATCTCTAATGTTTTACCGTTAACATCGATAGCTAAAGCTTCTTCCATCGTTGCTGGTTTGTTTTCACGAATGACATTAACAACAGTCTGTACTAAATCTTTGAATTCCTGGTTTTTAGCTACGAAGTCTGTTTCAGAGTTCACTTCTACGATTGCAGCTACATTTCCTTCTACAGAGAAAGCGGTTAATCCTTCTGCAGCAATACGGTCGGCTTTCTTAGCCGCCTTAGCGATGCCTTTTTCTCTTAACCAGTCGAAAGACTTTTCTAAATCACCGTCGCAAGCTTCCAGTGCTTTTTTGCAGTCCATCATTCCGGCACCTGTTTTTTCGCGTAATTCTTTGACTAATTTTGCAGATACTGCCATGTTTTTTTCCTCCTATATATCTTGTTTAAAAAAAGGGAAGAAAACCTTCTTCCCTCTAAACAACCTGAGATTGCTTATTCAGCTTGTGCTTTGTCAGCAGGTTTTTCGTTGTTGTCTTTGCTGTTATTGTTGTTATTGTTATTGTTTCTAGGATTATTTCTAGGACGACGAGGACGGTCATCACGATAACGAGGTGCACGTCTTCTTTCGTTGGCACTATCAACAGATGCCACTGCATCACTCATAGAAACTTCTTTATCATCTTCATCTTTTGCATATGCGTAAACTAAGTTACCGCCTTTAGCTTCAACGATGGCATCAGCCATAGCACCAACGATCAGACGTACAGCACGGATCGCATCATCGTTTGCTGGGATAACATAATCCACATCGTCAGGATCACAGTTTGTATCAACGATACCGAAAACAGGGATTCCTAATTTTCTAGCTTCAGCAACAGCATTGTGTTCAACCTTAGGGTCAACGACGAATAATGCGTTAGGAATACGACGCATTTCCTTGATACCACCTAAGTTCTTTTCCAGTTTAGCTGCTTCTTTTCTTAACAGTATGACTTCTTTTTTAGGTAATACATCAAAAGTGCCATCGCTTTCCATTTTTTCTAATTCTTTTAATCTCTTAATACGTTTCTGGATGGTTTTGAAGTTTGTTAACGTACCACCTAACCAACGGCTGTTCACATAGAATGAACCAGAACGTACAGCTTCTTCCATCACTGCTTCCTGAGCTTGTTTTTTCGTACCAACGAACAAAACTTTTCCGCCTTTAGCAGCAATGGCATTCATTGCTTTGTAAGCTTCTTCGATCTTCTTAGAAGATTTCTGTAAGTCAATAATGTAGATACCATTTCTGGCAGTGAAGATGTATGGAGCCATTTTAGGGTTCCATCTTTTTGTCTGGTGACCAAAATGAACACCGACTTCTAACAGTTTTTTCATTGAAACAACAGTCATGTTTGTTTCCTCCTTCTTTTGTTTTTTCCTCCATTACTTCTACCATAAGCCACCCGTAGGCACACGACTCAGGCACTAAGTAATGTGTGTATTTGAAACACCTCGCCTATTTTACCATAGATTCAGCTTACTGACAAGTTTTTTTTACTTATTCTTCCTCTTTTTCCGTCTTGGCTAAAGGATGGGTCTGTAAATACGTCTGTTTTAACTTTTCCATGGAGATATGCGTATAAATTTGTGTGGTGGAAAGCGAGGCATGCCCCAGCATCTCCTGCACAAAACGAATATCAGCACCATGATCCAGCAAGGTTGAAGCAAAGGTGTGACGCAAAGCATGGGGATGGATGTGCCGACCCAGCCCTGCTTTCAGGCTCGTGCGATCCAAAATATCGCGCAGTCCGCGCGTCGTCAGCGGCTTACCGCGCTGATTCACGAAAACCACATCATGATTTTCCCCATTAGCAAGCATGATATTTTCACGCGCTTCTGTAACGTAGCTCATCAGCCACTGCTGGCAATAAGGATGAAAAGGCACCAGACGTTCCTTCTTTCCCTTACCGAGAACATGAACCAAACAGGCATTAAGATCCAGATTGGCAAGGCGCAGTTCCACGACCTCACTTGCTCTCAGTCCACTGGCATACATCAATTCCAGCATCGCCTTATTACGGATCCCCAGATCAGTATGTGTGTCGATGTGATCGAGCAGCAGTTCAACCTCATCCTCATAAAGAAAATCAGGATTCTGACGCTTTTGCTTAGGTGCATGGATCAAGAGAAAAGGATTATCATTGATCAACTTCTCCTCCAAAAGGTAATCATAGAAGCTGCGCAGGCTGGAAAGCTTGCGAGCGATCGTGGATGGTTCCAACGCACGGTCATAAAGTTCGCTTAAAAACCCTCTGAGCATCGTATAATCGACCTCATCAAAATCGCCGATAGCCTCTGTTTCCAAATAAGCCTGAAATTCCTCGATGTCACGTCGATAAGCTTCAACCGTATGTTCCGAATAACGCTTTTGTTTAGCTATGACGGTAAGGAAAGCCTGGATCTTCTCATTCATCAACGCGTTTCACTTCCTGCTCCAAGCAACACAGGGCACGCGCGGCATAAGCCTGCTTGCGTTCTTTTTTCTTAACCTTTGTGGCAAGATCAGGAAGGATGCCAAAATTTGCTTTCATCGGCTGAAAATTCGTCGCCGAAGCATGCGTAATATAATGCGCAAGCGACCCCATGACCAGTTCCCGGTCAAAAACATGAGGTGTCTTCCCAGCTAGATAACGCGCCATATTGATGCCTGCCATGATCCCGCTGGCTGCCGATTCAACGTATCCTTCCACCCCGGTCATCTGTCCGGCAAAATAAAGATCCTCACGCCATTTGGCCTGAAAAGTCGGTTCTAAAAAGAGCGGTGAACAGATAAAACTGTTGCGATGCATGACACCATAACGCACGATCTTGGCATTTTCTAATCCCGGAATCATCTGAATGATCTTTTTTTGCCACGGCCAGGTAAGATGTGTCTGGAAACCAACAATATTATAAAGGCTGGCACTGGCATTGTCCTGACGCAGTTGAACAACAGCATATGGTCGACTGCCATCCGGACGATTAAGTCCGACCGGTTTCATCGGTCCAAAAAGCAAGGTCTGCTTTCCGCGTCTAGCCATTTCCTCAAACGGCATACAGCCTTCAAAGAATTTCTCTTCAAAATCCTTCGGTTTGACCACCTCAGCTGACATCAGAGCCTCATAAAAGGCGTCAAATTGAGCTTCGTCCATCGGGCAATTGATATATTCCGCTTCCCCCTTATCGTAACGGGATTTATAATAAGCAACCGAAAAATCAATGCTGTCCTTCGTAATGATCGGTGCAGCCGCATCAAAGAAGTAAAAATAATCTTCACCTAGCTGCTTGGCAATATCTGCACTCAATGACGGTGCCGTCAAAGGACCGGAAGCCAGGATACATGGGCCCTTAGGGATCGTGGTAACTTCCTCATGAACGATTTCAACCAGCGGATCTTCTTCGATTGCCTTTGTCACCGCTTGAGAAAAGCCATGGCGATCCACCGCCAGGCTGCCGCCCGAAGGCACGGCATGCTCCCGCGCTTTGCGAATAATGAGACTGTCGAAGGCCTCCATCTCCTTTTTAAGCACGCCGACCGCGTTTTCAAGACTATCAGAGCGTAAGGAGTTGGAACAGACCAGCTCGGCAAAATCAGCCGTATGGTGAGCTGGACTAGTTACCTTGGGCCGCATTTCATATAATCTTACCGGAATATTTCGTTTCGTTAACTGATGGCAGGCTTCAACTCCGGCGAGTCCTGCTCCTACTACTGTTACTTTTTGTTCTGTCATGAACCGTCTACCTTTCCTTGCTGGAAAAAGACGATCAACTATGCTTCATCGTCTTTTTTAGCCATCTTCTTTACATTTCCAATAATGGTCTTACATTTTGGATAATTTCCGCAAGCATAAAAGTCTCCGAAGCGACCATGCTTGATCACAACCGGTCCGCCGCAATTCGGACAGGTCATGCCCTCAACCACCTGAGGTGGTTCCTTTTTCTTATTGTTGCCTTTGATATAATGGCATTCCGGATAGTTGCTGCATGCTTCAAAACGTCCGTAACGGCCATGTTTATAGACCATTGGACTGCCGCATTCCGGACAATTTTCTCCTGTATACTCCAGTTTGCTTTCATCTTTTTTGATGTAATCGCAATTCGGATAATTACTGCAGGCCACGAAGGTACCATAACGACCATGGCGTTCTACCAGCTCATGCCCGCATTTAGGACAGATCTCTCCGGTCTTTTTCGCCTCAATCTTCTCCATATTGGCATAAGCATTCTCTAAGAGCGGTTCAAACTTATCATCAAACTGCTTCAGTGCGGTTTCATAATCGTTCTCACCTTCAGCAATCTCATCAAGTTCATGTTCCATTTGTGCCGTGTAAGTCACGTTGATGATATCTGCAAAATAGTTCGCCAGCTGATCATTGGTCAGGATCCCTGTTTCCGTCGGATAAAAAGCTTTTTCTTTCAGTTCAACATAACCGCGTGTCTGGATCGTGTCAATGATACTGGCATATGTGCTTGGACGGCCAATGCCCTTTTCCTCCAGTTCTTTGATCAGACGCGCTTCAGTATAGCGAGCAGGCGGTTTTGTGAAATGCTGAGAAGGTGTCACGGATAGACTTTCCAGCAGTTCACCCTGCTCTAAAACCGGCAATAATTCATTTTTAGACTGCTCATACTGTCCGTAAAGCTTCAAATAACCATCAAAGGTCTGTACCTGTCCGCTGGCTTTAAAGGTATGACCGCGATTATCCAGCTCAAGCGTGGTTGCATCAAATTTGGCAGCCGCCATCAGACTGGAAACCGCTCTGGCATAGATCAGGCGGTATAAGCGCAGTTCATCCCGCTTCAAAAACGCACTGAGGCTCTCCGGTGTTCGCAGGACACTGGTTGGACGAATGGCTTCATGGGCATCCTGCACATTTTCAGTCCGCTTACTTGTCTTTGCACGTCCCATATACTTTTTACCATAATTGGATTCAATATAATCCAGGGCATCATGGACAAAGCCCTCACTCAAACGAACAGAGTCCGTACGCATATACGTGATCAGACCGACCGTTTCATTTTCGAGATCGACCCCTTCGTACAGCTTCTGAGCGAGCGTCATCGTCTTTTTAGCGGAGAAGCCAAGCTTGGTGCTCGCTTCCTGCTGCAGTGTTGAGGTTATAAACGGCGGTTTCGATTCACGTCTGCGCTGCGTTTTTTTCAGACTGGCTACACAGAACTGGCGGTCAAGCGCCTCATGGATCGCTTTTGCTTCCGCTTCATTCTTGATTTTCGCCTTTTTACCCTGAATTTTGGTTAATTCGGCTTCAAAAGGAATGCCGTCCTTTTCAAACTTCGCTTTGATCTCCCAATATTCCTCAGGTTTGAACTTTTCAATTTCTCGTTCACGATCAACAATCAGCTTCAAAGCCACCGACTGCACGCGTCCGGCTGACTTTGATTTGATCTTGCTGCGTAAAAGCTTGGATAATTTAAACCCGATGATCCGGTCTAAAACACGACGCGTCTCTTGCGAACGAACTAGATTCTGATCGATCGTTCGCGGATGAGCGATGGCCTCCAGTACCGCATCCTTGGTGACCTCATGGAAAACCACACGATTCTTCTGTGTCTGATCCAACCCAAGGATCTCGGCCAGATGCCAGGAAATCGCCTCACCTTCACGATCGGGGTCGGTCGCCAGCAGAACATCATCGACTTTCTTGACCTCTGCCTTTAACTCTTTGACTACGTCTTTCTTATCTTTATTAATCACATACTTAGGTTGAAAATGATTCTCAATATCCACCCCAAGGCCGTCTTTTCCGCTTGTGGCTAAATCACGCACATGACCTTTTGATGAAGTGACAATATAATCTTTTCCCAAGTATTTACCAATCGTTTTTGATTTGGATGGTGACTCTACAATCACTAACTTTTTTGTCATGACATCGCCTCCTATATCACGCTACTATTATTGATGTTTTTTCTTCGCTTGTCAATCATTTTATTTTTTGGATTTCAAATGTCAGCTCTTCTTCAAGCCTTTTTGGATCATCCAGGAGAATGGCACCATCTCTGATCAACTGCAGCGTTCCCTCCGGATCACCGATACGACAAGGCAGGGCATAGACCGATTTGCCTTGATCAAGTGCATGGCCCACGGTCGTCATCGTCCCGCTTTTGGCCTTGGCCTGCACAACCACCAACGCCTGCCCCAACCCGGCAACCAGACGATTGCGCCAGGGAAAATAATGTTTGCGAGGTGCCAGATCCAACGGATACTCACTCATGACAAGACCATCCACTTTGAGCCTCTCATAAAGCGCTCTGTTACAGGCTGGATAACAATAATCGATCCCACACCCCAAAACCGCAATCGTACGATCAAGCCCTGCCCCCTGATGGGCACAGGTATCAATGCCTTTGGCCATCCCGCTGACAATGACAAAGCGGTCACTCAGGTCATGTGCAAATGCATACGCCATGCGGCGCCCATAATCCGTTGGTTTACGCATGCCCACCATTGCCAGCATCGGCTCCTTCACTAATTCCCAATTTCCATAATAAAACAGGACGAAGGGTGGATGGGGAATCTGTTTCAAACATGCCGGATAATCGTCACTGACCAGCGTCGTCCACTGCATATGCAAGCGATCAAGCGTAGAACGCATGGTCATGGGATCAGGTCTTTCCTTTCGCTGTAGTGCTTCAAAAATCTGACGGTAATGGCCTTTATAATGCACGGCCAGATATACCAGCAACTCTTCCATTAATGCTCACCTCATTCTATTATCCTGCCTTCAAGTTCAAAACACTTGAAAATAAAAAAGGGAAACCTAAGTTTCCTCAAATAACGACAGTTGAGCATGCAACGCTTCCTGTACCGGACGATAGCTGCGCCGGTGGATCGGACAGGGTCCGTATTTTGACAGGGCCTCTTTATGAGCCTTCGTCACATAACCCTTATGCTTCGCAAAACCATACATAGGATAAATGGCATCGTACTGATCCATCAGACGATCACGGTAGACCTTCGCTAAAATGCTTGCGGCTGCAATCGTGATACTTTTATGATCGCCTTTGATCAATGATATTTCCCGCCAGTCACTTTCGTATAGCCGCATCGCATCGGTAAGCACCGCTTGCGGCACAGGATCAAGCGCCCGCAGGCAATCCGTCATGCCTCTTCGACTGGCTTCATAAATATTGATCCGATCGATCACTTCGGGCTCAATGACCTGAATACAAAAACTGATTGCATCCTGCGTGATCACATCAAAGAGCGCCTCGCGTTTTTTGGCACTCAGTTTTTTTGAATCGTCAATATCGGGATGGGTGTAGCCCGGCGGCAGCATCACTGCTGCCACTACCAGCGGACCGGCCATGGGACCACGTCCTGCTTCATCTGTTCCGGCAATCCAATGATCCCCCAGCGCTCTCAATAAATCTTCAAAAACCGTATTATGCATCGTCAGGACGCTCCCAGCTGATCGCACCGAGATTTCCTTTGATCAAATCATTAAAGAAGAGATCATAAATGCGATCATAGTCAATTTCCTGACGGACCAGGCGAAAATTCTTACGCCGCGAAATTTCCTGGCAGAATTGTTCCACCCAGTTCTCCGATGCGATATCCGGTTTGAACCCATAGCGGGCAACCAATGCTTCCGGATACCACTCACAAAGATATTTCAGAGCATAGATGAAAATCTCATCTAAAGGCAGGATCGTGTTCTTAATAGAACCGACTAATGCGATATGCATCGCCACCTGCGGATCGTCAAAACGAGGCCAAAGAATGCCCGGTGTATCAAACAATTCAAAATCATTAGAAATTTTGATGATCTGCTGCGCTTTGGTCACACCCGGACGATCCCCGGTCAGCGTGGCCCGACGTTTTGCCAGCCGGTTGATCAGTGTCGACTTCCCTACATTGGGAATACCGACAACCAGCGCACGAACCGGACGCGGCTTCAAACCACGCTGTTTCTCACGTTCCATCTTGTCTTTAAGTAAACTTTTAGACCGCTGCACGATTTGTTGATAAGCATTGAATCGGGTCAGATCCAGTGACATCGCAGCCGTTCCCTGTTTTTCAAAATGCTTGATCCAGGCTTCTGTAACCTGCGGGTCTGCCAGATCCTTTTTCGTTAAGATCACTAAATGCGGTTTCTGTTTTTCAATCTCCTGAATGATGGGATTGGAGGATGAGGCAGGCGCTCTGGCATCGCGAAGCTCAATGATCAAATCGACCAGCTTCACACGCCCTTCGATTTCCCGGCGCGCCTTAGCCATATGGCCGGGATACCAGTGAATATCCTTAGCCATTATTCAATCCAGCCAAAATGGTCGAACGGATAGATGGCCATTCCGTTCTTGCCCATAAATTCATCAATCGTGAAGGGTCCCAAAGCACGCGAGTCTTCAGAACGCAGGCGATTATCTCCCATCACAAAATACTCGCCTTCACCCAAAGTATAGGTAAAATTATTGGTAAATAAAGCAGATCCTGTCTCTTGTTTACTGGTCTCAACAAATTCCGGATCGAGAAAATCTTCCGCAATGGCGACCCCGTCCACATAGAGCACATCATCCTGATAGGTAATGGTCTCATTAGGCAGACCGATGACTCTTTTGATCAGGTGCTCTGATAAACGGTCCGAATCAATGATGACAACATCAAAGCGTTCGACCCCTTCCGTCTTCAGTCCAATGACGTTTACTAATGCCAGATCATTATCGTGAACCGTCGGATTCATGGACTGACCTTCAATATGAACCGGCTTGACGATGTAAGTGAAGACGGCAAAAGTCACCAGTGCCATCACGACAAGCTCACCAATATAAATCAGGACAGATTTTGTTTTCTTGTCCATTGCCTCTGCCTCCTTTTTTAAAATGCAATCTTATCATAGCATAAATACGTCAAAAAGAAAACCGTCAAGGAGACCCTCGACGGTTCAGACGTATTATTTTCTAATTTCTTTAATACGAGCAGCCTTACCTGTTAAGCCACGTAAGTAATGTAATTTAGCACGACGAACTTTACCATGCTTGCTGACTTCGATATGGTCAATGATTGGTGAATGAACTGGGAAAATTCTTTCTACACCAACCTGATATGACATTTTACGAACAGTGAAAGTTTCAGAAATACCACTGCCTTTACGTGCGATACAAACCCCTTCAAATAACTGAATACGGAATTTGTCACCTTCACGAATCTTAACGAAGACCTTTAAAGTATCACCAGGTCTGAAGTCAGGGATGTCATTACGTAATTGTTTTTTTGTGATTTCATTAACTAATTGTAAATTCATGCTTCTTTCTCCTTTTTATCTGGTATTTTCGACGATGCTCATTCACAAAATATCTGTCAGCGGAGCATCTGAGTCAAAATCGACTGTTAGATTATAGCATTTTTTCTTGTCGAGCGCAAGTCTTTTTTATTCATCTTCAGCGATAATTTCAGCCATCAAGCGCTTTTCTTCCAAAGAAAGCTGGCGCTGTTCTAAAAGGTCCGGACGACGTTGGCGCGTGCGTGCCAACGACTGTTTTAAGCGCCAGAGCCGGATGTTTTCATGATGTCCGCTGAGCAAAATATCAGGAACCTGCATGCCACGAAAATCAAGCGGACGCGTATATTGCGGGTATTCGAGCAATCCCTGACTGAAGGAATCTTCCTCATGGCTTGCTTTCGTGATCGATCCCTCTAAAAGACGAATGATCGCATCGCTGATCACCATACTGCCCAGTTCCCCGCCTGTCAGCACATAGTCGCCGATCGATAATTCCAAATCACAAAAAGCGCGGATACGTTCGTCAAAGCCTTCGTAATGGCCACAGATGATAATCAGATGTGAAATGCTGCTGGCCATGGATTCAGCCATGTGCTGCTGAAAGGTCTTTCCCTGCGGACTCATCAGCACAACGACACTCTCCTCTTGGCGGATGGCTTCCAGACAATCCACGATTGGCTGACAGGCCAGTACCATGCCCTGCCCGCCACCATAAGGGGTATCGTCGACCTTGTGATGCTTATCGTGCGTATAGTCACGAAAGTTATGGATTTGAATAGACACAATGCCTTTGTCCCGAGCACGCTTGATGATGGATGTTTCCAGAAAACCTGTAAACATGTCCGGAAACAGGGAAAGAATATCAATCTTCATCATATAACCCCTTGATCAAATGAACATAGATCCGCTTGTTCTCAATATCTTCATCCAGAATAAACGCATCGACATAAGGAATACGGTAGATCTTGCCCTGATAAGAGATTTCCAGAAGATCCTGGGTCGGCATCTCCAATACCCGAACGACTTCACCTAATTGACGATTGTCTTCATCGATGATCGTACAGCCTATCAGTTCATCATAATAGAAGCCTTCCTCATCTAACGGTTCTTCACGATCGCCGTAAACTTCATCATCACGGAACCCTTCCACCTCATTGATATTGTTGAAAGCGGCTAGTTTCACGAGTGCCATGCCTTTGTGCATCCGAAAAGATTCTACCTCATAACCAGTTTCTTGATTCTGATGGACCAAATAAATCATCTTGCCTGGTGCAAAACGTTCCTCAGGAAACTGTGTTGTCAAATAAATTTTGATTTCTCCCTTGATTCCATGCGTGCCGACCACACGCCCCAGTCTGACCTTCTCCATAGGACCCCTCCTTAAAAAAATAGATGTGCAGGCACATCTATTCATCGTAAGATTCAAATTTAATCGAAATTTTTTTATTGTCTAAACGACTTGGCACAGACATAATCTGACGAATCGCGCTGGCCATATTGCCCTTCTTACCGATCAAGCGTGAAATATCCTCTTTGGCGGCATATACGTATAAGAGAACTTCATCCTCTTCAAGTGAAGGACGCTGGACAATTTTTAAGCTCGCTTTATCTTCGACAAGACTAGAAAGCATATCCTTCAGGATTTGAACGTAATCCATGTGTTATCCTTATTTGTTTTCTGCGTATTTTTTCATGATACCGGCTTTAGACAAAATACTTCTAACGGTATCAGTTGGCTGTGCTCCATCATTTAACCATTTCATGATTTCTTCTTCTTTTAAAGTCACTGTTGCAGGGTTGGTTTTTGGATCATAAGTTCCAACGATTTCAATAAAACGACCATCACGAGGTGATCTTGAATCTGCTGCAACAATTCTATAAAATGGGTTCTTCTTAGCGCCCATGCGTCTTAATCTTAATTTTACTGCCATTAAAATATCCTCCTTCATTAAGTTACTGCCCTATTATACCATAGATTCGGCGGCTGTCAAGTACTTTTACTTAACAGATTTTCATTAGTAATCTGCGTGGCAATTCACCTGAAAATTTGTTATAATAGCGATGGAGGAGATTGAAATGAATGCATTATTTCTATTGACCAGTAAGAGTGATGTCGCCTATTTATACGACCATAATGATATTCGACAGGGGCTGGCACGCATGCGGATCCACCATTACACCGCCATTCCTGTCATTACGGCAGCCGGGGATTATGTTGGCTGTATCAGCGAAGGCGATTTTCTTTGGGCCCTGATCGACCGCAAAGACGAACTGCCCGATCTTACCATCAGAGATCTGATCCGCCCTGATTTTAATCGCGCTGCCCATATTGACATCACTATGGAAACTTTACTTGAAAGAGTCAAGGTCCAAAACTTTGTTCCCATCACAGATGATCGCAATAAATTCATCGGGATCATTACCCGTAAAGACGTGATTTGCTATTTTCAGCAGCGCTATGAAAAAGAAGCCATTGAAGACACAAAACCATTAGCCGTCGGCTAATGGTTTTTTTCCATGCTGATAGAGTCACTGTCAGACTTCTTAATAGATAAGTCTCATGATGGAAGTCAGCTCACATATCAAGCAAACATCCACACATCAAACTAGCTTTATCTTTTCTTCTTTTTCTTATGACGTTCTTTTTTACGATTCGGATTAGGTGCGGCAGAAGGGCGCTTTTTACCACCGGTCATGGCATTCATCTGATTCATGAACACCTTGGACTGTTCATATTGTTTCAACAGACGATTGATGGCAGCGACTTCTTTTCCGCATCCTTTCGCAATACGCTGTTTACGGCTTGCTTTGATGATCGAAGGATCGCGTCTTTCTTCCGGTGTCATACTTAAGATGATCGCCTCGATTTCTTTTAAACGCTTCTGAGCATCCTCATCCTTGAAATTAGGTATGTTATTTGGCATGCCCGGCATCATTTTAAGAATACCGGAAAGAGGACCTAAACGCTGAACCTGGCGCATGCTCTCTAACATATCGTCCAGGCCAAAGGTTCCCTGCTGCAAATGGCTCATCGATTTCTTGACTGAGCGTTCATCGATCACATCCTGTGCCTTTTCAATCAGGGACATGACATCCCCCATACCTAAGATACGATCGGCCATACGGTCTGGATGGAACACATCGATGGCCTCAAGCTTTTCACCTGTTGCCACAAATTTAATTGGGACATGCGTCATATGACGGATCGACAGAGCCCCGCCGCCACGAGAATCACCGTCCATCTTCGTCAGTACAGCACCGGTCAGATGCAGTTTTTCATTGAAACTGGAGGCAACATTGATAATATCCTGACCGGTCAGGGCATCAACCACTAACAGGATCTCACTAGGATGAACGATGGCTTCCATGCGTCCTAATTCATCCATCAGCGCTTCATCCACATGCAGACGACCGGCTGTATCGATGATCACCACATCATGGTCGTTAGCTCTGGCATAATCCATCGCTTCACGGGCAATGTCTTCTGGCTTTGCTTCTGTACCACGACTAAAGACAGGAACCTGAATGCTGTTTCCTAATGTCTGGAGCTGTTCGATCGCCGCCGGACGATAAACGTCACAGGCTACTAATAATGGTTTCTTCTGATTTTTCTTGACTAAGAGATTGGCTAATTTACCACTGGTCGTTGTCTTACCAGAACCTTGCAGACCAACCATCATGATGACCGTTGGTTTTCTGGATAGATCCAATTCGCTGACGGTGGAACCAAGCAGTTCAACCAGTTCTTCGTGAACGATCTTCACGACCATCTGGCCCGGTGTCAATGAGGACAGCACATCCTCACCCAAGGCCTTGCTGCGAACATTGTCGATAAACTCCTTAACCACCTGGAAGTTCACGTCTGCTTCCAGTAAAGCTAAGCGGATCTCGCGCAGCATATCGGACATATTTTCTTCAGTTAAGGTTCTCTGACCGCGTACTTTTTTCAGTGATGCACTTAAGCGCTCAGATAAAGATTCAAATGGCACGATGATTTCCTCCTTATATTTCTTTTAAACGCTGAAGATAATCCTCCAGCTTATCATGTTCGATCTGTTCTTCTGTTTCAATCTGGTCAATGAGCGCTAAACGCTCCTGATGCTTCTTCAACAGATGCAACTTTTCCTCATAGTCTTCTAAGATCCTGGTCGCACGCCGAATCTGATCAAAGACAGCATTCCGGCTTACACCCAATTCCTCGGCAATCTCGGACAAAGAAAGATCATCCTGATAATAAAAATTTAAGTAATCCTGCTGTTTTGCCGTCAGTAGATCACCATAGAGGTCGAGCAGAGAAAGAACATGAGTGGTCTTCTCTAAACGGTCTTCACTTGTCATCTTAAGACTCCATCAGACGGCGGCATAAACCGTAGATATACTGTTCAAGATCAAATTCCTGAAGATCATCCAGTTTCTCACCCAGACCGATAAATTTCACTGGTATATTTAACTGATCCTTGATAGATAAGACGATTCCGCCCTTGGCCGTTCCATCCATCTTGGTCAGGACGATTCCTGTCACGTTCGTAATCTTAGAAAACTCAGATGCCTGGCTGACACCGTTTTGCCCGGTAGTTGCATCAATGACCAGCAGCGTTTCATGGGGGCCATCCGGAATCTCACGTTGAATGATGCGATTGGTCTTTTCTAGTTCATGCATCAAATTGACCTTGTTTTGCAGACGACCGGCTGTATCGCAGATCAGTACATCCGCATTCATTTCTTTGGCTTTTTTAATAGCATCAAAGACAACTGCCGAAGGATCGCCGCCCTCCTTGCCTTTTACCACCGGCACCTCTAAACGGTCTGCCCAGACAGCTAACTGATCGACCGCACCGGCACGAAAGGTATCGCCTGCTGCCAGGACCACTTTCTTGCCTTCCTGAAGCATCCGGTAAGCGAGTTTCGCAATCGTTGTCGTTTTGCCTGCCCCATTGACCCCAACCATCAAGATCACCGTCAGGCCTTCCTTAGCATACTGGATATCCGTGGTCATATAGGAATCGTTAGCATAGATAACAAACATCTTATCGATGATGATCTCATTGATCTTCTGCGGATCCGTAATATTTTCCAAACGTACCTCTTTTTTGATCTCATCTACGATCTTCATGACCATGTTGACACCGACGTCACTCATGATCAGAATATTTTCCAGTTCTTCGAAATAATCTTCGTCGATGGTACGATAACGCGCCGCCAGCTGATTGATTCTTTCCGATAATCCGGTACTGGATTTATCCAGTCCAGCCACGTATTTATCATTTTGTGCGACCGAACGACCGACAAATTTTTCTTTGATCTTACTAAATAATCCCATCCTTCTCACTCCTAACTCTCACTTGCCAGATTCTTGGCATCTTCTAACTGGACACTGACTAAACGGGTGACCCCTTTTTCCTGCATCGTTGCACCATAAAGGGCATCACACTGCTCCATCGTTCCCGGACGATGGGTCACGACGATAAATTGGGTCTTACTAGAGAAATCTTTGAGGAAGCGTGCAAAACGCTCTACATTAGCCTGATCCAGCGCTGCTTCCACTTCATCTAAAAGACACATCGGAACAGGTCTTGCACGCAATATGGCAAACAATCCGGACAAGGCAATCAGCGCCTTCTCGCCTCCTGAGAATAACGAGATGTTCTGAACCGCCTTGCCCGGTGGCTGAACATCAATATCGATCCCTGTTTCCAGTAAATTATTCGGATCAGTATATTTTAATTTGGCTGTTCCACCGCCAAAAAGGCGTCGAAAGACCAGATGAAACTCTTCATTGATCTTCTGGAAGGTCTCATCGAACTGCTTGGTCATCACAGCATCCATCTCTTCAATTGCCTTCAGGATGGTATCCTGGGCCTTCTTGAGATCTAAGCGCTGATGATTGAGGGTCTCATAACGTTCGCTGACTTCCTGGTACTGTTCAATGGCTTCCGTGTTCACGTTGCCCAGTCCGCTAATCAGCCCGCGCAAACGTAAGACTTCCTCGCGTGCCTGCCCAAGATCCAGCTCCTGGGTATAATGTTCACTGGCATACTCATAAGTCATCTTATATTCTTCGTTCAGGCGATCCAATAGACCCGTAATTTGGGTATCCAGACGTGTTTTCTCTACTTTTGCACGTGTCAGTTCAGCATTCTGCTGATTGGTCTTCTGGCGGATCTCACGACTGCGCGCATCGATTTCCTGCTTCGTTTCCATCAGCTGCATCCGTAACGTTCTTTTTTCCTTAATATTTTCTGTCAGCCGATCACGCTTCGCCATGCTTTCATTCAGCTGTGAAATCAGGCGATTGTCCCCGGATCGTGCGCGCACATCATCCAGTTCGACCTTCTCATTGGTCAACGATTCATAAGTGTTTTTAGCCTCTTGGACCTTCAGATATTTATTAGAAACGATATTTTCCAGCTGTCCCTGGGTGATCTGTTTTTGCATCAGCGCATTATTCGCTTCGCGCTCTTTTTCCTCCAGTTCGTTGATCTGCTGACGCAGATCCAGGATCTGTTTTTCACAGCTGGCAATTTCGATCTGCTTATTTTCTAATTGCTTTTGCAATGCGCCGGGCTGTACCATTTGTTTCTGATAAGCACCGCCTGTCATCGAACCGCCGACATTCACAATATCTCCAGCCAGACTGACCACACGGTAACGGGCATACACCAGATGAGAAAGTCGATTGGCACTTTCCAGATCTTTAGCGATCAGGACATTTCCCAACTGGGATTCCAAAACTGGCTCATACATCTTAGCGATATGTACAAAGTCCTTCGCCAGTCCCAAAAAGCCTTCTTGGGTCTTGCAGGCCATGATCAGATCCTCAGGTACATAGCGTGCCTTCATCGTATCCATAGGCAGGAAAGTGGCTCGCCCGGCGCGATTCTGCTTTAAGAAGCCAATGGCCGCACGCGCACTCTTTTCATCTTTCATCACGATATAATTGGCAGAGGCACCTAAGCTAGTCGCAATGGCATTCTCATACCCTTCATCGATCCGGATCATTTCCCCCAATACACCCTGAAAGCCAAAAAGAGATTTTGATGATTTCAGAATGGCTCGAACACCTGCCGGATAATGGGCATGATTTTCAATCTGATCAGTCAAGCTGGCACGCTCCATGCGCAAGCGCTGAAGTTCAGTTTGCAGTTGACTGTAGTGCTGGCGTTGCTTTTCAAGCATTGCCGCAACATCCTGACGCTGTGCTTTGAGTGACTGAACTTCCTCGCTGAGCGCCTCATAACGAGCAACACGATCATTATACTCGCTGACAAGATCTGCTAAGATATGTCGGGCATGGTCGATCTTTGTTTCCAGATCACTATGACTGTCTGCGTTCAGGGCATACTGGCGTTTGGCTTCCAATGCCGTACGCTGGGATTCTAAACTGTTGACCTCATCCATGACCTGCAGTAAAGCTTCCTGCAGATCATTGACCTCATGATCCAGCGTACTCATCCGTTCACCCAGATGATCGCTTTGGCCCTGCAGCAAGGTTTCATCTGCCTCAAGGGAGACAAGTTCTGTTTCCTGAGTGCTGATGGCTTCCTTCAGCGCATTGATCTTATGCGAAAGATCGCCAACCTCTTGAACGATCAGGCTGACCTCGACATCTTTCAGACTTTCTCTATAAGCAAGATACTGTTCAGCCTTTTCTTTTTGGCGACGTAAGGGGCCTAGCTGCCTTTCTAATTCATCAGTAATATCCTCCACCCGGCTCAGATTTTCCGAGGTTCGTTCTAATTTACGAATAGATTCCAATTTTCTTTTTTTGTATTTTGCCACGCCGGCAGCTTCTTCAAACATACCGCGTCGATCTTCCGGACGCGAATCAGCAAAAGAAGAAATGTTACCCTGAGAGATAATTGAAAGGGAATCTCTCCCTAATCCTGTATCCATCATCAAATCGATGATATCTTTCAGGCGACAGGTCTGATGATTCAGCAAATACTCTGCTTCATTATCCTCACGATATAAACGCCGGGTGATCTCGATCTCATTGTACTCACTATTGATGTAATGATCACTGTTATCAAAAACAAGTGTGACTTCAGCCATACTTTCAGCCTTGCGATCCTCACTGCCAGCAAAAATAACATCGGCCATATTACTGCCCCGCAAAGATTTCGCTGATTGCTCTCCCAGCACCCAGCGAATCGCATCGTTGATGTTACTCTTGCCGCAGCCGTTCGGTCCGACGATCCCGGTGATTCCCGGCTTAAACTCAATGACAGAACGATCCGCAAAAGACTTAAAGCCATGCATTTCTATCTTTTTCAGGTACATTTTATCACCTCTTGTCCTAGAGACTCATTATACAGGAAAAAGGCAGGAAAATAAAGAAAAATCCATGCCTAAGCAAAAATGGCAGCGCTATGCTGCCTGGTTTTTATCATTTATCGTATTCTTCTTCGCGTTTTGTTTCAAAAATTCCAAAGGCATGGTCACCGTAAAGACCGAACCGACATCCACTTGTGAAACGACAGAGATCCTGGCCTGATGCAATTCAACAATGCGTTTCACGATGGATAAGCCTAGTCCATTTCCGGCAATGGAACGGGACTTGTCCTCGCGATAGAAACGGTCAAAAATGTGCTGAAGTGCTTCTTTGGACATGCCAATACCTGTATCTTCAATAGCTACGCTGACTTCCTTTAAATTCTTCTTGACCTTGATCGTCACGACGCCGCCTTCACTGGTATATTTAATGGCATTATTGATCAAATTGATCCACACCTGCTCCATGCGATTTTCATCCGCATTGATCAAAATATCCTTCTTTGGAAAATCTGTGACAATTTCGATATCCTTACTTGCCGCTTCATTATTCTGCATAGAGATGACGCGGTTCAACTGCTCTAACAATGGGTATTTTTTGATTTCTAGTTTTGGATCCTCGCTATCCAACACCGTCAGCTGCAGCATATTTTTTGACAAAGCTGACAGACGCTGACTTTGAAAAAGAATGATATCCGTATACTTGGTACGCTGTTCCTCGCTGAGGTTTTCCTGTTTCAGGATTTTCGCAAAGCCCTGAATGCTTGTCAGCGGAGTCTGAAACTCATGTGAGATATCAGAAATAAACTGTTGTCGTGTTTCCTCATCTCTGACCAGTCGATCAGCCATCGAATTAAAGCTGTTTGACAGACTGGCAATCTCATCTTTGCCATAGTAATGCACTCGGGCTTCATAGTTGCCTTTCGAAAGTTCATCTGTCGCTTTGGTCAGGCGTTTGATCGGCTTGACGATCACATCGGCGATAATCAAAAAGATAATGCTCCCACTGATAAAGATGCTTGCCAATGCAACCATGATCGAGCGTTCAAAAACTGTCTGCTCCTGCATCGTGTCACGGCTAATGAATAGCGTATAAGTGTGACCATCGACCTGAATCTTTTCTCTAAAGAAATGCTGGTGGGTATTGCTATCAAAAAAGCCTTCATCATCGATGCGGGCATTTTGAATTTCCTCAGGCAACGATGCAAGCGGCTGAGTACCATTCAGTGTGACACGGCCTTGATCATCCACTAGGATGATCGTCATGCCCGAGACATTTGCTAGTTCATCCAAAAAATCCTCGTGATGACTGATCAGAAGACTTTCTACCGTCTCCGCCATTGCCAGCAGGTCGTCTTCCGTCAAGGCTCGAAAGCTCTGTGAATGTGACTGCAGTCCAAGATAGCCGGCGAAGGAAAAACTGATTGCAATACTGATAAAGAAACCCGCAATCAGCTTTCCATAAAGTGACTTCATTGCGTATTGACCTTCAACTTATAGCCAAGTCCACGAACAGTGACGATCTCAAAGTCAGGAATGAAGCCTAAATTCTCACGAATACGTTTGATATGCACATCCACCGTACGGTCAAAACCATCATAACCCATGCCCCAGATCCTTTCGATCAGCTGTTCACGGCTAAAGATATGATTCGGTTTTTTAGCCAGCTCAAACACCAGCTCAAATTGTTTCAACGGGAGATGAATGACCTTTTCTTTATAAACAATTTCGCATTTATCCCCATCAAAAGTCACATCACCGATCGTGATAATATTTTGCGAATTGATGCTGTAACGCTTCAGGATCGTTCGTATTCGTGCCATCAGTTCATCTGGATCAAATGGCTTGGTGACATAGTCATCCACGCCCAGATCAAAGCCTTTTAATTTATCCTTGGACTCCCCTTTAGCTGTCAGCATGATGACGGGCACATCTCGAATCTGTTTCATCTCAGAAACAAATTCCCAGCCATCCATCACCGGCATCATCACATCGACAACGGCCAGATCAATATAATCATTTTCAAAAATATCTAAAGCCTGTTTCCCATTGGCCGCTTCCAGCATCGTAAAGCCTTCTTTTTCCAGATAGAAGCGAATCAGCTCGCGAATATCCGGTTCATCATCTACAACTAGTATTTTCGATTTCATTGGGTCCCCTCCTCACTCACTAATTCGATTGAATGGATCGCAACGGCATTGCCGTCCGTTGCCGTATATGTTACGCTCACGACATCACCCGCACGTAATAATGGTAATTCGTTACTCTGATCGATCGAAGCCATCAGTATCAGCGGACTGCCTTCTAACCGGAAATAATACTGGCTATTGCCATCAATCACGACTGAGGCAATATCGGTGATAGCTCCGCGCACTTCTTCAAGCTGAAGTTCTCCATCCGAAATGCTCTGTCCATTCGCTGCCAAAGCACTGTAATAGGCTTCTTGAGCCTCGGCAACACTTTCACCGGTTCCTACAATATTGTAGTTCTCAACACTCACAAAAGCATACATTTTAACCAGTGCGGCACTGTCTTTCAAAGCCATGAAGTAGGTCGGTACACCACCCGAATTGATCAGGATTGGGAAGGTCGCGGTATAGCCTAAATGCTGTACCTGTCCCTGCGCTGATTCCATCGCCGAGTTTTCTTCCGCCCCAGGAATGTTATAGAATTTAGCCTCCTTGGTCCGCAGATTAATTAAAGCAAATCCAACATTGGACTGATCGGCCATGACCGAGGTCAGACCTGTATAAAAATATATATCGTCATCGATGGTAATGTAGTTATAGCCATCCGTCGGCCTCAACATGCCTTTCTGACCAAAATAAGTATTCCAGAACCCGTTCGTGTATTTGCCCCAGTTTTCCAGCTGTGTCATGACCATCTCTGATGGATAGACCCGATCCAGCCAACTAGGCACTTCACTGATATCATAGTACTGATGGTCTCCGTTGATGGCATTGACTAACACTGCTCCGACGATATCCTTTCCGCCAAACAAACCAATTTTATATTCATAGACAGGTGCCACAAAATGTGGAATGCCTTGTTCATCGATCTCAAAGCTCAATGTATCAAACATCAAGGTTGGATAATGAATAAATAAATAACGATGGATGTTACGGAAAAATTTATCCGATTCAGAATATTTCATGCCTTCCTCTAAGCGAACAACTTCTGCTTCCTGGCTGACCATATCCACCTTAATATAGGCTGGCAATCCATCCTGAAAATTATTGAACCATTTGATCAGGCCGCTGTATTCTAAAGGCGTCACCCTGGTTGGGCGTCCCTGATAGTTGATCTGATTATAGTCGTCTGCAACGTCAAACTGGCTGACATAATCCATGATCTCACCCATCTGCCGATCGCCTAAACGCATGGCGCTTTCACGATCAACGACCGGGATCTGATCGAAGGTAATGGACGCATTATCCGCATAGAAATCCGCATTTTCGTCAATCACTAGCTGCTGCTGATAGCTGGAAGCATGGAACAGCGCGGTGCTGAACAAAGATCCTACAACGACATAAACCACCAGCAAGGCGGCAACACCTAAGAGGATCTTCTGATACTTAGGCAAAGTGGCTGTCAAGCCGGCACTTAGAATGACAAACAGAACCATAAAGACTGCCAGTTGGGTTAAAAAAGTTGGATTTTTCCAGGTCATCGGGATCATCAATACATATTGTGTGACCAAATAAGCAACTAGCGTGATTACCAAGGCCAAAATGACCCCTTTTTTTCCCAGGCTCGGTCTCTTTGGCCAGGCGGACGTCGTACGACGTGTAAAAAATTGATCAAAATCAACATGACGCATGTTTATTTTCCTCCTTGATGGCCTCGATCAGATCTTGGATCAAGGCTTCTAATTCATTCAGATCAGATACGGTTGCGCCACTGGCTTGACAGTGACCCCCGCCATGATACTTGACGGCAATGGGCTGCACCGGTACCCCCGAACTGCGCAGGCTCACGCGCCAGTTATGCATCGCACGATTCTCAGTCACTGCCATCCATACCTGAAACTCAGCCACATTCGCCAGCGTATTGACAAAATCAGAACCACGTTCGCGTGTGATCCCTAAGTGCTGCAGATCCTCATCTGAGAGGATATAGTAAGCTAAACCATCCCGATACTGATAATGTGTATAGATAAAAGTCAGGATATCCAGTTCCTGTTTTGGACGCGTATACATCGCCTGATAAATGGCTTTCTTATCGATTCCTGCGGCCAGTAACACTTTCGCAATCTCAAAGGTCCGTGTGCTAGTCGCCTCATACATAAATCGATTCGTATCGCCAACCATACCAAAATAAAGCCAGCTAGCAGCCTGTTTAGAAAGAAACAATGTCTTTTGACAAGCACAATAAAATTCACCGATCAGTTCGCTGGTCGAAGAGGCTTCCGGAAACTCGATATTCAGACCGGCATAGGATTCCACCACCACATGATGATCGATTTTAACTGTCGCAGCCAATTTTTCAAAATTGTCACCATCCAGACGTGCAAGGTTGGCTGTGTCCAGTGCAATTCCTAAGGTACAAGAAGGGTTTTCGATGACCGCCTGCTCAAAATCGATGCCCATCTTAGACATCAAGTCCGGATTAGAGGCTCCCATATACACAATCTTCTTTTCTGGAAAATTATCAAAAATCAGCTGGCCTAGACCATATTGCGAGCCCAGCGCATCAAAATCACTATTCACATGACGATAGATCGCAATGATCTCGTACTTACGGATCAATGCGAGAAACTGTTCAAACATATTAATCACCCAAGTTATATGATATCACAAAATGCTGTAAAAACATATAAAAAACACCTAAAACCCATCGCAAAAAAAGAGCTATTGGAAATCCAATAGCCCGACTTTTAATCCAGATCCTGGCCGTCTGTCGCAATGACTTTCTTATACCAGTCAAATGATTTCTTTTTCTTACGTGAATAGTCACCTGTACCATCATCGTATTTTTCAACATAAACAAAGCCGTAACGCTTTTTCATCTCACCGGTAGAGGCACTGACTAGATCGATACAGCCCCATGGCGTATAACCCATCAGTTCAACACCGTCTTCATTGACCGCTTTTTCCATTTCGCGGATATGATCACGCAAGTAGTCGATACGATAATCATCGTTGATAGAGCCATCTTCTTCGACCTTATCGACTGCGCCTAAGCCATTTTCAACAACAAATAATGGGATCTGATAGCGATCATACAGATAGTCCAAAGCAACTCTCAGACCAACCGGGTCGATCTGCCAGCCCCAATCGGATGCCTTTAAGTATGGGTTCTTCAAGCCTGTAAACAGGTTACCTTTTGCTTTTTCCTGAACCGCAGGATCCGCACTTGCAACATTGCTCATGTAGTATGAAAATGCCAGGTAGTCAACCGTTCCCTTAGCCAGCCATTCATCATCATTTGGTTCTTTTTCTATCACGATACCTTCACGTTCAAACTCTTTCAATTTATAATTTGGATAGTAACCACGGCACTGAACATCAGTGAAGAAATAATTTCCTGAAGACTTCTTCCAGGCTTCGATGACATCATCTGGATTACATGTATTGGCATATGTCAATGAATAAGCCAACATACAACCAATCTTAAAATCTGAATTGATCTTATGTCCCAGTACGACGGCTTTCGCACTCGCGACAAACTGATGATGTGCAGCCTGCATGCGCACCTGTTTAGAAGTCGTTGCTACCCCTGCAGGCATCCAGCCATTCATATCAATGCAGTTGATCTCATTAAAGGTCATCCAGTATTTGACTTTTGTACGATAACGTTTAAAGATAGTCTCACAGTATTTCACAAACAGATCCACCGTACGGCGATCGGCCCATGCATTAAAGGCATGTGTTAAAGCCAGTGGCGTTTCATAATGAGAGATCGTAACCACTGGTTCGATACCATGTTTGATCAGTTCATCAAACACATCATCATAGAATGCCAGACCAGCTTCATTAGGTTCTTCATCATTTAAGCCGCCATTAGGGAAAATGCGTGTCCAGGCAATCGACAGACGAAAGCATTTAAAGCCCATCTCTGCCATTAAAGCGATGTCTTCTTTGTAATGATGATAGAAGTCACTTGCTTCATGATTAGGATAGAGATAACCTTCCTGGCAATCAAAGACCGTTCCTTCAGGTACATCCAGCCCAAAGAACATCGGTGTCTGCTTATGTGTTCCATCAGGCAGCGTATATGTCAGCAAACGCGGTGTTGTATTAGTTCCGTTTGTCACCACATCGTCTGTGCTCATGCCCTTGCCGCCTTCGTTCCAGCCACCTTCAAACTGGTTGGCTGCAGTTGCGCCACCCCACAAAAAATCTTTAGGGAATCCTTTACCCATGATCCATTCCTCCTTTAGATATATTTTTATTTTATCACTTTTACAATCACATAACGATAGAATTTCACAATCTGAAAAGTCAACTGTCAGGAAGCTTTACGGTAGTACAACACCGTCAGCACACCCAAAAAAGATAAAACCGGACCTAACAAAGCCAACAGAAGTCCTGCCCAATGACCGTAACGGAAGATATTATAAACATTATCCATCATCAGGCTGATGAGCTGTTCATGACTGATCAAAATATAGCCAATATAGCATTGATACACAAATAGGAATAGACTACTGCCCAGAATCAGACGCAGATCTTCCATGAAGACCAAAAATCCCATCAGCAACAGATATCCAATATAATAGAACATCACCATATGGTACATATCATCTCTTAGATAATTCACATAGTCAAAGGTAAAGCAGTAGATCTGCAGGACCGTCAGCATCGCCGGTGCCAGCGAAGAGACTTTTAGCAGCGACATATAGATCCACTCATTTTTCGCATACCTTACCACTTTGCCTTTTTTCAGGCAAACATTCAAGCTGACCAGGCTTACCAAGCTCACGATCAGCGTGCTGATCTCATAGTTTGTCATATGATCACTCCCTTTTTAAAGAAGTATATCATATTTTTATTATATATACAAATAAACTTGTTAGATTTTCTTTTTTCATAACAAAAGAGTCTTATGACTCTTTTGTTTCATGAAAGGAAAGCGATTGCAGCAAGGCTTTGACATGTGTCTGAACCACTTCATCATCAGGATACAGATCCAAAAGTCCTTCGAGATATTGTTGTGTCATCCGGCTTTGCGGGAGCATATAACCTCTTTCACGATTGATATCTTCAGCCATCAGTCGATTACTTAGCATCAAAGCCTGGGCTAAACGTTTCTGATTGAAAGAAGAACTTTTCATCAGTAGATACCTTGCCATATTTTCCTGATAACATTTATGTGTCTCGAGCTGCTTACAGGCGTCCATCACTGCCGGAAGATGGGACTGCTGTACAGGCAGTTCCAGGGGCATCATCGTAATCGCACCGCTCGGACAGGCTTTGGCACATTGCTCACAGCCAATGCATTTCTTCCGATCAATAATGCTGTCTTCTGTATCGGTTGCTCCCACCGGACACACATAAAGACATAGGCAGTCTTTAGTACACAGGCGTAGATTTCTTACGGCATAGGCTTTCATCTGAAATCCCCTGGTATATTATAAGTGTCCCATCTAAGGGGGTCACTTACAGTATACCTTCTCCTTTCTATCAACCTTCTATCCGTGGTTGATTACGGTGACGATATCCTGTAAACTACAGAATATGTGATTGTGGATTTGTATTTTATCCCACTGTGGCTTTGACTACTTCAAGGAGGAACTCACCACTCCTTATTCTCAAACAGTGATTAGTTAGATGGGTCTTGAATTCGTATTTTGCACCAGGTTTTGTTGAATAAGGCTGTTGGTTGCACATCACATGTATCTTATTTTGAAAGGTTGTGTTTCTATGTTAACTATCGGTATTGATATCGGTAAAAACAGTCACTTCTTTGCTGGCGTTGATGGCGCCACTGGAGAAATTGTGATCCGTCCTACCTGCTTTAAAAATGACACTTCAGGTTTTGATTTTCTGATTGATCAAATCAATCGTTTACCTGTTAAACCAGATCTGATTGGTATGGAAG
>FCNA01000035.1 GCA_900018345.1 Clostridiales bacterium CHKCI006
CATCGGCACGGTCAGTATTTCGATATAGGATGGCAGCGCACGCAACTTTTGCCATGGCGTCACAAACGCGCCCCGGGTGCGGATGGATTGCCGCAGCAACTTCATGTCTCCCGACAGAACGGGGAAGAAGCGGAAAATCACCGCCACGATCATGATCAGCCGCTCCGGTAGGCGCAGATTGCGCAGCGCTGCCAGGGTACGGCTGGCTTCATTCCGCCCAATCAGCGTCCGCATGGAAATGCCAACGGCAATGATCCTCGGGAACAGCACCAGCATAAAGGAAAACACCGTGCCCGGCAGCAGAACGTTTGCCGCCCACAGCAGCCCAAGGCTCATCCCGCCTGCCAGCGCCGTTCCGAGCCAGCCGTCCGCTGCGGTCAGCAGGATCAGTGCCGTATATACGGCATAAACTAAGTGGTTGTTGGATGTGGAGATCACGACCAGCAGGGCCAGCCAGTAAAGCAGCTTCGTTGCCGGGTGGAATCGTTCTTTATGCTGTTTTTTCGCAGGAGCATTGGAAAGATGGAAGCGCTCCATATATTGCCGTACCGCTTGCAAATCTCGTTCCGAATGAACGGGAAATTCTATTTCTGCATGCCCATCCGACAGCCCAATGCAGCGGTCACACACACCTGCAATTAGCTCAGGGTCGTGTGTGATGATGAGAACAGTCTTTTCTTTCCGCATCTCCCGGATCAGCGCTGCGCACCGCTCCAGACTTTCCGCGTCCTGTCCTGCTGTCGGCTCGTCCAGTATGACGATCGGCTTGTCGGATAGATACGCCATCATCAGCGTCAGACGCTGCATCTGCCCGCCGGAGAGGGAAAAGGGATGCCGGTTGCGGCAATCCCACATATCCATACTTTTCAGCAGCGCTTCCGTTTTTGCTTCAAACTCCGGTGTCACCGCATGGCCGTATTGCAGTTCGTGCAGGACGGAGCCTGTGAAGAACTGGAACTCCGCCTCCTGAAGGATGAACAGCACTTGCTTTTGCAGCTGCTTTGGATTTTGCGACTTTCCGAAAAGCATTATCCTGCCGCCGGAGGGGCAGTAAAGCCCTGCAATCAGCTTGCCGATGGTCGTTTTGCCGCAGCCGTTTGCGCCCACAAGGCCGACGATCTCATGCTCACGGACGGAAAAGCTGACACCAGAGAGGGTATCTCCGGCCTTCCTGCCGTATGTATAGCAGACATCTGAGACGGCAAGCGCCATCGGCGCGGTTTTCGGCAGTGGCTCTTTCTCCGGCACGGTGATCTCCGCAAGGTCGAGCGTGCGCAGAGAAAGTGTTTGTCTCCGCTCCACTGAGAACGCCTTTGCCTCTGCGGCAGTATATTTTCCTTTGATCTCGCCGTCTGCCATAACCCAAAATTCGTCGGCAATGTCGGCAAGATAGTAGAGTCGGTGCTCGCTGAGCAGCAGCGTTTTGCCCTGCTTTTTCAGGGCAAGCAGAATCTCTTTTAACTGCTGCGTGGCTGCAAAGTCCAGATTAGCCGTGGGCTCATCCAGCAGAAAAATATCTGTGTCCATTGCCCACGCGGACAAGATGGAGATGAGCTGTCGCTCGCCGCTGGACAACTCGTAGACATTGCGATCCTTCAGCCGCTCCAGATGAAAGATCCGGAAGGCCTCATCTACCCGCCGTCGGATTTTATCTTGCGGCAGACCGTGATTTTCAAGACCGAAGGCCACTTCATTGGAGCTGTTCACGGTGAAAAATTGGCTGCGAGGATCCTGAAAGACCGAGGCGGCCAACTCGCCGATCTCGCCGATACGTATTCCGGCGGTGTCCTGCCCATTCAGGCGGCAAAAGCCTTTTAGATCTCCCTCGTAAAACTGGGGGATTAATCCGTTGATGCACCGTAGCAGTGTGGACTTTCCGCAGCCGCTGCCGCCGCAGAGCACCACACAGCGTCCGGCTGGGATGCTGCCGCCGACTTTTTGCAAGGTGGGCTGCTTTTCTTCTGCATATTGAAATTCAAATTCAAAATCTATCATCGCAACCTCTTTTCTTATTAGTTAGCCGCCTCTAACCAGCGGCCGTAAGAAACGGACGGATGGACCGTCCGAATTAACTTTTCGGATTTATTGCAAGGTATCGCATAGCTGCCGCCAGCCAGCGTTGGTGAAATCAAGGACTGCCTGTAAGCAGGTAAGCATTCTGCCTTCCTCCATATGCTGATCCAGCAGCTGGCGGAAGTACCAGAACTGTGAGCCCATCAAAAGACGGATCGCATCGGCATTTGGCGCTTTCCCATAGATATGCGAAAAGAATTCCACCGTTTGTTCCGCTTTTTGATCCATTAGTTTATGCAGCACGGTTTCCATGGAGCTGCCATCGCTGCGGCAGAAAAATAAAGTGCAGTCATTGCAGTGCTCGGTCAGCAGTTGAAAATATACCTGTTCTTCGGCGTTTATGGCGCGGAGGATATCATCCGGCTGCGCGCTGCACTTTGCTTTTTCGTATTCTTCCGCGATGGGAGCAAAGAGAACCTGCATCGTCTCAAAAAAATCCTGAAGCAGACTGGCAAACAACGCGTCTTTATTCTTGTATCTTGTGTAGATTGCCCCCGTAGTAACACCGGCTTTTTCGGCGATCTTGTGCAGAGAGGCTTTCTGAAAGCCGTAAGCAAGAAATTCCGAATAAGCAGCCTGAATGATCCCATCATCCAGGGAATGATCCCTATTGGCCATGTCTTCACTCCTCTGCGTCTAAATAATAACATCATTATCGATAACGACATTATTATAGCGTTCTTTTTGCTGCTTGTCAATGCGAATTGCACACTCCTTTGCAAAAACATACCTTGACAAATCTCGTCTCAGGAATTGATTTTGAAAAGAGCGAAGCATGTGAGCAAATGCTCAGTTTACTGCATGCGATGTTACACCGGAAACATGAACTGGTTTCAGAAGGAAAAACAAGCATGCCTGCAGAAGAAATAGCGATATACGAGACTGCATATGATCGAATACTGAATCAGGAACTGGAGAAATATCCGGATAAAAAAGGCTCAAAGAAAGATGAACCGGAATATATCAAAACCTTTAGGCGCTTACGAGATTACAAGGAAGATCATTTGAGGTTCATGAAAGAATTCATTGTACCATACACAAATAATAGAGCAGAGCAAAAGTGTAGGGCCGTTAAAGGGAAAAAGAATGTATCGGGACAATTCGTAACAAAAGATGGCGCCGATGCATATGCGGGCATCACAAGTATCATACAAACATCATTACAGAATAAAGAGAGCGCTTTGAACAGGTTAGCCGAAATCCTTGTTAACTAAGCGTTCTCTTTTCTGTACTCTTTTTTATCTAAGGTTATTTACCTTCTTTATCGGTGAATAGTAACAACTTTACTTTTGGGCCATGACCCCGACCAACACATGAGGGACATAAGGTTCCTCAAGATAAGCCATCTCCTCCGGACTCAAGGAAATCTCAACACTGGCCACCGCCGTATCAATATGATGCTTCTTGGTCGCGCCAACGATCGGACTGGCGACCTTCTGTAAAAGCCAGCCTAAGGCAATCTCCGTCATGGATACCTGATGCTTGCCAGCCAGTTCTTCTACCCGCGCAATGATCTTAGCATCTTCACTGTGCGTTCTGTCATATTTTCCTTTGGCATAACTGTCCTCAACAAGACGCTTAGAACTCTCACCGGGATGTTTGGCCAGACGACCGCTGGCAAGAGCACTGTAAGGCGTCATCCCGATCTGGAATTGGTCACAGTAGGGTTTCATTTCACGCTCTTCTTCACGGAAGATCAGATTATAATGCCCCTGTACAGAAATGAAAGGTGCCCACCCATGTTCTCTGGCGATCTCGTTAGCGCGGGCAATCTGCCAGGCATAACAGTTAGAGACCCCGATATAACGCACCTTACCGGCCTGGATCTGGGCATTGAAAGCCTCTAAGGTCTCTTCAATCGGCGTATTTTCGTCCCAGGCATGCAGGATATAGAGGTCTACATAATCCATGCCCAGGCGCTGCAGACTGGCATTCAGACAAGTTTCGATATGCTCTCTGGCACTGACACCCGCCTGGATCTCTGCCGGTGTGCGTCCCATCAGTTTAGTCGCAATCACGACATCTTCCCGTTTGACCTGACATTCTCTTAAGGCCCGACCAAGATATTCCTCGCTCGTCCCGCCCTGATAGGCCATCGCTGTATCAAAGAAATTGATGCCTTTTTCTAAAGCATAAGCGATGATCTCTTTACTCTTGTCATAAGGTAAAGTCCAGGAATGCATGCCTTTCGCAGCATCCCCAAAGCCCATACAGCCTAGACAAATTCGTGATACTTTTAGATCAGATGCACCCAATTGAATATATTCCATAGATAAATCCTCCTTCTTTAAGCAGGTCGAATGACCTCACGCAGATGAAAATGATGATCTTCAAAATCATAAACAAAGATACAACAATTCGTAAAACCTTTTTTCAGCTCTTCGCTAGGGTCCTGGATGGCACGCATGAAATTATAACAGGCCCCGCTGTGGCTGACTGCCAGGACACTCTCATGATCGTCCTTTTCCATGATATCTGTCAGGGTGGCTAGCATCCGGTCCCGCACGGTATTGCTGGACTCACCGCCATATTGTAAATAGAAAGTCTCGCAATCCTTAGGTGTTAAATGGCGATTGAGACGTTCGCTTTCGCCTTCCAGCTCACCATAAAAATTTTCTTTCAAACCTTTTAAGCGCACATAAGGCATTTGATTTTCTGTGACGATCTCAAGCGTATCACAGCAGCGTTCACTGGTTGAACTGTAAGCATGATCAAAATAAATGTGATGACTTTTAAAATAGTCGCGCGCCTTTTGCGCCTGATGGATACCCTCTTTGGTCAATGGCGAATCACACCACCCCTGGATCTTATGACAGCGATTAAAGAGGGTCTGCCCATGGCGCATCAGATAAAGTGTTTTCATATGGATTTCGCCTCACTTCGATATGGATTTTTCCAATAAGTCAGCAGCACAAGAATCAGACAAAGACCCAGCATCCCCAGTCCGATCCAGAATGCATAGAAATAAGAACCAAAAATATCATAGATGTAACCAACTAAAGACAGAGATAACGCTGCCCCTAAATTGGACATAAAAGAAACATATGGGAAAATACGGGCATAACGCTCAGCGCTAAAGAAAGCTTTGGTTAAGAGCGGAAGACCGACCGCACCAATCGCATAACCTGATCCAAACAGGAATGCCCCTGCCAGCAGCAAGATCGGATGCGAACCGCTAAGCATGAAAAGTACCCCGATTGCAATGATTCCTAAAAAAGCAACGTTCGCCTTTAATGCACCCATCCAATCGCTCAGAACACCCATCACCAGTTTGGAAACGATATTCCCCACCATGCCGGCTGAAAGCAATAAGGTACTCAAGGTCGCGCTAAGTCCCAGCGACTCCCCATAACCAGGAAAATGCTGCGTCAGGCTAGTCAAGCAACTGGCTAGAAAACTAAAGCCTAAAAAAAGAATCATTGCCAGACTTAGCACAGCGCCCTGGCTGGATGAGGCTGTCTTTTTTTCAACCGCCTCTTGGTAACCGTAAGGCTTAAGCCCATCCAAGGTTGGATCGGTATGAAAAGGATAGAGCATGGCCGGCAGACAAAGCACCAGCAAGATGACCGCTTTGACTAAATAACCTATCTGCCAGCCATACTGCTCGATCACATAGGAAAGGATCGGTGAACAGATGGACCCGGCAAGTCCGCTAAAACCAAAGACAAGACTTGTCGCCAGCCCATGCTTTTCGACAAACCATTGATTAATGATCAGAGTTAAAGGCACGATGGAAAAGAAGCTCGTTGCTAGGCCGCGTAATGCCCCCAGCACATAGAAACCAACAAGGTGCGTCGTCAGGGCCATCAATGCCGTACCGGCGACCGCTATCAGGCAGGAAATCACTAAGATGCGCTTATAGCTGATCTTTTCCATGATCTTCGGGATAAAGAAAGCAGACAGGGCTGTAACCATTGAAAAAATAGTCATATGCAAGGAAAATGAACCACGGTATAATCCTAAAGCTTCCGCGACCGGGGTATAAAAGACACCCGATGAATTGATCGAAATACCAATGGATGACGCTGCAAGACCACATAACACAGCTAGAACGATCCAATGCTTATGGGATGTCTTAGTCATGGTTCGTCTTCCTTTTTAAAGTGAAGGCTTCACCCGGTGCTAAAACCTGAATACGTTCTGGATGGGTGACACGCTGGTATAAGTTTTCTGGATTTCCATTAAAAGGCGTCATCTCCGGTGCATCGACACTGCCCCAGTGAATGCAGACGAGATCACTATTTGGGTAGGTATTCGCTAAACGAATCGCTCCCTCTAAAGTAATATGCCAGTCATTATCCGCAAAATCAAAGAGGATCACATCTGGCTCTGGCATGTTGAGATGCGCATCGAGAAGTTTGGAATCACCAGGCAGCCAGATCGTTCCATCCGGTGTTTTGATCCAATAACCGCAATAGTCTTCCTGTTTCCATTCACGATACTGGTATTTTTTAGAACCGTTTTGACAATTATGCAAGGCCGGGGTCAATGTGATCTCCATATTGCCCAGGCAAAATGACTCACCAATATCATGACCGATGCCATCAATTCCCAGCAACGCTTTCATCTGACTGGCAACATAATGAGGCGCATGATAGGCATCTGTGACCGGTGCTAGATCACGACAAGTCGGCTGACTGAAATGATCATTATCGATGTGCGTGATCAGCACACCATCCAGATGGGGAACCTGATCAGGCGTAATAGGCATCTCAATCAATAAAGGCATATCAAAGCCTTCTAATAAAGGATCGATCATCACATTGGTTTGACGACTGTTGATCAACATACTGGCACTGCCCATCCAGTAGATGGTTGTATGATCCTGTGCCTGGAATACCGTTTGGTCCATCGCCATGGTCTTTGGGGCAACGGCCTGGCCCTTTTCATTGATACGAATTGTTCTCATAAACATCCTCCTCTTCTTGACAATTTTATTTTACCCGTTCTTTTCTAAAAAACAATGGATGAAAAAAGGCCGGATGTCCACATTTAGACATTCAGCCCTTTTTGTCAACTTTTTTATAAGGATTTTCCTGGTTCGCACTATCCTTAAAAAGGTGATCCATTCCCAGGTTTCGCATCTCAACGATCATCTGGCAGATTTCTTCACAGGAGACCGGCATATCAGAAAGGATCCAGGAGAGCGTCATTGAACTGGAAGCCGTCGCATGGTAGATCGTCGCAAAACGCAGCGCTTCAGGCATGGGAACATCACCATAAAGCGCTTGATGCCACTTGAGATCAAAATCGCGACAATGGGTATAGATATGATCCTTCAGACAGTTCTGTCCTTCCATCATACAGGCCTGTTTCATAAAGCGATGGTATTTTTGAATATTCTGAAATGTCTTCAACAGACTTTCATAGAAATCCATCTGCGCTTGCTTGCCGTCAAAATCCGGTACAATATAGGTATCATAGACATATTGGATCAAATCATTTTTATCCAAAAAATGATTATAGAAGGTCTGACGACTGATCCCTGTTGCCACAAGCAGATCCTTGATCGTGACTGATTCCAGTGATTGTTTTTCACAGCATTGAAGCAGTGCTTCAGCCAGCATTTTTTTCACATCAATAGCCATGCCCTCACCTCATTCCTATCTCTATTCTAACATAAAATACCCGCCGTCTCATCTCTTTTTCCATTCCAGGACCCTCTTTTTTTATCAATCCAGAAGCTTTCATCTATTAAAAAAGCCCCTCAAGGGGCTTAGATACAACGGGTATAGACTTCCGCAACGAGTATGCCAACACAACCGATCACGATAGCCATGCCAATCAGCAAACTGGACCAGCCTAACGCTGTACCAATGATCATGACCAGTCCAATGGCACATAAACCGATCCCATTGACTAGACAATAGCGATTCAGATTTTTGATACCTTCAGGCTCCTTGATAAAAGGAATCTTTCTTGCCATCGAAAGATAGACTCCCAGCGCAATAAAGAAGAAGGCAAAAAGATAATTTCCCATTTAAGCGAAAAGCATCGTGATGCCAAAGTATGCGAAGACGATGACACCTAAGATAATACGGTAGTAGCCGAAAACCTTGAAGTCGTTTCTTTTGATGTAATTCAACAGGAAGCGAATCGCAATGATTGAAACAATGAACGCCACCAGCATACCTACACCAAGGATCTGTAATTCAACGGCGGTAAAGCTAAAGCCAAATTTCACAATCTTCAGCAGACTGGCTCCCAACATGACCGGAATAGCCAGATAAAAAGTAAACTCCGTAGCCACCAGACGGCTGGTTCCAATCAGCATGCCCCCAATGATGGTCGCACCTGAACGGCTGGTGCCTGGAATGACCGCTAGAACCTGAAAAAGACCGATGGCAAAGGCAATGCGATAATTGATCTTTGAAATCTTGTTGATTCTTGGCCGCAGGTTTTTCTGACGATTTTCAATCACAATAAACAGAATACCGTAAATGATCAGCATTGCACTGACAACATACCAGTTATTAAAATAAGTCTCAATAAAGCTATCGAAAAGCAATCCCACGATCATGGCCGGAATACAAGCCACCAGGATCTTAAACCACAATTGAAACTTGTCTTCATCACAGAACTTATACCAGAGATAAAGACCATAATCCTTGATGCGTGAGACCGTCGACTGACGTTTTCCTCTCTCAGGCATCACAATCTCATCGTCGATATGAAAAGGCCAGAGCCTTTTAAAATAAAGAACAACCACCGCTAGAATCGCACCTAGCTGTATTACGACCAAAAAAAGCTGCATGAATTCATCAGAAACATTTAATTTAATGAACTCATCCACCAGGATCATATGACCGGTGGAACTGATAGGCAGCCACTCCGTCAGTCCTTCTACGATTCCTAAAAAGATGACTTTTAATAATTCAATAAAATCCATTTCAACACCCCACTAAATACTTACGAATGACATCCCTATTTTTTTCTCTTTTCCTCCTGTAAACGTGTGTAAAAAAGTTCCAGCATCTCAAAGATCATGAGAACAGAGTACTTTCCGATGTAGGACACGTTCTCATCTGACGAAATATGAAGATATTTCGTCGCTGCCTGAAGACTTGGATGTTTTGTCTCCTGTGTGATAAACACTTTTTTCGCTGGACTTTTCACAATCAGTGCCGTTGCTTCAGGCTTTCGGTAAAAATAATTTCCGGTAATGGTTGTCAAGATGATCAGATCATCCGCTTGCGTTTCTTTCAAAAGCTCAATTTGACTGGCTTCATTGGTATATCCCAGCACCTTTTTATGGTCGTGTGCTAAAGTTCCCTGAAACTGATTAGAAACCATCTGAGTAAAATTAAAGCCTAGAAAGATCACTCGCGAACTCTGATCGATAAGTTCAACGACCTCCTGAATATCCTGGGCTCGAATGTGCGCATATGTATATTTCAAACTCTTGATAATCTCCTGAAAGTACTCCTCTTTCAATTGGGTAACTGATTGCTTGGACAGCTCTCCCATAACTTCGCCGGGATAATGCATTTTCTCACCGGAATCAAAATCTGCCAGGGTCAATGCGATATCCTGTTTAAAAGCATTAAACGAAGGGTAATTCAGACGTCGACAAAGGCGGCTGATCGTCGCTGTCGACGCATAGCAAAGGTCTGCCACTTGTACAATGCTGGAATTCGGTATCTCTTCGAGATGATCGAGAATGTTCAAGGCGGCATAATAAAACACATCATGCGTATCCGTCATATTGATATAATTCAATAACTGATAATAACCGTTGCGCATCCTTTTCGCCTCCCGCATTCTACAAAATCTATTCTACTAAATTTTAAGGCAAATTGCATTATTTTTTTATTGAAATACAAAAAAAGCCTGTGCTTTGACAGGCTATTCAAGGAGACCTTTGCTTTTTGCCCCTGTGCAGATCAAATCAAACGTACTGTCTAAAGACATCGTCGCATAAGCGGTCGGATCGATCCGATGAATGGGAATGCTTTTGGGAATCTTGTTTAAGATACGTGCTTTATAATGGGCAACCTGAGGGGCGAGAAGGATCATATCATAAGTCTCATACTTTTCCTTTAAACGTGTAAAAGCTGTCGCATCAATACGCAAATTGTAGTGCTTCAGATCCGCGAGCTCCTGTAATCGTGTGGAAAATAAGCAGCTCGTCAGTCCGCCGCTGCAGCAGACCAGGGCACGATAACGACGGTCCAGGGTCCTTTTTTTCAAACTTCGATAAAATTCCAAAAACAGATAGCGACACTGACCGATATTGTCGATCTCAAAGTGCAGATAGAAAATGGAGGAACCATGAGACTGCTGAAAAAGTAGTCCACAAATAGTCCACAAAAAAATCAGTTTTCGTTATTTCTTGAAAAATCGGAAACTGATTTTTTATTTTGTCTATTTTTTCGATTATATGATCGTATTTCTTAGTTA
>FCNA01000019.1 GCA_900018345.1 Clostridiales bacterium CHKCI006
GCATTCCAGATTCATACAGTAAAGCAATAATGACATAGTGTTTATAGCCGTTTTTAGTTCTGATATTTATCTGCTTCAAAAAAGCTTCCAGTTCCTTTTTTGTTAGATAATCCATCTTTTCCTTTATCTTTTATGTGGAATTCCACATAAAAAGTATAGGTAATATGGTTGCATTTGGTCATGTAATTTTTTAAGTATAAAATGACAGAATCTTTACTAATGTTTTGAAAATGAATATCAATCATAAAGGTGCGAATTCTCATTTTCTTATTATTTATTGTCCTTGTACTATTCCCATCTTCAATACATTTTTGAATATAATCATCTAGTAATCTTTGCGACTTTTCATCGAGAATATAGTCACGATGATAGTGCCGATCAAATTGTTTGAACGGGATATCCCTGCTGGATTGGACAAGATTTTGAAACGCTTTTATGTATCTTTGTTCAATTTTGATTAATTGATTGAAGTCGATACTAAAGATATCTTTACCAAAATACTCCTTACAGTATTCATGACACATGCTTTCTTCGAAGATTGCATTTTCCCCATGTTTTCTTATCAACCGATTCCATATATACCAGTTGGCACCATAGATCGTTTTTTCAGAGAAACCAGCGACTAATAATTCATCATAAGCTTTGTCAATCAATTGTTTTAATGTGTACATACTGTTTACCTCCTTGTGCTACACAAGAAAATAGTACAACAGAAGAAATATTATGTGGAGTTTTATCACAAAAAAGCTCCTGATAAAGCATACTTTATCAAAATACTCCACATAATCATAAACTCCACATAATACTTTGCGGTGTCCTGACAGGGCAATAATGGATCGTACTACCCATACGCGCACTGACCAGTGACATCTGATAGCTACGATAATTACTACCATTATCAAAATTAAAGACACTCGGTTTGCCATATTTGGAAACAGCTGAACGAATGACATTCATCAAATTAACGAAATTGTCATTAAAAAAGATCTGAGCATCAACTACCATCCGACTGGCGTCATCAATGAGTGCAATGACATAGGTTTTCACTTTCTTACCATTCATCCTCAAGTATGGACCGGTACAGGAATCTCCGCACCAGACTTCATTGATATGTGCCCGTTCATAGCGTCTGCGGTCTTTTTTGTCTTCTGGTAAGGTTTTACCTGTATTTTTTTTAATAAACCGCGTGATCGTAGAAAGTGAAAGGTCTGAGGGTTTGATCGTCCCGTTGTCGATCAGCTTCTGTCTGATGAGCGTAGCCGGAAGACGAGGATAGGACTTTTTAATGTAAAGGATCTGATCAGCGATATCCTCATCGATTTTGCGCTGTTGGTCATTGTCTGATCTGGTTTTAGGAAATAGACCCTCAAATCCGCCTTTCACATAAGCCTGATACCAGTGCCTGATCGTGTAAGAAGAATACTGAACAGACTTTCCGTCCAATTCATAGACACGGTCTGCAGCTTCTTTAAAGAAAGCCGTCTTAGAAGGCGCAGTGGTCCTATCAGTAATCAGTGGGGACAGGATCGTATACCTGTGTAAAGCAATTTTTTGTTTTGTTTGATAGTCCAGGTTGGACATCATCATCACCTCCACCCCTATCATAGATGAAAATGGGTGATAGAGTAAACACAGGTTATGTGGATGGCGCATAGAGGATATTTTGGATGCATGAGGAACACTGCATAAATTGACGTGAGTAGTGTTTGAAGCATCCCTGAACTATCTGATCACAGGATAATGGGATCAAAGCAGAAACTAAGCGAGACCACCAGTAATGGATAAAACGATTGAGGATATTACGGATGGTGATGATTGAAAGATGAAAATAACCAGAAGAAAGGAAATGTTTCAACTTATCGTTATTCACAGAAATAGAACATGTTTTGTCATCATGATCAACACATGAAATGACATCAAGATGATCATCCAGGCTGACTTGAGAATAAGGAACGATCGTAGAGGGAACAACGGCATGTGTCTTACCACAAAATTGACATTTTACTCGAAGAATACATAAGGAAACGTCCCCATCAACTGGCGTTTTAAGCGTACGATAGTAGTATGCATGTTTAACGACATGACCCGCTTGATGACACGAAGGGCAGGTCAAGGAATGAATATCAGTCTTGTCAATGAGAGTAATGTAACTTTTTTGGTTTAAAGTATTGTGCGAATCGGTAAATAATGTTATCATACACGTGGTTAGGGTCAACTGCTTTTATTGGTCGCCAAATCAATAGGGAAGCAGTTGGCTTTTTCCTTTCTCAATATTACTGAATCATAGGATAACATAAAGCCGGAACATAATAAAGTGACCAACTTCTAGTCAACTCTCTTTGTTCCGGCTTACTATTTAATTTGATGATATTTTTTTATTCCCTTACAAAAAAAGGCGAAGATTGACAAATAAGAATAAGCACTACGTCGACCGAAACAGAAAATCATTTGGATATATGTACTCCGAACGCTTCGCTTTGGCTAGTGGGATGATGTATGAAGATGATCTATCTGCAATGAAAAAAGGAAAGGGAGAGATGGCAATGGGTAAATGGTCAAGCATTGGGGCGCTAATGAATAAGATAGAGAATAATCAAATGCTCAGTGAGGCAAAACGCCTGCTGGATCAAGATCGCTGGGATCGGCTGCGCCAGTCCTATCGTCAGTTGTTCTGGTTTCAGATCACACCGGTTTTTGTTTTTGTAATAGCTATCATCCTGGTCTTTTTCTTCTGTCCTACGACAGCTGCTGACGGAACGCAGATCAAAGCAGCCATCATCCTTTTTGGAACAGCCTTTTTTGTCCTTATTTTTTTTCCGGTCTGGCTGATTTTATCTCAGTTTGTCGTAGGAAGGCTTTGGCATCGTTATGCCAAATGGTATCGTCAAGGAGGCAGTCTGGTGGAACTGGATCGAATCATGGCTGATAGTGAAAGAAAAAATAAGGGAGGCACGTCTTTATGAAATTAACGATCGAAGCATTAGCGGCATATTTAAATCAACTTTATAGCGGCAAAGCGACAGAACAAAGCTTAATGATGAAACTGGTTGAAGAAATGGGAGAGGTTGCAGAGGTCCTCAACAAACGCGCCGGCTTCAAGGCGAGTCAGGATGAAAACCTAACACGGGAACTTGGAGAGGAGCTGGCGGATGTGATCCATTATACTGTTGCGATTGCTGCTATCAATCAGATTGACTTAGCGCAAGTGATGGTTCGTAAGGACCGAATAGCTTCAATCAAATATCATCATCCCATAAACCTGGAAGATTTTCTGGAGGCGTTCGATCAGAAATGAGCGATATCGTAGCGAAGATCCAGGAAAAAAAGAAACTGAATGCCAACGATCGCATCATCCTGCAATATATCGTCGACCACCTCGATGAAATTCCACGGATTTCATCACGAGAATTAGCCAGACGAACCTATACGACGTCCTCATCGGTCAGTCGTTTGGTCAAAAAATTAGATTTTGCCAATTATAATGATTTTAAACTGAATGTGTCATCTTATCTAAAAAATCTGGACTATCAGAATGAAACACCGCAAGCCCAGGATGACCTGTTGACGTTGCTCAATAAAGTCTCAGGAATGGAAATGAACGTGATCACGCAGACGAAAGCCAACCTTTCGATGGAAACCTTGCAACGGGCCTCTGACCTTTTGAAAGCGGCCACCTATATCGATATTGTCGCGACAGATACGAATGGCGCGATGGCGGATTATTTGTGTCATATGTTGTGGGGACTGGGCAAGATCGTTCATGTTTATAAGGAAGAAGATATTCAGCTCTACTTTTCTTTGCATGTGCCTAAAGATCATCTGGTCATGGTCATTAGTCGTTTTGCCTTTTCACAAAATATCAAACGGGTCGTTACGAATCTGGCGGCCAGCCAGATTCCTATGATTGCATTTACGATCAAAGAAGATTCTTTTTTGACTCATTATGCAACCTGTGTTTTTTATGCGTACTATGAAGAGAGCTCGGAAAATCTCAGTAAGCTTGTTTTCTATATTTCGCTGAAGTTTATTTTTGATCTGGTTTGCGTGATCCTCTTTTCCCACGATTATGAGGAGCGGGAAAAATTAGGAGAGATCTTAAAAGCCTATTATCAGTAGGTGCACTGCTGCCGTTTTAGGTGGCTTTTGAGCTGAAATTTGGGTGCATTCAACCAAAATGAAAAGGTTTACTTGTTTTTCAAAAGCAAAACGTGGTAAGATGAAAAGAGAGAAAAAAAGGAGGAAAATCACATGAAATTAGGTGTATCTGTTTATCCTGAGCAGGAAACATTAGAACAGATTGATGCATACCTGGCTTTAGCTTCTAAATACGGATTTAGTAAAGTGTTTACCAGTATGTTTTCAGTTGAAGGAACGCGTGAAGAGATCGTTAAGTATTTTAAAGACTTCAGTGCGATTGCGCATCGTTACGGGATGGAAGTTTCTGGTGACTGCAACGGTCAGTTCTTTGAAAGAATGGGCGCGACTGAAAAAGATCTGTCTGTTTTTAAAGAAATGGGCATCGACATCATTCGTATGGACTTTAGCTTCAACGACGAAAGAGATGCAGTACTGATCAATAATGAAGAAGGCATCAAGATCGAGATGTCGACGGGATTTATTAAGGTGATCGAAGCGGCGATTGCGAATGGCGCGAATGTCGAAAACCTAAGTACATGCCACAACTTTTATCCAGAAAGATATACAGCGCCATCTTTGGAATCTATCTTGAAACTCAACAATTACTGGCATGAGAAAAAGATTCCGGTAGCCATCTTTATTTCCAGCCAGGTACCGGGCACGCATGGTCCTTGGCCGGTGAGTGATGGCCTGCCTACGATCGAAGAGCATCGTAACTTACCTATCGAGGTTCAGTTAAAAGAATGTCTGGCCTTTAAGAATGTGGATGAGATCTTAATTGGTAATGCCTTTGCTTCTGAAGAAGAATTCCAGGCCATCGATCGGGTGATGAAAATGGCCTATGTCAATATTCCGGTCAATGAATCCCTGGGCGCTTTTGCGGCCATGATGCCTCATGGAGATATTGAGCGTATTCCATTTACCATCAAGCTTGAAGAAGGCGTAACAGATCTTGAAAAAGAGATCTTATTTGATTACCCATTACATAATGATATGGGAGACTGCTTGAACTATATGCTGCGTTCACGTTTTACCCGGGTCGTTTACAAGGGACAATCGATTCCGGAAAGAAAATGCGATAAAACGCATTATACGCGTGGTGATGTGGTCATTGTGAATGACAATTGTGCACACTATCGTGGAGAAATTCAAATTGTGCTGAAAGATATGGAAGTTGATGGTCAGCGTAATCTGGTCGGCCGTATCGCTGAAAATGAAATCGGTATTCTTGATCATATGGGAGCGGGAGATATTTTCACTTTCATGCAGGATTAATGAATGAGAAAAGCCTGTCTGCATTGCGGACAGGCTTTGTGCAAGTAGGAGGAACCTATGGAAAGAGATTTACCACAGGCAATCAAAAAATGGACTGCCGGGCATGTCTGTACGCTCGATCATACCGGACTTTCCGGCTCGGAGGTCTGGTTATTTGAAGATTGGGTCCTGAAGATCGAACCAGCCGGAATGGAACTTGCCAATGAGGCTCAGGCGATTGCCTGGCTGCAGGGACGACTGCCCGTCCCTGAGATCAGGGCTTTTGTCATTGAGGATGGATGGACCTATGATCTGATGACACGACTGCCAGGCAAGATGCTTTGTGATACGCCTTATATGGAAGATGAGGAAAAACAACTGGCGGTCCTGACTGAGGTCTTTGATAGCCTTTGGGCAATCGACATCACGGATTGTCCCTGCCAACAGATACTGGATATCAAGCTGAAACAGGCTCGCGAGAATGTGCTGCAAGGTCGTGTCGATCTGTCATTAGTCGAGCCGGAAACCTTTGGACCGGACGGCTTTAAAGATCCCATGGATCTGCTTTGTTATTTGGAGACGCATCGCCCAACAGAAGATCTGGTTTTCTGTCATGGGGATCTCTGCTTGCCTAATATTTTAGGTCATGATCAGAAGCTATCCGGATTGATCGATCTAGGTCGTATGGGGGTTGCGGATCGCTGGCAGGATCTGGCTTTATGTTATCGGAGTTTACGTGATAATGCCAGGGGATGCTTTGGTGATCAGGTCTATGCCAATCAGGCTGCTAGTAAGCTCTTTAGGCGGCTGGGGGTCGTGCCTGATCAGGAAAAGTTAAGATATTATCTGTTGTTGGATGAATTATTCTAAAAAATGTCTGTCAAAAATGCGCTATTGGGGGTATCAAGGATGCCCTTTTTTGGTTTCGTTTAGCCTGCAAAGGCAATGGAATGCTCTAAAAATGTTCAGCCATGAAATGAATGATTGCGGCAAATTCTGCGTTTATTTGTGTTAATGGGCGTCATTTTCACATATACTAGAAGACGTATCACTTTATGATACATGGTGATGTTTTATTGACCGAAGCCGGTCAAGATTATAGATGATATGGCTAGTTTTTTCCGATTTTCTGTGAGATAATTGTGACATAGAGGAGTGGTAGAATGGAAAGATCACTATTATACCCACGGTCTACAAAGACCAGAACAGTTATCAGTTTAGATGGCATGTGGAAGTTTTGCTTAGACCCTCAAGGTGAGGGAGAGAAACAGGGGTGGCCGCAAGGAATTCCCGGACATGAAATGATTCCGGTTCCGGCGAGCTTCAATGACTTCTATACGGACAAGGACATTCGTGAATACACAGGGGATTTCTGGTATGAAACAACCTTTGATGCCTCAGAAAGCTGGCGTGATCACGCCGTTGATTTAAGGATCGGCGCTTTGACGCATCGCGGCACTGTTTATTTAAATGGTCAGAAGATCGTCAGCCACGAAGGAGGGTATCTGCCATTTGTGGCGCATTTAAATGCTGCGATCATCTGGAACGGCAAGAACCGGATCGTGATCAAAGGCAACAATGAGCTAAGTTATACTTCCTTACCGGCTGGAATGACTAAGACGCTTTCTTCAGGTAAAAAGATGACTAAGCCTTTCTTTGATTTCTTTAATTATGCAGGTTTGAACCGATCTGTCAAATTACTGATCTTGCCTGAACAGTCGATCCTGGATTACACGGTCAATCATCGTCTGGCTGATAAGCAGGCATTGGTTGATTATGAAGTTATCAGCAGCCTGGAAGGCGGGGAAGTAGAAGTACGTCTCTATGATGAGGAGGGTTATCTAGTGGCTTCTAGTCAGGGGGATAAAGGCACACTGCAGGTGGAAGATCCCCATCTTTGGGAAGTGCGGCAAGCCTATCTGTATCATCTTGTTATTGATTTGAAGACACAGGGACAGCTGATTGATGAATATGAAGATGAGATTGGTATTCGTACTTTCCGGGTTGAAAACGAGAGGTTCCTGCTGAATGATCATCCGGTCTATCTCAAGGGCTTTGGCAAGCATGAGGATAGTGACGTGGTTGGACGTGGGACGAATATGGGCATGATCAAACGGGATTTTGAACTGATGAAATGGATCGGTGCCAATTCTTTTCGAACCTCGCATTACCCTTACAGTGAAGAAATCTATCAAATGGCAGATCGCGAAGGGTTCTTAGTCATTGATGAACTGCCGGCGGTTGGTTTCTTTGAAAGCTTGATGAACTTCTTAGATGCTTCCGGTGGTAAGTCCACCCAGTTCTTTGAACGTGAGACGATTCCTGAATTGAAAAAGAATCATCTGGATGTATTGTATGATCTTGTGCTGCGAGACAAGAATCATGCCTGTGTCATCGCCTGGTCTTTATTCAATGAACCGGAAACTTCCGGAGATAGCGTGATGGCTTATTTCAAAGATATTTTTGACTATGCAGCCAAGCTGGATGTCCAGAAGCGACCACGAACTTTTGCTTTGGTCATGAATTCTAAACCAGGGATCACACCGGTTGCCGAGCTCTGCGATTTTATTTCACTCAATCGCTATTATGGCTGGTATCTATTGGGTGGCTTTGAAATGGAAGAAGCTAGGGCGGCTTTAGTGGAAGAGATGGATGCCTGGGTCGATTGGAAGTTGAATAAGCCAATTATCTTTACCGAATATGGCTGCGATCATCTCCAGGGAGAATTCAAGTTACCTAGCGTGCAGTGGAGCGTTGAATATGAGATTGCATTTTTGAAGATGTATGAAAAAGTCTTTGATCATTATGCTTGTGTGCAAGGTGAGCAGATCTGGAACTTTGCGGATTTCCAGACAGTGGAAGGAATCATGCGTGTTAACGGGAATAAGAAAGGTGTCTTCACGCGTGACCGTCAGCCTAAGCTGACTGCTTATCATCTGAAAGAGCGCTGGGAGAAAATGCCTGATTCAAAATAAAACAAGGCCGAAATGAAATAAGCACCTGTTTGAAAGGGGATATGCCTTTCAATAGGTGCTTTTTAGTCAGTCTTCTTACATTTTTTGGATCTTTTCCGGTAAGTCCTGATTGTCATCGACTACGTCCACGCAGCCAGCCTGCAGGAGTTCTTCGCGTGAACCGTAACCATACGTGACTCCCAGACAGTCCATCTGGTTGGCTTTGGCCCCAATGGCATCATGCTCACGATCACCAATCATAAGACAGGTTTCGCGAGGCGGATTTCCCAGACGATCAAGCGCACGTTTGATCACATCCGCTTTACTTTCCTGGCGATCATTGATGTCGCTGCCGCTGATAACATCAAAATAGGCTGCCAGTTCAAAGTGTTCAAGAATGGTGCGGGCAAAGGGTTCGGGCTTGCTGGTTGCAACGGCCAGCTGATAGCCCATGTCTTTTAACGTTTTCAACGTATCATGGATATGAGGGTAAGGTGTGTTTTCATAGAGACCCTGCTTGGCAAAATACTCGCGGTAAAGGGTCACGGCCTGGTCAGCCTTGGCATCATCAAAGTGGTAGTATTTCTGGAATGAAGCAAAGAGGGGCGGACCGATGAAGACATAGAGATCTTCGCGCCTGGCTACTTCAATATCGAACTGCTTTAAAGCATACATGATGGAATTCGTGATACCTAAAGCAGGATCGGTCAGCGTTCCGTCTAAATCAAAGAATAGATAATGTTTTGGCATGGGGTTCCTCCTTTTTGTACTATCATAGCCGAAATGGCCAGGCAATGCAATCTTTTTTTAAAAACGGGTGAATATCCCTTGCAACATTTCAAATACTGTGTATAATATACTGTGTAAGGCACAATGTGTTAAACACATGGTAAGGAGGGAAAGCATGAATAAGTATTTGTTTTTGGGTATGCTCCAGGAGGAACTGGAGAAAAAAATCAGTAAGGATGAGGTCAAGGATATCATCGAATACTATGATAATTATCTGTTAGAGGCACAGGATTACGGGAAAAGTGAAGAAGAGATCATTGCGGAACTGGGCGATGTGAAAACGCTGGCGCAGTCGATCTTAAATAACTTGAAAAATGAAGAAGATATTGAAATCAATGAAACCAGAACGAGTCCTGACTGGAGCAAGACGATCGATGAGCTGAGCCATGAATTCTCTAAGGCGTTCAGTCAGATTGGTGAAACAATTGGTGAAGTGAGCAAGCAGATTGCCGAAACAGAAACCTTTAAAGATATTTTTGGCAGTGAGGATGTCGAAGAAATCATCGATGCCGAGATCAACGAAATGCAAAGTATCAATCAGGAAGAGAGTTTTGATTTGGATGATATTTCGATGATCCAGGTGGAATTATCCAACCTTTCCTGTCACATTGAATTGGTGGAAAGTGATCAATTGAATCTGAAAATCATCAAGAAGCCGGAAGATACTTTCGAAGTCATGATCAAGAAAGCCGACCATCGTTTACGGATCGTTGAAAAAAAGGCGCGTATCTATACCCTTTTTGGTAATCATAAACGTGAATTGAGAATTGGGCTGCCGGTTGGCTATAAAGGCGATTTTAAGGTCGATTGTGCCAATTCAGCCATTAAGATCGAAGGCAACGGCCGCAAGAGTGCCTGTCATTATACCTTAGAATGTGCCAACGGGTATGTGGAAGTCAATCGTGCGATCTTAGGTCATCTGGATCTGGACTGTAAGAATGGCAAGGTCAAATTAGATGAGGTCATTGTTTATCGGGCGAATCTGGATTGTAAGAATGGCATGATCACGTATCATATGCTGCCTAACAGCTATGGCAAGGTATTGGATGTTCGTTGTAAGAACGGTGTGATCACAGTCGATGGCGTGCATACGACCAACGGTCACTATCAGACCCGCATCCCATCCCGCAATGATTCTAAACATGAGCTTTCTGTTGTCGCCAGCTGTAATAACGGGATTGTGAAGATGAAAGGATTTGAATAATATGGATGCACAGTTCAAAAAAGGAATTCTGGATATCTGCGTGCTCTCGATCCTTGAAAAAAAAGAAATCTATGGATACGGACTGGAAATGGAGATGGCCAGTTTGATGGATGTCAGCGGAAATACGCTTTATCCATTGCTGCGGCGTTTAGAGAAGGACGATTATCTGGATACCTACATGCATGTGAGCGAGCAGGGCAGACGGCGAAAGTATTATCGGATCACTGATAAGGGACGCTCTCATCTAAAAGAATTGCGCAAGGACTGGAAAGCTTTTAAAGAGGTGGCGGATCGTTTGATTGGAGGAGATGTAGATGAATAAGGAAAGTTATCTAGAGGCATTGCAAGGTGTCTTGCGTGCACGTACCAGCAGTCATGAGGCAGATAAGATCATGGCCTACTATGAACAATATTTCGATGATGCCCTGGATTTTGGACGGACCGAAGCAGAAGTGATCGAGGATCTTGGCGATCCGGAAAAATTAGCGGAAGAGGTACTGGAAGGACTGACGATGATGCGCCAGGATCTCTTTACCAGTCAGGCGCCATTGCGTATGATCGATGCGCTCTTATTGGATATTCGCGTGCATCTTTTGGTCAGTGAACGGGATCAGGTATATGTCACTTATCAGGGGCAGGAGCGTTTTGAGGAAGGGCTGCTGTCAGTTGAACTGAAAGGAGATCACCTCTTTATCCGTCAGCATTCAAAGCGCGTCATGCCGGCTCGTGACTTTTATAAATCGGATCAGGGGAAGCCTTATTTGTTGATTGAGATTCCCCAGACATATAAAGGAAGATTATTAGTAAAGACTCGGGACAGCCGGATCGTTGTGGATGGAAGGGCGCTTGCCAGCAAGATCAAATATGAACTTTACAGTAAGGATGCCCGCATTGTCTGCGACCAGGTTTGTTCACCTGAGATTGAAGCAGTCAGTCAGACCGGACGTTTGGATCTGAAGAATTCTCAGGTACGCATGTTGAACCTTTCAACAGTGGAAGGACGGATCGAACTTAAAGAGAATGAGGTCAAATATCTGCAAGCCAAATCGACAGAAGGGCGGATCGTACTATGCAAAGGACATTATGAATTAGCTGAACTGGAAAATGAAGAAGCTCGCATTGTCATTGATGATGCTCTGATTGATGACTGTCACATGGAAAACGAGGAGGGACGCTGCCTGTATATGCTGCAGGATAAGCCGTATGGACTTCACCTTGATCTGTTAAGTCGACAAAGCAAAGTCATCATCAATGGGGAAAAATTCAGTAAAGGGGCACTGCTGATCCGGGATGTCCGTCCGCATAAGAAAGAAAAACGATTTTTGAATATTTATGCCCGTTCTTCAACAGGACGGATTGAAATCAGACATTAGGGGGTAAACTATGCATAAACGTTTATATAAGAGCCGTCGCTATCGGATGCTTTGTGGTGTCTGTGGCGGCATCGCTGAATACTTCGACATTGATCCAACCATTGTCAGACTGATCTTTATCCTGCTAGCGGGACTGGGATTGAGTGGTTTATTTTTCTACATTGTATGTGCCGTGATCATGCCAAGTGCCTATTAAATGGCTGATCCTTCTATTGATGAGCCTCGTGGCCTTTGTGGTCATGGGGCTTGATAAATGGAAGGCCCGACACCATGCCTGGCGTATTCCGGAGCGAACGCTCTGGTTTTTGGCGCTGTTTTTTGGGGCGCCCGGGGCGTGTGTAGGTATGATCGTTTTTCATCATAAAACGCGTAAACCTGCTTTTTTCATTGGTTTTCCGCTTTTAGCTATCATAGAGATTTGGATTTGTGCTATAATGTTGGGGTAATGAAGAAAGGATGAGTAGATGAAAACGATTAATTTTGAAATAGAAATGGAGAACGGTCGGGTAATGAAAGGGGAGCTTTACCCTGAAATTGCCCCTAAAACAGTAGAAAATTTTGTCGGTCTGATCAATCGGCATTTTTTTGATGGTCTGATCTTCCATCGGGTCATTTCCGGTTTCATGATCCAAGGCGGTGGTTTTGATGCCAGGATGGCCCATCATGTGGCGCCTGCGATCGTCGGTGAATTTGCTTCGAATGGATTTAAGAATCCGCTGAAGCATGAGCGTGGGGTGATCTCCATGGCCAGAACTTCTGTTCCTGATTCTGCGAGCTCCCAATTCTTTATCATGCATCAGGCAGCACCGCATTTAGATGGTCAATATGCTGCTTTTGGTCGGATCACAGAAGGTTTGGATGTTGTGGATGATATTGCCGGTGTCACAACGGATATGATGGATGCGCCATTGGATCCGGTTGTCATGAAAACAATTCGCCTGATTTAAAATGGATATCTGGACAGTTGCCGACTGGTTTTTGAAGCGGGAGGCAATGGATCACAGTAAGTTAGAAGGCATGGTTTATTTAAGCTATGCCTGGTTTTATGCCTTGCATCATCAAGCGCTTTTTGAGACCCCCGGTTTTGAAGCTTTGCCAACCTATATTGCCGAACCCCGCCTGTTTGAAAAATACAAAGCCAGCGGGCATAAGAAACTCATGTTTCAGGGCGATGTCAACGTAGGCAAAGAGATGGATGCCTTTTTGGAAAGTGTCTATCGTATTTATGCGCCCGCCGACGGCGAAGCGCTGTCTAGTTATTTGCGGCAAAGTGCGCCTTATCAGAAAGCACGGGCGCGCCAGGGCGATTTTCGCATTGCCCTCAAGGATATGCAGGCATATTATGAAAGGCAGGTTCAAAGCGATGATTGAAGAAGCGCAAACAACGGATTTTCCTGAACTGAAGACCATTGGGATGGCCTGTTTTGAAAACAGTATTCGCACTCCCGGTGAAAATTATTTAGCGAGTGTTCTGTTCCGTCGCTATTTTTCTAAACGGCGCTTTCGAGCCCGCCAACATCAGGGGACGCGGATCTTTGTTTATCGCCATCAAGATGCGCTCGTTGGGTTTTATGAACTGGAAACGGACGGTCTTTTATCCAGCTTATATGTTGATCCTGATCACCAGAAAAAAGGCTATGGTGGGGCTTTGCTGAGGCATGCTGAACAGCTTGCCTGGCAGTTGAAACTGCCGAAGCTGCGGTTAGATTCCAGTCAAAAAGCGGTTATTTTCTATGAGGCACACGGCTATCAAAAAGTCAAAAAAGCCCGCTATGTTTTTGGCGTTTGCATGATTCCAATGGAAAAACAGTTGAGTAAAGCCTAAATTTTTCGCCTTTTTTGTCTAAATATTAATAATTTCTGTGGCTTTTTCATGCAAAAAGTATATAATAGGGATTGGGTACATAAAGGGGTGAGACGATGAAAGAAGATGTTAAAAAAGAATACCGTGAGCTGTTTGATGCAACCACGAAATCAATCGATACAGTTGTCGTCCCAGAGTTTCATTTCCTGATGATCGATGGGGTAGGTAACCCCCAGACCGAGGATTTCAAACTGAAGTCAAAAGCCTTGAATATTATGGCTAAAGCCATCCGTGCTTATTACAAGCAAAAAGACGGATCAACTTATTTGATTTCCCCGCTAGAAGGCTTATGGGATACATATGATAATGCAAAATTCGATGTCACGCGAAAAAAAATGATTCGTTATACGCTGATGATCTCACAGCCCCGCTATCTGACACCGGAAGTCTTTGATGAGGTGAAAGAAAATGTGGTGGCGAGAAAAACGAATCCATACCTGAAAGATATTTATCTAAAAAAATTCGAAGAGGGTCAGAGTGTGCAGATGCTGCATATCGGTCCTTATAATACGGAGATCATGACCACAAAGGAAATCATGGAATATATCATTGTGCAGAATATGAAGCTCAATGGGATGCATCACGAGATCTATTTAAATAATCCTGAAAAAGTGATTCCAGCGAAACTAAAAACGATCGTGCGCTATGCTGTCGTTGATATTTAAAGCCGTCAAGCCAGACGGCTTTTTTCTTGCAAATGGAAATATTCTGCGGTATGCTATGGATAATCAGTAGAAATAAGAATGGAGGATCAGGATGAAATTAATTTCATGGAACGTCAATGGACTGCGTGCCTGTGTCAATAAAGGCTTTAAAGACTTCTTTTTGGCCAGTGACGCGGATCTGTTTGCCTTGCAGGAAACCAAGCTGCAGGAAGGGCAGATCGACCTGAGTTTTGAGGGTTATACCAGCTATTGGAACAGCGCTGTCAAAAAGGGTTACTCAGGTGTGGCTGTCTTTGCGAAAAAGGAACCTCTGCAGGTCATCAAAGGCATGGGGATCGAGGAACATGATCAGGAAGGGCGTCTGCTGACGCTGGAATACCCGGACTTCTACTTTGTGACTTGCTATACACCTAATTCTAAAAGAGAGCTGCTGAGACTCGACTATCGAATGGAGTGGGAAGATGCTTTTTTAAACTATATTGATGGCTTAAAAGCGCAAAAGCCAGTCATTTTTTGTGGCGATCTGAATGTCGCTCACAAGGAAATTGACTTAAAAAATCCCAAGACCAATCGCCGCAATGCCGGCTTCACGGATGAAGAGCGCGCTAAGTTTACCACATTGCTCGATCATGGCTGGATCGATACTTTCCGTCATTTTTATCCGGATCAGGAGGGAATCTACTCCTGGTGGTCTTATATGTTTAAAGCGCGTGAAAAGAACGCTGGGTGGAGAATCGATTACTTTGTCACATCTAAGGATTTGGAACCAACTTTGCAGGATGCGAAAATTCATACGGAAGTGCTTGGTTCTGATCACTGTCCGGTTGAACTGGATATCGATCTTTCTTTCTGATGGAGCTACCTTTGCCAATCAGTGCGCAGCTTGATCTTTCCGAAGCCAAGCTGCCACCAATCGGTTTTTCACCCGAAAAAATGTATCTCATCCGCCATGGGTATCATGGCCGGGATGTGGTCTTGAAGTATTCTAGTCGTCCGGAAGTCTATGAAGAAGGCGAGATCTATCGCTGGCTGAAAGGCAAACTGCCTGTCCCTGAGGTCTTGATCAATCAAAAGATCGCAGATGATTATTATCTGTTGGTCAGTTATGAAAAAGGTGTCATGATGCAGGAGGATATCTTTTCTGATGGCAAAAAAGAAGGAATCATCCGCTATGCGAAGCTGATCAGACAAATTCATCAGGTGGATATGACGGGCTTTCCGTTTGTGCACGATCTGTCCTATAAGCTGGCTAAAGTTAAAGAGACGGTGGCCAGACACGAGGCCAAGGAACAATATTTTGAACGCGAATACCAGGGTTGGTCCCCTGAAAAAATGCTGGCGCGTTTAGAATCTCTGAGCGGTTTTCAGGAAGATCTGGTGTTTTGTCATGGGGATGTCTGCATGCCTAATTTTCTTTATGAAGGGCATCAGCTCACGGCAGTATTGGATGTATCAGGAGCGGGGATCAATGATCGCTATCTGGATCTGTCGGTTGCCCTGCGTACCCTGCGCTATAATCTGGAAGGGTTAGGATGGACACTGACACAAGCAGACGTGGACTTATTTTTAAGAACCTATGATTATCCCTTTGACAAGCAGCGTTTTGAGTTTTATCTTATACTAGATGAGTTGATGAATGGATAGGAGTGAATTGTAAATGAAGATCATGTTTATTTCGGATATACATGGAAGTTTACCGGCTTTACAGATGGCTTTAGGACATTTTGAACGGAAGCAGGGCAATCTGATCGTGATTTTAGGGGATGAACTCTATCATGGTCCACGCAATCCCCTGCCTGAAGGATATGATCCTAAAACGGTCGCAGCCCTGTTGAATGATTATCGTGAAAAGATCCTGGCAGTACGGGGAAATTGTGATAGCGAGGTCGATCAGATGATGCTGTCTTTCCCCATGATGGCAGATTACAGTCGACTCTATGTGGATGGGATTTCTTTTTTCCTGACGCATGGTCATCTGTATGATCCGGAGCATCTGCCACCACTGGCAAGTGGCGAGGTCTTTGTGTATGGACACTATCATGTACCTGTGACCAAAGAAGAAAATGGAATCTTCTATATCAACCCTAATTCTATTTCTTTGCCAAAACAGGGCACGGCCAGTTACGGCTGGTATGAAAACGGCATCTATCGCTTGTTTGATCTCAAGACAGATCAGAAGCTGGATGAAATGACATTGAAAAGGAGCGAAGGCTAACATGCTGACAATCAAAGATTTTGAAGCGGCACGGGAACGTTTGCGTCCTGTTTTAGAACAGACGCGTTTAATTTACAGCCCCTGGTTTTCTAAAGAATGTGGAAACGAGATCTATATCAAGCCCGAGAATTTACAGAAGACAGGATCTTTTAAGATTCGCGGCGCTTACAATAAAATTGCCAAGCTCGATGATGAGAAGAAGGCCAAAGGACTGGTCGCATCTTCGGCTGGCAACCATGCCCAGGGCGTGGCATATGCAGCCAAAGAAAGCGGCGTAAAGGCAACCATCTGTATGCCAAAAGGAACACCGTTGATCAAGGTTGAATCGACAAGATCCTATGGCGCAGAGGTCGTCTTAGAGGGAGAAGTCTATGATGATGCCTACCAGAAGGCCTGTGAGTTACAGCAGGAATTTGATTATACATTTATTCATCCTTTCGATGATGAAGATGTGATCGAAGGTCAGGGAACACTGGCACTGGAGATCTTAGAAGAACTGCCTGATGCAGATATCCTGTTGGTACCCATTGGTGGGGGAGGCCTGATTTCAGGAATTGCTGCCGCAGCTAAGCAGATCAAACCAGAAATCTCCATTATTGGGGTCGAACCTACCGGAGCGGCCAGTGCTTCAGCAGCTTTGCGTGAGGATCACGTGGTTTGTTTGCCTACAGCTAATACCATTGCGGATGGCACAGCGGTCAAACAGATCGGAGAACATACGTTCGACTATATTAAACAATATGTCGATGGAATCGTGACCGTATCTGATTATGAATTGATGGAAGCTTTCCTTTTGATGGTAGAGAAGCACAAGCTGATTGCGGAAAACTCGGGGATTCTTTCATTAGCAGCAACGCGTAAGTTGTCCAAGAAAAATAAAAAGATCGTATGTCTGGTCAGCGGTGGAAATATCGATGTCAAGAGTATTTCTTCCATGATCAATAAGGGACTGGTTTCACGCGGCCGTATCTTTACGTTCAATGTGCCTTTGGCCAATCGTCCAGGTCAGCTGGAAAAGATCGTGGCCATCCTGGCGGATGCTAATGCCAACATCATTTCACTGGATCATAATCTATACAAAAATCTCAATGAGTTTAATCAGGTGGAACTGACAGTGACAGTGGAGACCAATGGCGAGGCGCATATTCGATCTTTATTTGATGCCTTTGGCAAAGAACATATCTATATCACAAGAATGCGTTAAAGGAGCTTATCATAAGCTCCTTTTAGTCGATGAGATGTAAATATTTCCTAAGCATCTTAGGGTCATAGAGACGCTGATAGATGGCTAAGATCTGCTGACTGGTCGCCATCTGGTTGGCCAGGATCGTATAGTCTACATAGTAAAGCCAAATGTTGACACCGGTATGGTAGAGTCCGTTTTTGAGGTAAAAATCTAAGCGGCGTTTTTTGAGTGGATCCAGGCCATCGTCTTTTTCGCTTTCAATCAAAATCAGGGTATCTGGATACTGCGCCAGGCATTCTTTGAGAAAGGCAGAACCGATGCCTCGGTTACGATAGGCCTTATTGACGGCAAAGTAGTCCATGATTAGGCCATCCTGATTGCCTAAAAAGCAGCTATAAGCAAGACAGATACCATCTTCATATTTGGCCCAGGCTTCGTACAGTCCTTTTTCATGATAGTCTAGCATGTTTTGGAAGGATCGCCGTTCGTTATCGGGAAAGTCATCATGAAGCTGCTGATCGTAGATCTGATGCAGCTCAGGCATGCTTAAATGTTTGATTGGCATTATTTCACCTCCCTTTTCCCCTTTATCTGATCAATGCGCTTTTTTTGCTGTTGATGATGCTGGTAATCGCAGGCATAAATGAGTGAGTACAGGACATTGAGGATGTAGTCAATGGCGATTTGTGAATAGAAAGTCGCAATGCTGTCCTGGGGGTCTTCAAGATCAGGAAAAGTCAGTACCACATCTGCCAGTAAGGCGAGGGCGGTCTGTGGTCTGGCGGTAATGAGAACGATCGGGGTTTGCTGCTTCGAGAGGACACGGGCTGTTTCCAGATAGCTTGTCCCCTGACTGGAATAAGTGATGAAAAGCGCACAGTCCTGTTGGGTGGCGTAGCTGGCATAGACGATGCCTTCTCCTAATTGGTTGGCATCCACAGCCTGACGTCCGATCTTGAGCAGTTTGTTTTTGAAGCTTAGCGCTCGGATCGCAGAATCTCCAACAGCAAACAAATAAATCTGCCTGGCCTGGGTTAACAGCTGGCAGGCTTTTTGCAGTGTATCGTTCTGAAGCTCCTGATAACAGGCTTCGATGGTGTGACGGGTAAGCTGGGCAAGATCCTGACAGACTTCCAGGGCATTTTCATGCATGGCAAAGGGGTAATTGATATCGATGAAGGTCTTCGTCTGACGATATTTTTCTAGATCCGTCAAAAAGCGAATCTTGAAACTGCGAAAACCGTCTAAATCCAGTTTGTGACACAGCCGAATGATGGCGGCATTCGATGTATGGGTTCGTTTTGCCAGTTCGCTGATGCTTAGTTGACTGATTTCATCGCGATGAGCCAGGATGTATTCTACCAGGATGCTTTCGACCGGAGAAAAATGCGTATCGGTTAAGAGTCGACTGATCAGGTTCATAAAGCACCTCCTTTCTTTATTTTAGAACAAGAAGTTTAGCTTTGCCAAGCGAATGACTTCTTTTTTTTGTACTTTTGTTTCTAAATCAAAGGGAGGTCTTTTCTTTTGGTTAAAAAAGCGGTATGGTTAAGGCAGGAGGGATGTGTAATGGAATATAAAAGCATGATGCATGTCGCGTTTTATACGGCACGCATGGAAGAAATGATTGATTTTTATACACGTCAGATGGGTGGCCAGGTCAAAGTGGTCATGCGTTATGAAAGCTATCTGGAACGTGATGATCGTCCGGAGTTGCAGGCGCTTGCCAAAAAGGATCCGCAGCGTTTATTCTATGTGTATATTGAGCTGGCACCGCTGCAGTTTATCGAGCTTTTTGAAGCTAGACCAGATCAAAAGCCGCATGCCGGTTTTAATCAACAGGTCGGTTACTCTCACTTCGCTTTGTTAGTAGACGATATTTTTGCTGCCAGAAAGGAACTGGAGCATCGCGGAGTGACCTTTACAACGCAGATCTCAAAAGGACCAAGCGAAACTTACCAGATGTGGTGTCATGATCCGGATGATAATTACTTTGAGATCATGCAGTTTACAGAAAATTCTGTTCAGATAAAGGGGATGAAATAGGATGAAACTAGGGATTATTGGATCAGGCATGATCGTACAGGAATTTTTACCGAAACTGCTGGAGATGCCAGGTCTGGAAGTTGTCGGTATTCAAGGCACCACGGCCAGCTTATTGCATATTCAGGAAATGCAGAAAACATATGGATTGGCTGTGGCAACAGACGATTTTGAAGTGCTCTGTGCCGCTGGCATCGATACGGTCTATGTGGCAGTACCTAATCATTTGCATTTTGATTATTGTCAGCGTGCTTTAGAAAAAAAGCTCAATGTCATTTGTGAAAAACCGTTGACCAGTACAGTGGAAGAAGCGACGGCTTTAGCGACGTTGGCTAAGCGTCAGCAATGCTTTTTATTTGAAGCGATTACGACACTTTATTTAGGCAATTATTTAAAGATTCAGGAATGGCTGGCACGCATTGGCAAGATCAAGCTTGTGCAAAGTCAGTATAGCCAGTATTCTAGGCGTTATGATGCTTTCCAACGCAATGAGATCCTGCCGGCTTTCGATCCAGCGAAATCCGGTGGCGCCCTGATGGATCTGAATTTGTATAATCTGCATTATGTCATGGGGCTTTTTGGACGTCCTGTCAAAGCGGCATATTATGCCAATATTGAAAAAAAGATCGATACCAGCGGCGTATTGGTTTTACAGTATCCTGATTTTGTGGCTACCTGTGTGGCTGCCAAAGACAGCAAGGGCATTTTTGGTGGGATCATTCAAGGAACCAAAGGCTGCATTCGCTCACTTCTGCCGCCAAATGTTGTTGGAGAAGTGGTGCTTGAATTAAACGATGGGACACGTGAAGTTTTCGATGACGGTATGGGCAAGCAGCGGCTGGTTCCGGAATTTACACGCTTCATTGAAGCAATCAATGCCAATGATCTGGCTTTCTGCTACCAGCAATTAGATCAGAGTGTTGCCGTTTCTGAGGTACAGACTTCTACCAGAAGGGCAGCCGGAATTGTCTTTGCCGCCGATAAGGAGGAAGCTCATGTTAAGTGAATTTGCCAATAAAATGCAGGGACAATACACTCTGGAGGATCTCACGACCCTGGAAACCATCGAAGACATCCTGGTTTTTCAAACTTTCAACAGTCAGATAGCGCTGGACTTAGGGTGTCTGATCGTTCAAAAAAGTCAACGTTATCCTGAAGAAGTCGCGGTGATGATCAAACGTGAAGCAGATGGTGTGAACATCTTTCAATATGTTGCCGACAGCAAGGCGCAGCGCAATATCGATTTTGCCATGCGCAAACGGCTGGCGGTGCTTGCCAGCGGGCATTCCAGCCTCTGGCCTTTAGTGCATCGCGTTGTCACCGGAGAAGGAGAGCTTGTTGCGGAGGCATTGCCGGTAGGCGGGGCTTTCCCGATTAAAGTTGATGGTCATATTGTTGCGACGTTAGCAGTCTCTGGTTTACATAAAGGAATGGATTTTCAAATTATTGTGGATAGTCTGCGGGAATATCTGCAGGTGTCGATCCCTGATTTTAGGGGGCCGCTTGTATGATCCGGCGAGCTTGCTTCAGCGATATTGACGGTACGCTTTCTTTCCACGACCTTCCCGGTCACGTTCGGCTGGAGGATCGTCAGGCTATCGCGGCTTTCAGACAGACCGGCGGTCTATTTGGCGTTTGCAGCGGCCGTCCGTTATGCGGCTTAAAAGATCTCGATGAGGCGGGAGTGATCTGTGACTTTTATATCTTGGTAAGTGGTGCAGTGATCCTGGATCGAGATCGTCAGGTGATTTCTGAAACACCAATGGATCTTCAGGAGGCGCAAGCTTTGTTTGAGCAGTATCGCGATCAGGCCTATATCATTGTTCAAACAGATCGTTCGGATGCCTTATATACGAATGTCGCTGTAGAGCAAAAGCCCCCGACCATTCCGATTCAGAGTCTGCATGAGATAGAAGCTCATCGGATCTATGGCATCAGTCTGGTGGTGAAAACTGAAGAAGAAGCAGCGAGTTTGACTAAAGCAATCAATCAGAATCCATCCGTTGAAGGTTTTCAGAATGCCAACTCCGTGGATATTGTCAAGCGCGGCTGTTCGAAAGGGAAAGCGGTCACCTTGGTCAAGGAATATTTCCAGATTGATAAGACGGCTGGGATCGGAGACTCCTATAATGATCTGCCGATGCTAGAAGCGGTGGATGCAGCATTTACATTTGTCGATTCACCGGATAGCGTCAAGCAAAAAGCCCGTCATCTGGTCGAAAAGGCAGCGGATCTGTTTCAAATCTGGTAAACATAAAAAGCGCCGTCTTTACGGCGCAGATGTAAAATGAAAAGGTCCCATCTGGATAGATGGAGACCTTTATTTGCTTGATGGCAGGGACGGCAGGAATCGAACCCGCATTAAAGGTTTTGGAGACCTCTGTTCTACCATTGAACCACGTCCCTAAATGGTGACCTGTACGGGATTCGAACCCGTGAATGCATGCGTGAAAGGCATGTGAGTTAACCGTTTCTCCAACAGGCCACAAAAAATGGCGCTTGAAGTAGGACTCGAACCTACGACCGATCGGTTAACAGCCGATTGCTCTACCAACTGAGCTATTCAAGCAATTTGCATATGTTTTTACTGAACGCTCATATATATTAGCATGTCCTTAAAGAAAAAGCAAGAATATATTTCAAAAAAAATACTTTTTTGTCATCGCTGGTGAAAGACAGAATGAAAAAAGTCCGGAAAATGATGCCTCAGCACATTGATTATTTGATACGCTTAGGTTACAATAGAAGGCGTGAAAAGAGGGATGAATAAATGACAAAAACAAGAACACGATTTGCACCTAGTCCAACCGGGTATATGCATATCGGAAATCTGCGTACTGCCCTTTACGAATATCTGGTCGCTAAAAAAGATGGCGGCGATTTTGTGCTGAGAATCGAAGATACCGATCAGCAGCGTTATGTCGAAGGGGCTACAGATATTATTTATGATACGTTAAAAGCAGTGGGTCTCGAACATGATGAAGGACCGGATAAACCAGGTCCATACGGTCCTTATATCCAGTCCGAAAGATTGCCAATCTATCAGGAATACGCAAAAAAACTGGTAGAGTTAGGCGGTGCGCATTACTGCTTCTGTGATATGAATGATATTGAGAATCAGAAAGAAGAAGCCAGCAAGGAAGGCAAGACGTATAAGTTTGCAGACCCTTGTCGTTTCCTGACGAAAGAAGAAGTACAGGCTAAATTAGATGCAGGCACGCCTTATGTCATCCGTCAGACCATCAACCCAATTGGTAAAACCAAGTTTCATGATGAAGTTTATGGTGATATTGAAGTCGATAATGACACATTGGATGAAGGTGTCTTACTCAAATCTGATGGCTATCCAACTTATAACTTCGCCAATGTGGTCGACGATCATTTGATGCATATTACGCATGTCGTACGTGGAAATGAATATTTATCTTCCACACCGAAGTATAATCTGATCTATGAAGCATTCGGCTGGGAGATTCCAACCTATATCCATGTAGCACCTGTCATGAAGGACGAAACACATAAGCTTTCTAAGCGTAACGGAGATGCTTCCTTCCAGGATCTGGTAGCCAAAGGTTATTTACCTGAAGCAATCCTGAACTACATCGCTTTACTTGGCTGGGCTCCAGAAACAGATCAGGAAATTTATTCCTTACCAGAACTCATCCAGGCATTCTCAGTTAATCGTCTGCATACAACACCTGCTATTTTTGATATTGATAAATTGACCTGGATGAACGGAATTTATTTAAGACAGATGACTTTGGATGAATTCTGTGACATCTGTGTACCTTATTTAAAAGAGGTGGATGACCGCTTCAATAAACGTGAGATCTGTGAGATCTTACAACCACGTGTGGCGGTGTTAAGTGAAATTCCTGAAATGGTTGATTTCTTTAATGCGTTACCAGCTTATGAAAATGATCTTTACATCAATAAGAAAATGAAGACCACGCTGGAAATTGCTTTAAAAGCACTGAATCTGGCGAAAGATCTTTTTGCTTCTATGGACGACTGGCAGATGGATCACATCCATGATGCGCTGATGAATCTGGCCAAGGAGCAGGGCATGAAAAATGGACAGCTCTTATTCCCATTGCGTGTTGCCTTGACAGGTAAAAAGTTTACACCTGGGGGAGCCATTGAAATTTCGCATATCCTGGGCAAAGAAGAATCCATTCAGCGTATTGAAAAAGGAATTACCCAGTTAAGTGAATAAAAAGCAAGTATGCGATGCTGCGAAGTATCTGTAAAAAGTCAAACCGACCTTTGTTCGTAACGATAGGTCGGTTTTTTATTTGAGGTACAGTTTTCAAAAGTCAGTGGATATGATTCGGGGTGTGGCGATCACTAAGGTCTTGATAAGGCATCAAAGCCTTCGGATTGGGAAAAACATGTAATCTTTTCCGTTTGCCGGACAGGAAAAATCATGAACGGCACCAACCAAGGGCAGATGGTGATCCCTCATATAGTGGAGTACCTCTGAAAAGGTATTGTCATCTTCGACTTCGACATAAAGATATTCATAGCCTGGGATGGTCCATTTCGTCCATCCCTCAGGGGCTTGGGCCTCATTGTTACATTCGACACCCGCCAGATATAGTCCCTGGCTGAAATTGGCTTCCCACGGTTGGTATGAATGAGAAAAATCGGACATGACACCCCATATGCCAACTAAATGACCATTTTGATCTGTTTTAGCGAATGGTTGAACCTCACTGAAATGAGCGTTGGCATCCGCCCATAATTGTTGAATAAAACCTTGACCATCCAGGGTCGAACCTTCTTTACCGATGACGACAAAAGTTTTTTTTGTGCATTTTTCAATCTTCATATGAAATCCTCCAATCAGTCTGTCTAGTTACATCCTACCACACCACTCCAAAAATGCAAGAACAGCCACAGCAGAATGCACTGTTGTGGCTGTTCGTCGTTTTAAATTAATCGCCGACCCCAAAATCGGTAGGGTCATCCAGATAATCATAGCGTGGATCTTCCTTTAAATAGGCATAGGTTTGTTTAAACCAGTCGATCAGTGCCTGATCGCGCTTGATCGGGGTGGTGTTGTTGCGATAAAGGGAGATCGTACCGTGTTCAAAAGAGGATGTCAGAATCGCCATATCGCGCTCGATCATGGCTTTGGTCTGCCCCTGGATCCCGACCATCAGACAGGGGGAGTCCACCCATGTCTTGAGTTCCTCGATACTTTGAAAATGAACGTTCTTGTTCAGAACGCGATTTCGGAAATCGTCATCAAAGGTCTCTATGCCGCTTTTGATAATGACCCGGATACCTAGCTGTTTTTTGAAGTCCGCAATTTTCTGTCGATGCAAATAATGAGATTCAATGTAGAGCGTGTGGATTTTTTTGGTTTGGATCAGTGTGAAGATCTCTTCAATGGTTTGGGATGGCAATTCGAAAAAACTGGCGGAATCAATGACTTCCAATACGCCATACTCACCGGTGATCTGGGAGAGTACCTCATGGTTCAGTGCAGCCATATGGGTCTCGTCCCGGTCGTTATCCAGAATATAATCGCAAAAACGACATTTTGACCAGAGACAGGGGAATGCTTTTAATAAAACAATCTCTCGACAATCTTTTTGGGTAATTTTACTGTATCTTTGCATAAATGGTCATTCTTCCTTTCATCTGCTGACTGACTTTTTGACTGATGAAAACAGCCAGCCCTTTATCTAAACAGTCACTGATGATCTGTGTGAATAAGACGGACAGGGTCAAAGAGAGACCGGTTTTATTCAGCAGGATCACCAGATACGTAGAAGCGGACGAGGTTAAGCCGCCAAAGACAAGCGCAGTGACCAGCGAACTGGCCAGCGCTGTTGGGAATCCACAAAGTAGGATGAGGGGCCCTTTGAGACCTGAACGCGCAATCAGGCTCGCACTGAGCGCCGTCGTGATCTGGACAGGTGCATAATATAAAGAGTAGTAATCAAAGGTCACACCGGATAGCAGACTACCACATACACCAGTCACGATGGCATATTTTGGGCCAAATAAAAAAGCGATGAGGATCGTTCCCATTGAGTCTAAATAAATAGGGATCCTGAACAGACTCGCTATCAGTGCACCTACGACATTGAGAGCGATTCCTAAACTCATCAGTGACATTTTAAAGATCATTGCATTTTTTTTCATTTTCGTTTCCTTTCCGGACGAAAAAAGCATGCCAAAAGGACATGCTGATGTCCCGTAGTATTTTTAGGCTTGGAGGGTTTCGAACAAGCATTCAATTGTCTTTCCTATCATACCTGATTTGGGTCTCTTTGTCAAATGGAGGATGATTCAGACAGGGAACAAAAAACGTTATATATTGAGAAATTATTCTCATGAATATGAAACTTTTTGGTGCATTGGAAAAAGTTTATGTTATAATGATACTGTCTTTTTAAAAAAAAGGGAGTGTGCAGTGAATGTCTATTTTGGGTTTTTTATTTAATTGCTGTGAACACGATACGACTTTACCCGACGCATCCTATCAGGAAGAATATGATACGCTGGTAAAAAGGGGGGTACGTGTTTTTCTATTTGATCTTGCTCAGTTAGAAAAGAAGGAACCTATTGTTTTGCCGAAGACATTGGAAAAAATTTATCTGATCTATCGAGGCTGGATGTTGAGTGAGGAGCAGTATGATACGTTGTATGAGACGTTGCTCGAACAGAAATATCAAATGGTCGTTGATCCTTATCAGTATCGTGAATGCCATTATTTAGATTACTGGTATACGAAATTAAGTCGATTAACGGCTAAATCGGTATATAGTCATGGAATACCTTCGGATGAGAGCATTCTGCAAATGCTGTCTAAGTTTGGTAATCAGCCGATTATTGTTAAAGATTATGTCAAGAGCCGTAAACATGAATGGTATGAGTCTTGCTTTATCGAAGATGCGTCAAATACAGAGGACGCGATGAAGATCATCCATAATTTTATTGAACGCCAGGGTGACAAATTTTCGGGTGGTCTGGTCTTGCGTGAGTATCTGGATATCAATAAGAACGGTGTCCATTTTAAAAATCATTTGCCTGTGACTGAAGAAGTACGGATATTCTGCTATAAAAATGACCCAATCTGCTTTATTTCATATTGGTCAGGAGATATGTGGCAGATGGACCGAGCTTTTTTGGATATCATCGATAGATGTGCTGTACTTGAGAGTCCGTTTTATACGATTGATCTAGCCCGCACGAATAGCGGAAAATGGGTGCTGATTGAAGTCGGGGATGGCCAGATCTCTCATCTGCGCGGCTATGATGTGGGTCGCTTCTATGATGGCTTTTTATCTTTATTAATGCGTGACTATGATTTATATATGTAGTTAGACTTGTTGGATTCCTTCCTGATCTGTTTAAACAGATCGGTGAAGGAAATTTTTTTCAGATAAGGGGTGAGTGACATGAAAAAATGGCTAGGTTTTTTAGTCATTCCTTTTTTGAGCTTGGCCTATGCTTTTCAGGCTCCACTGCTTCAGGAGAACTTTACCGGTATTGCCAACAAGTTTCATCAGATTCCTTTTCTTTTTGGCTGGAGTATCTTAGTAGGTGTATATAATTACGTCCTTTCGATGCAGCTTTTCCAGCGTTATGGCTGGAAGCCTAGTTATCTTCAAATAGTGGCGTTCATTGCCGTCATGCTTTGTGTTTTGAATCCCCTGATTCCTTATCAGGAATCAAGGCCACATCTAGCGAGCCTGCATGTTCTTTTTTCTATGCTGTCCTGTGTGTTGTTTTTTGCGCTGCATTTGCTTTTTTTAGGTTATTTGAGTACAGTGGATCTGGATCTATATCTAAAAAATCAAAAACGTCTGACCTTGATCGTGGTGACACTTGTTTTGCTGCTGTTTTGTTTTGGATCCATCAACTCGCTTATAGAATGTATGATTGTCATTTGGATGAATATATATATGCTGCGCTTTGAAGTTTAATTTAAAAATGAAAAAATCGTGAAATTTATAAAAAAAGTCTTTACAAACACGAGTAGATATTGTAAAATACTTCTTGCCTGAGATGAAAGGCAAGAAATTCTGGCGGATGTGGCGAAGTGGTTAACGCACCGGATTGTGGCTCCGGCATTTCGTGGGTTCGATTCCCATCGTCCGCCCCATTTTTAATAAAAAAATAAGGCTAATTTAGTATATATTGAATGTTTGGTAAACTCCATATATGCGGACATTCAAATAC
>FCNA01000129.1 GCA_900018345.1 Clostridiales bacterium CHKCI006
TTTATCCACCAGTTGACAGGAAAGGAGATGTGACGTATGTCATCGAACCAGCAGATAAGGATATACATCGACCAGGATTAGATCATTCGAGAGATCCAGAAACTGAATAGACAAATCAGGCAATTAGATAATGAGATAGACAAGCTTCGTAAGGAGATCTCTTTCTCTTATGAAAATCAGTCTGATGATATTCGATTCTAAATGCAATGGGGTTTCGGAAAAACCGAAACCCCATTGCCCTAGTCAATTTATCTTGTGGTGTCTCAAACCACAAATTCATTTATTGCCTATTTTCGAAAAACCACTAGTTATCTGAGAGACCCGAAAAAAAAGAGCCGAAGCTCTTTTCCTTAACCAAAGAATCCGTCTGGCTGAATTGAGAAATACAGTGCCGCACCACCAGGTGATTTTTTGAATAAGCTCTTGCAGTAGTTAGCTGCTTCTTCAGGAGACATTTCAGTTTCACATTCGAAATAGCTCTTGATTCCTTTCTTTTCGATAAATTTACAAGAAATTTTGTCATCTTTGTAGCCATCAAAGAATCCAATAATTTTGTCAGCCATTGGGGTACTCATAATTAATTTAACCATTGTATAATTCCTCCTTGTTCTATACTCATATTATACATCAAAGCGCTTTAAATTGAAAGCAATTCATGAAAAAAGGTGATGAATTTATTCATCACCAAAAGAAACACCCATTGCTTTGGCAGCTCTGACAAGTTCACCATTTGGATCAACATGTTTCTGCTTACCAACCTTAGCCTGACCGATAACTTCTTCCAGGCTGACATAAGACATTTCTTCACCTTTTAAAGTGACCATGTTACCAAATAAGCCTTCATCGATCAGTTCACAAGCCTTAACACCGAAGCGGATCGATAAGATACGGTCATATGGCTGAATATCGCCGCCGCGAATGATATGACCTGGATTGACAGAACGCACTTCGTGATTTGGAATGGCTTTTTCCAGATCATCAGCTACTTTCGCTGCTAAACCAGAGTAACGAATTGGATCTGGTGAATCTTCTACGATCTTACCGATCACTTTCGTACCATCTGCATATTTTGCACCTTCAGCTACTGCGATCACTGTATATGGGTAACCCTGTGCATCACGTTCTGCGACTTTTTTTGCAATATTTTCAATCGTAAATGGAATTTCTGGAATCAGTACAACCGAAGCATTTCCTGCTAAACCGGCATATAAAGAGATCCAGCCAGCATCACGCCCCATTAACTCACAGCACATCACACGGTGATGTGATTTAGCCGTTGTATTCAAACGATCGATAAATTCCGTACCAACGGAAAATGCGCTGATAAAGCCATATGTCAGATCCGTTGCGGATAAATCATTATCCATTGTCTTAGGTACACCAATGACATTGACACCTTTACGAGCAAAGTCACGGGCACTTGTTAAGGTACCATCGCCCCCCAGAACGACCAGTACATCGACACCGTCTTTTTTCAGGTTTTCTACGCCCACGTCTGAAACGTCTTTTTTGACTTTCACACCGTTTTCTTCTACCAGATAGTCAAATAAATTATCCTTATTGGAACTGTAAAGGATGGTGCCGCCTTCTTTATAGATATCTTCTACTTTGTCCAAAGTCAGCTCGATGTAATCGTTATTGTAAAGACCACGATAACCGAATACATAACCAATGACTTCATAACCATACTTTAAGATGGCTGTTTTGGTAATAGCACGAATGACAGCATTTAAACCTGGGCAATCTCCACCGCCTGTCAGCAATGCGATTTTTTTAATTTTTTTGTCCATAAGCATCCCTCCGCGAATTTTTTCTAACATAGATAATTATAGCGCTTTTAGCACAAATTTCAATATCTTTTTTAGCGTTTTCAATGCTTGAAAAAATTTAGCGAAGCGCTTACGCTTTTTTCTTTCAAAATAAAAACTTACCCTGACAGGTAAGTTAAAATTGCATCAATTCACGGTAGAGCCTGGCAACAGGCAATCCGACAATATTATTGTAGTCTCCTTCGATCTTTTCGACAAAGCGACAACCTAAGCCCTGAATCGCGTACGCTCCCGCTTTATCCTGCCATTCCAGACTATCCAGATAGTTATCGATCTCACGGGCCGAAAGCGGATAGAAATAGACCTTGCTGGCAGAACAGAAAGTCTCGCAGCTAGAAGCATCCATGATCGCCACACCGGTCACGACCTGGTGGACCTTGCCGGATAACGATTCTAAAAACTGGCGTGCCTGAGCTCTGTCATGTGCCTTGCCCATGATCCTATCATCGAGTGCAACCACTGAATCCGCGCCGACCACTAAACGATCTGGATGTCTAGCCAGCACCGCAGAAGCCTTCGCTTTGGCCAGCGCCATGATGCGCTGATCGAGCGGCAAAGCAGGATCCATCACTTCTTCAATATCCGCTGGATCCACTTCATAGGCAATGCCAGCCTGCCTCAACAGTTCCTGTCGACGCGGCGAACGGCTGGCAAGAATGATCGGTTTATTCATTTGGTTGAGACTCCTGTGGTTTAGCCGTTTCTGTCTCTTCTTTCTTGGCAGGCTGTTCTTTTTTAGGACGCGGCAGCAAGGCTTTACGTGACACATTCACACGACCTTTTTCATCGATATCGGTCACTTTGACCTTCACGATGTCACCAATCTTTAAGACATCTGCTGGATTATTGACTCTTTCATGAGCAATCTTAGATACATGAAGCAAGCCATCCGTGCCTTCGAACAATTCTACAAAGGCACCATATTTTTCCAGACGAACCACTTTCGCATCATAGATCTCGCCTACATGGGCACGACGGGTGATCTTTTCAATCTGTTTTACAGCCTTCATAATAGATTCCATATCATGATGGTAGATGATCACACGACCGTCCTGCTCAATATCGATCTTAACATCGTCCGCTTTTTCGATGATCTCATTGATGGTCTTACCCCCCGTACCGATCACATCGCGAATCTGATCAGGTTCAATGCGCATCTGATAAATCTTAGGTGCATATGGAGATAACTCCTCACGTGGTTTTTCAATGGCGCCTAACATGACTTCCATGATCTGCGCTCTGCCCACCTTGGCCTGCGCCAGCGCTTCCTGTAAGATCTCTTTGGTGATCCCATCGATCTTGATATCCATCTGCAGGGCACAAATCCCCTTTTTCGTACCGGCAACTTTAAAGTCCATATCGCCTAAATGGTCTTCCATACCCTGAATATCTGTCAGGATCGTATAGTCGTCTCCTTTTTTCACTAAGCCCATCGCAATCCCGGCTACAGGAGAGGAAATTGGCACACCGGCTGCCATCAAGGCCATGCTGCCTGCACAAATGGAAGCCTGGCTGCTGGAACCGTTGGATTCCAGTACTTCAGAAACGACACGAATCGTATATGGGAAATCTTCTTCGCTTGGTAATACCTGACTCAACGCGCGTTCGCCTAAGGCACCATGCCCGATCTCACGACGACCTGGAGATCCCATACGGCCTGTTTCACCGACACAGTATGGTGGGAAGTTGTAATGATGCATGAAACGCTTTTGATCCTCCAGACCCAAGCCATCGATCTTCTGGTGTTCCCCGCTGGCACCTAAAGTACAAACCGACAGCACCTGCGTCTCACCACGTGTAAACAGAGCCGATCCATGTACACGAGGCAGAAGATCAACCTGCGCATCCAATGGGCGGATCTCATCGATCTTACGTCCATCCGGTCTGATCTTTTCTTCTGTAATCAAACGGCGCACTTCATCCTTTTCCAGATCATGTAAAATGATCCCAACCTGTTTCAACACCGCTTTCTTCTCATCTTCGCTGGCATATTCACGGTTCTCATATTCTGCCGTGACTTCTGCCATCAGATCATCGATAGCGGCATATCTTTCCAGTTTGCCCGGAATAGAGACCGCTGCAACCATGCGTGCTTTGGCTTTATCTGCCACTTCAGAGGCCAGGTCTTCATCGATGGTAAAGAGCGGAATTTCCATTTTTTCTTTACCGACGGCTTCAATGATCTTTTCCTCGAAGGCAATCAGTTCTTTGATCTTTTCATGTCCAAACATCAGTGCATCAAGCATAACTTCTTCACTGACTTCTTTCGCATCTGCTTCAACCATGTTGATGGCATCCTTTGTACCGGCTACCTCCAGGTTGATCTCGCTGCGTTCCATCTGTTCTGGTCCCGGATTGACAACAAACTCACCATCCACCAGTCCGACATTCACACCGGCAATCGGTCCGTTAAAAGGAATATCAGAAATACATAACGCTAATGAGGCTCCCAGCATGGCTGCCATTTCAGGCGTGGCTTCCTGGTCTACAGATAAGACCGTGTTGACAACCTGTACTTCATTTCGGTAACCATCCGGAAATAAAGGCCGGATCGGACGGTCGATCATACGCGCCGTCAATGTGCCGTGCTCACTAGGGCGACCTTCACGTTTTAAAAATCCACCTGGAATCTTACCAACTGAATAAAGCTTCTCTTCATAGGTCACTGTCAAAGGAAAGAAATCAACGTCTTTAGGTTCCTTGCCCGTCACAGCGGTTGATAAAATAACGGTATCATCATAACGAACTAAAACAGACCCGTTGGCCTGCTTGGCTAATTCACCTGTTTCAATCTGCAGGGTCTTCCCGCAGAAATTTGTACTAAATACCTGTTTAGTCATATTCATTTTCCACCTCATTTACTAACATTATTCATTATAACATCAAATCTGGCGAAAAGGCAAAATAAATTGCTCCCATTCCTGATGCAACTACAAAAAAAGGTAAGGCACAAGCCTTAACCTCTTAATCCTAAGCGTTTAATTAATTCACGGTATGCTTCGAGATCCGTATTTCTTAAGTATTTTAATAAATTACGACGATGACCGATTTTCTTTAATAAACCGCGACGTGAATGATGATCCTTTGGATGTGTTCTAAAATGTTCATTCAGTTCGTTGATGTCTGCAGTTAATAAAGCAATCTGCACCTGAGCTGAACCAGTATCTGTTTCAGACACACCGTATTCTTTAATGATCTGTTCTTTTCTTTCTTTTGTTAACATTTCAATTTCCTCCTGTGATCATATACTTGGCAGACTCCAAGAGACGTACTGAGGTCGAGCGTCACCTAGAAATCGCTGCTTGAATAACATACCATGATTCCCTCAGAATGTCAATTGATTTTGATTGATTTTCCCTCAAAATGACTTATAATGAAGACATAGCAATAAGAAAGGAAGATCATCATGAAAAAAATAGGATTTATCGGTGTCGGCGTCATGGGAAAAGCCATGGTCAGAAACCTGATCAAACATGGTTTTGATGTGACGATCTACACCCGGACAAAAGCAAAAGTCGAAGATCTGATTGCTGAAGGAGTCCCTTTTGTGGCGGATGTCAAGAGCTGTGCCCAGAATCAGGATGTTGTAATCACCATGGTCGGCTATCCTAGCGATGTCAAGGAAGTCTACTTTGGTAAAGAAGGCATCATTGAAAATGCGAAAGCAGGAGCTATTCTGATCGATATGACTACCTCCAGTCCTGATCTCGCTAAAGACATTGCCAAAGAAGCCAAAGCGCATCAGCTGGAAAGCCTGGATGCACCGGTTTCCGGTGGGGATACCGGCGCTAGAAATGGTACTTTAGCGATCATGGTTGGTGGCAGCAAGGATGCCTATGAAAAAGTCCTGCCGGTTTTTCAGGCTATGGGTCAAAACATCGTCTATGAAGGCCAGGCCGGGGCTGGACAACACACCAAGATGGCCAATCAGATTGCTTTGGCCGGAGCCGTTGCCGGAGTTGTCGAAGCTATGACATACGCCAAACAGGCCGGTCTTGATGTCAAGACCATGCTCGACACGATCTCCACCGGTGCCGCCGGCAGCTGGCAAATGTCCAATACTGCGCCGCGCATGCTCTCTGGGGATATGAACCCTGGTTTCTATATCAAGCATATGATCAAAGATCTCAAGATTGCCATCGACCAAGCCGACCAGAACGGATTGGATCTTGAAGTGCTCGATACGGTCAAAGACATGTATGAAGACCTGGCCGATCGCGGTATGGAAGATCTGGGAACACAGGCCCTGATCCATTATTATGATGATAAAGCGCGCTGAGCGCTTTTTTTTGACCAGTACAAACTGACTAAAACCATCCCCATCCCCAGACCAACAAATATATCAAAGCGTTCATGTAAAAAGATAAGTGAGCCTAAATAAGTAAACACAGGGGCGAGATTCATATAAAAACCGACTGCAACCATGGACATCCTGTTACCTGCTTTGATATAGACAAGCTGGATCAGTGCAAAACCAACGACTGAAAACAAACCAAACCAAAACCATTGAGATAGGCTCAGTGACAAAAAAGACCCCCATGCCCAACCTTCTAAAACATAAGCCGGTCCTAAAAGCAGCAAGCCACCCAAAAGCATGCTCCAAAATGAAATCACTAAACGATCCATCGATAGTTTCTGTATACGAGCCAGCGAAAGCTGATAACAGGCTAACGACAATAGGATATAAAAGTGCCCAGTCTGAAACACAGACAGATCATAATGAATGCTCGTATAAAAACCAAACAGACAAAGTGCCAGACTCGCCCAGCTGGCCGGCGCCTGCCATGTCACCAGGCACATGATCAAGGGGCTCAAGGTATTTAACAGGGCGACCTGATTGCCTTCCAGAAGCTGCAGGCCATAAAAAGACAAGCCAAAATTCAAGCTCACATTCAATAATCCGATCATCCCTAGGCCAGGCAGCTGTCGATACGAAACGGTCAGCGGGACATGCTGCCATCTCGCGATCACATAAAGCACCAAACAGGACAGCAGGACACGCACGATTGCCAGATGATAAGGAGGGACACTGATCAGCGTCAGCTTCATGACGACGATGTTGAGTCCCCAGATCAAACTGGCCAGAATGAGTTGTAAATGCATAGGATCACCTCTATTTAGTTTGCGTCAGGCACAAAAAAAGATACTCATTTCTGAATATCTTTGAATTTTTTGATAATCGATTCACGATCCTTGTGCAGCTGACGCACTAGCTGACCGACATTCTCAAAAGTAACATCCCCGCGCTCATAGAAATAGAAGGAGACTTTGACAGGCTGATCATAAATATCCTCATGAAAATCAAAGAGATTGACTTCGATAGAAGGATGCTTGAGATCACCAAAAGTAGGATTGATGCCGACATTGGCCATCCCCATGATCTTTTGTCCTGCCACTTCCAGATAGACCCCATACACCCCAAAAGCCGGTAAGACATAACCACTATAAGAGATATTAGCTGTCGGGAAACCTAAATCATGTCCGCGTTTTTTGCCATGAATGACTGTTCCCGAAATGCGAAACGGTCGTGACAATAGGCGATGCGCTTCTTCCATGTCGCCCTTTTGAATCAGCTGACTGATCCTCGAAGAGCTGACCTTCAAATGATGATCCTCATACTCAGCAATGACGCTGACCGCATAGCGCCCTAAAGACAGATCCTGTAAGGTCTGACTATTTCCCCTGCCTTGTTTGCCAAAGTAAAAGTCAAAACCACAAACCACATGTTTCACATTCATCTTGACAATAAATTCTTCGATAAAGGCTTCACACTCCATGGCAGCGATCGCTGGACTGAAATCCAGGATCAAAAAATAATCAAAACCGAGGGATTCCAGAATTTCCGCACGATCCTTTAAACTGGTAATCAGATGTTCCTCCTCGATCACGCCCAAGGTAAGCAGAGGATTCGGACTAAAAGAAAGGACTGCACTCTTTAAATGCTTATTATCCGCCTGATGCTTCACTTCTTTTAAAAGCTGCAGATGTCCTAGATGCAGACCATCAAAATAACCTACCGCTAAACACAAATCATCCTCCATGACTTGCGGCTGACTGCCAATATGAATGGTCTTCATGAAAACAACCCCCTTATGCTTTTTAAATGTCCTTGTCCATCTGGACCATAGATGGCTAATAGTTTCCCCTGTTGATTATATACAGCCACTTGATGATCAAGCCTAGAGGGGATCTTCTTACCCGTCACAACGATTTTTTCATCCTCTATGACCATTGAAGGAAAATGCGCCATCGCTGCTTCCATCGAGATCACTTGTGCCTGCCCCGCTTCGATGGCTTCCAGACTCACACACTGCTTGAGATCATAATTTCCCGAAGCAAGACGAATCAAACTGGCCATATAGCCTGGATAACCTAGCTGTTTAGCGATATCCACGCATAGGCTGCGAAGATAAGTCCCCTTCGAGACGACCGCTTCAAATTCGATGATGCCCTCTTCAAATGAAAGCAAACGAATTGCCTCCACGTTGATCTCACGCGCTTCGATCTCCACTTGTTCTCCGGCCCGGGCATAGGCATACAGCGGTTTGCCGGCTTTTTTTAAGGCCGAATAGATGGGTGGCGTCTGCAGTGAAATCCCTAAAAAACGTTTCAGGCAATCCTCCACCCTCTCCCTGGTCAAATCATGGCGATACGGCATTTCTTCGACTATTTCCCCTTCCGCATCATAGGTTGTGGTTGCCTTTCCCAAAACCAGCTTGGCCCGGTAGCTTTTCGTATCCGCACTTAAAAACTGCAGCAGTTTGGTACCACGATTGATCCCCAGTACCAGGACCCCGCTTGCCAGTGGATCCAACGTGCCGGCATGCCCTACTTTTTTAGTATGCAAATAACGTCTGACCTTATTCACGACATCATGACTTGTCATGCCGCTAGGTTTATTTACCAACAAAATACCGTCCATCAACTCACCCTTTCGTCCGTATAAGTTTAACATGTCTGTCCTTTTTTGAAAAGTCAAATGTTCTTGTATCCCTGCGCTTTCTAGTGTAGAATAAGAGCGGTGATTCACATGACAATGAAAAAAGTACTCGGCTGTATACGTAAAGCCGATCAGGATTTTGATCTCATCGCCGACAATGACCGCATTTGCGTGGGCGTATCAGGAGGAAAGGACTCTGTCCTGCTGCTCTATGCCCTCTCCTTATATCAGCGTTTTGCCGATGTTTCCTTCGAGGTCATCGGCGTCCATATCGAAATGGGCTTTCCTGATATGGATTTCTCCGAGATGGATGCCTTCTTTAAGGAAAAAGGCATTACCTGTTATCATGAACCGAGTCAAATCTATGAGATCTTAAAACTGAACCAAAAAAATGATGTCATTCAGTGTTCGCTCTGCTCCAAATTTAAAAAGGCCGCAGTTATTGAAGCCAGTAAGAAATATCACTGCACCAAGGTCGCTTTTGCACATCATGTTGATGATGCCATCGAGACGCTTTTCATGAACATGATCTACGGTGGCAAGATCAACACTTTTGCACCTAAGATGTACATGGATCGTACGGATACACGCTTTATTCGACCACTGATCTATGCCAGTGAAACAGATATTTCCAAAGCAGTCAAAGAGGCTTCCCTGCCCATCGTTCCGTCCACCTGTCCGGTGGATAAAAAAACCATGCGAGAAGAGATGAAGACACTGCTGAAAACACTCTATCATCGCTATCCTCAGGCCAAACACAATTTTGCCCTGATGTTATCCAATGAAGAGAATCTTGCCCTGTGGCATAAAACACCAAGAAAGAAGGAAAAGTAATGGAATTTCAGTTTAAACAGGACGTCGTTGCCACCCTCATTCAGGAACTGATGGCCATCGATAGTCCAAGCGGCTATACTCAAAACGCTATCGCTTATATTGAAAACAAAGCTAACGCTTACCAGCTTCCTTTCATGCGTACGCATAAGGGAAACGGCATCATCTATATGCCAGGACGGAATGCTAAAACGACCATCGGCGTATGCGCCCATGTCGATACCCTGGGATTAATGGTTCGCAGCATCAAAAGCAACGGGCGTCTTTGCTTTACCAAAGTTGGCGGACCGATCCTGCCTAGCTTAGATAGTGAATGGTGCAAGGTCTACACCCGCGAAGGGAAGGTCTATAGCGGAACCATCTACTCGACTAGCCCTGCCGCACATGTCTTTAAAGATGCTGCCAGCAAGGAAAGAACCGAAGATACCATGGAAGTCATCCTCGATGAAAAAGTCAAAAGTAAAGAAGAGGTCGAAAAATTAGGTATCCAGACCGGGGATTATATCTGTTTTGATCCAAAAACGACAATTACTGAAAACGGCTTTATCAAGTCGCGTTTTCTGGACGATAAACTCAGTGTCGCCATCATTTTAGGTATCATTGATTTCATGGTAGAAAATCACATCCAACCTGAAAACAATGTGAAATTCATGTTCTCCACTTATGAAGAAGTTGGACATGGCATGGCCTACATTCCTGAAGATATCACAGAACTTCTATGCGTGGATATGGGCTGTATCGGTCAGGACCTCAATTGCAGTGAATACGATGTATCCATCTGCGCCAAAGATTCCAGTGGTCCTTACGACTACCAGATGACCGGAGACCTGATTGCGTTGGCCAAAAAACATCAGTTACAGTATGCCGTTGACATCTATCCTTATTATGGTTCCGATGCCTCTGCCGCTTTACGAGCCGGTCATGATATCCGAGCTGCACTGATTGGTCCGGGCGTCTTCGCCAGTCATGGCTATGAACGTTCGACGATGGAAGCGGTCGATCAAAGCATGCAGTTAGTTTATTACTATTTGACAAACCAATAAAACAATGAAAAACCCCTCTTGAAGCAAGAAGGGTTTTTGCTTATCGATTAAAAGATAGATAACAACAAAGGGGTACCTCTACCTAGAAACAAACCGTCAGTCCGGTGTTTTTTCTTCATGATCGATCCGACGGATCACGCGCGCCGGATTACCGAAAGCCACCACACCTGCAGGAATGTCATGAGTCACAACACTACCTGCCCCAATGACACTGCCTTCGCCAATTGTTACCCCCGGTAAGATCACGCATTGACCACCGATCCAGACATTTTTTCCAATCGAGACCGGTTTGCCATACTCTACATCATGCAGACGTTCAACAGGATCAATGGCATGGCAGGCCGTATAAATATGCGTACCCGGACCAATCAGCGTATGCTCACCAATTGTTACCGGGCATACGTCTAAGATCACGCATCTCATATTCAGTAAAACATTTTTTCCCAGTGTAATATTGAATCCATAGTCACAATAAAAAGGCGGTCTGATCCAGAAATTGCCTTGCGTATGCAAAAGCTTACGCATCAGACGGGCACGCATATGGATCTCGTTGAATGGTTTTCGATTATAGCGGGTACAAATACGACTGGCTCGTGCCCTGGCATAAACCAGTTCCGGATCCGCCGCTCGATAGTTTTGCCCACTAATCATCCGTTTTCACTGTTTAAACATCATGACCTCCTTAACTAAAAAGCGGTTGATCACCGCTTTAATGAAACATATCTTTCTTCTTGAAAATGAAGGTCGCAATCAGACAGGCAATGACAGCCAACAAGGTCGGGAACCACCACTCGGCAATTGGCAAACCTGTGACGTTCATACCGTAGAAGCTAAAAATAATATTTGGGATTGCCATCACGATCGTAATGACCGTTAGAACCTTCATCACAATATTCAGGTTATTGGAGATAACAGAAGCAAAGGCATCCATGGTTCCAGATAGGATGTTGGAATAGATGTTACACATCTCGATCGCCTGATGGATCTCAATCAGAACGTCTTCCAACAGATCTTGATCTTCTTCATAGAGCTTGATGAATTTGCCGCGCATGATCTTATTGAGTGTGATCTCATCTGTCTTCAGAGAAGTGGAAAAATAAACCAGCGATTTTTCCAGACCCAGCATCTGAATCAATTCCTCATTACGCATGGATTTATGCAGACGCTGCTCAGTTAAACTAGAAAGACGATCGATTTGTCTTAAGTAGATCTGATAGCGTTGCGAGATCCTCAGTAATAATAACAGTAAAAAGCGTGTCTTCATGGCCGTATTGATATTCCGAACCACCCCATTGGCCATATCATCGATATTAAGATTTTCATAAAGACACATTGTCACAATATAGCCTTTCATTAAGACCACACCTAATGGTAAGGTGGTATACTGAAGTGTATCTTTATCAAAACCTTCCTGGCTTTCTTCGTCGCTAGGATAGTCAATGATGACCAGCGTCTGATTTTCATCATCATCGAAGTCAATATGTGAGCTTTCATCAAAGTCCAGCGAAGCGCGCACAAACTCTGGTAAGACACCAATCTTTTCAATCAGGAAATTTCTCTCTTCTTCACTTGGTGAGACCGCACTGATCCAGCAGCCAGCTTCCGGAGTCTGAATCTCACGCGTTACATTATCAATGGTTTTGTAGAATTTAAGCATGCTTTTCCTCCTTTTGCAGGAGGATTAGTGATATGCCTCCTGCCCTATTTGATTGTCTAAATGATGGTCTATTCTCGGTTCCGGTTCAGGAGTCATATCATCACCTTCTTTCCGTCCCCCATTATACTCAATTTTTTGAAAATTGGCTACCCTTTTTAAACATAAAAGAACAATTAATCTTTTTTTAGCGCTTTCTTTACCACTCGTTTACAAAAGCGTTTTGCTAGTTTCTTTGAAACATTCATGATAGAATGAAACAAAGGAGAGTGAAAGCATGTTCGCAAACGATATTCTAAAAAACAATCAGACCTTTGCCGTTATCGGAGTCAGTCCGGATCCCGAGAAATACAGTTATCGAATTTTCAAACGCCTGCTGGAAAATGGTTATCAAACCTATGGTATCAGTCCACGTTATGAAAACATTGATGGCATACCGATCTATCCGGATCTCTCTTCTGTGCCAGCCAAGATCGAAGTCGCTGTCTTTGTCGTCAACCCTAAGATTGGTGCCACTTATGTCACACAGTGTCAAGAAGCTGGGGTTCAGTATCTCTGGATGCAGCCAGGAACCTATGATGATGCTTTGATAGACACGCTTTCCCAAAGTCAGATTCCTTACGTTTTAGACTGCATCCTGCAAAGATGCCCGGAAAAGTGAAAAATACGCCTATAAATTAAAAAAAGTATTGACAGAAGCTATCCTTTTTATTAAAATGTTGTGGTGCAATTAATGAGCAGCTCATGAAGTTCTGCCCCATGCGTTTATAACACTGTTTGCAAAGTATCTTGCTGCAATGAGAAATGCTTAATATAAACACACCGCAGATAATTCATGCCTGATGTCGTTTTTTGCTTAGGACAAAACGCATAAGGAGGAAACACAATGTCACGTTATACTGGTCCAGTATGGAAAGTGTCCAGACGTTTAGGCTTCTCAGTTCTTGAGTCTGGCAAAGAATTAAACAGAAGAGCATATGCTCCAGGTCAGCATGGTCAAAAAAGAAAGAAAATGACTGAATACGGACTTCAGCTGGCTGAAAAACAGAAAGTTAGAAATATGTATGGTTTAAACGAAAAGCAATTCCACAACACTTTCGTTAAAGCATCTAAGATGGAAGGCGTTACAGGTTATAACTTCTTCTGTATGCTTGAATCCAGATTAGATAACATTACTTACCGTTTAGGTTTTGCGACAACTCGTCGTCAGGCTAGACAGTTAGTAAACCATGGTCATATCTTACTGAATGGTAAAAAAGCCAATATCCCTTCAATGCAGGTTAAAGTTGGCGATGTGATTACTGTTAAGGAATCATCTAGAAACTTAAAAGTCATCAAAGAAGCTTTAGAAGCTGTTGTTCATGTACCTGGTTTCGTTGAAGTTGATCCTGAAAAATTAGAAGGTAAATACTTACGTTTACCTGAAAGATCAGAATTAAATCAGGAAATCAATGAACAGCTGATCGTCGAATTCTACAATCGTTAATCTATTCATTTACTTCATTTATTTACTCATGCACCTAAAAGCGCTTCGGCGCTTTTTTTCATTATACACCATACAAAAAAACCGCAGCTTTAAGCTGCGGTCTCACTTTTCTCAACAACAGGTACATCTAACTCTACCATAACTGCCATGTGGTCAGATACTTTTTCCTCCTCACTCTGGAAATAACGTTCTGCCCGGATTGCCGGGTAACGATTATCATTGGTAAAGACATAATCCATACGCAATGAAGCAAAGTGAACGGTCGTAAATCCGCGCGGATTGATAAAAGTTTCATCATGCAGCCCGTCAGGTCTGGCCACAAGATACTGATCGATATATCCTGCATCAACGATCTGTGTATAACATTCCGTATCTACATCGTTGCCAAAATCACCTGCAATCACGCTAAAGGTCTCTGCATCCTGCTTGACCCACTCATCCAGTTTGACGAACTGTTCTTTAAAAGGCTCATACTCGTCATCTTTCCAGCCCAGCTGACAAGAAAAAATATTCATCTTGATTCCATGGTAATCAATGACGGCTTTAAGAATCTTACGGCTTTTAAAAGTGAATGTATCATGTGTATGACTAATGTATTGAGTCACGACTTCAAGCACCCGGTGTTTGGTCAGGATCGCAATCCCCTCTTCATAGATCTTAAACCCGTAATGGGATAAGTCCCAGGCAAAATGATAACTCTCATTTCCCAGTAGTTGATTGACCTCATCGCATATCAGTTTCACGGCATTATCCTGACGAACATAGTTAGCCACCCGTGGTGCGTTAAAAGTCTGTGCAGCCTGACAAAAACAGACAACATCGATCGCTTCATCTACGATCTTCTGGGCAATCCGCTTGAACTTAGCTTCCTGTTGATCCTCCTGATAGGTATGTAAGTTTAAAGTCATAATTTTCATCTTCAACCACCCCAATCAAAATTTCTCTAATAACATTATACTATGATTCTTTGAATTGCCAAGTAAAAGCCCCATGAAAATTTTGTCAAAACTTATACTAATGCTTGTTTCTCCCATTTTCCGGAACGATAACGCCAGACAAAGAAAACCGCTCTGACACACCAGTCTAAGATCATCGCTACCCATACGCCAAAGACGCCCATACCTAAGTACTGACCTAAGATGTAGCTGAAAACAATACGACACACCCACATGGAGATCACGCTTGTCAGCATTGCGAATTTGACATCACCAGCAGCGCGGAAGACAGCCGGCAGCGCAAACGCAATTGGCCAAATAACGATACAGGAAATACCATGGAACCACATTAACCTTTCTGTTTCACTGGCAGTAATATCAGAAAGATTATATGCCTTTAAAATAAGTGGCATCAATGCCCAGGTAACTAAGACCATTGCAACCATGCAAAGATAAGCAATCTTAATCAGTTTCCTAGTATAATAACGCACCTGCTCAAAATCATTAGCTCCGATACAACGAGATACGACCGTCGTAATGGCTAGCGATATCGACATGCCAGGCAATACCTGAAACTGAGCAACGACATTGCCAACAGCATTGGCTGTGATTGCATAGGTACCAAAGGTCGAAACCAGGCTTAAAACAATGATTTTTCCTAATTGGAACATGCTGTTCTCAAGTCCATTTGGAACCCCGATATAAAGAATCTTACGGATCATCGTCCAATTAAACTTAAGCGAAAACCAATGTGTGATATGCAAAGGCAGATTTCTTTTTCTAAGCATGAAAACAATCAGCAGAGCTGCCACAACACGGGATATGAGCGTTGGGATCGCTACCCCCTCTGTACCAAAAGAAAAACCATAGATCAGGATTGCATTCCCACAAACATTGATTGCATTCATGATCATCGACACTTGCATAGATACCTTCGAATTTCCCATGGAACGAAAAATAGCCGCACCGGCATTATAGACCGCAATGAACGGAATAGATGCCGAGACAATCATCAGATAAATATCCGCATGCGCTTTAACCTCCGGTGTGATCTGTCCAAAGACCACATTGAGGATCAAAGGCTTACAAATATAACAAACCGCCATGATCAGCATCGCCAATACGGCAACAAAATACACTAGCTGTTCACTAGCCTTACATCCTTCTTTATTGCGTTGCTGTCCTAGATACTGGCCGGCAACAACCGCACCACCGGTAGCCAGTGCCGCAAAAATATTGATCAATAAGACCATAATACTGTCTACCAGAGAAACGCCTGAAACAGCTGCCTCACCAACTCTGGAAACCATGATCGTATCTGCCATTCCCACCAGAACAGCTAAAAACTGTTCAATAATCAACGGAATGACTAGACTGGCCAAATCATGATTACTGAACAGATATGAATGATCTTGTGTCTTCGTATTCTCTCCCATTTTTTTCACCTCAAGGCTAATTATAAGCGTTTCGTTCAATAAATACTAGAATAAATCATAAAAATGTTAAATTTAGATTAAATACGGAAAACAAAAATAGAAGTTGCTGATGCAACTTCTATTTTTCAAAATGAGCAGCAACTTCCTGTAGATGTTCGATAATCGGCAAATGCTGCGGACAAACAGCTTCACATTGTCCACATCCGATACATTCGCTCGCCTTACCGAAGGTCTTGGTCAGATTGGCATAATACTCTCCCTGTGGCGTCCAGCCTTTTTCTTTTATTTCCTGCATATCGGCGTTATAAAGCGAGAAATAACGTGGAATAGCAATACGCATTGGACAGCCATCCGTACAATAGGAACAGCCTGTACAAGGGATTACAATATTAGCGTTGATTGCCTCAACCACCTTCTTGATGACTTCGTGTTCCTGATCAGTCAAAGGCTTAAAATCCATCATATAAGCGGTATTATCTAATAATTGTTCCATCGTTGTCATTCCGCTCAAGACCATCATGACATTATCCAGACCAGCCGCAAAACGAATAGCCCAGGATGGTACTGACATTTCCGGATCATAGGACTTGAAGAGATTCTCGACTTCGTCAGGCACTTTCGCTAACGTGCCACCTTTGACCGGTTCCATCACAATGACTGGCTTTCGATGTTTGGTTGCCACTTCATAACACTTGCGCGACTGCACCCCAGCACTCTCCCAGTCCAGATAGTTGATCTGCAGCTGAACAAATTCAAATTCCGGATGCTCGGTAAGTACCTTATCCAATAATTCAGGACCATCGTGGAAAGAAAAGCCCATATGCTTGATCAGGCCTTTCTCTTTCTTCTCTTTGATCCAATTAAAGCAATCCAAAGATTCAAAGATGTCTAAACTGTGTGTGTTGATATCATGTAATAAATAGTAATCAAAATAATCAACACCCGTCTTCCTTAACTGTTCGTTAAAGATACGGTCGCGATCTTCCAGCGTCTTAATGAAGCCTGAGTGCAATTTCGTCGCCAACGTGTAACTATCGCGAGGATGACGTTTCACCAATGCCTCACGGGCAGCATTTTCACTTTCAAAACCACAATACATCCAAGCCGTATCAAAATAAGTAAAACCTCTTTCTAAAAATGTATCGACCATCTGTTTAACCAGTTCAATATCGACCTTAGATGGATCATCAGGATCCATAGAAGGTAATCGCATCAAACCAAAGCCTAATTTCTTTGCTGTCATATTACTCCTCCTCTACTCATCTTACATTATACAGTCTGGAGTGCACTCCAAGGCAAGTCTTATTTTTATTTTTATTCAATACGAAAGCCAAAATCATACGCTCGCTCCAAATGTCCGGTCTTATCGATTCCCGGCTTGCCATCAGTGGCGCCGCATCCGCCAGCCAGCAGCATTCCACGATCATGCATCCCGATGTAGTTGATCAGAGCAAACCGATAATAAGAAACGGCTTGTTCAAAAGTCCAGAAATAATCATCCGCAGAAGTCATCAGTAAGACACATTCTTTTGGCGGATAGGCTTCATAACGTCCCAGCGGTGGATCGGCATCTTCTTTAGCCAGGCTGTAGAAACGTTCAATCAAGGCTTTCATGCGTGCTGAGATAGTCCAAAAATACAGCGGAGAAGCAAAGGCAATCAGATCGGCTTGAGCAACCAGGGCAGCGACCTGATCAAAATCGTCCTTCTGAACACAGGGTTTGCCAAAACGACAGGCATTACATCCTAGACAGCCATTGACCTGATATTGCATCAATGAGATCAATTTCACTTCATGTCCTGCGTCTCTGGCTCCTTTGCAAAAAGCCTCTGCCAATTGACGGGTATTTCCCATAGGCCGTCCACCAGTTAAGATAACTAAGATCCGTTTCATCAAATAATCACCATTCTCCTTTCTCTAAAAGAATGCCAGAGAGGCAATTTTTTCTCTCAAAAAAGGCGTCCAAAGACGCCTTACTTAACAACAATATTGACAATCTTATCTTTGACAATGATGATCTTGGCCACATTCTTGCCTTCAGTATGATTTTTCACATTAGGCTGTGACAAGGCCAGTTCTTTGATCTCGTCCTGATCCATATCGATAGAAACCATCATCTTTGCTCTTAATTTACCGTTGACCTGAACTCCCATCTCATGTTCCTGGCTGACAAGTTTAGATTCATCATAAGTTGGCCATTTCGCATAAGCAATGCTGCCTTCCTGACCTAATAATGACCACATTTCTTCCCCAAGGTGAGGAGCAATGCAGGATAACATCTTAATGAGATCTAAGGCATATGGACGATAGATCTTTTCTACCCGATAACATTCATTGACAAAGATCATCATCTGAGAGATAGCCGTATTAAAATCAAGACTTTCATAATCTTCCGTTACTTTCTTCACCGTCTGGTTGTAGACACGATCCAACGCATGATCGTTTTCATCAGTCAGTTTATCCTGTTCAATAAAGATACGATAGACTCGATCCAACCATTTACGTGAACCGTCAACGCCGCTCTCATTCCATGGTTTGCTGGCTTCTAATGGTCCCATGAACATCTCGTAAAGACGTAACGTATCGGCACCATAAGCTTTGACAATATCATCCGGATTGACAACATTACCACGTGACTTAGACATTTTTTCACCATTTGCTCCAAGGATCATTCCCTGATGTCTCAATTTGTGGAATGGTTCCTTCACTGGTACAACACCTTTGTCATAGAGGTAATTATTCCAGAAACGAGAGTAAAGCAAATGACCGACGGCATGTTCAGGGCCACCAATGTAAAGGTCAACTGGTAACCAGTGTTCAAGCAATTGACGATTCGCTAATTCATCCTGGTTATTTGGATCGATATAACGCAAGAAATACCAGCTGCTGCCCGCACTTCCAGGCATCGTACTCGTCTCACGTTTACCTCCTTTATAGTTGACCCAATCCACCGCTTTATCCAATGGAGAATCACCTGATTTACTTGGACTATAATCATCCAATTCTGGTAAGATCAATGGCAATTCTTCTTCTGGCAGCACTTCATCATGATCATCATAATGAACGATCGGAATTGGTTCACCCCAATAACGCTGACGGGCAAAGATCCACTCGCGCAAACGGTAGTTGACCTGCTTCTTGCCGACACCTTTCTTTTCTAACCACTGAATCATGGTATCGATGGCTTCCTGCTTGCCCATTCCATTTAAGAAATCGCTGTTGATATGTAATCCATCTTCAGTGAACGCTTCCTGACTGATGTCTCCGCCTTCAAGAACCGGAATGATCTCTAAACCAAATTTCTTGGCAAAAGCATAGTCACGTTCATCGTGTGCTGGTACAGCCATGATTGCGCCTGTACCATAAGTAGCTAAGACATAATCACTGATCCAGATAGGGATCTCTTTTTGATTGACCGGATTGATTGCATAGGCACCGATAAAGACACCGGTCTTTTCTTTATTTAATTCAGTTCTCTCTAAATCTGATTTAGCGGCACATACCTTCTGATAGGCTTCCACTTCAGCCTTCTTATCCGCCGAGGTAATCTCATTGACCAAAACATGTTCAGGTGAAAGCACACAGTAAGTGGCCCCAAAGAGCGTATCCGCTCTGGTTGTGAATACCGTAAACTGTTTATCCGTACCGGCTACTTTAAAATCAACATGTGCCCCGACAGATTTACCGATCCAGTTACGCTGAATCTCTTTCGTGGATTCAGGCCAATCCAGATCATCAATCTGCGAAAGCAAACGATCAGCGTATTTTGGGATATCCATGACCCATTGACGCATGTTTTTACGAACGACCGGATAACCGCCACGCTCACTCTTTCCATCAATGATCTCATCGTTAGCTAAAACAGTCCCGAGTTCCTCACACCAGTTCACTGGCATATCTACATTTTTCGCTAAGCCGTCCTTGTACAATTGTTCGAAGATCCACTGTGTCCATTTGTAGAACTGCGGATCTGCTGTAGACACTTCCTTGGACCAGTCATAAGAAAAGCCAAGCATCTTTAACTGACGCTTAAACGTTGCAATATTTCGCTGTGTAAATCCTTCCGGATGATTTCCGGTCTTAATGGCATATTGCTCAGCAGGTAAACCAAAAGCATCCCATCCCATTGGATGGAGAACGTTATAGCCCTGCATTCTTTTAAAACGTGCAACAATGTCCGTTGCCGTATATCCTTCCGGATGTCCGACATGAAGACCTTGTCCGGATGGATAAGGGAACATGTCCAATACATAATATTTTGGTTTAGAGAAATCCCACACGTCAGTTTCAAAAGTGTGATTCTCTTCCCAATACTTTTGCCATTTGGCTTCAATCTTCGTATGATCAAATGCCATTTTCATACCCCTCCTCTGTAAAATAAAAAAAGTCCTTAAGCTAAGGACGAATCATCGCGGTACCACCTTAGTTCATGCCTAAACATGCCCTCAAACTCTTAACGCGAGCAACGTGATACACTTTTGGCGTATCCATCTCCCAGGCGAGTTCACAAAGATGAACGGTCTATTTTCACCAGCCATAGACTCTCTGAAACGGATGCTTTGCTACTACTCCTGTTCACTGATTTTGATATCACAAGCATTATAGCATAATTTTTATGGGTTGACCAGCGCTTAATATCACAAATTTGTGATATAATACAAAGGGTGATTCAAATGCAAAATCCATTTCCATATTCGTTGGATAATAAACGTTATCATACTTACAATTACTATTTAAAAAAACGTTATCATCAAAAGGTTGCTAAGATCGGACTGGATGCCGGCTTTACCTGTCCCAATCGTGACGGCAAGGTCGGTGTAGGCGGCTGCATCTATTGCTCGGGTGATTTTGTCAGACAACCCTCAGGCACCGACCTCATTCGTCAATTGACCGCCGGCTGTGAGATCATGCGTCACAAATGGCCGCAATGCCTGTTTATTGCCTATTTCCAGTCCGGCAGCAATACCTATGGTCCTTTAAAGCGACTTCAGCAGTGCTTCGAACCCTTCGTTGGGCAAAGAGATATCGTCGGACTGAGTATCGCCACACGACCGGATTGCTTATCCGAAGAAGTGCTGGATTACCTGGAAGATCTGGCTCGACGTACCGATCTGACCATCGAACTGGGATTACAGACCATCCATGAAAAAACAGCCCAGCTCATCAATCGCGGACACGATCTGGCCTGCTTTGAAGAAGCCGTGATCCAGCTGCGCAAACGAAAGATCGATATCGCTGTCCATATCATCAATGGCCTGCCGTATGAAACGCCTGCTGACATGATCGCTACTGCACGCTATGTCGCCAAACTGGATATTCAGTTTTTAAAGATCCATATGCTCTATATACTTGAAAACACCCCACTCTATCAAATGTATCAGTCTCAGCCCTTCCCCTTGCTTAGCAGAGAAGACTATATTCAGCTAGTCGTCGATCAGCTCGAATACCTACCAGAGAATGTGGTGATTGAACGTTTGACCGGAGACGGCGATGCCAGTCGTCTATTCTACCCGCTATGGTCGATCAAAAAAGTGACCATCCTCAATGACATCGATAAAGAATTCCTTCGTCGAAATACCTGGCAAGGAAAAAAGGCCATCCCATAAAAGACTGCTGCAGGCAGTCTCTTTTTTGCGTCCATACCGACTTCTTGCAACTCACGCTTATATGTTGTGCCTTCTTCACCCGTCTATGCCTGGTAAGCCCCACGCTTCCTTTCTGACATCTCACGATGATACGGATACATTTTTTTAAGTGTCGTTGTCTGTTGTCTTTATTCATGATCAGATTCATTGAAGTAAAAAAACCGGGTCATTTCACGATCCCGGTTTACATAGAAAGGTATGGCTGACCTTTCTTTTCACATTTGCATTTGTTCAGCCAGGAAAATCAGTCCAGCTTTCCTGTCTGTTTCGTTGCAAAATACCCAAATGCTTCAAGCCGCGTCTTCGAAATCAGCGTCTAGCGTTCGCCTGCTATTCGCCATCCGTTTCGATCAAACCATAATCGCCATCATAACGACGATAAACCACGCTGACACGATTACTTTCTGTATCCAGATACACGAAGAAATTATGTCCAATCATTTCCATCTGCATAATGGCTTCTTCCAGATCCATTGGCTTAGGTGAGATATGCTTAGTCTTGACAACCACATCTTCTTCTGGCTGCTGCTCACTTTCAACAATGGTTGCCATATTGAAGGCCAGCTTATGATCCGGACTCTTGCGATCCAAACGTGTCTTATACTTGCGGATCTGACCTTCCAGCTTATCAATCACATTATCAATCGCTGCGTAAAGATCATCTTCAATCACTTCCGCTCTCAGTAATACCCGACCCGTTGGAATCGTCACTTCGATTTTTTGTCCACGTGGGTAAACACGAACAAGTACCTTGGCCTCAATCTCGTCACTGTTCAAAAAATACTTGTCTAACTTGGATAATTTCTGGTTAATTTTATTTTCAATCCCTTCCGTAATTGAAATGTTTTTACCTCTTACAGTAATTTTCATAAAATAACCTCCTTTATTTTCCTATCTTTATTATACACTATTTTCATTGTGAAATCACGAAAAATGCAAACGAATTCATCGAAAGATTTTAGGAAAAACAAAAAGTCGAAAGCATTCGACTCTTTGTCTAGGATATATATTTTTTTAGCGTTTCAACTTTATCGAGCTTTTCCCATGGCAGATTCAAATCACCACGGCCAAAATGACCATAAGCGGCAATCTGTCGATAAAGCGGACGACAGAGATCCAGTGACTGAATGATTCCCTTTGGTGTCAAATCGAATTGATCCTCAATCGCCTGCATGATCACATCGTGGCTCACATGTTCTGTTCCGAACGTCTCTACAAAAACACTGGTTGGTTTCGCTACACCAATCGCATAAGAGAGCTGAATTTCCATCTGATCAGCAAAACCTGCAGCAACCAGGTTCTTCGCCATATATCTGGCCATATAAGCAGCTGAGCGATCGACCTTTGATGGATCCTTCCCACTGAAAGCACCGCCGCCATGACGAGCATACCCGCCATAAGTATCAACGATGATCTTACGGCCAGTCAACCCGGTATCACCATGCGGCCCACCGATCACAAAACGCCCCGTAGGATTGATGTAAACCTGATAATCTGTATTCATATCATACTTTGAAACGACGTAATCCATGACCTCTTTTTTCAGATAATCTTTAAACGCTGCTTCATTGAAATCAGGATCATGCTGGACAGACATCAGGATCGTCTCGATCTTTGGATGCTGACGATCCGTATAATCGATCGTTACCTGTGATTTCATATCCGGTCTGGCCCAACGGAATGCCCCGCTTTTACGCTTCTCTGTTGCAACGCGTACCAGCTGATGTGCAATAGAGATGGCTAAAGGCATATAACCTTCTGTTTCATTAGTCGCATAACCAAACATGATCCCCTGGTCTCCGGCACCACCAACTTCAACATTCGTTCCTAGCGCGATATCTGGTGATTGCGAGTCCAGAACGATGCGGATCTGACAATGGTCAGCATCGATTCCAAGACTGTCATCCGTATAACCGATGGATTTCATCACATCGCGTGCCACTTGCTCATAATTTACTTTTGCCTGTGTCGTAATTTCACCACCGATGACCACTAAATTCGTTGTCGCAAAAACCTCACAGGCAACGCGGCTGTTTGGATCCTGTTCCAGACAAGCATCCAAAATTGCATCCGAAATCTGATCACAGACTTTATCCGGATGTCCTTCAGAAACAGATTCTGAAGTAAATAAAACTTTCTTTGACATTTTGCTTCCTCCCCTTCTGTTCAGTAAATAAAAAAGCTTTCTAAGAGAAAGCAAATTGTCGCTTTCTCTTATTGTTCAAGAATTGCTTCTTGCTTGGGTAAGGCACCTTCTTTCTTACAAAGGGTTGCCACCACGTCATCGATCCCAAATCTGGTGGTTCTGAATAAGAGAACTTTTCCTATTTACTTTTTTTGATCTGCGCAACTTCTTCCTCATTCAAATCAGTCATACAGGCAACCAGTTTTTCCTCCATGCCAATGGATAAAAGAACACTGGCCACTTTTTGATTAGCGACTTGACGTTTCATTTGAATCACCCATCTTAGGATGGCTGAAATCAAATAAAATATCCTGCCAATTCATGACATTTTTTGCGCTAGAGATAGTCTATCATAAACCCATGCACAATGCAAGAGAAACGCATATTAACTAAAATAAATGACAAAGAGGGATCAATCCTCTTTGTCAGTAAAGCAACTTTTTAAATCATAGCCATGATCCAACGGACCGCTGCCCTGACCAAGATCAAGCATGCTGGCAAGCGCCCCCGTCAAATAAGCCTTTGCCTGTTTGATAGCCTGTTCCAGACCGGCCCCCTTGGCTAAATGGCTGGCAATTGCACTGGATAATGTACAGCCTGTTCCATGTGTATTTGGATTGTCGATACGCTGACCTTTGAACCAAACAAACCGGCCATTCTGATATAACAAATCATTTGCTTCATTGATTTGGTGCCCACCCTTGCATAAGACCGCGCAGCCATACTTGTCACCAATCAGACGGGCAGCCTTTTCCATATCGTGTTCATCATTGACAGACATTTCAGCTAAGACCTCTGTTTCCGGAATATTGGGTGTGATCACCTCTGCCAAAGGTAATAGTTGCTGCTTTAAAACAGCAATTGCCTCTTCCGAGATCAGTCTTGCTCCGCTGGTTGCCACCATCACCGGATCCACAACAATATGACTTGCCTGATATTCCTTTAACTTTTGCACAATGACCTCAATGAGCTCTCCTGAAGAAACCATCCCGATCTTAACGGCATCTGGGCGAATATCGGTGAAGATGGCGTCCAGCTCATCAGCCAAAAACGCCGGGGTCACTTCCATGACCGAGCGTACACCGGTCGTATTCTGCGCTGTCAAAGCGGTCAGGGCACTCATCCCATAAACGCCGTTAGCCAGCATTGTCTTTAGATCTGCCTGAATACCTGCACCGCCGCTGGAATCACTGCCAGCAATTGTTAATACCTTTTTCATGCTCTCCACTCTCCTTTGATCCACTTTTCCAGAGCGATCCTGTCCTGATTGATATCCTTTAAATAGAAACGGCTCAATGAACGCACCATCTGTTCGTCCTGACTGCTGTCTGTATCATAAATGCCGACGACAGGAAAACCAGCCTGACTGGCCGTTTGAACAGCATACAGCGCATCTTCAAACACCAGGATCTCTGAAGGCACCGCCTGCAGGATCTGACTAGCTTCAAGATAGATACGGGGCTGTGACTTCCCTGCGCCGACTTCTGAGCAAGTTAAGATCCGTAAAAACGCCTCCCGATAACCCAAGCGCAGCAACGCTTTTTCGATATGCTCATGATGACCCGAAGAAGCAATCACCATAGGAATCTGTTGCTGAATCAAAAAATCAAGCAAAGATTGCATGCCGGGCTTAAAATCCACTTCCTCTGCATAAAAATCCGCAATCATATGTAAGATTTCCTGAATGATCTCAGCTGGATCCTGAGACAAATGATAACGTTCCCGCATATAAGCAGCGCCTTCTTCAAAGCTCAGGGTAAACAGTTTTTCATTCAAGCCAGGTTCAGCATCCAGACCCAGACGACGCAAGTAGCGCGAACCTAGATCATGCCATGTCGGCATCGAATCAAGCAGTGTTCCATCCACATCAAAGATGGCTCCCTTAATCATCTCTCATCATCTCCTCTATTTTTATTTTCAGCTCAGCCGTTGCCCTGCATATATCATCGGCAGCAAACACAGCTGAAATGACCGCCACACCAGCGAGTCCTTTTCCTTTCAATAATGAAACATTCGAGGTTTGGATCCCACCAATCGCAACAATTGGTAAAGGAATTTGTTCAGTCATACAGGCAAGTTCCTGCCAATCTAAGGCACTGGCATCATCTTTAGAAGAGGTGCTGAAGACAGCACCTGCCCCCAGGTAATCCGCTCCTTTGCGCCAAGCCTCCTTGGCCTCGTTTAAATTGTGACAGGAAACGCCGATGATCGCCTGCGGCCCTAAAATAGCACGCGCCTCATCCAAATCCTGATCATCCTGTCCCAGATGGACCCCATCTGCGCCTGCCCGTTTCGCTATGTCGACCCGATCATTAATGATCAAAGGGACCTGATAGCGCGCACAGATTGGTTTGAGTGCCAGTGCCTCCTTTAGCATTTCTTCATCCGAAAGCGTCTTTTCACGCAGCTGCAGCATGGTAGCCCCGCCTGCCAGTGCAGCTTCGACAACGCTCTCAAGCGAGCGTCCTTTGAGCCAGCTGCGATCGGTAATCGCATATAGCTGTAACTGATCTTTAGCGAACTTCATAACGCGCCTCCTCATTCAGTGTTTCGCTTTTCATCAAACTGATCGCATCAATCAAATGATGGCGATAACTGGAATTGCCTGTCTCAGGCCGATAGGCCTTCTCCCCTGCGACACCCATACATGTCACGGCCGCCAAAGCTGCCTCCAACGGGGTGTGTGGATTGGCCGCCAAAAAGCCGCAAAGCAAAGCTGAAAGCTGGCATCCTGACCCAGAAATCTGTGCCATCTCCGGCCGTCCGTTCGTCACGATATAACATGTTTGCCCATCGCTGACAAGATCCAATGCGCCGGTTGCAATCACGATACTCCGAATCTGTTTAGCTAAAGACTTAACCAATGCAATTGCCTCATCGAGATGCGAAGCAGTAACCTGATCAGTCACGGATACATCGATGCCATGTGCCTGACTGTGAACGTTAGCCAATGCCTTGATCTCAGACATATTTCCGCGCACAGCCGTAAAATGAAATGTCTCAAGCAGTTCGCAGGCGAACTGACGCCTCATTGCACTGACCCCGATCCCTACTGGGTCCAGTACCATCACATGCTGCAGCTGCTGCGCTTTTTTGGCTGCTAAACGCATGCTTTTCATCATTTCTTGATGCAACGTCCCCAAATTGAGAGTCAAGCCCTGGCTGATTGCAGTAATTTCTTCCACTTCCAGCGGATCATCTGCCATGATCGGGCTTGCGCCACTCGCTAAGAGAATATTCGCAACATCATTGATCGTTACATAATTCGTCAGACAGTGAATCAGTGGCCGCTGTTTTCTCACCTGTTCCAGACAATCACCAATCATATTCATTCCTCCATTTCCCATTAAGATGATTATACTATAGCTCAAAGTCAAAAAAAAGCATTCAAGTTTTATTTTGAATGCTTATTCTCATACTGTTTTAGATAGATCAGCCGCTGTTTTTGCATATTCCGATAGATTACACTCAACCGATCGAGCACCCACTCATAATCGTCTCCTTCAAAAGGAGCCAAGATGATCCTTTCTAGTCGCTGATGGAACTGCTCGTGGATGCTCAGCGCATCTCTGCCTTTTAATGTCAAGGCAAGCAAAACAATTCGCTTATCCGTCGGACTCTTATGCCTTTCCAAAAAACCTTTCTGAACGATACGATTCACTGAAGTAGTCAGCGTCCCCACCGTGACCATCAAACGACGCGCAACATTCGTCATCGTTGCCTCCGGTTCAAGGTAGACCGCCTCAATCACGTGCATCTCTGACATCGACAGTTCTTTATACTTGCTATTTTTTAAATACAGCTCCTGAATCTCCATCCCAAGAGAAAATAAATCACAGATCAGTCCCATGACTTTCGATCGTTGGTTTGGTTCAGCCATATCGCATCATCCTTAAATCGCCCGTACTTCAACAATACCAGGTACTTCTTCGATCAGCACCTGTTCAACGCCGTCTTTTAAGGTGGCATCAATTAATGAACATCCTGCACAGGCTCCTAACATATGCACATAAACAATTCCGTCGCGTAAGCCCACATATTCGATATCTCCACCGTCATGCTGCAGATACTTACGCAGTTTTTCAATCGTATCAACAACCATTTTTTCTTTTTCACTCATGAATTCTCTGTCTTCCATATCCATTTCCTTTCTGTTCATCTATGCTACATTCGTTTCGTTTTATTTCATATCAGGACATGTATGCCCTTTTCTGAATCATTATAGCATATTTTCAATGCATTTGCTAAAAAAAAGTGTTATAATATGAGCAAATGGAGGTGTTGGCTTGAAAACAAAGATTGCAGTGGGTGATATCATTGAGGTTTCCATCACTGGCATTCAGCCCTATGGCGCTTTTGCGCTGCTTCCTAATGGAGACAGTGGGCTGATTCACATATCTGAGATTTCTGATAAATTCGTACGGAATATTGAAAGTTTTGTGCATTTAGGAGAAAAAATTAATGTAAAAGTGCTGGATTTTGATACACATACCCATCAGGCAAAGTTGAGTTTAAAGGCAATCGATACGCGCTTGAAACGGCGGGAGAAACGCACCACTTACCGTCATCCCAGACGTCCGATCAAAGAAACACCGAAAGGGTTCGCACCTCTAAAAGAAATGCTGCCCGTTTGGATAGCAGAATCTACGATCATGCAGGAGGAGAAACAAAGTGATTAAAGTTAATTTATCAAATGCATTGCTTAAGGAAGATCTTTCAAACTATAAAGATCAGGTGGCTACACTTCACAACGTTTTAAAGGACAAGACTGGAGCCGGAAATGACTTTTTAGGATGGATGGATTGGCCTGTTGATTATGATAAAGAAGAATTAGAACGCATCATCTCTGTTGCCGCTAAGATCAGAGAAGAAGTGGATGTATTATTAGTATGCGGTATTGGTGGCTCTTATTTAGGTGCCAGAGCTGCAATCGAAGCCATCAACGGCTTATTCCCAACCAATAAAGTTCAGATTATCTATGTAGGAAATACCTTCTCATCCAACTATATTTCACAGGTCATCGAATACATTAAAGATAAAGAATTCGCCATCAACTGTATTTCTAAATCAGGTACGACAACCGAGACGTCGATTGCCTTTAGAATTTTCAAAGAAATCGCAGAAGAACGTTACGGCAAAGAAAAAGCACGTGAAAGAATCATTGCGACAACTGACAAAGAGAAAGGCGCTTTAAAGACCCTTGCCACTAACATGGGATATGAGACTTTCGTTATCCCTGATGATATTGGAGGTCGTTATTCCGTTTTAACGGCTGTTGGTTTATTCCCAATCGCTGTTGCTGGTATTGATGTTCGTGCCATGCTGCAGGGTGCTGCAGATGCCAGAGCAAAATATGATGATCCTGATCTGATGACCAATGAATGCTATCAGTATGCAACGGCACGTCATATCTTAGCTAAGCAGGGCTACAAGGCTGAAATGTTCGTCACTTACGAATTACAATTAGCTATGGTCGCAGAATGGTGGAAACAGCTCTTTGGTGAATCTGAAGGAAAAGAAAACAAAGGAACTTTACCAACCAGCGGTACTTTCTCAACCGATCTGCACTCTTTAGGACAGTTCATTCAGGAAGGTTCAAAAGTTTTATACGAAACCGTCTTACGTATCGAGAAACCACAAAGTGATCTGGAAATCCCTAGTGATCCAGACAACTTGGATAATTTAAATTATCTGGCAGGGAAGACAGTGGATTACGTCAACAAAAAAGCTTGTGAAGGAACCATCGATGCGCATACAAATGTAGGCGGTGTACCAAATATCGTCATTGACCTCGAAAAAATGGATGCTTATGGCTTTGGTTATATGGTCTTCTTCTTTGAAAAAGCATGCGCCCTTTCTGTTTACATGTTAGGTGTTAACCCATTCAACCAGCCTGGTGTTGAAGTTTATAAAAAGAATATGTTTAAATTATTAGGTAAACCTGGTGCCTAAGCCAAAAAGGAATCGATGACGATTCCTTTTTTTACAAGCGCTTTTGAACTAATGTCCCTTCATCTAAAACAGTCTCAACAATCGTAAAACCACTGTCAAGAAATAAATGCAATGAGGGATTATCCGAAGCAAGCAAATCATAGACTACCCTCAGCCCTGCTTCTTTGGCTGCCTGACACAGCAAAGCTAAGCCTGCCCGTCCATAACCACGATTGCGTTCACTGGCTTTAACAATGACATTCAGCATATATTTATCCATTTCCATATCATAATGCCAAGCGACCTCACCCACGCAGCATTGCCGCTGCGGATCATACAAATAACGATAAAAATGATCCGGTTCATGCATCCAGCGCGCATACCAGTCCAACCAGCGTTCCTTTCCAAAAGAGATACAGCCACCATAAGCGTGATTGTAAGCCATCGTCTCTGGATCAGCCAGCAGTTCTTGCCTGAATGTCAGCTCAGCTAATTTTGGTTTATAGAGTACTAACCCCATCTTTTCACCCCTCTTCCCCATCTTATAACAAACAAGCGAACGATCAAGACAAAGGATCAGTCACAGCCAATCTCTATTTCAAAGCCCTCTTACCACGTTTCTAACCAGCCCATGCAAAAGCAATGCCTAGAAAAGAGTACAAGCGTTCGTTCTGCACGAGAACAGCACCGTATCAAGGCATATTTCTGCTCTCACAATAATTCACCATATTATCTGTCAGTAGTCTTTTATCATTGTTAAAAAAGCATACATACCACCATTAGAACGACGATTCGTGATTTCAGTTTCTTTAAATCCACATGAACGATAGACCTTTATCGCTCTTTGATTAAAGCATGCTACATTCATGATGAGCCTGTCAAATGAATAATGCTGTTCTATAAACCGGATGATTTGCATGACATACGTCTTCCCCTTGCCTCTGCCGCAAATATCCGGTCGCATTCCTAACCCAATCTCAATGGACGCACCCTCCCGGATGACACAAAAAAATCCAATCAGTTCATTGTTTTCTAATACCTCATAGTGATCATTTACATTTCTTCGATCTTCATCAATAAATTCAGCATAATCTTCTTCATCCGCCGTCATGTCATAAAAAGAATAAATATCATCATATTTCCAATCATCAGCAATTTCCAAGGCATGTGCATGGGTTAAAGTTCTGAATTCGAGCATCATGTTCACCACCTCCTATTTGTATTTTCACTCACGGTACGCACTTCAGATCAAATGAAGGCGTTTCATTTTGATTTTCTAAGAGCGAGCCTGCTCGTTTTAGCTAGGCAGCCATAACCTCCTCTTACCTTCATTTTACACGTTGCAAGCAAACGGTCAAGAAAAAAGACCGGCCAAAGCCGATCTATTATAGGATATGAGCAAAGATATAATTTCCGATACCATCATGATCATTGTCATCTGTCAGGGCATCGGCAACACTCTTCGTTTTCTCACTGCCATTGGCCATGACAACACCAACACCTGCATTCAGTGTCATATCATAGTCATTGTCTGCATCTCCGAAGGTCACCGCTTCTTTAATATCAATACCATGAGCCCCTAAGGCTTCGATCAGTCCTGCTGTCTTCGAAATACGTGGATCCATATACTCATAGAGTTCATTGGCTGTCTTTAAAGACGCAGATTTAAATTCATCGCTATGGAAAGTTTGACTTCTTTCAACAACCTTATCCATATATTCTGGATGACAGATAATGATCAGCTTTGCTTTAGGTTCTTTCAAGTAATCTTTGAAATCGACCACTTCATAAGGCACCCGGTCACCTGTTGCCAGCATTTGAATGAGTTCGTCATCCTTAGGCGAATAAAGGATACCGTTTTCAGGAATCGCAAAGTTAACTTCCATATCAGCATAGTGCTCCATGATCATGGCAATCAACCGACCATCCAATGGATAATTGGATTTAGCCTGATCCAAACAATAGTCATAAATTTCAGCTCCACCGGTTCCAACAATGATGTCGACTAATCCTTCAATCCCCCACACCTTGAGCAGTGTCTTAACACTATTGACATCTCTTCCTGTTGATAAGCCGAAAAGGATCCCTTTTTCACGTGCTTTGCGGATCGCATCGACCGTATGTTCAGAAACGACTCCCTGACTATTTAATAAAGTTCCGTCTACATCACACATGATTGCTTTTACATTCATTTTCATCCCAACCTTTCTTTAACACTTTATATGATTCCAAGAATTAAAGAAAGCGCTTTAGTATTTTTTGATAGATTTTTTTCACACATCTTTTTCAATTTGTCTGATATTGAAAGAAAAATGTTAAAATGAATAGATTGAATCTGTTATAATAGATCTAGAACAAATCAAGCACAGCTTCAACGCTTGATTCCATGCATGTCTTTCATTGTACGTATGGATAGATCGACATCAGGCTTGCTTACATAGATTAATAGAAAGGAAAAGGTATACTGAGATGACCTTATCATGCGTCATTGATCGTCTATACCCCGTAATACGATGACATTGTCTTTAGTACCTGTTAAACAGGAACAAAAAACAAAACTTTTTTCTCTCCTGCAGTTTTCTTTATATGAAGAAAGTGCCACAGATGGTAATCACATCAACGAGAACGGCTATTTTGATTATCCTTATTTTGAAGCTTACTTTAATGATGCATTGCGCGAAGCCTACTTCATCCAATCCGACAACACCTGTGTAGGCATGGTCATGCTTCATCCATATACTTGCCAACAGCCCGGTTACACGATTGCTGAGTTTATGATCCTACCTGCCTATCGACGGCGTCATATCGGCTATCAGGCAGCACTGGCAGCCCTTGGGCTGCATCCAGGCTACTGGGAGATCAGTCCTGCCTCAGGGAGTGAACAGGCAGCCCATTTTTGGAAAAGCGTACTGCAAAACCCACCTATACATGACTGTCAGTTTGATGGAGAAACATATTCTTTTATCTTTGCATAGCAGCACCAAAAAGGAGATCATGATCCTAAAGACCATGAAGCTCCCTGATAACAGTAATACCCAAAAAAATTTCTAAAGAACTATCATCAACCATATAGTTCCATGAAACACACTTCAAATCCTGTAAGCAGCATAGATAAAAAATACAAAAAAATAACTTGAAACAAATTTCAAGTTCAGATCTTTATACAATGGTGGAGGCTAACGGGCTCGAACCGCTGACCCTCTGCTTGTAAGGCAGACGCTCTCCCAACTGAGCTAAGCCTCCAAATGGTGACCTGTACGGGATTCGAACCCGTGAATGCATGCGTGAAAGGCATGTGAGTTAACCGTTTCTCCAACAGGCCATTGGAGCGAGTGATGGGAATCGAACCCACGTAGTCAGCTTGGAAGGCTGAAGTTCTACCATTGAACTACACTCGCAAGTATGTATGGTGCCCGGAGCCGGAGTCGAACCGGCACGGATTTTTACGTCCGCAGGATTTTAAGTCCTGTGCGTCTACCAATTTCGCCATCCGGGCGGCAAAATTGGAGCGAGTGATGGGAATCGAACCCACGTAGTCAGCTTGGAAGGCTGAAGTTCTACCATTGAACTACACTCGCATATGAATGGTGCCCAGGGCCGGAGTCGAACCGGCACGGATTTTTACGTCCGCAGGATTTTAAGTCCTGTGCGTCTACCAATTTCGCCACCTGGGCTAATAAATGGTGACCCGCAGGCGATTCGAACGCCTGACCCTTTGATTAAAAGTCAAATGCTCTACCGGCTGAGCTAGCGGGTCTTCTTGGCTGGGATACCTGGACTCGAACCAGGGAAATGACAGAGTCAAAGTCTGTTGCCTTACCGCTTGGCTATATCCCATCCTCACATAAAAAAATGGTGGAGGAGGGCGGATTCGAACCACCGAACCCTCAGGAACTGATTTACAGTCAGCCGCGTTTGGCCACTTCGCTACTCCTCCAGCTTCATGGTGCCGACTATAGGAATCGAACCCACAACCTACTGATTACAAGTCAGTTGCTCTACCTATTGAGCTAAGTCGGCATATTTTGAATGGTGGAGGCTAACGGGCTCGAACCGCTGACCCTCTGCTTGTAAGGCAGACGCTCTCCCAACTGAGCTAAGCCTCCATCTCTCGTTGACGCTCATATATATTACCATACCTTCTTTTTTTCGTCAACACCTTTTTTGCAAAAAAATACATTTTTATACTTCTGGATAAAAGGAGCATGACGCTCCTTTTATTTCTTTAATAATGCTTTCATTGCTGTTGGAATCGCAAAACAATGGGTATGAACACTGGATAAGAGCTTTAGCCTTTCCGCATACTGATAATCTGTGCCATCAGCCACTAACGCATAAAAGGCCTTAAAGCTCTCTAAAGTTTGGCGATCGACCTGTGTTTTATGCTTTAAGATGGCTTCACACTTCAGATCCATCCAGTCACTGATATCTAAGATCGTATTATCATCTGCAGTGAAGTAAAAACCGATAATATCCGGACTGAATGCATCGGCATGTTTCGCATGATCTTCAAATGGATAATAGATCTGTCCGCATCGCATATAAGCTTCCTGAACAGCTCGACCAACCTGAATGTGAACCGGATGCATCTCATCAGGCAACTGTGGATCAACCGTGAAAATTGCCTGTGGTTTGACTTCACGGATGATACGGACAAGCTCTTTGACCAGCGTTTCATGGATGATCGGGCGATTATCATGATAACCCAGGCACCCTAAATTAACAACACCTAGAACATCCATTGCATTTTGGGCTTCTATCTTACGTATCTTACCGAGTTCTTCCGGTTCGATCGTTTTGCTTCCACCTCTGCCTTCCGTGACTGTCAATCCGTAAACCGGAATCCCTTGGTGGCTCAAGTAAGCCATCGTCCCACCAGCACCGATCTCATTATCGTCAGGATGCGGCTGAATGAAGAGCGCGCTTTGAATATCCTCCAGCTTTGGATAAGCAATTGATGATAGATCCATATCGATACGCCTCCCTATTTCTTAGTTAATGCTTCATAACCAACCAGTTCAATTTGATGATCCTGGATCCACTGACCTATTTTTTCACTCATAAAGACATGCGCATCATAGACTCTGCCGGTCGTCAGACTAGAAATTTGCAGGATCTCATAGTCTACATAACCCGGATGGCACGCATATTCATAAATCCGATCACTTTCCAGATCTTCTTTTGAAAATAGCTCTATGACTTTTTCAGGAGTAGCAAAACTGTTAAAGTCAAAAAGCATCTTCGCCTCAGGAATCACATAATCAACATCCGGATGATTCCCTGAAGGAAGTGTAAAGAAACGCCGAACAGGAAGATCATATTCGCGCGATAACTGACAAACAATCGCTTCTGCGCCACGAATCTGTTCGATGCCATGATGTGAATTGATATGTGTTGGTTTCTGTCCCGTCAAAGCGATAAAGCGCTCCATCTGGGCTCTTAATTCGCATTCCATTTCCTTCACATCCACCATTGAACTGTCTTTGAGCATATTCTTGTTGAAGGTTCCGTCTGCCTTTACCAGACTTGGGCAATCAGTTAACGGCTTACCGACCGTCAGGTTCAGATGAATCCCTACACTCAACTTCGGATAAGCCTTCATCAGCTCACTGGCTTCCTTTGCAGCCGGCATGTTTACCATCATGCTCGTACTAGACAGATAGCCCTTGCTAAAGCAATCGATCATCGCGGCATTCACGCCTCTTGTAATCCCAAAATCGTCACCGTTCATAATTAATTTCATGATCAACACCTCCCATATTCACTATCCTTAGTATACCACACTTTCTCATGAATGACAAAAAAGACCAAGCGGTCTTTTTACATCAAATAAGCTTGTCCCAGTGGATCTTACGATAATAAACATAGAATATCAGAGAACTCAGTGTCCATGTGAGCGGATAGGCCCAGAAGACAACTTGGATCTCCGGAATAAACTGTGTCACAATGGTAATATAGGTCACGCGGATCAGACACCAACAAATCAACATGACTAGCATCGGTACAATGGCCTTTCCGGCACCGCGTAAGATCCCGGCTGCACAATGTGAAAATGCCAATAAGCAATAAAACAACGTGACTGTACGTGCATGCAGCGTTCCATACTGAATCACTTCCGGTGTCCGATCAAATAAAGCAATCAGAGTTGGCGCGAAGATATAGATACCGATACCAACTGCTTCTGCCAGCAATACCGAACATAAGAATCCATATCTGGCTCCCTTCTTCGCACGTTCCGGCTTTTTAGCCCCCAGATTTTGCGAAATATAAGTCGTCATCGCTAAGGCAAAACAAGTAATCGGTAAAAAGCCGAATCCTTCAATCTTGGCATAAGAACCACTGCCAGCGACGGCCATCTTCCCAAAACTATTGATATGGCTCTGTACAACGACATTGGCTAAAGAAATAATCGAGTTCTGCACTCCCGCTGGCAATCCATTGGTAATGATCTGGCGCAGCATAGGCCAATCAAAACGGATCGCACGTAAGCTGACACGATAACCTTCCTGTGTACGCATCAGATGTCCTAAACAAAGAAGCGCACTCACCGTTTGTGAGATGATCGTTGCCAGAGCTGCTGATCCAACCCCACCATTAAAAAATGTAATAAATAAAATATCTAATACGACATTGGTTACTGATGAAATAATCAGATAATACAGTGGATGACGACTGTCTCCTACTGCCTGAAGGATCCCCGAAAGCGCATTGTAAAGCACAAAAGCTAATGATCCCAGAAAGTAGATCTGAAAGTAAGTGATCGAATTGGGCAGCACATCGTACGGCGTCCCAATCAAAACCAGCAGGCGCGGTGCTAAAAAATAGCCACCAATCGTCAATATAACCCCTGCTGCCAAAGCGAAGGCAATCGTCGTATGAATGGCTTTTTGGACCATTTTTGAATTACCGCCACCATAATAACGTGATACAACGACCCCAGCCCCTACCGAGATTCCATTAAAAAAGCCCACCAGCAAGTTGATAATATTGCCAGATGAACTGACAGCTGCCAATGCAGCGCTTCCCAAAAAGTTGCCGACAATCAGTGAGTCAGCTGTGTTATATAGCTGCTGGAAAAGATTTCCAAAAAATAAGGGGATGGCAAAAAAGATGATCCCCTTAAAAATAGTTCCCTCTGTCATCGAATATGTTTTCGCAGCCATGATCATTCCCCCTCTTTACATGTCTTCTATAATTATAGACCTTTTCCAACTGATTGGCTAAAAAATTTTCACAAATACAAAAAAAGAAACGCGTCTTTTCGACCCGTTTCCATTCGATATGATATTACAGCAAAGAACGATATAGATCTTTGATTTCTGAGACACTTGTGTCACGAGGATTGCCTGGGCAGCAGGCATCTGCCAGAGCAGATTCGCTCAGGAAATCCAAATCCTCTTCCTTAACAATCTCTTTTAAGTCCGCAGGGATACCAACATCCTTAGATAACTGTTTAACTGCGTTAACAGCTGCCTGACGATATTCCTCCTGGCTCATACCTGTCGTATCAACACCCATCGCTTCAGCGATATCTTTATATTTGCTGCCTGTATAAGGAGCGTTATAAGCCATCACAGTTGGCAGAATAATTGCGTTGGCCACACCATGTGGTGTATCATACAGAGCCCCTAACGGATGAGCCATCGAGTGTACCAGACCTAGCCCGACATTAGAAAAGCCCATACCAGCAACATACTGACCTAAAGCCATCCCTTCACGTCCCTCAGGTGTATTTTCTACCGCTCCTCTTAAATGTTTTGCGATGATCTCAATGGCTTTCAGATGAAACATATCCGATAATTCCCAGGCACCCTTGGTAATATATCCTTCGATTGCATGCGTCAAGGCATCCATACCCGTTGCTGCAGTCAGACCCTTAGGCATGGTAGACATCATATCTGGATCCACAAATGCGACAACCGGAATGTCGTGAACATCGACACATACCATTTTACGATCTTTTTGGGCATCGGTGATGACATAGTTGATCGTTACTTCAGCTGCTGTACCCGCTGTCGTCGGAACCGCAAAGATAGGGGTACAAGGATTCTTCGTTGGGGCAACGCCTTCCAGACTTCTTACATCTGCAAATTCAGGATTACGGTCAATAATACCGATGGCTTTTGCAGTATCCATTGAACTACCACCACCGATGGCGATGATATAATCTGCTTCAGCCTGATGCAAAGCTTCAACACCATGCTGTACATTTTCAATCGTTGGATTTGGTTTGATGTCTGAATAAACTTCATAAGCTAAGCCCGCTTCATCAAGCAGATCTGTTACCTTTTTGGTCACACCAAACTGAATCAAATCCGGATCAGAGCAAACGAGTGCTTTCTTGAAACCACGCGCCTTGGCTTCAGTCGTGATTTCGTTGATTGCTCCTTTACCATGATAACTCGTTTCATTTAAGACAAATCGATTTGCCATATTTTAGGCCTCCTTCATATTGATAATTCTATTTTAACACCACCCTTTTGTGAAAACAAGCACAAAGAACGAAAGTTTGTTGCTTTAAAGTAATCCCTTTCAATTCTTGGCAAAAAAGAAAGATCTAATCGATCTCGGACTGCTTCAAAAACAATCCCGTCACCGCTCGATTGCCTTCAAGATCTCGCACGACCACTTTCAAATGATAACAGATACTCGGATCTAAACGGTAATCCAGCCAGCTGCTGCAGCGCTCAGTCATCCGATACTCATGCAGAAAAACGACCTTGTCATTCTCATATAAGTATACCTGTACCGAACGCAATAACATATCATTGATGCCATCCAGCTCCCAGCTAACCAAAGGCAGATGAGTCTCTACTTCAGAAGGATAAGTGACTTTAAGATTTATAATACGCACATTGACGCCTCCATTCTAACCGCTTACTCAGATATATTATATCAAAATTACGTCAAAAAAGATAAAAAAATGGTATTTCATCTGAAATACCACCCAAATAAAAAAAGATGAATCTCCATCTTTCTTTGTAATAAACAACAAAAAGGAATGACCAAAAAAAAAAAAAAAAAAAAATGGTGCGGGCGACAGGAATCGAACCTGCACGCCGTAGGCGCTAGATCCTAAGTCTAGTGCGTCTGCCAGTTCCGCCACGCCCGCATGTAATGGTGACCCGCAGGCGATTCGAACGCCTGACCCTTTGATTAAAAGTCAAATGCTCTACCGGCTGAGCTAGCGGGTCTTCTTGGCTGGGATACCTGGACTCGAACCAGGGAAATGACAGAGTCAAAGTCTGTTGCCTTACCGCTTGGCTATATCCCATCCTCACATAAAAAAATGGTGGAGGAGGGCGGATTCGAACCACCGAACCCTCAGGAACTGATTTACAGTCAGCCGCGTTTGGCCACTTCGCTACTCCTCCAGCTTCATGGTGCCGACTATAGGAATCGAACCCACAACCTACTGATTACAAGTCAGTTGCTCTACCTATTGAGCTAAGTCGGCATATTTTGAATGGTGGAGGCTAACGGGCTCGAACCGCTGACCCTCTGCTTGTAAGGCAGACGCTCTCCCAACTGAGCTAAGCCTCCATCTCTCGTTGACGCTCATATATATTACCATACCTTCTTTTTTTCGTCAACACCTTTTTTGTTTTTTTTGATACTTTGCTTCCTTACGGCTCATTCTATGATATTGGTCAAATAAAAAAGTCCATAGCGAATTGGTATCATCCAAGATACCATCGCTATGAACAAATGATTATTTTGATAAGTATTCCTTGCAGGCCGTGAAGCCTCTTCCACGTACTTCGTTCGCTGCACTGACAATCATGAAAGCACCTGGATCGATATCAAGCACACGTCCCCTCAATTCCGGCAGCTCGCGATGCGTAATGACAGTCAAAATAACCGGCCGTTCTTCTTTTTTAAAGCCTGTCTGAGCTTTTAATAAAGTCGATCCGCGATCTAATTCATGAATGATCATGTCATTGATCTTTTCATGCTCATGTGAAACAATGAAAACTTCTGTTTGCGATTGTCCAATCATCAAGACGCGATCAAGCACCAGGGTATAGCACAAAACCAGTAAAATACCATAAAGGATCATCTCTATATTAGTAAAAGAGGCCTGAAGAAGCAAGATCAGAAAGTCAAAGACATACATCGTCACCGAGATCGACAATCCCCACAGTTTATTGGCAATCAATGGCGGGATATCCATTCCTCCTGTCGAAGCATGGCAGCGAATAACGATGCCAATAGCGATTCCAATCAGGGCGCCTCCAAACAGCGTCGCTAATAGCGGATCAGAGGTCAATGAATGATAACCGATTCCCTTTTCCAAAACAGTTAGGATCAGCGGGTAGTAAAAAGTACTGACCAGCGTCGTGAGCGCAAATTGTTTGCCCAGGATCAGCAAGCCGACAAAAAACATCAATAGATTAAAGACGGTTACAAAACTAGATAATGGGATCTCAAAAAAGTGCTGAAAAGCCAGACCCAGACCGGTCGTTCCCCCGGTGATCAGCCCAGTAGGCACGATAAACAGAACAACCCCTAAGGCATAAAGGGTATTGCCTAATAAAATCCCTGCTAATTGAATGATAATCTTCTTCATGCTCATGCTTTTCTCTCAATAATATACAAATATCCCGAACGGATCTTCGAATGGATGATACGGATCCGCTTGACAAGCTGACAAGAGGCTGCATGATCATCCAGTAATTCTTTCATCCAACGATGCTCAGTCGTATAAAGAAAAGCCTTACCGCCTACTTTTAAGAAATCAGGCATACGTCTAAACAGCGTCACATAGATCTCCCGTGTTTCTTCCAGATCCTGCTGACTGGTTCCGGTCGGCAAAGCCGACAGGATCTCATCAAAAGAACGTCGATGCGTAAATGTGGCTAACGGCCGTCCAACAAACTGCACCGGTGCATGAGCCTGGTCGGCATTATAGCGAGCCTTATTCAAGATATCCTCGCTCTTGGCAAGCCCCAGCATAAAGCGCGGGGTATCGACCATCGCACGCTCGATCAACAGTACGCCATCGTTGCAGACTGGATCAAGGATCTCCCCTTTCAAAGAGGCATAATCCAGGACATATGAATTAATCAGCGCTGCAGTTTCCGGAGCCAGAGAAGACGAACTAACGGCTTTTCGATAAGTGAAGCGCGGATCTTTGATGGTCATCAGACGCAAATAGACCACACAGGCGCCCTGTTTATTCTCATGGAGATAAAACTCAATTTCGTAGTCGGAAGGCTGATTGACCAGACGCCCCTGGCTGGCGATTTCGAGCTTCTCTGCGACCTCGCGCAGCTGTTCATGATCATGGGCATGCAGACGGAAACGATAACTCTTTTCCCCCTGGTGACATGAATCCAAAAATGAGAGAATCAAAGGTTTTGATAATCCATCGACCAATGTCGTCAGCTTGAAATCCGGCAGCTTTAAAACTGGAAAATATAGCGCATTGAATAAACGATACGCAAAGAGCGCCTCAACATCCTGAGTACGAACCTGTACCCCAAGGGCCACCTTTTTAGTTTCATAACCCGTCATCTCATCCATCAGCCGTTCCTGATGTCCCTGATAAGTTGAAAGAACAACCGGTACTTCTTTTATCAGTCCTGTAAAAATATGGCATGCCAGCTGACGATAAGGTTTCAACAGCTGTCTGAGAATACGCAGTTCCTGCGTATAATGTTTGGCATTTTCGCCATCTAAAAGCGTCGTCATTTCTTTCTCACGTTGCTCAAGCGTTGTCAGATCTTCTGTGAGATCAAAGCTTTCCAGACATTTAAGCATGCCTGGACGCACAAAAAGCTGTGTCTCGTGCAAGTAAGTATCGCGCAAAAGAGGATAATATTGAACATTCTCCGTCTTGGCCAAAAGCTGGCAGGCCAGTCGCCTGATCTTAGGATCCTCATTTTGGGTACACGCAACAAGCAGATGATCATTCAGCGCTAACTCTTCTTGAAATATGTCCAAACTTTCAGCATCCTGAATCTGTTCACGCAAAGCCAACAGGTTCTGACGCAAAGTTTCATTTGAAACAGCCGTCTGTAATGAGGCGTAGATCGTGTGCTTCATAAGCATCGACTCCTTTCTTTTTCCTTCTAAACTATAACATAGTTTTAAAAAAAAGAAAATGAATTTTACTTGCGGAGAACTGGCAGCTGACAGGGACCGGACAGTCTGTCATAAAGGTATTCCAGGAAAGTCGCATAGCTCTGCCTTTTATGCATGAGTTGTTCCATCGGCAAAGGTTGTTTTTCAGTCATGAAATAATACTTTTCAACGACATCATAAAAATGACTCGGGTAATATAAGCGGGCCAGTAAATAACGTTGTTCAAAGTCAGTCAGACCTGTTTTAAACGTATAGTCAAGAACAGTCTGTTCATCGATCAGTGAAGCTTTATACAGCTCTGTGACATTGCGAACGCGATGATCACACGTTAGATTATCCAAAGCAAAGCAATTCGTTCTGTTCAGTGAAAAAAGGCGTTTACAGGCTAATGAACGCAGCAAAGGCATTCCGCTATAATCTAACACCAGATCATTCAGCATGGCAATCGCCGTTTCTGCCAACCCGTTATAATAAAGCGCTAAAGGATATAGACTAGCGTAATAAGGATTGGACACCTCTAGTTCGCTTAAGAAGCGCCTGGCTACAAAATCCACATTTTCGATCCATTTTTCCCGAATATCCTTCAGATTCTGAGTGCCAAAGAAAGCAGGTTGTGAACTGATGGACAGGATCTCCTGGACACTTAAAGGCTGCGGGTCCTCTTCAACCAGATACCAGTTTTGTGTCAATAGATGATTTTCCAGATTCGGTACGACTGTTAAGTACGCCCTTTGCTGATTCAAACAGCTGTATCTGTTGACCAATTCCTGCTCGGAGAGTTCGGTCTGGCAAACCTGATACATTTTGGCATGGCAGGTAAAATGCCTTTCATCCAGCCAGGAAGGCACCATCCCATACCAGGCTGCAATCCAATCATTCATTTGTTTGACCTCCTAAATAAACCTCGGGGACCCTTCCTTTCACCAAACGCAAGGCCACCGGAAAGGTATATTCTGATGGGTAGATTTCATGAAAAAAAGGCAGTACCATCTCCTGATTCATGGTCACCCGGACACTGATCTTGACCATGGTATCGTTAATGCCATAATCCGTTACTTCGGTCAAGATCTCCTGGGAAAAATTCGTCATTGTTTTGAAGCGAACAGGAATCTGGATACCAAGCCAGGATAGCAAAGGAAAAGAGAGCGCTGTCTCTAAGGGTACACGGCCGACCACTCCTTGCTCAGTGCTGATTTTCTCCAGGACCCTCTCATAACGGGAATCATCCTTCGCCTGATAATGACCTAACTGTACCTGATAGATCGTTGACTCAGCATCATAAACAAGCTGGTCAGCCAGCTGATTTAAACTGGTCATATCATATTCAATACTTAAGATCTCGCCCTTTTCATCACGATTGACAATGATCCAATCCGTCAATGCCTCACTGGTAAAGATCTCTCTTTTATAGTGAACCAGCACTGCACTGGTAAACTGTTCAATCTGCATCCGACCATAGTCATCTAAAATAGGCAGCATCTGCGTATATAAAGCCACCATTCCAACGCATAAGCAGGCGATAATCAGGACCAGCAATCCTTTTTTCCATTTTTTCATGTACTCACCCCTTCTATTTCTATGCATATCCTGTCTAAAATAGAAGAAGCCAGCCCTAAGGCCGGCTAAAAGTCAATACTTGTTTTTCAGTAATAATCTGGTCAAGTGGCTGATCATGCGCATACACCTGAAAGGTCCCTTCCTGAAAAGCATATGCGAGTCCGATGGTCGGACAGGGATACAGCGCTAAATAGCGATCATAATAACCGCCACCCATGCCTAAACGATTGCCCCTGGCATCAAATGCAACTATAGGTACCAGCATGAGATCCAGCTGAACAGCCAGTCTATGACAGGTTTCCAATGGTTCAAGAATACCAAAGTGCCCCTTTGCAAGACATGCAGCGCCTGATATTTCATAAAAATCCATCATCTTGCCATTAACTCTAGGCACATAGACGTGCTTGCCTCTTCGCAGACAGTCCTCCAGGATGGCTCTGGTTGCAACTTCCTGGCGGACATCTAAATACAGCGCGATATGTTCAGCTGAAAGATAAACCGGACAGGTTTGCAGATGCCGAAAGATAAAAGAAGACAGCTGTTCGACTTCCTCTGAAGTCAACTGCTGCCTTTTTTGCAGGATCATCCGACGTAAGGTCTGATTATCCAATACTATCACTCATATCCAGTTTCAACAACTGATTCAGCTCAACAGCGTATTCCATTGGCAGTTCGCGACTAAATGGTTCAATAAAGCCCATGACGATCATTTCCGTTGCCTGAGCCTTAGTCAGACCACGGCTCATCAAATAGAACAATTGATCTTCTGAAACCTTGGATACTGTTGCCTCATGTTCAATCACAGAATCACCGTTACGTACTTCATTGACCGGAACTGTATCACTTGTGGAGATCGCATCGAGGATCAAGGTATCACATTCAACCTTACTTTTCGCTTTGGCTGCCTTAGGATTATGCATAACCATCCCACGATAGTTCACTTTTCCGCCATTACGCGAAACCGATTTAGAAATGATCTGACTGCTCGTATGCGGTGAGAGGTGAATCATCTTGGAACCTGAATCAATGATCTGGCCGCGATCCGCAACCGCAATCGTGATACATGAACCACGGGCACCTTCTTCCGCTAAGATGCAAGCAGGGTACTTCATGGTCACTTTAGATCCGATATTTCCATCGACCCATTCCATGGATCCATTTTTATAGACCTTGGCGCGCTGCGTAACCAGATTATAAATATTTTTTGACCAGTTCTGAATCGTTGTATAGCGGCATTTCGCACCTTCCAGAACCACAATTTCGACGACTCCGGCATGGAGGGAATCCTTCGAATATGAAGGGGCTGTACAGCCTTCAACATAGTGGATGTCCGAACCCTTATCGACGATGATCAACGTTCTTTCAAACTGTGCCATTCTCTCAGAGTTGATTCTAAAATAAGACTGCAGCGGCTTATCCAGGGTAATCCCAGGGGGAACATAGATAAAAGATCCTCCTGACCAGACCGCACCGTTTAACGCAGAGAACTTATTGTCATTATACGGTATGACCGTATCGAAGTACTTTTTAAAGATCTCCGGATATTCTCTTAACCCGCTGTCGATATCCAAGAAGATAACCCCTTTTTCACGGACTTCTTCAAGCATGTTGTGATAGACGACTTCTGATTCATATTGAGCACTGGCACCAGCTAAAAACTTCTGTTCAGCTTCCGGGATCCCCAAGCGATTAAACGTATCCTTGATCTTTTCAGGGACTTCATCCCATTTGTCCGTCAGATTATCACTTGGGCGATTATAATACGTATATTCATCAAAATTCATTTCACTGAGATCAACGCCCCAGGTAGGCATAGGTTTCTCCAGAAAACAGCGCAGTGATTTCAAGCGATATTCCAGCATCCACTCCGGTTCGTTTTTAATTCGAGAGATCTCACGGACGACTTCTTCATTTAATCCTTTACCTGTATTGAAAACAGAAACATCCCCGTCGCTGAAATCATATTTCGCTTCATCGCTGAACGGAATCGCCTGCTTCTCAGTCATCCTCATCCCCTCCTGTCTCATGATTAATGATCTTTTTCATTGCATTCCAGCCAAGGGTTGCACATTTGATCCGATTGGCCTGCTTATGTGTATTTTTAAAGACGATGGCTTCATCCAGGACTTCCGGATCATAAGGTCTTTCATAAATCATATTCATATATTGATCAATAATGGCTTTGGCTTCTTCCACACTTTTACCTTTCAGCAGTTCCGTCATGATAGACGTACTGGCTGTGCAGATAGCACAGGCCTCCCCATCAAAACGAATATCCTGAATTGTATCCTGATCAATATAGGCCTGGACATCGATATTATCGATGCAGGTACTTGAATTCATATTCACTTGCTCATAACGTGCATCATCCTGCACTAGTTCATGGTTACGCGGATACTGATAGTGATCCATGATCACTTCACGCATCAGCATTGGATCATCAAAAGAAGGCATCGAGGAAGTCATCCCCTTTCTTACACACTTCGACAAATGCATCAATTTCTTCTTTCGTATTATAGAAATAGAAAGAAGCACGCACTGTCGTCGATACTTTCAAATATTCATCCAGGATTTTGGCACAATGCTGTCCGGCACGTACCGCAATCCCATATTTATTAAAGAGACTGGCTGCATCCTGAGAGAATACATTTTTAATATTGAAAGCGATTGGACCCATTTTTGCATCCGCATTATAGATCTCGACCAAATCAACTTCCTGCATTCTTTTCACCGCATAGGCACGCAATTCTTCTTCATAGGCAGCAATCTGGTCCATTCCAATAGCCATCAGATAACGAACAGCTGCACCTAAACCTACAACGCCTTCAATATTAGGCGTTCCGGCTTCAAATTTTTCAGGTGGATTTTTCAGACTGACGACCCCACAGCTGTTGTAACGAGAGTTGCTTCCGCCTCCCAGGCGCGTTGGTGTCGTTTCTTTAAGCAAATCATATTTACCATATAAGACCCCGACACCCGTTGGTCCGCACATCTTATGTGCCGAAAAAACTAAAAAGTCCATATCCAGATCCTGAACATCCACCGGCATATGCGGAACACTCTGGGCACCATCAATAACGACAATGATCCCGCGTTCATGCGCATAGTCACATATTTCTTTAACTGGCAAAACATGCCCTAATACATTGGTTACATGCGCCAGCGCAATGATCTTTGTATGATCATTCACTGCGCGTTTAACCACCTCCATCTGGACACGACCTGTTTCGTCCAGATCGATATAATTCACTTGTGCACCGACTTCCCTGGCTACTTTAAACCATGGAAGCGTGTTAGCGGCATGCTCGGCCACACAGATCAAGATCTCATCCCCCTGACCAAGGTGGGTCTTCGCATACCCCTCTGCAATCAGATTCAATGAATCGGTTGCCCCGTAAGTAAAGACGATTTCCTTAGGGTTAGGCGCATTGATCAGTTTGGCCACATCCGCTCTGACCTGCTCATATTTGGTATCTACCACATAGCTGAGATCATAATCGCCGCGATGGGCATTTGCCGTATAATCGGACAGATAAGCGACAATCTCATCGATCACTGGTTTTGGCTTAAAGGTTGTCGCTCCGTTATCTAAATAAATCAATGGTTTTCCCTGCATGGTCTTCCCTTGCAGCATTGGGAAATCCTGACGAATTTTTTCGATATCCATTACGCATTCCCTACCTTTTTTTCCAGCATGGCTTCAAAACGTGTCGCTACTTCCTGATCATTCATCTTGGCAATCGCCGGCAGCAGATAACCATAAGTAATCAGATGCATGGCCTGGGCCTTCGTCAACCCACGGCTTTGCAGATAGTATAGATGATCATCATCCATTCGACCGACACCGGCAGCGTGGCTGGCTTTTACATCATAATCATCAATATAAAGATATGGGTTCGCTTTAGCGATACAGCCCTCATCAAGCACCATGATCTTACTTGTCTGATGCGTGCTGGTCAGATGCATGCCTCGTTCAATGCGACCGACACCATCAAAAACAAGACGTGCCTGGTCCTTAACGGCACCATAGTTTTCCATGTTGCCATATGTATTAGGGGCATGATGATTTAAGGTTACCGTAAAATGTTTACGATCCTTCTCTTTTGCCAGCGCCGCTAAAGAGAGTTCGACATGGGCGCCTTCCCCATCCAGCTCATAGACATACTGGCTGTTCTGATCGCCATCGGCAAGCTCACCATAACCGGCTTTCAAAGAAGCATCTCTTGCGACATGCACAGTTTCTGAAATCGTCAATTCACCCTGATGATCACTTTCGTTAACGAGGATCATCTCCACCTGGGCACCTTGACCAATCTGCATATGGCGTTGATACTGGCTTTGAGCATGAAGATGGCGGACTTCAACGAGTCTGACTGAAGCATTCGCCGCCACCTCATAGTTGAGTGTGAACTGACTTGCCTGTTGCTGATCAATGATAACCTGTAAGGTCACAGGTTCCATAGCATCAATCACCAGATCGAACGGCCCTTGTCCGGTGACACGAATGCCTGCACAAGTATCGTTTGTGACGATCCCTGTCTCATTGAAAACAACAGTATTGGCAATATGCGCGTAAGTATACATTATTGATGTGAGTTCACGTTGGCCGCACATGAACCTAATATCACTCTAGGTGTTTCTTTCTCTATTTCAATTTCTACCCCATACTCTTCTCTGATCCAGTCATAACCCTGTTCATCAATCTTCTCAATTAACTCATAACCACCGCTCAGGATGATACGTCCATTGACCAGCACGTGAACATGGGTTGGCTTTACTAATTCAAACAGACGCTGATAGTGAGAAACCATGATACAGCCGAAGTCATCTGAACGCATGGAGTTAATGGCTTTCGCAACGATGCGTAAAGCATCGACATCCAAACCGGAGTCAATTTCATCGAGTAAAGCGAATTTTGGCTCTAAGAGCTTCATCTGTAAAATTTCATTGCGCTTTTTTTCACCGCCGGAAAAACCTTCATTCAAATAACGGTGTGCTAAATTTTCATCCATCTCCAATTCCGCAATATTCTTTTCCAATGTTCGGATAAACTGGAATAATGAGATAGGTTTTTCACGTCTGGCATTCATTGCTGCCTTGAGGAAATCCGAATTGGTTACACCAGGAATTTCCTGAGGATACTGCATGCCTAAAAATAAACCGGCTCTGCTGCGCTGGTCAACCTCCATGTCTAAAACATTTTGATCATCCAGCATAATTGAGCCTTCCGTAACAATATATTTAGGGTGACCCATGATACTGGAAAGCAATGTAGATTTACCGTTTCCATTTGGTCCCATAAGTGCGTGAACCTCACCGGTTCTGACTTCTAAATCAACCCCTTTTAAAATTTCTTTATCGTCAATAGATACATGTAAATTCTGTATTTTCAAAGTTGACATATTGATAGCCCCTTTCCTTTGTCTATTGTACTAGAAAAAGTGTTTCATGACAAATAATTCGCTTTAAAAAAAGAAGTTTTTTCAAAAATCGCAACCTTTTTTTTAAAACTATGTTATAGTTATCTTAAGGAGGTGAAGTCCTTGGAAGATATCAGAAAGTTTCTTAATAACCTGACAAACCGCAAACAAATGATCGTGCTCGTCAACGTTCTGGCAATCTGTGTTATCGTCTACTTGATCTATGCTTCCTTTTCATTATGGGAAAATATTTTCAGTTTATGCATGACGATCATCAAACCATTTCTGATCGGTTTTATCATTGCCTATGCCTTTTCGCCTCTTGTCAACTATTTGGAGAATAAAAAAATGCCGCGTTGGCTGGCGATCACGCTTGTTGTATCTTTGCTTCTGGTGGCCGTAAGCTTACTTGTCATATCACTGATTCCTATGCTCTATAATAAAGCACTGGAGCTCTCAGGTCCTTTAGTAGGCGGACTGATGGAACTGCAGGAACTGTCTAAAGAGTATTTAAACATTGACATTTCCTTAATTGTCGACTCAGCCATCGAACAAATGACCCTCTGGTTTTCCAACCTCTCATTTATGGATACCACCTTCGGTCTGATTTCGACCATACTGGGAAAGATCGGTGGTTACATCATCAACCTGATCCTGGCCATCTATTTTCTGGCGGATTATCGTCGGATCCATCACTGGATCGGAAAGCTGGCAAAACGTGTCCACCCTAATTTTGCCTATTGTCTCAAGCGGATCGATCAGGAACTGATGAGTTATATCCAGGCCTTTTTAATTCTGATGGTGATCCAGGGTGCCATCTACGCCGGCATCTATTTTGTGCTGGGTAACCCTAACTGGCTGCTGCTCGGCCTTTTGAGCGGTCTTTCGTGCATCCTGCCTTATATTGGTCCTTTGGCTGTTAATGCTTTGGGGATCATCACCACCCTGGGCATGCCCTTCTATAAACTGATCTTATTACTGGTAGCGATCTTTGTGCAGTCCAATCTGGATTCCTATTTTATCACACCAAGAATCTATGCCAGCCGCATTGAGATCAAGCCGATCTGGACCATCTTTGGAATCATGACTGCATCGACCCTATTTGGTCCCTGGGGGATCATCATTGCCATGCCGACGCTTGTCATCATTAAGATCACCACGCAAACCATCATGGAAATACGAACCCAAAAAAGGAGTATGTGAGATCGCATACTCCCTTTTTCTACATAATGCCGCAAATGATCACAAGTAAAATAAAAAGTACAAGGATCATTGTCATGGTATGATCACAGGCCATTCTCATTCACCTCCTCATGCTTAAAAATGATTCTGGAAGCCGATGATAATGAGCAGAATAAATAGTACCAGGATACAGGCGCCGACTTTTCGATTCGGTCCCTGACATGGTGTTTGGCAGCCAATCTCATTTTGCATTGTTCACCCCTCCTTATCACAGTAGTATAATATGGTTTTTTCCACTTTGATTTTGTGTTTTTGCCTAAGTTATTGAAAATAAATGAAAAAAAGTTTATAATAGAAACGCTACAAAAATGAAGGAGGGATTCAATGAAATCCAAATCTAAGTTAGCTTTGATGCTAACCTGTATGCTGATGCTCTCAGCCTGCCAATCCAGTGATACCCAACAAGGTGCAGCAATCGCAACGATCAATGGGGAAAATATTTCAGCAACCCAGCTCTACGATGAACTGATCAACTCCAGCACCGGCAGATCGGCCTTCTTTCAGGAAATGATCCGTGAAGTGGTGACGACCAACTTCCCGATTACTGATGCCATGAAAACAGAAGCTGATATTACGATTGAAAATCTGCAGGATCAATATACCTCATACTATGGATCAGATGGAGAAACTTACTTAACCAATGCACTGACACAATCCGGTTTTGAGGACCTGGATGATTACCGTCAGACATTGCTTTATTCCTTCCAGTTACAGGAATTCTTAAACCAATACATTCAGGATCATTTTGATGAGGTGTTCCAGGATTACTATGATACACAGCATCCTCGCTATGTCAGTCATATTCTGATCTCTATGGACGATCCGGATAATCCAACGGAAGAAGAACAGGCGAAACTCGATGAAGTGCAAAGCCGTTTGGATGCTGGTGAAGATTTTGCTACCCTGGCCAAAGAATATTCGGATGATACGACAGCCAGCGTAGGCGGTAACTTAGGCATCTGTGACTCCAGTACCTCTTTTGTGACTGAATTCTTAGACGCTGCCATGGCTTTAGAAGAAGGTCAGATCAGCGGACAGGTCAAGACTGATTATGGTGTTCACTTCATCAAAGTGGATTCAACAGATGCCGAAACCATGAAAACCGACTATCAGGTCTTAGAAGAACGTCTGCCATCATATGATACCTATATGATCTATCTGGCGATGCAGGATTACAATGTAACGATTACTGATGAAACTTTAAAACAGATCTATGATGATCAGCTGCAAAGTTATTTAGACCAGCGTGCAGCTAATCGAGGGGAGGATGCTTAAGATGAAAAAAGCAATTGCCGTTATGGCCAGCTTAGCACTGTTGACCGGATGTCAGTCCTCATCCTTTTCCGGACAAGTTGAAAACGGGAGTGAAGTCGTTTTAACGAGCAACGATAACCTGAGTCTCACCCGTCAGGAGATCTACGAGACACTGGCCGAGAATTACGGTGCCAATCTGCTTTTGAATCAGGCTCTGCAGATTGCCAGCCAGCAAGAGGATATTGATGAAGAGGAACTGAATAATCGTGTACAGGAAACCGTAGACAACTACACCTCGATGATGGGCGATGATTTAGACAGCTACGCACAGCAGAATTTAGGTTATGATACTTTTGAAGCCTATAAGGAAGACGTTCTTGTCCCAAGTACCCGTCAGCAGATGATGATTGAAAAATACTCGGAAGACAATTTTGAAACTTTAGCGACAGAAAACAGCTATCGCAAATTATCATGGATCAAAGTGGCCGACGAAACGACTGCAATGTCCGTCCTGGCTGAATTAAACAGTGGAGAAAAAACATTTGCTGAGGCAGTTACCGAATATTCGACAGATACCTCAACATCGAGTTCCGGTGGAGATTTAGGTGTTGTCTCTATTCTTTCCACCGATGTCGATTCCTCTATCGCAAATTTGACACCACAATTGACCGCGATCTCACTCTATTCTGTACCGGTCTCTTTAAGTGATGGCAGCTATGCCATTATCGATGTGGTTGAAACAGATCCTAACAACATGAAAGAAGAAGTTCTTGAGGATCTTCAGTCAAACGAGACCATTACCTCAGAAGCAGAGGCATATTATTTAAACAAATATAATTTCCAGGTCAATGAAAAAATATTGGCTGATGCCATTAAAGAAATCGATGAGGATTACCTCTCATAAAAGAAAGAAGGATATTCATGGAAGACTGTGTTTTTTGTAAGATTGCCAATCATGTTTTTGAAAGTTCCTATGTCTATGAAGACGAGATCTGTGCAGCTTTTCTAGATCTCTCGCAAACAACTTATGGACATACATTAGTTGTCCCTAAAAAACATATGACCAACATCCTTGATGCAGATGAGGAAACCTTGAGTCATTTGATCAAAGTTGTTGCTCGCCTTGCCCCAAAGATCGTCAAAGCGGTCGGCGCTCAGGGCTGTAACGTTTTAACCAATGCCAATGAAGCAGCCGGACAAAGTGTGATGCATCTGCATTTCCACATTATCCCTCGTTTCAATGAAGAAGATGGTTTTCAAATGCAGTTTGCCAATCATGAAGGCATGTACGACCTTACCGAACTGGTTGAAAAAATCAAGAATGCTTAAAAGATGACTTCGGTCATCTTTTTTTCTTGTGCCATTATTCACATTTGTATTGTTTTCCTTTGTCAATTTGTGTATAATCATTAACGAATTGGAGGAAACAGCATGAATGATATCGAAATGTTAAATAAAAAAGCGTTTACGAAATATGATCGTTGCACGCAAAAGCCTTTATCGTTTTTCTTTATGGCCGTCATGGCTGGCTTCTATTTAGGCGGCGCTCTGATCCTTTCCAATAGCTTAGGGGCCGTCTTTCAGTCCGTCAGTCCAGAAGTGGCCAAATTTCTCAATGCAGCGAGCTTTGGCGTCGGTCTGGTTGCTATCACTTCTTTAGGTGGAGAATTATTTACCGGCAATTGTCTGACGACCATTATCCCGGTCCTGGATGGTAAGTTACCTTTCCTGAAATTAAAATGGACCTGGATCATCTGCTTTTTAGGGAATCTCTTTGGAATCAGTTTTTTAGTTTTTCTATTCTATCTGAGTGGTTCTTTACAAGAAACGATCCAGCCTTATGTTCTGCAAACCTTCCAGACGAAATTGGCTGTCCCTGTAGGTCAACTTATCTTACGCAGCATTCTATGTAACTTCATGGTCTGCCTGGCTGCCTTTGCTTCCATGAAGATCAATGATGGCTTTACCCGCACGACCATCATGTTCTTAATGGTCATGGCCTTTGTTTTCGCAGGCATGGAGCACTGCATTGCCAATATCGGTACCTTTACCCTGGCCTTGCTTTATGATTTCAGTTTCGCATCCCTAGGTCAAGTCATCATTCATATGATCATTTGTACCTTGGGTAATATTGTTGGAGGAAGCCTCCTATTTGCGATTCCTTTATACCTCTCTAATAAAAAATAAGGATGTTTATCCTACCAGTCCGCTGGTAGGATTTTTTGTATTTCGGGTAAGCCTATCAGTCAGGAAGGAATGCCCATCTGACATGGATCACATGAATCATTGTGGGCATTCTTTTCCAAAAAAAAGCTCCCGATAAACAATAAGACAACTGTCTATCAGGAGACTATTCAAAGCATCTCTACTTTTCTTTTGGTTTATAAAAACTGCGATTATCCAAAGGAAAGATCCGTTTTGTAAAATGACCGGGTTCAACATTCTCTAGCGCTTTATCCAGCATATTGATCTTCGCATCCAGATTATCAATCATATAGATGACCTCTGCCTCACGAATTTGCGGCAGGACAGGAGAACCAAATTCCATTTTTCCATGATGAGAAAGCACGAGATGTTTTAAGATCGTCACACTTTCACCTTCTAACCCAAGCTCTTTTGCAGCTTCAGCGACCAGATTGGCGCCAATCGAAATGTGTCCCAACAGTTTTCCTTCCAGCGTATATTCCGGAACGACTGGGCCGCTCAATTCAATGATCTTACCTAGATCATGCAATAAGATCCCGCCATACAGAAAATCCTTATTCAACGAGGGATGAATACCACATACTGCCTCTGCCATCTTCAGCATACATAACGTATGGTAGGCGAGTCCCGACACATATTCATGATGATTGCGCGAAGCTGCCGGATACCGCAGAAACGCTTGCATATGCCTTTCAAAAAGCGTGGAAACGATCAAAGCAATGGCCTCATCATTCAGCTGATCAATATAACTTTGCAAGCCTGCTTGCAGCTGTTCCACAGATAAAGGAGATTGCTTCAGATATTGGATCTGCATTTCCGGATCCGTCGATACAATATCAATCTTTTCTATTTTTAATTGTAATTCCTCTCCGTAGCGAATGACATCTCCTGTCACCTCAACCACACAACCCATTTTCAAGCTTTCCACTTGCTCTGGTTTAGCGTTCCAGAGCTTCGCATCGATCGTGCCGGAATCATCCTGCAATACCAGCGTCAGATAGGTCGCTTTATTATTACGTCCGATCATTACCTGACTGATCAGGCTGGAGAAAGTAATATGATTGTCTCCTGCCTGAAAGGCCTTAATCTTCTTCGTCAAATTGATGTCTCCTTTCCATCATCGCCGTTTTGATCCAATCGTTTTGGAATCCTTTACGTGCGAGATAACTATAAACATGTGTGTCCAAGGCCTGATCACTATAACGCTTTGCATATTTTTGATAGGCTTTTTCCATTTCCTTATGCAATAACTGCTTTTCAAGATCCTCATCTGTTTCAATCGTTACCTGATGCATTGCCTCCTCGATCACATCCTGTTCAAAACCGTTAGAGAATAAACGGTTGCGAATATTGTGGATCAGTGCGCCATGCGAGCGTGTTCGATTCTGATTAGACAGCTTACGAATCGTTTCCGCCGCATTTTCAACTTCTATATCACGCGCATAGTTCTCCCTTAGACTCTCCAAAATATCCTGTGGAATGCCTTTTTCGCGCAGCTTTTGGAGCGCCTTACGGATTCCCATCCCCATGCGTGAAGCCTTGGCCAAATAATCCTTGGCATAGGCATAATCATCGATGAGATGCTTTTGCTCTAATAAGTGAATGATCATGTCCACATGCACTTCATCCAATTCCTCACTACGAGACAGTTTTTCACTCATCTGAGCGCGCGTATAATCACGGCTTGTCAAGTATTTCAAGGCCTTTTTATAGCCTTTTGATACAAATTCATAGTCCTTTAATTCTTCCAGACAAGCGCGATCGACCACTTTGCCCTTCTCTAGTTCATACCGCTGAATGATCGGCTCAGGCAAATGCAAGGACAGATCGATATCATCTGCTTTTAAGACGACATTATACATATGATCATGGCGCTCTGTGATTGAACTTACTTTATAGCTATAATGTTTATGGATGATGGCCTGTTCATAGACCTGGATCATCTTTTCATAGAATGTCTCACTAGTATATTGGCGGCTATCTATATATGCCTGTTGCTGTAATTGAGAAAAATCCTCATGCATCAGACGTTCCACAATATCAGCCAGATCTTTTTCATCTTTGAAGAAATAGCCATTCTCACCATCTTTGATGACCCCTTCGAGGTTTTTATCAAAACGTGCCAGGACAGGCAAACCTGAAGCCATAGCTTCAATAAAGGTCAGACCCTGGGTCTCCGTGATAGAAGCTGAGACAAAGGCATCACTGACAAAATAATAGTAAGGAACGAGATCGGCTTTTTTAGGGCCGGCAAAGTAGATCATTTCATCCACCAGCAACGAACTAGCCTGCTCTTTAAGCTCATCGAGGGCTGGGCCGCCACCGACAATGAGCAGTCTGACCGGCAGATTCTTTTCTTTAAAATATGGCATCGCCTGAATGATGATATCGATACTTTTTTCTGAAGCTACACGCCCTAAGAAAGTCAGGACAAACTGACCTTCCTGGATGCCGCATTCTTCATAGACTCTAGCTAATTGAACTTGATCGGCATTTTTCTTTTCAAAACGGTCTAATTCCAGACCTGTCCCAATCACATGGATCTCATTTTCAATCCCGTAAGATTCAAGAATTTCTTTCGTTTTTGTTGAAGGTGCAATCAGTTCTGTACAGTTATCCCCATAGATACGACTAATTTTAGAAACGACCTTCTTCAACAATGGTTCGGTCGCTTCGATCTTCCCTAAACCAGGAAGATAATGGACATAGTCTTCATACTGTGTATGATAAGTGTAGACAACAGGGATATTGAGGATCTGAGCGGCAATCTTACCAAAGATACCAACGCTGAATTCAGTCTGAACATGGATCAGATCCAGATTTGCCTGACGGATCATCTTCATCGCTTTAGCAGAATAGAAGTTTGCCAGCCGATAATTATAAAGCCATTTCAACTCAATACCGGACAGACGAATGATCTGACCGTCCTCTTCATAGTTTTCACCTGCACGTACTTCCGTCGTTACCACCAGGACCTCATGACCGTGCTTCATCAGCTCCTTTTTTAAAATATGGGAGGCTGTAGCCACCCCATTGATATCCGGTAAATATGTATCTGTGAAAATTCCGATTCTCATAATAATTCATCTCCTGTTCGGCGATTGATTTCGCGATTCAAACTAAAAGTCAGCCCGCCTGCCAACATCACCAAATAATAGGTTGCAAAGCGCCAGATCAACATACTGGAAGACGCCATGACATTTCCCATGACATAGGAATAAAGCAAAACATAGGTTGCTTCACTTCCACCGCTCGCACCAGGGATAGGAATGAAGGACGTAATCATATAGATAAAGGCTGAGATTCCTACATAATCAAAGTATTCTGAGAAAGGCAACGATCTTCCTAATGAAAGCATTGTAAAGAATGGAATGCTGTAGAGGATCGTCAAGCGAATCAGGAATAAAACAAAAATAACGGCAATCGTTCCCTTATGCTTGGACATGATGCCTAATTCCCGCCGGAAATCTAAAATTTTCTGATCTAAATTCACCTTAGAAACCTCGTAGTTTTTCACAATATGCAACTTATGTCCAATCAGCAATACTGTTCCAGTCAAAAAACGCTGAAAGCGATGTGAGATTGCCCCAAACAGTAAGCCGAAAATAACGACTGCATTGATGGCAAATCCAATCAAAGCCAGTGATACGAAGCTGGAAAATTCCGTATAGAATTTATTAAATTTAAAAATCAGGATCAAAAGCGTATAAAAAACCATCGCAATCTGATAAACGATGAAGTTCATCAGTAAAATGCCAATGCCGCTCGTCGTTTCTACACCCTGTTTTTTAAAGATATAGACCTGGGCAAACTGTCCGCCACTTGCAAAAGGTGTGATTCCATTAAAGAAGCCACCAGAAAGCGCATTGACAATTCCTTGTTTTAAACGGTAGGTTTTCTTATAAATTCTGGCAAAGATCGTTAAGATCAAACCATCAAATAAATAAGGAACGATGGCCAGCAGAATGATGACTATGAGCCAGAAAACATCGATTCCGCCTAGTACCGCCATGATATCCTGATATTCCCCTCTTAAACTAAAGTAGATCGCAATGATCGCAAAGAGAATGATCCATAAAATGTTCAATGCGTATTTCTTAATGACTCGTTTCATAATTCGGCATCCTTTCTTTCAATCGCCTCCTGATAAACAGCCGCGAGCTGTTCACCAATCGCTTTGAATCCACGCGCCTCCGCTGTTTGATAACCGCATGCACTCAGATCTGGTAACTGTCCCTCGACCATCTGTGTGATCTTTGCGGCAAATTCGTCTTCTGTGTTAGCCATGTAACAGTTTTTACCATTAAATAACCAACCCTCATAAACAGGAATATCTCGCACCAAAACCTTGCATTTGGCAGCCAATGCCTCTAAAACGACGATGCCTTCCGTTTCTTCACGGCTTGGAAAGAAGAAAACATCAGAAGACATATAAGCGCCTAGAATAATGTCACCGGAAATATAACCGGGAAGGATCACGTTTTCTGGTTTATTTTCGATCCATTTACGGATATTTCCTGACGGCATAGAGAGATTTTTATCCCCAAACCAGATAAAAGTATAATCGGGCAGCCTTTCAGCAACTGCGCAAAAAGTATCAAAGCCTTTGCGCTCAAAAAGCCAGCCGACCGACATGACCACTTTCTGATCATCGCGCAGCTGAAAATAATCTCTAAAAGCCTGTACCTTTGTCTGATCGTAGGTATAAATGTCAACATCAATTCCGTTTGATATAGCATGGACCGGCTTATCAATGCCATATCCTTCAATCAGCTTCTTGGAATACTCTGTTGGCGTAACAATGACATCACCCATTGAATAGAGATAAATCAACCATTTTCGCCATAAAGGGGCAATTGTGTTCGAAAAAGCAAAAGAATCACGAAAATCCTCCTCTGTGCTGTGCGCATGATAAACAATGGGTTTATTCATTTTTTTGGCATATTTGATTTCCTTCATACTACCAAAGAAAACCGTATTGATATGTAAAACATCGTAATCTTTACAATCATGATCTTTCGAAAAATCAATATGATTGAGAGTCAGTGCCTTCATCTGATGCTCTAAAGCCTTCCCGATTCCAGACTTGGCAATTCCCTTTTCATTTTCAAAATAAAGTTTTACTTTCATAATATCACCATTTCTATTATACAAAAAAACACGATTCAATGAAAGTAAAAAGAAGCCGATTTCACATTCTTTAAAAAATACTAAGAATTTCTTTAAGCTTTTTTAGAGAAAAAAGGCCACTGATCAAATCAGTGACCTTAGAGATTGATGTTGATTAAGCAGCCATTGCTTCAAGACGTGCACGACGTTTCTTCGCATCTTCTTCACATTTTGTCATCAGATCTTCAGCATGTTCAGGGTTGATCTTTAACAGCTGGTTGAAACGGTTCTCAGATAATAAGAACTCTCTGAATTTTGTGAAATCAGGTGTCTTAGAATCGATCTGTAATGGGTTTTTGCCTTCTTCTTCCAGGCGTGGATCGTATCTTAAGAGGTTGAAGTAACCACAAGCGATGGCTTTCTTTTGCTGCTGCTGATGGTTAGATAAACCGCCCTTGATACCATGTTCCATACAAGGTGAGTAAGCAATGATCAGAGATGGTCCGTCATAGCTTTCTGCTTCCTTGAAGGCTTTGATGGTCTGCATTGGATTTGCACCCATAGCTACCTGTGCAACATACACATGACCATAAGCCATAGCAATCTGTGCCAGGTCTTTTTTCGCAACACGTTTACCGCTGGCAGTGAACTTCGCAATCGAACCAGCCTGGCTTGATTTAGAAGACTGTCCACCTGTGTTAGAGTAAACCTCAGTATCTAAGACTAAGATATTGACATTTAAATCATTCGCAATGACATGGTCAACGCCTCCGTATCCGATGTCGTATGCCCAGCCGTCACCACCGACGATCCATTGAGATTTCGTTACGAAATCACCTTTCATGTCAAATAAAGCTTTGATACCTTCGCATTTGCTTGCTTCAATGCCAGCAACCATGTCATCATATAATGCTTTTTCTTTTTCATGGTTGCCTTTATTTTCAATATACTGTTCAAATGTAGCCTTCAGATCAGGTTCTACATCATTAATGTTTTCATTGATGATCTCCAGGATACGTTTTGTCTTATATTCGTTCGCTAATTTCATACCGAAGCCATATTCAGCATTGTCTTCGAATAATGAGTTAGCCCAGGCAGGTCCATGACCATTTTCATCCGTTGTCATTGGTGTAGATGGTGTAGAACCAGTGTAGATTGAACTACATCCAGTTGCGTTGGCAATAATCATATCCTCACCGAATAACTGTGTTGCTAAACGATAGTATGGTGTTTCACCACAGCCACCGCAGGCACCAGATACTTCGAAGTAAGGTTTCATGAAGCCGACACCTTTCGTTGTTGTTGTAGGATATTTATCTGTCTTATAAGTCACTTTCGTGTACATATAATCAGCCAGTTTTGCATGTGGTAATTCTTCATGAACAGGAACCATGCTTAAGGCTTTGTTGCCTCTCATACCAGGACATTCCGTTACACATAAGCCACAACCTACACAGTTATCTGGAGAAACCTGGATACGGTAAACCAGTCCATCAACGCCTTTACCCATAGGTTTTAAGACATCATTAGAAATATCTTCAGGTGCGTTCTTCACTTCCTCTTCAGTCATTAAGAATGCACGGATCGTAGCATGTGGACAAACCATGACACAGTTATTACACTGGATACAGTTATCCTTATTCCATTTAGGTACTTCGATAGCAATCGCACGTTTTTCTTTGTAAGCCACACCTGAAGGCATTGAACCATCCATCTTTTCATCTGTGAATGCAGAGACTGGCAGGTCATAACCATCCAGCGCATTGATTACTGAAACGAATTCATCAAAATGTTCGTCACCAGTACGTTTTCTTGTGCTGGTTACTTCCAGATCAGCCCAGGTAGGATCAACACTGACTTCAACGATAGAATCCTTACCAGCATCGATGGCTTTGTAGTTCATCTGAACAACAGCGTCACCTTTCTTACCATAAGATTTCTTCGCAGCCTGTTTCATGTAATCCACCGCTTCATCGATTGGCAGGATCTGCTGGTTCAAAGCGAAGAAGGCAGACTGCAGGATCGTATTGGTATGTCTTCCCATACCTAATTCACGTGCAATCTCATTGGCATTGATGATGTAGAATTTGGCTTTCTTTGTTGCCAGCTGTTTCTTTACCAGATTTGGCAGATAATCAACAATTTCTTCCTTAGAGAATTCTGTATTCAGTAAGAAAGTTCCGCCCTCTTTTAAGTTTTTCAGCATATCATACTTCAGGACATAGTTGTCTAATGAGCATGAGATGAAGTCTGCATGGTTGACATAGTAAGTTGCACGGATTGGAGAGTGTCCAAAACGTAAGTTAGAACGTGTCGCACCGCCAGCTTTCTTAGAGTCATAAGCAAAGTAAGCCTGAGAGTAAAGATCAGTATGGTCACCGATGATCTTAATAGAGTTCTTGTTTGCGGAAACCGTTCCGTCTGAACCTAAACCGTAGAATAAGCAGGCTGTGTAGTCTGCACTTACACGGAAGTTTGGATCAGGTGTTAAAGATAAATGCGTCACATCATCGTTGATACCGATCGTGAAACCATTGAATGGATTCTCAGAATCAAGATGGTCATAAACCGCTTTGATCTGCTGTGGTGTTGTATCCTTGCTGGAAAGACCGTAGCGACCACCGATGATCAAATCAAGATCAACATCTTTTAAAGCAGCCACAACGTCAAGGTATAATGGTTCGCCGGTAGCGCCCATTTCTTTGGTACGATCTAATACCGCAATTTTCTTGACAGTAGCAGGTAAAACGGCTTTTAAATATTTCACAGAGAATGGACGATATAAATGAACTTTGATCAGACCCACTTTTTCGCCTGATTTTCTTAATTCATCGATCGTTTCCTCAATTGTTTCAGTAACAGACCCCATTGCAACAATGACTTTGGTTGCATCTGGATCACCATAGTATACAAATGGTGCATAATGTCTTCCTGTAATATCTGAAATTTTCTTCATGTAGTCAGCAACGATTTCTACAACGGCTTCAAAGTGTTTATTCTGCGCTTCTCTGCCCTGGAAGTAGATATCATCGTTTTCAGCCATACCACGTTCAATTGGATTCGTGTGAGGGTTTAAAGCATTCGCCTTAAATTCCATCAGTGCTTCCTTATCAAGCAAGCTAGCTAAAACATCATAATCCATGACTTCTACTTTCTGAATTTCATGAGATGTTCTGAATCCATCAAAGAAATGGATGAATGGCACATGAGCTTTGATTGCAGCTAAATGTGCAACACCACCAAGATCCATGATTTCCTGTACTGAGTGTGAGCAAAGCATCGGCATACCGATCTGACGACACGCGTAAATATCCTGGTGATCACCAAAGATACTTAAGGCACGTGTAGCTAAAGAACGTGCAGCAACATGGATAACACCTGGCAACATTTCTCCAGCGATCTTGTATAAGTTAGGAATCATCAGTAATAATCCTTGTGAAGCAGTAAAAGTCGTCGCTAAAGCGCCACCCTGTAAAGCCCCGTGAACCGCACCAGCGGCACCTGCTTCGGATTGCATTTCGACAACGTTTACGGCTGAACCAAAGATGTTCTTTCTTCCCTGGCTTGCCCAAGCTTCGGCGTTTTCTGCCATTGGAGAAGATGGTGTAATCGGATAAATTGCAGCAACTTCTGTAAAGGCATAGGCGACATGAGCGGCAGCTGTATTACCGTCCATAGACAAATACGTTTTTGCCATAGTCATTTTTCCTCCTTATTTTTCATATACTTTAATTATACTACTCACTATTCATTTTTTCAAAATAATTTCACTTGTTTTATAAAAAAAACGGAAAGCGCATGCATTGCATTTACTTTCCGGCAATTTCGTAAGTATAATAGCCACCAAGGACAAAAATCAGGATCGTTAAGACGTGATTGGAAGCAAAACTTTGAAAGCCCAAACGGTAAATATCCGGTTCTAAGAGCAATGCAAAGAAACTTCCGCCACCGATCATAGATGACATACTGATTACGATCACAAATACATGACTCATATAGAGCGCAAACACATAAAAGATGACACTCAGCCACGCTACTTTGGTATTTCCGATATGTGCCACTTTCTTCAGCGTTGAAGCAATAGCGATACCGACCAGGGCTAAAATAAACTGGAAATGGATATGAGTAATCGAAACAAATAATCCATAGAGAAAACCACAAGCTAGCGAGATCGATAACCCTGAAAAGATCAGCATGGCCCACTTTTTAGCATCAAAGAAAGCGTCATTATTTTGACGGAAGTAACGTTTGGCTTCCTGCTGACGTCTTCTTTCTTCTAACTGTTCTTTAATCCCCATCGTGTTCAAATCCTTTTTGAACAAGCGCCGAGATGTATTGCTGTACCTGATCTTTCAGATCCGGACGATCTAACGCAAAGTCAATGGTCGCTTTGATGAAACCAAATTTATCACCGACATCATAACGTACCCCTTCAAAGTCATAAGCATAGACCGCCTGACGATCCATGAGACGTTTAATGGCATCCGTCAGCTGGATCTCACCGCCGGCTCCCGTTCCCTGCGTCTCTAACAGTTCAAAGATCTCAGGAGTCAATACATATCGTCCTAAAACAGCCAGCTGGCTAGGTGCTTCTTCCTGCTTAGGTTTTTCAACCATGTCTGTCAATTTGACTAAACGTCCGTTGGCAGGATGGGAAGCAGATGGACGAACGATACCATATTTATGTACGGCTTCTAAAGGGACCGTTTGAACACCGACCACGCTTGCATGTACCTGCTGGTAGGCATCGATCAGCTGCTGAAGAGCAGGTTTAGAATGCTTATTGACAACCACATCATCTCCTAATAAGATAGCAAATGGTTCATCACCAATAAAAGATTTTGCGCAAAGGATGGCATGTCCCAAACCTTTAGGCTCCTTTTGACGAATATAATAAATATTCGCCAGGTTCGCAATATCGTTGATCATCTTGACCTCTTTATCCTTACCTGAAGCCTTTAAGCGCTCTTCCAGCTCATAAGATTTATCGAAATGATTCTCCATGGAATGCTTATTGCTGTTGGTAATGATCAGGATCTCTTCGATGCCGCTCTTGACCGCTTCCTCAATAATATACTGGATCGTAGGTGTATCTACGATTGGCAGCATTTCTTTAGCTAACGCTTTGGTGGCTGGTAAAAAGCGTGTTCCCAGCCCAGCTGCCGGAATGACTGCCTTTCTTACTTTAGTTGTCTTCGTCATGTTCATTCTCCTTTAAATCTCGTAATTCAACTGAATCAAAGCCATCCACTTCTTTGAGATGGACATCAATTCGCTCATTTAAACCGGTAGGCACATTCTTACCGACATAATCTGCTCGAATCGGCAATTGTCGATGTCCGCGATCGATCAGGACAACCAGCTGTATTTCTTCAGGACGTCCTAAACGCATGAGCGCATCCATCGCCGCCCGCACTGTTCGTCCACGAAATAAGACATCATCAACCAGGACGACCTTCTTCCCCTCAATATAAAATGGGACATCACTCTGATCTTCAGAAAGCAAAGGGCGCCGATCATCCCGATAATTGGTCACATCCAGACTCCCACAGGGAATCTCGATGCCTTCGATGTCTTTGATGCGACTAGCAATGCGTTTGGCAAGGATTGCTCCACCGGTCACGACACCAAGCAGCACCAGATCGTCACAGCCCTTGTTCTTTTCCAGAATCTCATGGGCAATGCGCACCAGGGTACGTGAAATGGCCTGTTCATTGAAGAGTTGTTTCACATCATCGCCTCCTCGTCTATCCCCATTATATCAAATAATCCTTATGAGTCAAAGCTTAAAAGCAAGGTATCGCTCTTTAAGGTCGGACTGTAGCGCGGATGAACAATGAGACTCAGTTCTTCATTCAACACAACCAGTTCCCCATCGTTCCATTGACGATGACTGCTTAGATAATGATAAGCAAACTGAATCAGTGCCTCGTGAAGCTGGCGAGGGGTGTGCCTGTCACTGGCTATTTCCAGTTCCTCACGACCAAACTGTCCCATTCCCTGCGTGTAACACCAGAAAGCATTCTCGTGTGAATAAAAGCCAAAATAGATCCAGGCCTGTACCGGTAAATAGCCTTCCTGCAATAGCCGAGCCTGCTCCAATAGAAAATCCCGGCTGTAAAACAGCTGGCTGGCTCCCTGATAAATGGCCACCGCATTATAGCTTGAGGCAACTGCAGCCAGGATCTTGGTCAAGACCCGAAACCGTTCGACCGCGCTGGAAACACCTTTGACAGCCACGATTGCATGACCCCGATGATTTTTCGCTATTCTTTGACCTTCCTGATAAAACGGATTATGCTGGGCGATCTTTGCCATCTCGGTAACATCTATAGGGGTGTCGACAAAACTGATCACTACTTGAAACTGGTGATAATTCCCCCTTAGCGTGTCTACCTTGAATTCTAAAGGTAGTTTTTCATCCCAACGCTTTTCAAAATCATCCAGTATTTTTAAAGCATTGATATTCAAATCTTTGTATAATACGAAAGCAAGACTAAACGCTTCCTGCATCAAATCGCTCCTCTCAAATAAAGAGTCTGCCAGGCAGACCCTTATTTTTTCACTTCTGTAAATGTAAATTTGGCATTTGGAACGACATAATCCAGCATTCCCAATTCATATTCTGGAATCACACCGACCACATTCTTCCAGCCATTATTTGGCATATCCTTTAAAATGATATGTAATTCGCCTTTATAATGACCATAGCCATTGTTCAGGATCACGACATCTCCGCGTTTAAGATCACGCGTGTTCGCTTCAGGAATATCCGCATTCGCATAATCAATCCGCGGCATGGTCGAACGCGCCATAAATTCAGGCATATCAGCACGAACAGAGTGCGGATACTGGAAGATGATCTCTTTCTCCACATCAGTGACTTTCTCATCGAGAACAATGCCGAAAGTCAGACGATCACGATCGATGGCTGCCAGGCTCGCCAGTTCCTGCTCACTGGCATAAGCATTAGCCACAATCACATCATCCACCAGTCCCGTCGCAAACAGATGACGCGCCTGTGCATCGATAGGAATATCGCGATGCGCCTCCAGTGTACATAAACCTTCACTGACAGGCCAAGGTCCATAGGTGCCTTTTTCCTGACTGCCGACAAAAGCAGCAATCGGAATATTGTAGCCTCTTAATTTACGGCCGGCCTTCACAAAGATATCAAAGCTCAGTCCGCTGTAGCGTTGTGGATAGAAATTATGACAAGCGATCAGCTTAGAGCGGTTAGGCTGATTGAACTCAACCAGATCGATGTATGGACTATCGCTCGAAGCGTTGATCTCTACTTTTAAGCCATATGGATTATAAGTCATCCTGGCTTCGGCTGCCCCGTTGAAGCCTTCATCCAGACGGAAACCGGCTGCCCCGATCTCTTTAAAGAAAGAGAGATCATCATAGGTGATGTGAAGATTTGCAAACACACTTGGTGCTACATCCACGATGACCTCCATGCCAAGCGCATTAGCATGTCCGATTACATCCTGAAAATCTTTTTTAATTTCCTCAGCTGGCTTTTTCACTGATAACAGACAGGTGAATACACGCGAAAAGCCATATTTCGCAGCTAAGGATAAATAAGCCTTATCTTTTTCCGGTGTCGAATGCTCCGGATAAATAGAAACTCCTAAACGTCCCATTGTGTAAATCCTCCTTTGACATCTTTATTATAACGCATCCGCCTTTTTTTGAATAGCCTTTCATAAAAAAACTTATTTATTGAAAGGCTATCAGATTTATGATATAAATATACCTAAGGGAGTGATCAAAATGGCAACAAGGACTGTGAAGCCAACCAAAGGTCAGCGCGTCGTCTTTTTCTTAATGGTAATCTGTACGATTCCTTTTTCCCTGGTTTATCTGGCGCTGTGGCGTGGACGCTGCGCATATTGCGGAAAGCGTATTTTCTTCAATCGACGAGTTTGTAAGAAATGTGATACACGCGCCCACGAGATTGTGGACAACTTTGATGAAAAAATTGAGATGTTTTATCAACAGATGGGTGTCATTGATGACATCACGGATATCATTTCTCAATATGAGTATGTCGTCAATCAGTTCCAGGGCATCAATGACATCTATGAAGCATTAGATGAAGAAGTGGATACAAAATCCATGGAAGAAAAAACCATGGTCAATCTGCATCGAACCCTGGAAGACTGGATCCAAAATCGTCATTATCAGTTTACCGTCAATGAAGGTTACCGTAATGAAACGATTACAGAGATCAAGGATCTGCAGCAGGAAAAACCTTACTTCAAGGACATTTTACAGCCCTATCTTGAAGAAATTCAGGAAATTAAAACAGCTTAGGCAAACCCTAAGCTGTTTTTTTATTACTCTGCTAACTGAATATTTGTGATTTGAACCTGATAAGGTTCCTCCACCATGACGGTAACCGTCTCACCAACCGCATGGCCAATGACTGCCTTCGCTAAAGGACATTCATTGGAAATCTTTCCATCATCTGGATTGGTCTCAAAAGAACCAACGATCGTATATAAGTAATCAACATCATCAGCCAGATCATGCATCTGAACACGCATCCCTGGTTTTACGATTCGTAAGTCTACGCCTTCTTCATCGATCACTTCTGCATTTTGCAGCATCGCATCGATTTCTTTAATACGAGCTTCAACTTCAGCCTGTCTTTCACGCGCTGAATCATACTCGGCGTTTTCGGATAAGTCACCTTGTGCACGTGCAGCCTGCAGGGCTTCGATGACCTTAGGACGTTCGACATTTACTAAATTATCTCTTTCCTGACGTAATTTTTCAATACCACTTTTGGTAAGTAAAACTTTTTCATGTTCTGCCATGTCTCTCACCTCGCATTAGCTAATATAGCACATTTCTCTGGATTAGTCAAAATATTATTGAAGGATACTACGAATTTTTGTAATCAGCACATCGACCCCAACGCGGTTTTCGACACCGATCGGAACGATGATATGAGCATAAGCCTTGGATGGCTCCACAAAGGCATCATGCATCGGTTTGACGGTAGCCAGATACTGTGAGATGATCGAATCCATGCTGCGTCCCCGCTCCAGCACATCACGCTGCAAACGGCGAATCAGGCGGATATCACTCATCGCATCGATATAGACACATAGATCACAGGCTTCCCGTAAAGCCGGATGATAAAGGACAAAGAGGCCTTCGATAATCAGCACTTCGGAAGGCGAGACGTTCTCCCACTCCTTTTTGCGGTTATGTTCTTTGAAATCATAGAGCGGCTTGGTAATGGCCTTGCCTGCTTTCAGATCACGTACATTTTCTACCAGCAAGTCCAGATCAAAGGCATTCGGATGATCAAAGTTGACCTTGGTCCGCTCTTCAAAGCTCAGATGGCTGAGATCCTTGTAGTAATCATCCTGTCTTAAAAGGGTAATACGATGGTTAGGAAAAGCTTCCATCAATTCCACCGCAATCGAGGTTTTCCCTGAAGCACTACCACCGCTGATTCCAATGACGATCATGTTCTCACCTTCCTTGCCATATCATTAGGCATGAGCGGCCGATCTACCTTCAAATAGAGGATCTCCATCGGATGGTTGGCCACTTCGATCGGCTCAAAGGCCTCATTATATAACTGTTCCACAGTCATCACATAGTTAGGATGGGACGGACTGAAGAATTCCACCTGCTGACCCACGCGAAAATGATTGCGCTGTTCGACCTTCGCTATCTGATTTTGCGGGTCATAGCTGATCACGCGCATCACAAACTCCTGCGTTGGATGTTCATCGCGTAAATTGAAGAGCTGCCCTTTCTTGTCAGCGACACCATAGAAAAAGCCCTTGCCTAAAGAACGATTGGCTGCCTTGGCAATCTCTTTCTCATAAAATTCATCAAAAACAAAACCATCAGGATCCGCACAATAAGCATCGATCAGTTTACGGTAACAGGAAACAACCGTCGCAATATAATGGATCGATTTCATCCTGCCTTCAATTTTGAAAGAATCGATTCCCAGCTCGATCAGTGCCGGAATCTCTCTTAACAAAGATAGATCTCGACTGGACATCGTGAAAGGTTCCTGACCGACAGGCTGACCCTCTTTATCATAAAGCTGATAGAACCAGCGACAGGACTGAGAACAACCCCCACGGTTGGCATCACGCCGTGAATAATAGTTCGACAGCATGCAGCGACCTGAAAGATTGATGCACATTGCCCCATGAATGAAGTATTCGAGATCGAGATCCGTACGTACACGGATCTGTTTGAGTTCGGCATAACTGACCTCTCGTGCCAATACCACGCGATCCACCCCCTGACGCTGCCAGAAGGCAATCGCCTTTTCATTGGTTGTGGACATCTGAGTAGATAGATGGGTCTCCATTTTCAGTCCTAAGCGCTTCGCTGTCAGGATCACATGCGGGTCAGCACAAATGATTGCTGTCACGCCCAGCGCATCCAGTGCCTTCAGATAATCCTCCAGGCCCTCCAGGTTTTCCTCATGCATAACGATGTTCGTTGTCACATGAATATGTGCACCATGTTCTGAGGCAAACGCGACAGCTTCCTGAATATCCTCCAAACTAAAGTTACTGGCAGAAGAACGCAATGAAAACTCCTTGCCGCCGATAAAAACAGCATCTGCTCCATACAGGATCGCTGTCTTCAGTTTTTCAAGATTACCGGCAGGGGCTAATAGTTCCGGCTTTTTGACGATCACCCGACGGCCATTGATGATCTCACTCACCTTTTTTGGCATTTTCCATTCTCCTTACATCTTCTATTTTATAAACCGTTCGATCATTAAAGAAACCCTGATCATAGACATGCCCTTTGCCAAGTCCCTGAAGAAGCAAGCGATAGGCATGAATGTCTTTATTGAAGGTCCCTTCTTTGATAGATTTCAGGGCATCCATGTAAAGATTGACAATTTCGATGGCATACATTGGTTCCATAAACTGCGTATCCACATAACCCCAGGCAATACCTGCCTGACTGAGGCGATGGAGAAAATCCAGACCGACCAGTTCACTTTGCGTTTGAACATGCGTTCCGTAACGATCTTCATGGATCCAGGCCAGCCGTTCATCGCCGTTAGCCTGCATCAAATACGAAGGATCACTCAGCACCATCCCCGTTTCAGAAGCATAGTTTGTCAGTAATGGACGTCTTGATTGCGCCATATACATCACGCCATGAACCTGTACACATAAAGGCATCTTTACCCGTGAGGAAAGTCTTTCAATCGTTTCCAGATCGATCTCACGCGCCAGAAAAGCGGAGCTGATTCCAAGACCGGCTAAGTCATTCAGCGTCGCACTGTTCGTATTCAGGGTATCGGGAGCATACATGAGTTCAATCTCCCACCCCATTTCACGCGTCATCTCAACAATGGCAAAATCCTGAAAAAGAATGCCCTGAATATTCGTCGTTTTCAAATCATTCAACCAGCTTTGAACTAGAGGCAGTTCTGAAGGCAGATAGAGCTCATTGAGCAGCATATAGCAGTGAAAGCTCTCGCTCAGTTTGCGAATCTCATCCAAGGAAAAAGAGACGCCAAAGCGACTGGAAACCGCTTCATTCCCTACCACCACAGCATCCACCTTCATCGCGCGAAACTCGCTGATCAGTTCACGATGGCTAATATTTGTCATTAACTTCATGCTGTTCCTTCTTTCTAATCATGACAATGCCGTCTCCCACCGGATAATAAATACTATCATACGCTTCATGATGCAAGATCCAATCTTTGAAGCGTTTGATCTTCCGAACAAGAGCACGGGTATTTCGATTATGAATATGTTCAATATCATTGACCATACCGTGGAAATCCAAATTATCCACAATGACAAAACCCTCTGGTTTGACAAGGTCAATATATCTTTCAAAAAAACGTTGATACTGCGCCTTGGCTGCATCGATAAATAAACAGTCATAAGGTGCATAAGCCAATTTTTCCAGTGGATAAGTCAGTGCATCCCCCAGATGTAAGGCAATTTGATCTGCTTTCTGATAGGCTTCGACATGCTGACAAGCTTCTGCATAGCGCGACGCATCTAATTCAATGCTGTCGATCTTCAGTCCCTCGACATTGCTTGCCATCATCAACGCTGAATAGCCTACCGCCGACCCAATCTCCAAAAGCGAAGAAGCCTGACTTTCATTGAGACGATCAATCATAAAAGACAGGCCTTCCTTTTGCATGATGGGAATTTTTTTGGCCAAAGCCAGTGTTTCAAGATCTTTCAGATCAACTTTTATGACCATGGATGATTTCTGACATTTTCCTCATGCTCCGCGAGGGTCGTCGCATAGAGAACCTCACCATCCGGTGTGGCATAGAAATAATAATAATCATGATGTTCATAATGAACCAACGCATTCATGATCGGGTCGGAGACATTACTGATAGGCCCGATTGGTAAGCCTTCATACATATAAGTATTATAAGGCGAATCCGTCTGCAGATCAGCATAGGAAACATCCACGCCGGTCCTGCCTAACGCATAAAGAACAGTAATATCACTTTGTAAAAGCATTCCGCTATTCAAACGGTTCATAAAGACGCCGGCAATTTTAGGGTAATCCGTCTCATTTTGTCCTTCACGTTCAATAATGCTGGCCATGGTCAAAAACTCATGGACCGTCCAGTTCATATTTGCAATATCCTCACGATAAGTACTCAAATGCTGATCGGTCATATCCAGCATCATCTGCGTACACTCTTCAATGGTTGGGTTCGTTGATGTGATGATGTAGGTCTCCGGATAGAGATAGCCTTCCAAAGGATATAAGATGCCTTCCTGTAAAATAGTGTCATCTAAGAACCAATATGTATTGATCAACTCATTCAGGTAGCTTGGATCTGCCCATTTGGCCAGCACTTCTTCCTGGCTGGCTCCCGTGACCTCAGCCACGCGACTGGCTACTTCTGGAATAGTCAATCCTTCTTGAACCAGCAGATTTGTCTTTTCCAGATAATTAAAATCGCCTTCTGTCACGATACGTAATATTTCTTCAGTACCCATGGCCTTATTCAAACTATAAGTATTCGCTTTGAGCGTATTCAAGGTATTTAAGCGCAGATAGATTTTAGCAACCATCGTATTTCGAATCAAGTCATGTGCTTTCAGTTCATCCAGCAAGGCATTAAAGCTCATACCTTCTTCAACCGTAATGGTCACCACCTCATCCTGGCTGCCTGTCCCTTTCAGACCTTCGTGATAAAAAACAAGGCTGCCCAGTACCAGAATCACGACAGTCAGAAAAGCGATGAGTATGATTTTTAATTTATTTTTCTTTTTCATAAACACACAATCAAAGATTGCTGCACCCCCTTATCGTTTTCATTATACGCAAATTTTAGCGGATTGTAAAACAAAAAGGTGAGATGAAAAAAGAATCATGAGAAATTCTCATGATTCTTATCTTTTAATCGCAACATTCGTCCTCTTCGCCTTCACAGATCTCTGTCTTGTTATGTTCATGGCAGCAGCCTTCCCCATGTGCATGCTGGCCACAACAGCCACCTTCATGGTCATGCTGGCACTGACCGCCACAGTGACAGCCCTCTTCATCCTGAGACATAAAGCTGTCAAAAACATCACTGATCATATCCCATTCTTCAGGGGATTCGATGGCAAACAGATTGCCCTCTTCATCATAGACGGAAGCCATGACCCCAGGTTCATCTTCCTCTGGATCATAGTAGAGAACATACGATCTTCCTGTTTGCTCATTGGTAAAAGTGAAAAGAATTTCAAAACTCTGTTCCTTGCCGTTTTCATCGACAATCACAATATTATTTGAATCCATAGTTGTTATCCTCCAGATCGTCAGGCATGCGAATGGGCATCGAGGTAGCTTTGCAGAATGGCTACCGCCGCCATTTTATCGATGACCTGCTTGCGTTTTTTTCTTGATACATCGGCAAAGATCAGACTTTGCTCAGCCACCTTGGTTGTCAATCTTTCATCAACCAGGATGACCTCTAAGCCAGAGTTGGCCTGTACTAAGCGTTCCTTAAATCGTATGGATATTTCAGCCCGCTCACCCAGGTCTCCATTCATATGTTTGGGAAGTCCCAACACCACTGTATGGACATTTTCTCTCTTCGCGATTTCCAGCACATGCTTGAGTGCCTGGTCATAATCATCTTCCTTGAAGCGATATGTCTCCAGCCCATGTGCAATCATGCCCAGCAGATCCGAAAGGGCAATTCCCACCGTTTTTGAACCTAAATCCAAACCCATGATTTTATTCATGGCGATCCTCCATATATGATTTCACAAGCTCCTCAATGATTTCATCACGGTCAATTTGTTGGATGATTGAACGTGCGCCTTTGTGGCTGGAAATGTAAGCTGGGTCATTTGAGATCAGATACCCTGCGATCTGATGCACCGCGTTATATCCTTTCTCCTGTAAAGCTGAAAATACAGTTTGCAAGTTAGACCGAATGACTTCACGCTTAATATCCTCTGAACTAAAGATCATCGTTTTTGAAACATCCCGTTTCCTCACAAAATCATCTCCTTTCTGAAATCACCTATCCTAAGTTTACATCATTTTAGGAAAAATATCTACTGTAAAGCATTTTTTAATGCAAAAAGTAATTCATTTTGCTTATCGGCTGCTTTTGTACCGCCTTGAGCAAAATCAGGCTTTCCGCCGCCGCGACCATCTACGGCCTGATTGATGGCTTTGACTAAGTCTCCGGCCTTAATGCCTTTGGCGACAAGATCCTTGGTCACGCCTACAAAATATGATAACCGATCCTGATTCTGACTGGTCAACAGGATGACACCAGTTCCTAAAGAATCACGATAGCTGAACACCAGACTCTTCAAGGCCTGATTATCTGTTTCCTGACTTGAGACAGATAAAAATGGGATGTCACCGATCATTTCCACATCTTTGAGTGCCGCTTTAGCTTCCAGGGCATTTAATTTTTCCTGATAAGCAGCATTCTCTTTACGCAGCAGTGACACTTCTTCAAGTAAAGCCGTCAGTTTCTCGCCAATCTGCTTCACGTTGCCGGCTTTGAGCGTCGTCTGACAATTCGTCAATAATTGCTCTGTATCTTTGAAACTCTGATAAGCTTGCATACCTGTCACAGCTTCGATACGACGGATCCCTGAACCGATACTTTCCTCAGAAACAATTCTGAATAAGCCAATATCACTGGAACGCTGTACATGACAGCCACCACATAATTCAACGGAATAGTCACCGACTGAAACTACACGGACAACAGAACCATACTTTTCTGTGAAAAGCGCCATGGCGCCTTTCTGCTTCGCTTCATCCATGCTCATTTCTTCTATATCAACCTGATCGCCTTTGAAGATCTCGGCATTGACGCGTCTTTCAATTTCATTCAATACCTCATCAGAAAGCTTTTCATAATGTGTAAAGTCAAAACGCAGGCGCTCATCATCCACATAAGAACCGGCCTGGCTGACATGGCTGCCAACTACATCCTGCAGGGCTCTTTGTAAGATATGCGTTGCGGTATGGTTGCATTGTGTCTTCAGACGTTTTTCAACATCAATGGCCTGGTAAAGCTTGTCACCGACATGCACTGTGCCGCTCACCTCAGTCACATGCAGCATATGCTGCTTATTAGGCGCATTGACCACCTGGTTGACTGCAGCTTCGAAATTGCAGTTAGAAACGCGACCGGTATCCGCACACTGACCACCCATTTCTGCATAGAAATTCGTATGATCCAGGATGATATCGCCTTCCTCAGATAACGTCTCAACACGATGTCCGTCTTTAAACAGCGCAATAACTCTTCCTTCTGTTGTCATCTCATCATAGCTGAAGCTGCTTGGTTCAGTAAAGTCCATCAGTTCCGCATTCTGACTACCCATGGATTCAACTTTACCACGCGCATTTTTGGCCATTTCTCTTTGTCTAGACATGGCTACATGGAATCCCTCTTCATCAACCTGAATGCCCTTTTCGGAAGCAATTTCCACAGTCAATTCAAACGGGAAACCATAAGTATCGTATAATTTGAAAGCATCTTTTCCTTCGATGATACCACTGGAATTCTTCTCCAGCATCTCTGAGAGCATCTTTTCCCCATCGGCCAAGGTCGAATGAAATTTTTCTTCCTCAATCTTTACCAGCTGACTGATATAAGAGACCTTCTCAGGCAGATAAGCATAATAATCCTTCATTATCTCACTGACTGTTTCTACCAGTTCATACATGAATGAACCCTGGATGCCAATCTTCTTGCCAAAGCGAACCGCTCTTCTTAAAATACGTCTTAAAACATAACCACGTCCCTCATTGGAGAATGAGGCACCATCCGCTAAAGCAAATGTTACCGTACGAATATGGTCAGCGATCACGCGATAAGCCATCTTATCTTCGGCATAGCTGATCTTTGCTTTCTTTTCCGTTACCTCAATAATAGGCAGGAAGAAATCTGTATCAAAATTGGTCTCACCTTCCTGGATAATGCTGACTAAACGTTCCAGACCCATACCGGTATCAATATTCTTGTGCGGCAATTCTTCATACTGCTCTCTTGGAATGCCCGGTTTTGCGTTATACTGAGAGAAAACCAGATTCCAGATTTCCACATAGCGATCGTTTTCCAGTTCTTCAAAGAACAGACGTTCACCCAAATGGTCTGGGTCATATTTTTCCCCACGGTCATAAAAGATCTCCGAATCCGGACCACATGGACCTTCACCGATCTCCCAGAAGTTATTCGGTGTTTTCAAAATATGCTTAGGATCCACACCTTCTTTGATCCAGTAGGCATATGCTTCTTCATCACGATCATGGACAGTGATATAAAGCTTCTCTTTATCAAAATCCAGCCACTTTGGGCTCGTTAAAAATTCCCAGGCAAAGCTGATGGCTTCCTTCTTAAAATAGTCACCAATGGAGAAATTGCCCAGCATCTCAAAAAAAGTGTGATGTCTGGCTGTCACGCCGACATTTTCGATATCGTTGGTACGAATCGATTTTTGCGCATTCGTAATACGTGGATTTTCCGGTTTTTTAGTGCCATCAAAATATTTCTTGATGGCTGCGACACCGGCATTGATCCATAATAAAGTAGGATCATCCACTGGAATCAGTGACATGCTTGGTTCAACAGCATGCCCTTTGCTTTGAAAGAAATCCAAAAACAACTGTCTGGTTTCATTTCCTGTTAAGTGTTTCATTTTTACATACTCCCTTCCTCAAATAAAAAAAGTCCTTCCACTTAGGAACGACTGTGCGCGGTACCATCCTATTTCACGCGATGCGTGCAGCTCTTGCCTTAACGGGGCTAGCGGTGAGGATTAGTCACTCTCAAAAGTAGCTTCAAGCAACACCTTGGCAAGCTTCCACCAACCGCCTGCTCTCTATCTGACCAGTTCTGCTTTACTCGTCTTTCTCGTCGATTTCATCACAATTATAGACTATTTGCCCATTCTTTTCAAGCTTTACATCTAAAATTATCGGCTTCAAAAAATCCTGATAGATGATCAAGAGACAATGCATGATCAAACTTGAAAAGATCATGCCTACTACCCCTAGCAGAGAGCCAAAGATGTATATCCCGAAAATACCGACGACCGGATGCAGGCGCAGCGCATTTTTCATGATCAGAGGGCTGACAAGATTCGCTTCGATATACTGCAGGGCAGAACAAATCACAATTGCCAGGATCCCCAGCTCCAAAGAGCGTGAAAAGCCTAGTACAGCCAGCGGAAGCATGCCTAGATACGGACCGATATAAGGAATCAGATTCGTTAAAGCCAGCACCAGCGCCATGACCAGGGCATAAGGAAACCCTGCCAGCCCTAATGCCAGCCATCCCATGGCAAAGAAGAGGATCGTATCGTAAAGCATGCCTCTAAGAAAAATAAAGACATCATGCCCGATCTTCTTGGAGATGATCCGATATTCCCGACGATAACGCCGCGGGGCAAAACGATAATAGACATCCTTCACATGTTCAAAGTCCAGTGACAGATAAAACGATGCACCCAGTCCGACAGAAAAAAGAGTCAAAAAAGAAAAAAATTTGCCTACCCCAGCGACTAGATATCTTCCTCCTTCACTCACCAGCCAACTGATGATTTCATCCAGAGGAAAGATTTCTAAAAAAGAAAAATCCAAAGACTGGATATAAGCGATCAGATCCGGGATTGAACGAATCAGTTCATTGATTTGACGATACAGTATCGGTAATCCCACAATGATCATCATAGCGACCAATCCGGTCAGGCTCAGGTAAACCAGAATACAGGATACTTTGCGAGAGAGCCCCCGCTGTTTGAGTCTGGCGATCAGAGGTTCAAAAAGAAAACTGATGAAAGTACCTAATAAGATAGGACCCAGTGCCCTCAATAGGATACCGATAAAGTGGAACAGTCCAAAACAGTTTGCCACCAGATAAAACAACAGTAATGCAACAAAAAACATCGAAATATTGCGCAATATATGAAATTCACGTTCCATAGCATCACCTCTAGAATTAGGGTAGCCGCTTTTTTAGTTTTTAGACAGAAAAAAGGCCCCTCACCAAAGAGAGACCTTTCAGGGCCAAGACTTAAAGCATGTGTGCTACTTTGCGCTTCATGGCTTTGGCTTTCTTTTCCATGCGGCGCATTGTTTTAGGATCACTCATGACCGCATATCCAGCCATCAGCGCTCCTGTCATCATCATGATACCTAAAGCATTTTTCACATTCTCACCTTCCTAGTCTTAAGCTCACTTCTATTATGGCTCTAATCCATAAAATCATACACGGAAAGGGAGCTTTCGCCCTGCATTTTTTGCGTTAAAGTGGTTTGCCGTCGGGCTTCATCGCGACCGATCCCGGAATGAAAAACTTCATGATCGCCCAACAGAAATAAAGCCTGCTTCGCACGCGTCATGCCCGTATAGATCAAATTTTTGCGCAGCATGCGCAAATGGGATCGAACAATAGGCATCACCACGATCTTGAACTCACTGCCCTGCGCCTTATGGATCGACATGCAGTACGCTAGCGTTAGCTGACCGAAATCCTGACTCGTATATTCGACAATATCTCCTTCAAAGTCAACAATGAGGCGGTCTTGCGTATAGTGTACCCCATCTTTTTTTTCAATCTCAATGATCTCACCGATATCGCCGTTAAACACATTATCATCCGGACGATTTTTTAATTGCAGCACTTTGTCGCCTTCACGAAACACATGTTGATAGATGCGGACCTCACGTTTGTCTTCAGAAGGCGGATTTAAGATCTTCTGCAGCGCTTCATTGATGGCATCGATGCCGGCTACGCCCTGATACATGGGTGCTAAAACCTGAAAATCATAAAGATCATAGCCCTCTTTGAGTGCCTTGGCAGCGATCTTACAAACGAAGCGCACGACATCCTGATCACGGCAGGGCATGAAGTGGATATCCTGATAAACCTCAAAAAGATGGTCATCCTGATATTCCCCATTACGCAGAGCATGGGAGATCTGCACAATGCCGGACTTGGCATTCTGTCTAAAGATATGTTTCAGACTGACGCACTCGATCTGCTGGGAACGGATCAAATCAAAGAGGACCTGGCCTGGCGCGATGCTAGGCAGCTGGGCTTCATCCCCGATCATCAGAATCTTACTGACAAGTCCACAGGCATTGAGCAGCTGGCTGAATAAATAGGTATCGACCATTGAAAATTCATCAATGACCAAAAGATCAGCCTCAATTGGATGCTCCTTGTCCATATTAAAGATTCCGGTCGAAATATCCCACTTCAAAAGCCGATGAATCGTCATGGCAGGGGTCTCACAGGCTTCACTGAGCCGTTTGGCCGCACGACCAGTAGGCGCCACCAAAGCAATCTTACGAGTAGGAAATAGCTTTTTGTATAATGCCAGCATGGCTCTGACGATGGTGGTCTTGCCTGTCCCAGGACCACCCGTCAAAAGTAAGATATCGTTTTCCATGAAAGCATAGATCGCCTCTTTCTGACTCTCATCGTACGCGATATTCCACTTCTCCTCCAGCTTGACCAGCTGATCTTCCACATCATCAAAATCAAATTCGAGCTCCTCAACACCATTGATATAACGGCGTAAAGTGCTGGCAATGTTTTGTTCTGCTTCATAAAGCGTACTAGGATAATAGCGCTCATCCTCCAGGATAATGGCACCACTATCCACCTGACGCTCCAGGACTGCCAGCGCTTCTGCTTCGCTTAAAAACGGCATGGCCTTAAGCATTTGTTTTTTTAAAGGCTCTAAAGAAACATAGGTACACCCTTGATTCATACACATCTGTTTGATGGTATACACTAAGCAGGCGTCCAAGCGATACGGATGATTCTGAGCAATCTCCATGTGCATCGCCAAATCATCTGCCGTTTTAAAACCAATCCCCTCTACCGTTTCCACTAACGTATAAGGGTTTTCCTGAACGACTTCCAGAGCATTCTTTGGATAGACCGCAATGACTTTGCTGGCTAATTTAAGCGTCAGTCCATTTTCCATCAGAAAGCGCAGCGCTGCCTGGCTTTCATCTTTATTTTGCAGCACTTCTAAAATATGATTCTTACGCTCTTCGCTCATGCCGCGCACACGATCCAGGGCATCGGGATGCTCGATGATCACATTCAAAGCATCATCCCCCAGCGTATCGACAATACAGCTCGCTAAAGTCATGCCCACTCCTTTAAACAGAGGACTGGCGAGATACCGAATGATCGCCGCTTTGTCGGTAGCCATGACTTCCTCATACTTTTCAATTTTGAACTGTTTTCCGTAACGGGGATGTTCAATAAATTCTCCTTCAAAGCGATAGGTCTTATGTTCACTATAGTCTGGCATATAACCGGTCATCAGAATGTCTCGTTCCTGTTCTTCCGTCGTGACAGACGCAACGATAAAGAAGGTCTCACTCGAATAGAAACGCACCTGATGGATCTGTCCAATGAAAGTTTCCATTATAAATAGGTCAATTCCTTTCCGTTTTTATAGACCTTATCGATGGTTCCGCCCCCTAAGCAGATCTCTCCATCATAGAAGACCGCTGCCTGACCCGGTGTCACGGCTTTGACCGGCTGATGAAAACGTACATAGACATGTGTCGGATCGATAAATTGCACGGTGACCGCATTGTCTTTTTGACGATAACGGAATTTGGCCTGACAATCCAATGTTTCCGGATGGGAAAGGCGGATCCAGTTCACATCGCTGATCAGCGCACCATCACTCATCAACCATTCACTTTCATCCCCCTGTGCAATATAAAGAACATTTTCATCATAATTCTTGCCGACCACAAACCAGGGTTGTTTAGCTCCGCCGATATGCAATCCTTTGCGCTGTCCAATCGTATAGTACATGATGCCCTGATGATCACCAATCACATGACCTGTCACAATATCCACCATCTTGCCTGGCTTAGCCGGAATATAATTTTTCAAAAACTCACGAAAATCCCGTTCACCAATAAAGCAGATGCCAGTGCTGTCTTTCTTATTGGCGACAGGGATCTTTTGTTCTATCGCAATCTGTCTGACAACATCTTTAGTATAATCGCCAATTGGAAACAGGGCTTTTTCAATCTGTGGCTGACTGAGCTGACATAAAAAGTAGGTCTGATCCTTATTGTTGTCCACCCCGCGCAGCAAGAGCGATTCCTGTGGATTGCGATGATCGATGCGTGCGTAATGTCCGGTCGCAATATAGTCTGCACCAATCGACATGGCATAATCCAGAAAAGCTTTGAATTTAATATGCTTATTGCAAAGAATATCCGGGTTAGGTGTACGCCCGCGGGCATATTCTTCGATAAAATAAGTGAAGACCTCATCCCAATATTCCTTGATAAAATCAACACGGCGAATCTCAATTCCTAAATGCTTCGCCACCGCAACTGCATCCTGATAATCCTTTTCCTGAGGACAGACCTCATCATCATTGGTCGGATTACCCAAGATATCATTATTCAGATTACTGTCCCAGTTGCGCATGAAAACGCCAATCACTTCATAGCCTTGTTGCTTTAATAAATAAGCGGCTACCGCTGAATCCACTCCACCACTCAAGCCTAATACAACTCTTTTCATCTCATCGCCTCCATATCTTTAGTATCATATCACATTTTTATCTAAGGAACAAAGAAAAAGAGGATTTCTCCCCTTTATTTCAATTTAGACATCGGTAACATGGCCGCACCGATGGCACCGCAGTCTTCCAGTTCTGTTGGCAAAAACTGAATGTGTCCGCGCATACCTACATGAATTTTCTGATTAAACTGTTCTACTAAGCGATCCATGAAATAACGTTTGGACTTCATCACACCTCCGCCCAGTACAAAAACATAAGGATCTACGGTATGTGCAATGTTGGCAAACATGGTTGCCCATTCAGAAATGACTTCATCCACAATTCCCTGAGCAACCGTATTGCCCTGATCTGCCATCTCAAAGACATCGCCGGCATGACGCACTTTATCTTCGCCTAATAATTCTTTCCCTTTGCGCGTAATTGCCGTACCGCTCGCTTCCCCTTCAGCGGCTCCCGGATTTAACGCACCAAACTTATAGCCATTATTCTTAACGATAATATTACCAATCTCTCCGGCATGACCACGTCCACCGGAAACTACCTGACCATTAACGATCAAGGCACCGCCGATTCCCGTAGAGATCGTGACATAATAAACGATTGGATAACCTTTTCCTGCCCCCAGCAACGCTTCTGCCAGACCAGCCACATTTGCATCATTATCGATGAAAGTTGGCAGATTGAAACGGTCAGACAATTTCTGGCAAATCGGATAATTTTCAAAACCAGGTAAATTCGTAGCCATGATCATAACGCCATTGCGGGTGTCAACTGGTCCTGGAACACCGATCCCGATGCCCTGTACATTTTCAATTCCGCCACACACACTAAAATCCAGTGACTCGATCTGACGAATGATCTTGGCGACAACATAATCCGGTCCTTTTTCTCTTTCCGTGACGTCCTTGACTTCACTATAAGAATTTCCCTCTTCATCGACCAAAAGGGTACGTACATTTGTTCCTCCCAGATCGATACCAATAAAGTATTTCATCTAACTTCCTCCTTGTATTTCATTAAAAATATTATACTATATTTCTGTAAGCGTTTAAAGTCTATTTTCTAAACAATTCTCTTTTAATGGTCATAAAACTTTCCGGCGGCCGCGCTTCGATGGTCATGCCCTCTAGATAGCGCAAGGCCCCGACCGTTTTTTTAAACTGCAGATGATAGGCATGAAGCAGCTGATGGTTCAAATGGAAACGCTGCTTCATTTCCTGATTCACCTTGAAATCACCATACTTACGATCTCCTAACACCGGATGATGGATACTGGCACAATGCAAACGAATCTGATGGGTCCGCCCTGTTACCAGACGCGCCTCTGCCAATGTATAATGGGCATTATATTCACGCACCTTCAAATACGTCTCCATGGTCAAGGCTCCCACTGTCTCTTTCGGAACCATATAGCAGCGCTGCTGCGTTTCATCTTTTTTCATATAGCCTATAAGATGCTGATCATCTGTCAGTCGTCCCACTAAAATAGTCAGATACTTCTTTTCGATGCAATGGCGAAGACGGATCATCTCATTGAGATCCTTTAAAGCCTGGAATGTTTTACCGAAGATCACCAAACCACTGGTATTGCGGTCCAAACGGTGGACCGGTCCAGGCACAAATCCCTGCGAATGTTCAGGATCGTAGTCTCCTTTGGCATAAAGATAGGCTAATACCTGATTGGCCAGCGTCTTGCGTTTTTCTTTTTCATCTTCATGCAGGATCAGACCGGCAGGCTTATTGACGACTAAGATATGCTCGTCCTCATATATCACCTCAAATTCAATAGGCAAAGAACGAATTTCAACCTGTTCCTGAAAAGCACGTACCCGATCTTCATATAGAAAGATCTCCATCACATCCCCCGCGTGAATGCGGACACTGCCATCGATGCGCTGACCGTTGAGCTTTACATCTTTTTTACGAAAAAGTTTATAAATCAAATTCTGTGGTGCCAGGGGCAAATACTTCCTCAGGAACTTATCTGCACGCTGACCATCACTATTGGTATCAATTAAAATCTTATGCATGCTTATCACCGCCCACATTATAACATATGTTCATTAAAAAAGTTGAAATTTCTTTCCTGAAACCCTTTACAAACAAAATGTAAGTGCTATAATAATATCTGTAAAGTGAAGGCGCATTCACTTATACATACCCCCTATTATCACCCTTACGTGAAAATGACGATAAACCAACCCTCCCCCGGGTTGGTTTATTCCCTTTTTAAGAAGTCAAAATGAGGAGAGACTTATGGAAAAACAATTAAAACATACCCAAATCTTTCATGGCAAGATTTTTTCTGTTGACCATGACGAGGTCTTTGTTGAAGAAAAACAAATGAACGCAGTACGTGAGATTGTCAGGCATCACGGCGGCGGTGTGGGCATCATTGCCATCGATCAGGGATGTATTCTGCTAGTCAGGCAGTTTCGCTACGCCGTCAATGAAGCCTTACTGGAAATTCCGGCCGGAAAGCTCGAGCCCGGCGAAGACCCACTAACTTGCGGACATCGCGAATTAGAGGAAGAGACCGGCATGATCACAAATCATTTACAGCCAGTCACAACCTTTCTTCCGACACCCGGATACTGTGACGAACACATCCACTTGTTCTATACGGATCAGCTAAAGACCTGCGCCAGACCCCATCATGGAGATGACGATGAAGTGATTCAGGTCATTCGTTACCCGCTCGAACAAGCCATGCAGGATGTCCAAAACGGTAAAATAAAAGATGCCAAAACAATCATTGGCATCTACTATGCATGGATCAAAGGCATCTAACGATGTCTTCTTTTTAATTGGAATTGAATCACATCTTTCAAAACATACAGGATCCATAAGATAATGGTCATCAGCATGACATTACAGATGGCCTCGATCAATAGATCTGTTGCACCAAACAGCGAACCAATCTGGCTGGCTGGCCAGCTGAATACAGTCAAAGCAAAACGATCGATCGAACCGATGACCGTTTGCAGCACACTGCCAATGGCATTGCCGCTGTTCATCCATTCCCCTAAAGCGATGCAGACAATTCCGACAATACCTACGACGATCAAACTGGTAAAAAAGGCATAGAAAAAATTAAGGAAAATGCTTGAGACCTTAAACTTCGCATGATGCTCGTTTTTCTCAATGTATTCATCGATGGATTCATCATCACTCAAAAGATCATCTTCTTTAAAGCCCAAAAACTTCAATTCTTCTTTAGTGAACATCATCGTTTTGGTTTTATCAAAATCCGGTTTCTTTTCAGTTTTCTCCTGTTTAGGACTGGCTGATTCGATATCATCGATCATGTTCTGCAGGTCGCGACCAAAAGTATCCGTATACTCGGCGGTCGCCGTTGGTGCATCCGGTTCCGGTTTTTTTAGCTGATCGATATCCAACATTTCTGAAGGTTCATTGGCCATCTCTTCGATTGGATTCAAAGCAGGCTTGGCTTTTTCAGATACAGGCTTCAACTGAGCTAAGACCTGATCGATCGGATCATCGGATGGTCGTTCTTCTTTTTCTATATCCGTCAGGTCATCTTCTGGATGAACTTCCTGCGCCTTCAGTTCAATCGGTGCCATTTCTTTTACGTCATCTATTTTTGGTTCTGGCGCCATCTGCGCTTTCTGTTCAACCTCTGGCTGAGGCATTTTGTCTACAGCAAGATGTAACGATTGTGCCACCTGGTTTTCCAGCTCTTCCAGACTGTCCATTTCAGCTGGATCGGGCTGAACCACCTCCTGCTGGTCAACCGTTTTTTCCACAAAATCCTTTTGGGCTCTGGCGTATTCATCCTGATAGATCTGATTAATGATCTGTACCGTTTCCGGATCTTGACGATACGTATTGACTAAATGCTGATAATGCGAATAAATATCATTAGGATCATCGCTTTCCACCAGCATATATTCACGACTAGGTACACTCAAGCGACTTTCCAACAACAGATTCAAGACATCCAGCAAACTGTGACAAACCTTTAAAGAACGAATGGTCAGTTCTTTATTTTCTTTTTGCAGATCTGGAATAAAGACAAAGTTTGTCTTTAACTGATTGGCAGCAAGACAGGCATTGCGACTAGAGGCAATGACTAATGTATTTTCCGGTTTGACCTGATACTGCTGCATAATAATATCGAAAAGTTCTCCATCAGGCAAAGGAGCAATATCCGGATGATCACCAATCAAGACCTGAGGCTTATTGTAAAGCATGGCTAAGTTCATCAAGGACTGCGCATATTTCAATTCATGACTGGAAAAAGCCACACAAGGAATCTGTCTTTGTTTGAGCAGTTCCATCAGCTCTGATAGACCATCTTTACTTTTCAGGCCATACATTCGACAATAGCTGTACAGATCCGTCTCGATCTTATCAATCAAGGCTTCCGTGGTCAGCAAGGCGTGATCGATCGGCGAATCTTTGAACATGATACGGCTCGACCCAATATTACGAATGAATTGTTCACGATTCAGCTGTGTGTTGTACAGACGACATAAACGGCGATAATAATTATATCTTAAATGCGTTAAGTCAAACATGACATCATCAAAGGACATGATGACTAAACGTATATCTTTAGTTGATTGGGGATAATACATGAAAACCACTCCTTATCACATCATTTCTATTCTCTATTATAACATGCTTTTCCCGTTTCTTTAAGCTTTTTTGTCGTCACAAAAAAATATTCAAACATTTTTAAAAAAAACTATTGATTTTTTATTAGAGTTCATGTAAAATAGTCCTTGCCCTTGATGAGAAGGGGTTGTGGTCCGGTAGTGTAGCGGTTAACATGTCGCACTGTCACTGCGAAGATCGCGGGTTCAAGTCCCGTCCGGACCGCCATTAAATGATGCGAGTGTAGTTCAATGGTAGAACGCGACCTTGCCATGGTCGACACGTGGGTTCGATTCCCATCATTCGCTCCATCTATACGCGAGTGTAGTTCAATGGTAGAACGCGACCTTGCCATGGTTGACACGTGGGTTCGATTCCCATCATTCGCTCCATCTTATCTCTCCTTAGCTCAGTTGGTAGAGCATCTGACTCTTAATCAGAGGGTCCACGGTTCGAGCCCGTGAGGGGAGACCATTTTTTGGAGACATACTCAAGAGGCTGAAGAGGTACCCCTGCTAAGGGTATAGACCGGGTAACTGGTGCGAGGGTTCAAATCCCTCTGTCTCCGCCATTGAGATAAACGCGATATGCGTTTTTTTTTTGCAATTTAAAAGCCTTTCGAAAAAGGCTTAGACAAGCAATGTCAGCATCATGCTCACAAAGTTATTGGACATATGCACCAGTACAGGAACGGCTAACGTTCCTTTTTTTTCATACAGCCAGCAAAAGACCATCCCTAAAAGTCCATATGGCAAAAGATATGCGAGCTGGCTTAGATCGCCTGCCAGCAGGCCATCCAGGATATGAACCAATCCAAAGATTCCTCCACTGGCCAAATAAGCGGCTATGCGGCTATAAGGATAGATGCCTTTAAAGATAGCTACTCGAAAAACAAGTTCTTCCAATAACGGTGCAATCACGATGCTGGCCAGCAATATAGGCAGCGGTTGTACTTCCAGCATGCTTACCAGCGCATTCTGATTGGCGCTGCTTGAACCCGGTTCGATCAATTGAACCAGCATACCAGAAAGAATATTTGCACCATAGATTATGATAAAGCCTGCCGTCAAGGACCACAGGATCGTTCTGATCCAGCGACCCTTGATCTGACGAAACTCCTCTTTCAGGAAACGGTGAAAGATCAGCACCGCGATGATCAGCATGCCAGTATCATAAAAGAGATTGTACCAACTGTTAAGTTCAACAGCTCCCATCGATACATGACCTACGCGCAAAATAAGCGCAAAAAGAAAAGAAAAAATCAGCGGACCAAAGAAGAAATAAAGTGGCAGCAGAATTGCCCATCCGGCTATCTTCTCAAATTTCGTTAAATTCATCCTGTACCTCCTCCTTTATCTGTTCAAAGAACAGAACCAGCGCTACCTGATACTGCGCCTGATATAAATAAATTTCCAGCAAAGTAATTGCTAATCCCGCAAAGCTGTAAAGCCAGGCACTCAGGTAATAAGCACTGAAATAATTCAAAAAGAAACAGATGGCTGCAGGTGCCAGAAAACGCAGCTGTAAGAGAAACAGGTCTCTTTTATGTCCACGCATCAGACGGACGGAGGCTTTCAGACTGGCCAGTCCTCTGATCTGACGCGTTTCCAGAAGATAAGGCGCTGCAAAGAAAAAGAGATTGGTCAGCCAGCGAATCACAAGATCTGCTGCCAGAGCGATCAGATATAGAATCTGCACCACTCGGTACAACGCAATTTCACTCACCTTGCCAGATAATAAAGAGGCCTCCAGACCCAAGACGTTGGTCTCGCCTAAAACAAGTGCATAAATTCCAAACAAAGCTAAGTACAGGAGGATAAGATTGATGAGCTCAATCCATCCATAGGTACTGAATAATTCTTTAAAACGGACAAAACCGCACAATCCATCCATACGGATATCCAGCGGCGCATCCTGTTTGATCACTTTATAGCTTGCGGTGATCCTCCCGTGATACAGCGGCGCAACAATAAATAAAGCCATCAGGGTAAACAGGCCGCCTAAGACAGTGCCGATCTCACTGATCAGCATATGCATGATGGCTATATATAAAAAGACAATAAAAAGCATCTTTCGATTAGCCATAAAGATCTCTGAACTTCTTTCAACAAGCTTGCGAATTTTCATAAGCATCCTCCCTCAATGCCTATATTATACTTGATTTAGTTCAAAGAAACAACGCATACAATCAATGAATATCCAGGCTTGTCTTGATGGCACGATTCACTTTGTCCATCAGTTCGTCACTGATCTTACCAACACAGCCTTTGAGGCGTTGTTTATCGATCGTTCGTATCTGTTCCAATAATACAACGGATTTTTTCTCCAATGCGCCCTCATCAATCAAAACATGAGTGGGCAGATGGTTTTTTGTGAGCTTTGATGAAATAGGTGCTACGATCACTGTCGTAGAAAAGCGATTTCCTTTATTGTTCTGCACAATTAAAACAGGGCGGTATCCTCCCTGTTCGCTGCCTACCACAGGCGAAAGATCAGCATAGTAAATTTCTCCTCGCATCATACTCATAGAATCCCTCACATTTCTAATTTACTATATGCCTGCTTTCTCTTTTCAAGCACAAAAAAGATGGTCACAGGACCATCTTAGTTTGGCAATTTACATGGCGTTGGTCGCAGCATCTCTTGACCGTAGCGGGTCTCAAGGTAACTGACAGGCATCAGCGACAAAGTAAATTGACCGCGTTCATCTTTGACAATCGAAGCAAAAACAATCACAGGTGCTTCTTTATTGTCTGGCTTTGGATGTTTTTTTGATTTAGACATCTCTTTGCCCCTTTCTAGGAGCGATCAGTTTCATTTCCATCTTATTATAACGCATTTCATTTCAAATTCATAGAAAAAAAGTGAACTTGAGTTCACTTTTTATTTTGTCTGATTTTGATCATGATTAGCGTAGAAGAGCTGATCGATATAGCGCTGGATCTCTGTCATCGGATCTTCCTGATAAGCAGGCTCGCTGACTGGTTTCGCAGGCTGCTTAACTGGCTCAGAAGAAACTGAAGCAGGATCTTTAGGAACAGGTATAGACGTCTCTTTCCGTTTAAAGCGTTCTTTAGCGCTTGTGGTTTCTGTATTTTTCTTTTTAACCGACTTTTTCGCATCCGTTGTTTTCTTAACTGGTTTTTTGGCCGTCTGACTCTTTGCCGCCGGTTCAACCGTTGGATCAGTGCGTACTTTTTTGGTCGTCTGACTCTTGACAACTGGTTCAGCAGACGTTTCCGAACGTGATTTTTTGGCCGTTTCGGCTGTTTTCTTTTTAGCCTGCGCACTGCGTGTGAGTTTTTCAGCCTCCAGCGCCTGTGTACGCGCCAGTTTCTTTTCTTCAAGCTGGGCAACCTGCTTTTGATGTGCCGCTTTTCTTACCTTTTCGACCTCTTGCTTAGCTGTTTGAGGCTGATCGGTAGGCTGCGCATAGATCTTTACTTTAGAGGTACGAACCAATTCCACATGATCAGGCACCCTTGTTTTCTTCTTGTTTTTTCGTTTGGCCGGATTGACATGGTTACCGATGGTCTTAGCCGTTTCTTTTAGGCCACGCTTACGATTAGCACTGACAATGACGACAGCAAAAATAGCAGCCATCACAACAATGATCCCAACCGCCACTAACAGCGGCATTGGAATACCTTGCCGAGAGCGCCCCACCTCTGATTCGAATACACGACGATCAACAAGTGTTTTATTTTGCGTATCATAAACATAGTAATTAGAGGTTCCCGTTTCATCTGTTAAATAAAGCATATAATAGCTGGCATAATCCGCATCATTAAAGGTCCAGCCATCAAGCGTCTCGCCCTGCACTTCAATACTGGTAAACGTGCAGCCGTCCTGACTTTGCATATCACTGGCGACCCCAGTGTAAAAATAGCGGTGGCGGTTAAAGACCATGGCCTTGAAAGGTCCGGTAACTGCCCCATCCTGATAAGCATACCAGCCTGCCGTTCCGTTGCCATCCTGTAGATTGACAATTTGGAAGTTCAGTGCATCCATCTGCCAGACGCGGACCTCACTACCTTCATACACCGCCCGGCCTTCACTGAAGCCTTCTGGCACCGTTGTCGTATCAATATTTACAGTAAAGCCTAAGCTGCTTTCTTCATATACCGTCGTCAATACAGGTGTATTGCTCAAGGTCACACTGATTCGATAGGTCGTTGTTTCCCCGCCATCCTGTACACGAACACGGTAAGTATCACTTGTATCCTCGATCGTGAAGCTTCCCGTTCCGCTCACCTCAGCTTCTGCATTGGTCGGTGTCGCGGATATCTCAATGGTTGTTGTATCTTCCGGCAAGACCACAGTGTACTCCGTCACATCATCGCTCAAGACCGGACTGAGCGGTGCATCATTGACGCTAAGATCCTGTAAGGGACCCGTCAAGGTCGTATTTTGGACAGTCGGTTCCGCATACACCGGAACTGTCTGAAGCGTTGATATACCTAGAAAAAGAGCCAGGCTCAGCAAAATCTTTCTTCCTATAGCATTGCGCATGTTTTTGCTCCTTTCATTTTGCATCCAAATAACAAATCAATTTTACTATAAATCCCGCCAAAATGAAAGTCTCTTCGCGTTTTTTCTCTATAAGAAATAAGCGAGAAGTGAACTTCCCGCTTATTTTTGCATCCAGCTTTCGTCGTTTGGATCGACTTTCCAAGCTTTTAGTTTTTCCAGATCGGCTGGCGCAATGTAATTTTGCTTCACAGCAACTTCGATCAATGTATCATAGTCTGTAATCGTATGGAAACTGCAATTTGCATCACCAAACTTCTTGACAGAAGCAGGTAAACCATAAGTAAAGATAGCTACTAAGCCGATCACTTCACAGCCTGCCTGACGCAATGCTTCCACGCATTCGAGCGAACTGCCGCCTGTTGAGATCAGATCTTCAACAACAACGACCTTCATCCCCTTTTCGACTTTACCTTCAATCTGATTGTGACGGCCATGGCTCTTCGCTCCGCCGCGTACATAGCCCATTGGTAAATCCAAAATATCCGCAACCAGTGCAGCATGAGGAATACCGGCTGTCGATGTTCCCATCAGACATTCGCATTCAGGATATTCCTTTTTAACCAGTTCGGCTAATTCCTGCTCGATATCCTTACGTACTTCTGGGTAGCTCAAAGTCAGACGATTATCACAATAGATCGGTGATTTGATTCCGCTGGCCCAGGTAAATGGATCATTTGGTTTTAAGAAGACCGCTTGAATATCTAATAAATGTTTTGCAATTGATTCTCTAGACATAGTCATTTCCTCCTTGATTATCCCTGAAATTCTGCCAGGACACGACGATAGGTCGCTAATGGATCCTGGGCTTTAGTAATGGTTCTGCCGACGACAATGTAACTACTGGTCAGTTCACGTGCCATAGCCGGTGTCGTCACACGCTTCTGATCATCCTTGCTGTCATCAGCCAAACGAATGCCCGGAGTAACGGTCAGGAAATCCTGACCTAATTTTTCATGAATGATTGAAGATTCTAAAGGTGAACATACGACCCCATCCAGGCCGGCTTCTTTCGCATTGGTCGCCCATTTCAAAACAACCTCATTAAGTGGCTCATGGATCATCAGTTCATGATCAAGTACGTCCTGATCCAATGAAGTCAAACAGGTAACAGCAATACAGAGTGGTCTTTTGTCCTTGGTCTTCCCTTCTTCCAATCCCTCAATAGCAGCCTTCATCATGGCTTTACCGCCTGAGGCATGCACATTGATCATATCAACGCCCAACTTGGCGAGCTGACGCATGGCCTGCTTGACGGTATTTGGAATATCATGACATTTCAGATCCAGGAACAGGGAATGCCCGCGTCTCAGGATTTCCTCAACCACTTCCTGACCCTGACCATAGTAAGCTTCCATACCTACTTTCAAATATAATTTTTCATCACCAAATTGATCCAGAAAAGCAAATGTTTCTTCCTTTGTCTGAAAATCTAAGGCAATAATAACGCGACTGTCTGTCATACTCGGTGACTCCTTCCTATGATTTCTTCTAAACTTTGGATTCCATAACGCGCCATCACTTCTGGCAATGTATCAATGATCCGTTTGCAGGCATATGGATCCACAAGGTTAGCGGATCCCACCGCAACCGCACTGGCTCCGGCGTACATCATCTCGATCACATCTTCAGCCGAGCTGACCCCGCCCATGCCAATGATTGGGATCTTGACCGCTTCATAGACCTGATAGATCATTCGCAAGGCCACTGGATAGATTGCCGGTCCTGACCAACCGCCCGTCTTGTTGGCGATGATTGGTTTACCGGTCCTCAAATCAAAACGCATCCCGATCAGCGTATTGATCATTGTAATACCATCGGCGCCAGCTGCCTCAACCGCTTTGGCCATTGCACAAATATCCGTCACATTTGGGGACAGTTTCACATAAACCGGTACCTGTGAGACTTCTTTGACGGCTGCTGTCAGTTTCGCTGCCATCTGCGGATCGGTTCCGAATTGGATCCCACCGGCTTTCACGTTTGGACAGGAAATATTCATTTCCAGGGCCCCCACCATATCATGTGTAGAGATGCGTTTGGCCACTTCCACATAATCTTCCAGGCAGCTGCCAGCAATGTTGGCAATGACCTTGCTGTGGAAAAGCGGACGTAATTTTTCAAGTTCTTCATTCATTACCGCTTCAACACCGGGATTTTGCAACCCGATGGCATTGAGCAGACCGGATGGTCCTTCGGCAATGCGAGGCAGCGGATTCCCAAAGCGTGGTTCAAGGGTCGTCCCTTTCAGCATGATACTGCCTAATTCATCGATCGGATAAAAGCGTTCGAACTCATAACCGAAGCCAAATGTCCCACTAGCCGGAATGATTGGATTTTTTAAATCCAGTCCGGGAATTTGAATTGCTAAAGCCTTATTCATGTACGATCACCTCACTTGCTTCTAAGACAGGGCCTTCCACGCAGATACGTTTATACGGTTTGGTCTTGACCTTGCAGCTGCATCCCATGCAGGCCCCAAAGCCACAACCCATACGTGCTTCAAAAGAAAGGTAACCGTTTTTGTCATCAAACAAAACTAGGGCATCCAGCATTTTTTCAGGTCCGCAGGCAAAATAGCGGTCATAAGAGAGCCCTCTTTTTCTGATAACATCCACCGCGGTGCCCTGATCCTGATAGCTGCCATCCATCGTGGCCACATACACTTCACCCAGCGCTTTGAATTGCGTCTCATAGAAAACATCGCACTGGCTGTTGAAGCCAAGCACTGAGGTAATCTTCACGCCACGCGCTTTCAGCTGTTTGCCCAGCTCATATAAAGGTGGTACGCCTACTCCGCCGCCAACCAGTAAGGCCTCTTTGATATCGGGTAAAGGAAACCCATTTCCTAGGCCTAACAGCATATCCAGCTGATCGCCAGGTTTCTTTTCAGTCAGCAGCTGTGTTCCCTTACCAACGACTTTATAAATGATGGTCAGGTGATGATCATCGTATTCACATACGCTCATCGGACGGCGCAGATAAGGCTGACTTTCCAAACTGGCAATCTTAATATTCACAAACTGGCCGGGTGCGCTGATCTTGCCAGCACCCTCCCCTTCCAGCTTCATTTCATAGACATCTTTTGCAATCTGACGATTGCTTAAAACCGTCATCCAATCCTGATATTTACGCATTGATCGTACTCACCCTTATCGTAATATTTTCCAGTACATCCAGCAAGATGCGAACTGTATCTAAAGAAGTTAACGTTGGAATATTATGTTCAACGGCTTCACGACGGATCCTGAATCCGATACGACGGACATGCTGATCGGTATTGGTCATCGTATTGATGACATACTTCACATGACCGCTGCGGATCCAGTCAATAATTTCATTGGAGTTATCCTGAATCTTAGCTAAAGCCTTGCAGCGAATACCATGCTCTTTCAAGAAATTAGCTGTACCTGTTGTTCCGACCAGATTGAAGCCAAGATCAAAGAAGCGTTTTGCAATTTCCAGAACATCTTCTTTATCCTTATCAGCGACTGTCAGCAATACAGTACCATAGTTGGAGATCTTCATACCGCTTGCCTGTAACGCTTTATATAAAGCCGTCTCAAAGGCTTTATCATAACCGATGGCTTCACCAGTTGATTTCATTTCAGGTCCTAAGATAGCGTCCACACCACGAATTTTCGCAAAGGAGAAAGTTGGTGCCTTGACATAATAACGATCTGGTAATTCCTTGATACCTGTACCTAAACCAAATTCTTTTAGTTTACGTCCTAAGATGACCTTTGTCGCAATATTGGCCATCTGCACATTGGTCGTCTTAGAAAGGAATGGCACGGTACGGCTGGAACGTGGGTTGACCTCGATGATATATACATCATCATGGCTGTCAACGATAAACTGAATATTGAATAAACCAACAATACCTACCGCCTTACCTAAGCGCACGGTATAATCCTGAATCAGCGCCTTGGCATGCTCTGAAAGCGAGTAAGATGGATACACCGAGATACTGTCACCAGAGTGAACGCCGGTTCTCTCAATATGCTCCATGATACCAGGGATGTAAACATCATCACCATCACAGATCGCATCCACTTCACATTCCTGACCTAAGACATATTTATCGATCAAAACAGGCTCTTCCGTATTGATGGCCACCGCACTGGAGAGATACTGTTTGAGCTCATCATCATTAGTGACAATTTGCATTGCTCGACCACCCAGCACATAACTTGGTCTGACTAAGACTGGATAGCCGACTTCACCAGCCACCTTCAGTCCATCTTCAATATTCGTGACCGCTGCACCTCTAGGACGAGGGATATTTAACTGATTCAACAGATTTTCAAAAGCATCACGATTTTCAGCACGTTCAATGGCCTCTACATCTGTACCGATGATCGGTACACCTAAACGTGAAAGTGATCCTGCCAGGTTGATGGCTGTCTGGCCACCCAGCTGAACGATGACACCATCTGGTTTTTCGAAGTCGATGACATTCATGACATCTTCTACTGTCAATGGTTCAAAGTACAGTTTATCACCGGTCGTATAATCGGTTGAAACTGTTTCTGGATTGCAGTTGATGATAATCGCTTCGTAGCCTTCCTCTTTAATGGCCCAAATTGCATGAACCGTTGAATAATCGAATTCAACGCCCTGACCGATACGGATCGGACCTGAACCAAGGACAATAATTTTCTTGCGATCGGTGCGAATAGATTCCTGCTTAGCCTCATGATATGTCGAATAGAAATAGGTCAGGTAGGTATCTTCAGAAGTCACACAGGCATCTGCCATCTGGAAAACTGGATAAAGGTTGTTTTCTTTACGCATCAGATAAATATCCTCTTCGCGTACTGACCAGACACGCGCCAGATAATGATCCGAGAATCCACGTTCTTTGGCTTCTTTTAAAACCGCCACATCCTTTGGATGGGACTTGATGGTCTCCTCAAAGTCTACGATCTCTTTTAAGATTTCAATAAACTCTGGTGCAATATCTGTCAGTTCTGCCAACTTCGCAACACTATACTGACGTCTCAACAGAGCTGCAACCTCGAACAGGCGTTCATCATCCGGTTTCTTGACTTTTTCTAATAATTGGGCCTCATCCATGCGCTCTAAGTGAGGCAGTTCGAAATGATCGGCTTTGATTTCCAGTGAACGCACACCTTTTAACAGTGCTTCAGCGACTGTTTTACCGATGCTCATGACTTCACCGGTAGCCTTCATCTGGGTACCTAATTGACGGCTCGCCTGATCGAATTTATCAAATGGGAAACGGGCCAGTTTAATGACCTTGTAATCACAGGATGGTTCGATGGAAGCCGGACGATCGGCAATCATGATCTCATCCAGTGTATAACCAACCGCAATCTTCGTCGTTACACGTGCAATTGGATATCCGGTCGCCTTGCTGGCAAGGGCAGATGAACGTGAAACACGTGGATTAACTTCAATCACATAGTATTCTTTTGAATGTGGATTCAGAGCAAACTGAACGTTGCAGCCGCCTTCAATATGTAAAGCACGAATGATATCCAAAGCAGCTTCTTTGAGCATGCTGCGGCATTCATCATCGAGTGTCAGAATTGGGGCAATAACACTAGAGTCACCCGTATGTACTCCGACCGGATCGATATTTTCCATATCACAGATGGCAATTGCACGATCCGTCTTATCACGCATCACTTCAAACTCGATTTCTTTATAGCCATAAACCGACTTTTCAATCAACAGCTGATGCGCTGGGCTCACTTCCAGACCAGTCTGTGCAACCTCATCCAGCTCTTCATCATTATCGACAAATCCGCCGCCGGTTCCGCCTAAAGTATAAGCCGGACGAACAACGATTGGGTATCCGATCTCATTGGCATAGCGTCTTGCTTCTTCTACTGTATGTGCAATATAGCTCTTCAAAACTGGCTGATGGATACGTTCACAAAGAGCACGGAATTTTTCACGGTCTTCCGCTTCTTCGATTGCCTCCAGACGTGTTCCCAAAATCTCAACACGGCATTCATCCAAGACACCTTTATTGGCTAATTGGACAACCAGGTTCAGACCCGTCTGTCCGCCTAGACCCGGTACCACGGCATCCGGTCTTTCCTTGCGGATGATCTTGGCAACATAATCGATCGTCAGCGGCTCCATATAGACCTTATCAGCCAAATGTGTATCGGTCATGATCGTTGCCGGATTGGAGTTAACCAGAATAACTTCGTACCCTTCCTCTTTTAAAGCCAGGCAAGCCTGAGTACCAGCATAGTCAAACTCTGCTGCCTGCCCAATCACAATTGGTCCAGAACCAATTACTAAAACTTTCTTAATATCCTCCCTTTTTGGCATATTCAATCCTCCTTATTGTTTTGTATCTTCAATAGCCATGTAGAGCAGCGCCATTCTGACATAAACACCATTGTGCATCTGTTCAAAAATGCGGGATTTATCACATTCAACCACCTCATCAGCGATTTCTACGCCACGATTGAAAGGGGCTGGATGCATGATAATGGCTTGATCTTTCATTCTGTTTACTCTAGCCATTGTCATTCCATAACGCTCATGATACTGTGCAGTCGTCAGTTGCATATTAGAAGCATGTCGTTCATGCTGAACACGCAGCAGCATGATCACATCCATCTTCTCCACCAGTTCATCAAAAGGCATGTAAGGATAACCTTCCTCGCGGTATTCCTCAGGTCCGCTCATATAGACTTCCATGCCCAGGCGGCGCATCACTTCATAATTTGAATGCGCCACACGTGAATGCGCAATGTCACCGACGATGGCGACCTTCAGTCCTTTAAAATGACCAAAGTGTTCACGAATCGTCATCAGATCCAGCAAGGATTGGGTTGGATGATTGCCCGTACCGTCGCCACCGCTTAGAATTGGAACGCGGATCCCCTTGAGATCATCAAAATAATTATTCTTAGAATGACGAATCACGATCACGTCATTCCCAATGCATTCGAAGAGCTTAACAGTATCGTAAAGTGATTCCCCCTTCTGCACACTGGATGTTGCGGCTTCGAAGTTCTGCGTGACACACCCCAGATTCAAAGCAGCTTTTTCGAAGCTGTAATGTGTACGCGTCGAATTTTCAAAGAAAAGAAAAGCAACACTTTTTTGCCGGTGGTAGTCCACCTGTTTTCCATTTTTAAATTCTTCTGCCAGATCTAAGATGGCATTGATTTCTTCACAGGAAAAATCACTCAACTTAAATACGTTCATATTGACCTCCTATAGACTCTCAAAAATTCCAAAAAAAATACCTTCGCTAGGAAGGTATAATGGTCCCATGGAATATTGACAGTGATTATACCCTTTCTAGCCTCTCGGACTAACTTAAAGGTTCCTCAAACATCATATCAAATATCGATTTGTTTTTCAATTTATTTAACGCTTTTTATCCAATTTTCTTTTTCAGAGCCTCTGCCACACAACCAGGCGCAAGATCCTCCACCGTATGATGATGCAAAGCAATTTCCTTGACCGTTGAAGAGGAAATAAATGAATGACGTGCCCGCGTCATCAAAAAGACCATGTCGATATCATCCGCCAGATGCTGATTGGCTAAAGCCATCTGCAGCTCATATTCAAAGTCCGTTGTCGCGCGCAGACCGCGCACCAGCACTTTCGCACCTACCTCACGGGCGTATTCTACCGCCAGTTTATTTGAAGAGGTCACGATAACATTTTCATAATCTTTCGTAGCTTCTTTCAATAGATCCAGACGTTCTTCCAAAGTAAACATCTTATTCTTATTCATATTATCCAAGATCGTGACATACAGCACCTCAAACATCTGACTGGCACGATCGATAATATCGATATGTCCATTCGTCACAGGATCAAAAGTGCCCGCATATACCGCTTTGACCGGTTTCATTCGTCTTCCTCCATTTCATAAATATGCAGCGTTGTCAGTCCATAATTGACCGCTTTTATCTTTCGTATATTTCTATAGCCATCAGCTAGGTGGACTGTCTGATTTTCTTCTACCACTATCCTGGCATGTGGGTTCAGAAGAGGGCTTTGACTAAGTATTTCTAAAACACGCTGACTATGCCCTTTACCATAAGGCGGATCCAACAAGACCAGATCCAGTTTTTCCCCCATTGTTTCCAGCCGCTCTAATGCCTTGTAAGCGGACATCTTCCAGACGCATGCATCGTTGATCCCCAAAGTGGTCAAATTCTCTTTGATCGTCTGAAAGGCCCGATAATCCACATCCACACTATATAATTTAACCATGCCACGGCTCAAAGCCTCAATGCCCAGTCCACCACTGCCACCAAACAGATCCAAACATACACCACCATCAAAATATGGTCCGATGAGATTAAACAGATTCTCTTTATTTCGGTCGGTGGTCGGTCGGGTGTTTTGCCCAGGAACTGCTTTTAAAAGCCGACGCTTATATTTCCCCGCAATGACCCGCACAGTTACCACCTCCATTTGTCTGGACAAGCCCATCAAAAATCAGATCACTGAGCGCCTGCAATCGCACGTCCAAAGCGTTTTTAGCCTGATGATAACGCTGATAATCGGTTAAAGCTTCTACCTCTTTACCCAGGCTTAAGACCTGTTGGCGTAAACTGCTTAGATCCTGATATTTTTCATAGGCTTTCATCTCTAAATATTTTTCTTTCTGATGCTTATATTCATATAACAGCTCGGCGTGCTGTTCCAGCGCATGACTCGCTTCCAGATAATCCTGGTAACAGTCCTCTTCTTTCAGGCTCTCTACACACTGCCAAATCTTCTCTTCAATCATATCATTGCAGCATTTCCAGCATTTTCAATAAAAAACTCACTTTTTCGATTTTATCTGGAAACGTTAACTTCCTTTCCTGTTTATAATTTTCAATAAAAAGCTTCCAGTTCTCCGGACGTCGTGATAATTCCCGCTGCCAATCCGGGTTTTCATTTAAATAAGCCAGATAATCAGGGTTGGATAACATCTGCTGTCTGATCTCATATCGCATCAGTCATCATAGCGCGAGATGCTCCCCAGCGGCTGGCTGGACGGCGCTTCCTCCTTCGTATCCATGACGCTTAGCACGATGCCAAGCACTTTCTCCAACCCTGAAAGTGCCGAGGCAAGCGCATCCAGATCAAGATTTCGAACCAGATTCAACAGACTGGCAATATCCAGTCCCCCACCAGCACTGTTCACTGATTTACCTTTAAAATCCTGCCAGATGGCATGATCAGGACCATAGAGGGCATACATCTCATAGATCCCCTGCCAGGTATATTCCTGATTCTTAACGGCCTCACTGAGTTCCGGTCGGGACTGCACAAATTTTTTGAAGTCTGCAAGATTTTCCATATTTTTCACCCAGTTTATTATATGCCTTCCTGCGCCAGACGTGTCTTTTCTCGATTATGCTGAGAAATCAGAGCCTGAGCAATCCCGATGGCCACATAGGCCGCAATCGTACTTGAACCACCGCTGGAAATACAAAGCAGCGGTACCCCGGTCAAAGGAATCAAACAGGAGACACCACCCAGATTCAAAAAGAGATGCAGAAAAAAATAACTGGCAATCCCGCATAAAATGATCTTATGTTTAGGATCATTCATTTTGTAGGCATAAGAGAACAAACGATAGATAATAATCGTATAAGGAATAATGATCAAGGCCAGTCCAAAGACACCGAGCTCCTCAAAAATGATTGCTGAGATATAATCATTTTGAGCCTCTGGGATATAGCCGAATTTCTGGGTCGAATTACCTAATCCTAAACCGAAGAAGCCATTCTTGGCAAACGCAATCAACCCGTTGATCTGATGAAAACTCGTGTTGTAAGGATCCGATAATGGATCGAGCCAGGCCAGGATACGGCCTAACTGATAGTCCTCCAGAACATGGGTCAGAATAGGCAGACCGATTAAGATCACCGCAAAAAAAGCAACAACTAAGCCAATAAACAACGGTTTCTGAAACTTGGCATAATAGCGATCACTGGCACAGAAAAAGCAAACGGCAACGATCCCTGCCATGATGACAGAAGTACCAAAATCGTGCTGCAGGACCATACAAAATAAGATGACCACAGCTGCCATTGCCAAAGGACGACCGACACATTGCCATAAACGATAATGTTCATATTGCTTAATGGTGGTAAAACGTCGTACATAGTGAGCCGGATTTTTGAACGCTTTGGGTGTTTCTACTAGATAATAAGACATCATCAGCATCAGCGCGATCTTCGCAAACTCAGAAGGCTGGATCGACATACCAAAAGGTAGACGGATCCATGCCTTGGACCCCGAAACGCTCGGAAAAGCCAGACAGGCGGCCATCAAGATCAAAACGATGATAAGCATGGCCTTGATCGTCCGCGGATACATCCAACGCGTGGAGAACTTGCGCCGGAGCAACATCATCAAAACAAATCCAATAATTAAAAAGATGCCCTGTTTGATCATGTTTTCCAGAGCATAAGTACCGCCATACTCGCCGGCGCTGCCAGCACTAGCTGAGCCAATCATCACCACACCAAAAATTGAGATTCCGAAAAGTGACAGTGAGATCCAGTGATCACTGTACTTCAGCCTTCTCATGCTTTCACCTTCAGGCGAATAAATTTCTCGCCATCCTGACAAGCCTTGATCACACGATATATCGAATAGCCGGAAACTTTCATAAAATCACGATCCAGCTGTTTTAATTCAGCTTTAGAAAAACCAAAAGAAGAAAAGTGACGATACGCTGCAGCAACCTCTTCGCGCGCAGCCCCCTTTTCATAAGCTTTTTCAACAATTTGAAAAAGTGCCATTACACTTAATAATTCATCCCTTGTCCAACTAGGATCAATTGGATAACTGTACCCCATCAAAACACCTCACTTTAACTTGCTTTCCTATTATACAACAAGCCTGCTTCGCACACAAGCTTTCACTTCTATTATAACAAATTCCGTGCATACATGTATCATTTTTATAAAGAAACATGTTATGATAGGAAAGGAAAGGAGCATTTATGGATATCACATCATTTCGTCAGGACCTGCTGGAATGGTATCAAACGCATCAAAGAGACCTCCCCTGGCGCAGGCATCATGATCCTTATTGCATTTGGATCAGTGAGATCATGCTTCAGCAAACGCAGGTCGAAACAGTCAAACCTTATTTTGAACGCTTTATCTCCCGCTATCCCACCGTCAAAGAACTGGCCCACGCTGATCTGGAAGAAGTCTATAAATATTGGGAAGGGCTCGGGTATTATCAGCGCGCCAAACACCTCTGGCAGACCGCTCAAACGATCGTTAACCAGTATCAGGGGGAATTTCCAACGACTTATGAAGCATTACTGCAACTAAAAGGAATTGGACCTTATACTGCAAGTGCCATTGCCAGCATTGCCTTTCAAATCCCTAAAGGTGTCGTAGACGGAAATGTTTTACGCATCTACAGCCGCCTTTACGCGCTTGAAGACAACATTGCCCTAAGCAGCACTAGAAACAAGATTCAGACACTCGTTGACAGTACCCTGGATCCCCAGGATCCCTCCAGCTTTAATCAAGGACTGATGGACCTTGGCGCCATGATCTGTCGGCCTAGAGATCCCCTATGCGACACATGTCCATTGCAGATCCACTGTCAGGCCAAAGCCCGCAATTTGGCCGCCAGCCTGCCAATCAATATCAAAAAGATCAATACAAAAGAAATTCACTACATGTGTGCGATCCTGGAATATCAGGGCAAATATTGGCTTGTGCAAAACGATCAGCGACTCCTTGAGCATCTCTATGGTTTTGTGCAATATGAAGTCGAATCGCTGCATTCGTTTTGCGAAGCCTTCTATCAGGATTTTCATGAAAATATCATTCTGGATAGCTACATTCAGGATGTCCGTCATGTCTTCACCCATCGTATCTGGAAAATGCATGTCTATCATGGAACATTTCTACAAGAGCCGCAGCTCTCACTGCGAAGCTTAGAAGAGATTGCGGATATTCCTGTTTCGACCGCCCATAAAAAAGTCTTGCAGGCATATTTGAAATATGTAGGTTAGAGAATGCGCGTGACGCATTCTCTTTTTTAATCATAAATCAGGATCTGTCCCGGATAGATCAAATCAGGATGACTGAGGCTGTTAAGATCCACCAGCCTACTGACCGTCGTCCCCAGCTTTTTGGCAATTTGTGAAAGTGTATCTCCTTTTTGCACCGTATAGATTTTTCTAGACGATGGTAGAAGAAGCTTTTGACCAGGATAGATCGTATAAGGTGGCGAAATCGCATTTATACGTGCGATCTCCTGCCACGACAGACCCAGCTTAGCGCCTATCTCACTCAACGTATCCCCTTTCTGAACTGTATAAGTGGTTTGTTTTTCTGGTTTCTCAATCTGCTCCGTATCCTGACGTACATAACGCCACCAGGCATCCTCGTCACCATAAAAGAGATTGAGGTCCAGATTTCCGTTATAACCCGTGAGTCGACCATGAGAAGTCCATTGCCAGATAGCATAAAATGGCCATTGACCACTCGATGGCGGATTGCCGGCACTACGCATATCATAATTGTGATCCGGCTGATTATCACGATACTGCGCGATCCAAAGCCCATACCCTCTAGAAACAACAGGCGACCAGTCATAGCGTCTGACCGTTGAAGCATTCATATAGATCAACGGCTTGGTATGCCAGGCTTCCTCAACGCGTTCCAACCATGCCAATGCCCAGCCAACCTGGCTTGTATCCTGAAGCTCCCAGTCCAAACATGGAATACAGTCTCCCACATAGCCTTTGGTATGGGCAATAAAAAAGTCAGCCTCCTCTTTGGCCGTATGACTGACTGGTTCAGCCATATGATAGACGCCTCGTAGCTTGCCTAATCTTTTTACATTCTGATAATGCGTATCGCACATTTTGGCGACCGTCAGTCCCTGACTAGCCTTGATGATAGCAAAATCAAACGCAATCTTAGCAAGATCGATATCAGCCTGATAATTAGATAAATCAATTCCCTGCAACATCCTTTCACCTCCTCAATTATGTATATGTGACGCACGACTTTCTGGTCTGGATATCTGACATCTAGTTATTTGTCCAAACCAAAAATGAGTCCAGACATACCTTAAAGTGAAAGGAGAGATGATAACAGTGAATTATTTTCGACAGTGTACAAATAATCAGATGACGCAAACAATCCCAGATCATTCTGGCAATACTTGTTTATTCAGCGCCGAAGAAGGCTTCAACCTAGGAAACCTGTTTAAAAATTTGTACACTCCTTATGGTCAGATGACCAATTTTGCCTTACAGCCCTGTTCGCCACGACAGGCTTGTCTGATGCAGGTACAGATTCTTGAATTTGCAGCGCACGAGCTCAACCTTTACCTGGACACGCATCCGGACGATGAAAAAATGCTGGCACTATTCAATGAATACAACGCGTGTGCTTTAAAAGTGCGCAAGGAATTTGAAGTAAAATTTGGTCCATTGGCGGTGAGTGATGTCAATGCGGACTGCACCTCATGGATTTGGATACAGGGACCATGGCCCTGGGAAAGGCAGTAGATGAAACATGTGGAAATATGATAAAAAACTTCAATACCCCATTCATATTCAAAATGGCGATCTCAGCATGGCCAAAAACATCATCACTCAGTTTGGTGGTCCCAACGGTGAATTAGCCGCCAGCATGCGCTATTTGACGCAACGCTACACGATGCCAGATGACAAAGGAAAGGCCCTTTTAACGGATATTGGTACAGAGGAATTGGCTCATATGGAAATGATCAGTACAATGGTGTATCAATTAATGCAGGGTGCCAGTCTTCAGGAAATCAAGCAGGCTGGACTAGAAGGCCATTATACGGAACATGGTTTCTCTCTTTATCCAGTCAATGCCCAGGGCTACTCATTTAGAGTCGACTACTTTGCCGCAACTGGCGACCCAATTGCAGATTTATGTGAAGACCTCGCGGCTGAACAAAAAGCCCGAGCCATTTACGAGAATCTGATGGATCAGACGAACTGTCCAGACATTTTAGGGCCACTTTCCTATTTGAGACAGCGTGAGATCGTGCACTACCAGCGCTTCTTAGAACTGTATAATGAATATCTGGCTAAAGGGTACGGCATGAAAAAACAGGGAAACTGTCGATTTTAGACAGTTCCCTTTCTTCTAGAGGTCTAGACGCTTGCGAATGATCCGCATCTTAGCTTCACTCTCTATTTTGCTTATTGTCTGGCATTTCTTTCAGATTCTTTGCGGCGCACCATTGATACGCTGCCTCTATCTCTTATTGACCATCGCTTTGATCCTTTGTCTTTCGGTCATTATTTTAATAACCACAAAATAAAAGGTATGGTTGCTTCCATACCCCTCTAGACTAAATCACTGCCTAAATCGTGAATAAAACTGCTTCCCTACAAACAGTTTTTCTTTTTAAGCTTCGTCTTCTTCAATTAACATCTTGATCAGTTCAAGATGTTTTTCAATGATCCTTCGATTCCGCTCTGATTTAAGATAATATTCCTGAATTTCGGCCAAACTGTCTATCAACCCAACGTCTAATGTCTTTCCTGTTAGAATATAGACAAAATCTACATCCAAGGCGACACATAGCTTTTCCAACGTTTTGAATGTCAAGTCTACATGACCATTTTCAATTTTGGATATATAAAAGTTTGTTATCCCCGTCAACTTATATAGATCCAATTGACTATAACCTAGTTCAGTCCTCCTCTTCTTAATTCTTTTCCCGATTTGATCATAATCAAAAATCGCCATTGTCATTTCTCCTTTCTTTAAAGTTGTACAATAATATCATACTATGTTTAAGAAATGTTGCAAATCAGAAATCGCAATTTTTTTCTTTTTTTTATATCCAAACTGTCGGTTTTATCAGATTAAGCAACATACTGTACAAAATAAAAGAAAATGCGCCGAATAAGGAGATTTCTTGCCCCTATGGTCAAAAAAAAGCAAATATCTTAGACAAAATGATTTATTCGGACAAGGTTAGAATAAATCATTCATATTCTTTACAATCTATGTTAAAATAAGAAATGAACAATACTAATGATTATATTCATTAATAAAGAATGAGGAGTGTTAATATGAAAAAAAACTGCATGGTCGGTCAGTCCGGCGGTCCTACAGCAGCGATCAATGCCAGCCTTGCCGGTGTCATTGAAGAAGCCTACAAACAAGGTTTCGAACATGTCTACGGTCTCAAAAACGGCATTCAGGGACTTTTGGAAGATACCTATTTTGATTTGAATGTCTTTAAAGATCAGGATAAACGCAATGCTTTGAAGTGTACTCCGGCGATGTATCTTGGCAGCTGCCGTTATAAATTACCTGAGATTGACGAGGACAAGCGTCCTTATGAAAAGATCTTTGAGATATTTAATACACTGCAAATCACCGATTTCTTTTATATCGGCGGCAACGATTCAATGGATACCGTCATGAAATTATCCAGTTATGCCAGAATGATCGATGCCCCCATTCATATCATCGGTATTCCAAAAACGATTGACAATGACTTAATGGGAACCGATCATACGCCGGGATTTGGTTCTGCAGCTAAATATGTTGCATGCAGCATGCTAGAGATCATCCATGATAGCATGATCTATAAAGTGAAGTCTGTGACGATTGTCGAAATCATGGGAAGAAATGCCGGTTGGCTGACGGCTGCCAGCGCACTGGCGCGCAACTCACATCAGGTTGCGCCAGATTTGATCTATCTGCCAGAAGTGCCTTTTGATACAGATGCTTTTCTCGATCATATTCGTGAACTTTTCAAAACCAGAAGAAATATCATCATCGCCGTTTCAGAGGGAATCCGCGATCGTCAGGGACGTTTTCTGGACGAAGATTCTTCGTATACATCTAAAGATGTCTTTGGACATGTCTTACATAGCGGAACGGGTAAGATTCTGGAAAATCTCGTTCGCGATACTTTCCATTGCAAGGTGCGCAGTATTGAGTTGAATGTCCTGCAGCGCTGTGCCATGCATATCGCCAGCAAAACAGACCTCGATGAAGCACAATGGATCGGTCAAGAAGCAGTGAAAGCAGCACTTGAAGGCAAGACCGAAAGAATGATGGGCTTTGTACGTAATCCACAAGGCAAGATCAGTATCACTGATTTTGATGTCCATGCCATCGCCAATAAAGAAAAACGCATCCCACTGGAATGGATCAGCCCCGATCATCATGATATTACCAATGAACTCTATGAATATCTATATCCGCTGATTCAAGGTGAGGTAACGCTTGATTACCAGAATGGTGTACCTTGCTATCTCGATATTTCACATTTAATGTAGCGATTGTTGACATAACAATCGCTTTTTTGATACGTTCTTAACGTTTTTTTTACTTTTTCACCCCTGCGCTTTATGCTATACTGTCTATGGAAAGAGGTGATCTTATGCCATCAACCTATGCCCACTATCGTTTTGGAAAGGAAATCAAGGACTTGCTCGATACAAACAAACAGAAGATCATCGAACAATATCCGACCCTGTTCCAACTAGGGGTACATGGTCCTGATTTATTATTCTACTATCATCCACTGCACCACAATGACGTGAGTGCGCTGGGAAACACCATACATAGTCTTCCGGCAGAGCAGTTTTTTGGGCCGCTCTTTCAGCGTCTGAAAGAAACAGACAGTCCAGCTGCCTTGGCCTATCTATATGGTTATCTTTGTCATTTTGGGCTGGATACAACCTGCCATACTTATATCGAAAAGATTCAGGCAGAGCACATTGCCTGCCACTCCGAAATCGAAGATGATCTCGAACGAGCGCTTTTAGTCCTGGATCACTATGACCCGGTTCGTTATCCTTTGTATCAACTCATTGATTATCGAAAAGAGGATATCCCTGTCATTCAGAGCTTTTATCCAACACTGGATGAACATGTGATCAAAACGGCCATCAAAGGCATGCGTTTCTATCACCACCTGCTCTATTGTCCGCATCCTTTCAAGCGTCGATTGCTCATCCAAGGAATCAAATGGATCGGTCAGCATCCTAACCTGACCGGACACATTGTGATGCCGGAACCTGATTTGCGTCTGCAAAGTACCACTGCCCATCTTTTAACGCTTTACGAGAAGGCCAAGCATGTCGCAATTGAACTGTTTGCTTCTTTAGATGACGCACTTCTTGCCGGCCAAGTCAACCACCCTTACTACCAGAGAACCTTTGATATCAACGAGGAGGAAATTCAAATTGAAGCTTAAACTTACCAAACTGGAGAAGGCCTGGATCCTTTATGATGTCGGTAATTCGGCCTTTATCCTACTTGTATCTACGATCATGCCCATTTATTTTAATTATCTGGGAGACCTGGCTGGATTGTCATCTGTTGACTATCTTGCCTACTGGGGATACGGAACCTCCATCTCTACCCTGATCGTCGCCCTGCTTGGACCGGTTTTAGGAACTGTCGCAGATACACGAAATTATAAGAAAAAATTATTTACCGGGGCTATGCTGATTGGAGCCGTCAGCTGTGTCCTGCTTGGTCTGGCATCGACCTGGCTGGTGTTTCTGATCATTTTTGTCATCGCTAAAGTCGGCTATTCGGCCAGTCTGATTTTCTATGATGCCATGCTGACAGACATTACCACTGAAAATCGGATGGATACAGTGTCCAGCCATGGCTATGCCTGGGGCTACATTGGCTCCTGTATTCCTTTTGGCATCGGTCTGGTCCTGGTCTTAGGTGGCTCATCTTTTGGATTATCCATGCCGCTAGCCATGTCTTTGACTTTTGCCATGATTGCCATTTGGTGGGTCGTCATGAGCCTTCCACTTTTACGTCGTTACCAGCAGAAGTTTTATGTTGATCATCCGTCTCACATCTTTCAAAATAGCCTGGGGCGTTTATGGAACACATTGAAAAAAGCGCAAAAGAATAAGAAGATCCTCTGGTTCTTATTAGCCTTCTTCTTTTATATCGACGGTGTCTATACCATCATTGATATGGCTACTGCTTATGGTCAGGCACTTGGTTTAGACAGCACAGGCTTATTGATTGCCCTCTTAATGACACAAATTGTTGCCTTCCCATGTTCTATTACTTTTGGGCGTCTATCCAAAAAGTATGATCCCAAGCAGCTCATCACAATTTGTATCTTAGCCTATACAGGTATTGCCATCTTTGCCCTGTTCATGTCCACTCAGCTTCACTTCTGGATCCTGGCCTTTATTGTCGGTATGTTCCAGGGTGGTATCCAGGCCCTATCTCGATCCTATTTTGCCAAGATCATTCCGAATGAAAACGCAGGAGAATATTTTGGTATCATGGATATTTGCGGAAAGGGTGCCTCTTTTTTAGGAACAGCGATCATCTCTATCGCCAGTCAGGTCACCGGCAATATCAATATCGGTGTGGGCATGCTGACGATCCTGTTTATTCTGGGTCTTCTCTTCTTTAGAAAATCTGCTAAACTTGCCTAAGGGCAAGTTTTTTGATTAACTGAAATGCCTCTGCAATTTTGGTAGCATCCACCCCTCCGAAGGCCATATGCAATGCCTTAGGATCCTGACTGGCAAACGCAATCTGATGCTGACTGGCCCGGATATAAAAATCATCCGGCAGATCAAGAGGGCAAATAAATAGCTGACTGGTCTCAAAAAAATGGAACTGATCCACATTGAGGATATTTTGGATTCCCTCTTTCATAAGCTGACTTTTTTTTAGAGATTGGCGCCTCAATTTACGGATCCGTCTTTCCAGATGTCCCTCACGCAAATAATAATTAAAAACATTCTGCTCAATTTTCGAAGCCGTCTGATTATAACATTTGATCTGCATTTGCAGCTGTTGCGCCAATGCAACCGGTAAGACCATGCAGGCTATTCGCAAAGAAGGCAGCAGCAGGCGTGAAAAGGAATTCAGATAAATGACATTTTCTTCTCCGGAAAGCCCCTGAATAGCCGGAAAACTGGGAGTCACATAATGCATTTCGCCATTGAGATCATCTTCAATCAAAAAAACATGATGGCGCTGCAGCTTCTCTATCAGCCATAAACGTCGCTTCATCTTCAGATTGAGTTCCGTGGGTGTCAGATACAGCACATCAATTTGCGTAAAATCGACCTCATCTAATGAATGAAAAAGCCGGATCTCATGATGGCAGTCTTGAAAGACCTGGATCGCCTGTCTGAAACCTGGATGGATAAACCCGACCTTTAATACCTGTGAGGCAAACCGGCCACAGAACATATAAAGCAGAGGCTGAATACCGGCACCGATCACCAATTGATCCGCTGTACATTTCACCCCTCGCCCCCGATATAAATAATCAGATAATGCTTCCCGCAGTTCCCACTCACCTAGACGCTCACCATACGAGGCAATATCCTGATCACGGTCCATAACAATGCGCATATAGCGACGCCATAGTTTCGTATCAAAATCAGAAGCATCCACATATCGACTGGAAAAATTATAGAGGATCTGATCCTCAGAAGCACTCTTTGAAGTTTTCTGAACGATGAGCTGCTCCTTATTCAGACCATAAGGCAAATCACAATAATAGCCTGATCGAGACCGACTAATCACATAACCTTCGCTGACTAACAGTTCGTAAGCATTCTCAATCGTTGTTCGCGATAAATGCAGATCCTTTGCCAGCTGACGGATGGATGGCAGGCGATCCCCATTTTGAATATAGCCCGACAACATCTGATTGACTAAATAATCATGTAATTCCTGATAGAATGGTTTGCTTGTGTGCAGTTGAAAGCTTAAATGTTCAATCTTCATCTGACCCTCTCCTTTTTATCAAAACTGTGTATTTTTATCATGTCAGTTTACTGTTATCATTATAGCATACTTTAAGTAAAGGAGTCATGATGATGAATAAAAAACAAAATCAGATCTTTCGTTTATCCGTTTTAGCACTGATGTGTGCCCTCTGTTACATCGGTTTTCAATTTTTCCGTATCGATATTCCATTGGGCGGAAGCAGTACAGCCGTCCATTTCGGTAATATTTTCTGTGTTTTAGCCGCCCTGATCCTGGGAGGTGTTCCCGGTGGGCTAGCAGGTGCCATCGGAATGGGGTTAGCGGACCTCATGAACCCACTATACGTCACCTCAGCACCGCAGACAATGATCCTTAAAATGGGAATTGGTTGTATTACCGGATTTGTCGCCTATCGCATCGGTCATATCAACACGATCACAGATTCCAAACAGTTAACCAAATGGACCATTCTATCCGCCATCGCTGGTATGGGATTTAATGTGATCGCCGATCCCGTCGTCTCTTATTTTTATAAAAATCTCGTTCTGGGCATTCCCTCATCTTCCGCTAAGATCTTTGCCGCCTGGACAGCTGGAACGACTTTATTCAATGCCGTTGTATCCGTGATTATTGCCAGTGCACTGTACCTGGCTTTGCGTAAAGCGACAGCTCATCAATCTTTAAGCAAACGCTTATTCAAATGAGTCTGTATTTCACATCTAAGAAGATCGACATATAAAAGCTTGTACCCAATACAACAGCAGTGGTTTAGAAGATGAACAGTGATATGCAATAGTGTTTAGCCATTTATCAGCAGCAGTTAAACGAAGGAACGATCCGCAAGGCCTATATTATCTTAACCAAGTATGTTTCAGAACTGAAAAAACATTTTCCTCAAACATATAAGACAAGCTCTCTGGCTTATGGTTATCTGGATTACACTTACTTTTCTTTTACGGATGATTATTTAAGAAACAGCCAGTTCAGGTTTGCCCTGGTATTGAACCACCAGAAATTACAAATAAAGTTATGGCTGGTCGGCCGAATCGCTGGCATTCAAGAAAGATATTGGAATCTGATGAAAGATACGAAATGGAATAAAGGGATAGAAACAAAGCCTATCTATGCCATTTTAGAAGTCGTATTAAAAGCGCCTATCGACTTTAGTGATAAAGAAAAAATGACACGAAATATTCTCAAGCAGGTGCTATCCATATCGTTGGAAATAGAAGACTTTTTAAAAAACACCCTCCTGAAGCCATATCACCAAACACATAGCGGTTATTGACCTAAGCAGCAGATCTTTTCAAATCTGCTGCTTTTTATCATGTCAAAACAGATCAAGCTAAAAAAGCATACGCCTTGCTTAAGGGAAGCAGGACATATGCTTAGCACACAAAGATCAAAGAAAAAGCTATAATAATGATCTTTCAAAGCGCGTTTCATCATCAAAGCAGCAGCGATGATATCGTTTTAACATGATGGTTTGTTGAAAGGCCTAGCCAGCGCGTCGATACGATGGATGGCAGATAGAACGTCTTCAGGTCGAACCGCAAACGGCATATGTCCCATCGCCTCATCCTGACAACTGGCCCTAGCTGCCCTCAGCAAGTGCTCATCAGAAGCCTCAGTCAGACCAATATCAGCAAGTGAGATGGGTAGACCAATCTGATGACAGAAAGTCATCAATGTCAGAATATCCTCATCGCTTCTTTGTTCTAAGGCCAGCTGTACCAATGTACCAAACGCAACCTTTTCGCCATGAAGATAAACGCTTGTTTCTTCAAGTAAGGTCAATCCGTTATGGATTGCGTGAGCTGCCGCTAATCCACCGCTTTCAAAACCAATCCCGCTCAAGTAGATATTCGCTTCAATGACATCCTCCAAAGCGTCATTACATATGCCGTCTTTGACTGCTTCAATGGCCTTGATGCCCTGAGACAGCAGCGTTTCAAGACATTGTTTTGCCATCTGGTAAACAATACGCGCTCCTTGAACCTGATGCAAGTGTGATGCCTGACAGGCACAAGCCTCATAATAAGTCGATAAAGCATCCCCTATTCCAGCCACTAAAAGGCGTACTGGAGCTTTCGCTATGATCGTACTGTCCACAATGACCCAATCAGGATTATGTGGTAGATGTAGATAACGCTCCAGCATTCCCTGTTCGGTATAGATGACTGCAAGCTGGCTGCATGGCGCGTCAGATGAAGCAGAGGTAGGAACAATGATCACGGGCTTCGCCAGTAAAGACGCCACCGCCTTCGCCACATCCAATGTCTTGCCGCCACCGATTCCGATAATCACATCGTTTTTTTCTCCAGCTGCCTGATGTAAATGGAGTTCCTGCCAGCTGCACTCGCCTCCAAATACAGCCAGCTGATAAGGCATCTCTGCCTTCATAAAACCTGTGACAATCTCATCATGATAAAGATTTTCGATAAACGCATCCACGATCAGATAGGCATCCTTTTTTTGCATCATTTGAATGACATCTGTTAAAGAAGATAAAGCTCCGGGACCCTGCAGATAACCGCCAGGTGCATTGATTCGTCTAAGCATATGAAACGCTCCTTTCATTTGTAACAAAAAAACCTGTCTAAAGACAGGTCAGAATCAAAATGGTGCGGACGATGAGATTTGAACTCACACGGGAATACTCCCACTACCCCCTCAAAGTAGCGTGTCTACCGTTCCACCACGTCCGCGGATTGCTTTATTATTATAGCAAACTCCTTTCTTTGTTTCAATATAAAAATGAAAAAATAATTTCAAAAAAAACTTTGAATATGATAGAATGGAGTTAGAAACCAAATGGTCATTAAGGAGGGTTTTTATGAGTTCGCAAGCCTTATTCCATGTGACAGTGAAAGCAGTCATTATCCATGAAGGCAAAATTTTACTGCTTAAAAAAGTCCAGCCATCCGCCGATGGATTAGGTGTATGGGAATTACCTGGAGGAGGAATGGAATATAAGGAAGGACCTGAAAATGCCTTGATCCGTGAGGTACGTGAAGAGACAGGACTGGAACTGGCTTCTCTTCATATCGCTGCCACTTTTCATGTCGTCCGCTCCAATTTGGAAATCGTCGGGTTAAACTATCGTTGCACTCCGGTCGATGTTGCTGTGAAACTATCGGATGAACATGAAACCTACTGCTGGGTCCGACCTGATGAACTGGATCAGTATGTCAGTCCAAAGATCTATCACGATATTCTAAAATCAGTGTAACGCTGATTTTTTCTTTCGTAAGGAAAAGAAAGGGGAACAAAAACAAATGAACGAAGAAATGATTCAACTCGTTGCCAGCCGACTGGGTCTGCGTCCTAAACAGGTACAGACCGTTCTGGAAATGCTCTCTGGCGGTAATACAGTACCTTTTATTGCCCGCTATCGTAAAGAAGCTACCGGTGCACTCAACGAGGATCAGATTCGCGAAATCGAAAAAGATTATGATTATGCCTTAAATCTGGCCGCACGCAAGGAAGATGTCATCCGTTTGATTGATGAAAAAGGCATGCTGAATGAGGACTTGAAGCAAAGCATCCTTGCCTGTGAAAAACTAAGTGAGGTTGAAGAGCTCTATCGTCCTTATAAAGAAAAGAAAAAAACACGTGCAACCATGGCGAAAGCCAAAGGCCTGGAGCCACTCGCTCAATGGATCTGGAGATTACCTGCTTCAGGCAATCTTCAACTTGAAGCTATGAAATACCTCAATGATGATGTCTTGGATGTTGAAAGTGCCATTCAGGGTGCAAAAGATATTATTGCTGAAATGATCAGTGATCATCCGGCCAATCGCAAGCTCGTTAAGCAAACCTTTGAGAAGCAGGGAGAAATTGTCACTAAAGAAAAGAAAAAACATGAAGATAGTCAGCGGATCTATGAAATGTACTATGATTTTCATGAAAAAGTGGGGCACATTGTGTCTCATCGTATCTTAGCCATCAATCGGGCTGAAAAAGAAAAAGTGATCAGTGTTGATCTTGTCATCGATGAAGAAAAACTCTTAGCACGTCTTAAAGCCAGGGTAATGCGACGCCGCCAGACTTTTCTGGAAGATGTCATCACCGAATGTGTCCAAGATGCGTATAAACGCCTCATCGCGCCATCGATCATCCGTGAAATACGTTCTGAATTAACAGAAATGGCTGAAGATAAAGCATTGAATGTCTTCTCCATCAATCTGGAAAAACTGCTGTTACAGCCGCCGATGAAAGATCGTATGGTTTTAGGTGTTGACCCGGCGATTCGCACAGGGTGCAAACTGGCAGTTGTTGATCCAACCGGAAAAGTCTTAAAAATCGATAAGATCTATCCGACCATCCCGAAAAAAAGCTATGCAGAAGATCGCCAGAAGACCTTGAAGCTGATTACGGATTATCACGTTGAGATCATTGCCATCGGAAATGGGACTGCCAGCCGAGAAACGGAACAGTTTATTGCTGATCTGATTCAAAAAAACCATTTGGACGTCTCTTATGTGATTGTTTCTGAAGCCGGGGCCTCCGTCTATTCGGCAAGTCCCGTAGCTAAAGAAGAATTTCCTGATCTGCAAGTTGAAGAACGTTCGGCTGTGTCAATTGCCAGACGTCTGCAGGATCCATTGGCAGAGCTCGTCAAGATCGAGCCTAAAGCGATCAGCGTTGGCCAATATCAACATGACATGAATCAAAAAAAGCTGACTGAACAGCTCGATTATGTGGTAATGAAAACAGTGAACCAGGTCGGTGTCAATGTCAACACAGCCTCTCCTTCTCTCTTAAAATATGTGGCAGGCCTTTCAGGCACAGTTGCCAAGTCGATCGTTACATATCGCAATGAACATGGGCGCTTCGAGAATCGGGAAGATCTCAAAAAAGTGCCGCGTCTAGGTGCGAAGACCTTTGAACAGGCAGTCGGGTTCCTACGTATTCCAGACGGAGATGAAGCGCTGGATGCAACGGCCATTCACCCAGAAAGCTATTCACTGGCTTACGCCATCTTAGATAAGCTCCATTTAGTCAGCCAGGATATTGGAACACCAACGATGCAAAAGGCCGTTCAGACCTTGAACAAGAAAGCCTTGCAAAACGAGCTTCAGACCGATCAATATACGATCGATGATATCCTGGATGCTTTTATGTCGCCACAACGCAGTCCACGCGATAACTACCCAACACCGGTCCTCAAGAAAGACATCTTGAAACTGGAAGATCTGAAAGTAGGCATGGAACTGGAAGGGACCGTGCGAAATGTCGTCGACTTTGGTGCCTTTGTCGACATTGGTTTAAAAAATGATGGTCTGGTGCATATCTCCAAGATATGCAAAGAATTTATCAAACATCCATTGGAGAAAGTCAACGTAGGAGATATCGTTACAGTTTATGTTGATGCGATTGATCTTGAGCGTAAGAAAGTATCTTTATCCATGATCCATTAATCTTTTCCCCTTGCTTATGCAGGGGATTTTTTAGTATTCCCTCACTGGTAATTTTTGTATGCCTTTGAATGAGCGCGCATATATTAAGAATGAGGTGAAAGCGATTGACTAACCAAATCCTAAAAAATTATATTCCAACGCTTTTATTACCCAGCGTTCTAGGCATCTTGTCCGGAGTCCTAGCCGGTAATATCAGTCTGATTTATGCCAGTTTAAACTTGCCACCCTTGAGTCCACCTACCTATGTATTTGGAATCGTGTGGCCCATCCTCTATATCCTGATGGGCGTCAGCTGCTATCTTGTCTGTCAAAAATCCCCCTCACAAACACAGGCAACCTTTCCATATGCCTTCCAGCTTTTTTTGAATTTCATCTGGCCCATCCTTTTCTTTCGCATCGGAAACTTTCTGATTGCCAGCCTGGTCGCGCTATGTTTAAGTCTTGCGATCATCTGGATGATCTATGTCTTCTACCAGATCGATCCGGTAGCTGCTTATCTTCAGATCCCTTATCTACTGTGGAGCCTATTTGCGAACTATCTTTGCTGGATGATTACTTTCTTAAACTGACAAAAAAAATGGACAGAACGTCCATTTTTTATTTGACTAGATGATAGAGTGCTTCCGCATAGATAGCGACACCTAACATTAATTCATCCACGCGTAATATCTCATTGTTTTCATGAATAGCGTTTGGAGAACCTGGGAATTCCATCCCAAATGCCACACAGGTATTTGGCATCGATTTCGCATAAGTACCGCCACCCATGGTAACTGGTTTCGCCTGCTCATCATGCGTATATTTGACATATGCCTGATGCAAGGTCGTAATCAGCTCTGATTCTGGATCAACAAACAAATAAGGTCCAATGTGATGTTCTTCTGTCCAGCCCATCGGTTTGATGGCTTTAACGATACAGCACTGCATATCATCAAAGTTCATATCATGCGGACAACGAAGATCCAGTTGGATGCGCACATGCCCCTGTTCATAATCAATGATCCCTACGTTGCAGGTAATTTCACCCATGGCACCATTAAAATAGAAACCTAAACGACGTGCGTGATTATCATCACGGAAATAATCATCAATAAAACGGCTGACTGGATGATCAATCACTTCATTGAGGTATTGCGCCAGATAAACGATCGCATTCTTTCCTAAATCCGGTGTTGAAGCATGTGCCGATTTACCAATCAGCGTGATGCGTACCTGACCATGCTTTTCTTCAAGGCTGCCGCCGACACCATATTTTTGCTTAAATGCTTCAAAAGAATCACTAAAATCAGAAAGTTCACCCACAACGATAGCCTCAGCTGTTTCAGGAACAATGTTGACACGCTGTCCAGCCTTGAAAGACAAGAGACCCTCTTCCGGACAATCTCCACTGATCGTGTAACCGCAGCCTGATTTCTCACCATAGCATACCGGGAAACCAGCATCCGGTGTAAAGGCCCACTGTGGGTAGGGTTCTTTGGAGAAATAATGCTTCATGCAACGAGACCCTGATTCTTCGTCACAACCAAAGATAATACGAATCTTTTTCTTGGTTGGCAGTTTGAGATCATGAATGATCTTCGCTGCATAATAAGCCGCCAACGTTGGTCCCTTATCATCTGATGTACCACGGCCATAGAGAATATTATCTTTTAATGTGCAGGAGAAAGGCGGATAGATCCAACCCTCAGCATTGACTGGCACAACATCCAGATGACCAAGCACACCGATGACTTCATCTCCTTCACCAATATCGATATGACCCGCATAGCCATCCACATCCTTGACTTCAAATCCATCCCGACGTCCAAACGCCAACATGCAGTCCAGGGCTTCACGGCATCCCTGACCAAATGGCTGCCCTTCTTTTGCGGTAGCAGGATCCAAAACAGATGGAATACGACATAATGTCTGTATATCTGCAATGAGATCCTCCTTCACTTTTAATGCTTCTTCTTTAAAATCCATTTCTATCACCTCTGGCTATTATTCTAACATAATTTAGGCAAAACTTAAATCAAATGCATATTTTTCTCTAATCCTCATTCCTTACAGATTTCGACTAGTCCTTTATGCAGCGTGTCGCTATAAAGGTAGGAACCCCATGATCATGCAGAGGCCCGCTGCCATTCGTATCCTCATATAAATGGGTCAGTCGAAAACCGGCTTCCAGCTGACCGCCAATCTGTTCTTCAAGCGTATGCGAAAACTGGATTCCTTCATTAAGCCGCAGACTTTCCTGATAAAGCGTTTCATCTTTCAGAGGATTATAAGGCAGTCGATTTTCAAGACGTGATTCATCCAGATCAAAAACATAATTAATGCCAATATCATACCCCCCTAAAAAAATACCACCTTTTTTTAGGACGCGATAGCATTCCCGAAAAATCGGACGCACCTCTTCTACATAGCAGTTTGAAACCGGATGAAAGATGAGATCAAATGTCTCATCCGCAAAGGGCAGCGGCTCGGTCATATCCGCCTGCCGGATCTCTACCACATAGCCTTCGCGCCTGGCAACCATTGCTTCACTTTGACATTGCTCACTAGAATAATCCAAAACTGTACAATTAGCTCCCAGGGCACTAAAGATTGGTATCTGCTGTCCTCCGCCACTGGCCAGGCCGAGTATTTTTTTGCCTTCCAGCTGTCCAAACCAGGCATGCGGAACCGGTTTAGTCGGTGTCAGCAAAACCTGCCAGTGACCTTGCTTTGCCGCCATAAATTGTTCATGGCTGATGGGCTGTCCCCATTCCCAACCTTCCAGGCACCACTGGTCAATTGTTTTAGCATTCAGTTCACGATAGTTCATCTTCGCTCATCCTTCTTTTTGATTGCTGTCATTCGCTGCACATCCACATAATGCGTCGCGTATTTTCTCTCCACATCTGCCTTACCATACTTGCTGAAACGCAAAGGTCGATGGGGTTTCTTGCCATAGCTATGATAATCCGTCAACGATGGTTTGAGTCCTTGTGCTTTCGCATAGGTTTGAACGATCTGTATCACATAACTCAATTGCGATAGATTCATTCGACAAACGCGTTCCAGATAGTCCACCTGTCCTTTATGCCATCTTTCCATATCCTCACGTCTTAATGCACCGATCTCGATCAGAACATCAATCATGGTCACAAAACCTCTGCTTTCACACTGTTGCTGAATAACACCTATGACTTTTTCTTTTAACTTCTCTCTATTCATCAATGATCCTCTTTTATAATTGATCAATGGCTTTAACGATCGTTTCTAAAAACGAAGATTCCCCTAATGTATTCACCTTCATGAACAATCCCTGACTGCCCCCTGAGGTAATCGCTGTGACCCAATATTCCTGATGACTCCCTGCAACCACCAATGTTAAACTGACCCGATTCGCACCAGTCCAGCTGTAACGCTCATAAACTCTCAGCGCCATCTGATAATCACCATCTTGATAGTCACTGCCATCTTCATAACTAGACGATGCACTACCTGACATCACCGCCTCATGTAGATAATTCACAATAGATGAAAACTCACCATATACTTTCTTTTCATATTTAGACATGGACTCTATACCCCCTTTGATTTGATCAATTCCATTCTAACATATTCACTCAAAAATGCCCATAACAAATCCACTCTACCACTTTTTCCTAATGAAAAAACGCACAGTCCAAGCTGTGCGTCTCCTTTTTAATCAATCATAATTTGTTTCTTCTCAGGAATCTTTTTAACTTCCTTAGGGAAAGTCACTTTCAATTCACCGTTATCAAAGCTGGCTTTGATATCCTGCTCCGTCACTTCATCGCCGACATAGAAGCTGCGGCTGAATGTTCCGGCATATCTTTCCTGACGAATCACATTGCCTTTTTGGTCTTTTTCTTCGTTATTGCTGTTGCGGCTTGCCGCGACTGTCAGATAACCATTTTCCAGATCCATATGGATATCTTCCTTCTTCACGCCTGGAAGCTCCATATCCAATAAATAATAACCATCTTTCTCACTGATATCCGTTCTCATCACATGACTATTGTTGCCTGTAAAGAATGGACGATCAAACATATCATCAAATGCATCACTAAAGAAACGATCTACGGGATAAAATTTCATACTTCAACACCTTACCTTTCACATCCTACGGTTGATTAAGCAGCCGTTCACTATGAAATTTCATGACTTATTTTCCTTTTTGCAGCCCATCTTCCGACTACACTTATATTATAGCACTTCTTTTAGCACTGTCAATAGGAGAGTGCTATTTTAGTATTTCTTTTGAACAGATAAAAAAAGCAGTCCACACGCCTATGGACTGCCATACATTAATATCCCTGATGCCGTTCAGGCAGCAAGATTGCCAAAAATAAATAAACCAGGCATAAAGTAAAGCCAGAAGTAAATAAAAGAAACACAGCGATGATGCGCAACAGCGTTGGATCAATGCGGAAATAGGCTGCAATCCCCGAACAAACGCCACTGATCATTTTATTATCCGCATTGCGGACCAGGCGCCTCGTTTCATGGTTAGGAACAAAATCACCATTCTCTTTTTCAACCTTACGATAATCATAATCATCATAGTTCTGCTTTTGACGTGTTCCGCCGGCAATTAAACTGAGCGCCAGAATAATGACGATCAAATACCAGAAATAGTCTCCAATAAAATCAAAGACCAGACCAAAACTCTCCCAGATCATGGAAAAGAAATGACGTATACTGATCCAGTCAATCATATGATAGAGTTCAGTGAAAGGGCCCATATTCACATGATGGTCCTCTAAAATCGCAAAAGTCAAGAAAACCACAGCGACGATCAAGAGTATCCAACCGCCAATTTTACGTTTTGACATGATCTCCCTCCTTACTTTGTTATCATAACATATTCAACTACCAAAACAAAGCATAATCAACCTTTGACCATCAACAGGCATAGATAAGTCAACTTACCGATAGGATCTGAAAGTGGAATCGCTTGATACAGCCCCTGCGATCGATCATCCAACAGATGATTTAAATGAACGACACGAATATTCTGATGTTCATAATAAGCCGTCATGTACGCTTCATCAGATAGAATATCGGCTGTTAGAAAATAATTGGGATGCATGTGCTGCTGCACATTTTGAGCCTGACCAAGAAAATTGATCCAGCTGATAAATGTTTTGAGATTATAGTCATTTAAAGAATAGCCAACAAAAACAAAAGTATGATCGATCAGTAAGGATTTAATAAAGAGTTCCATCAGGCCATGTGTATGAGAATACTGAAGGTAATCATCTTCTTTCAAAACAATTTCGCGTACATTATCCAGATCTCCATGCATCTTGATCAGATAACGACCAGTAGTCGCCTGCAACAGATCCCGATCGCTCTTGATGACTTCATAGCCATAATGATCCAGCAGCTGATCAAAATTGGTTGTGATAATATGACAGGGATCTAAAGAAATAATCAAGTCATGCAGCGGATTGGTCTCGTAAGTCTGATTAAAGACTTCCGAAATCATGGCATAGTATCGCTCATGGTTGAATGAATCATCCATGCCATAAACATATTGCGGAATGCGTATGTAATCATCCGTTGAAAGCGGGAAACGTTCATAATGAATCTGGCGGGCAAAATAGCGAACTAAATCTCCCCAAGTCGGAACCCCGGAGTTTTTCGAAACACCGGCGCCAATAAAGAAAACAATCTTTTTCTCCAAATAAAGCTGATGCAGCTCCTGTATATACTGTCTATCCCTTTCCATATGCCCTCCTAAAAAAAGAGACACACCCTCAGGTATGCCTCTTGCTTTGATCGATTAACCTTCTTTATCCATTTTTTCCTGTACAGCAGCTTGAGCAGCAGCCAAACGTGCTAAAGGTACACGGAATGGTGAGCAGGATACATAGTTCAGACCTAATTTATGGCAGAATGCGATAGAACTTGCTTCTCCACCATGTTCACCACAGATACCTAATTTGATGTCTGGACGAGTCTTACGACCTTTTTCAGCAGCAATCTGCATCAGCTGTCCAACACCTTCCTGGTCAACCTTAGCGAATGGATCAGATTCGAAGATCTGTTTTGCATAGTAATCATTTAAGAACTTCGTTGCATCGTCACGGCTGAAGCCATAAGTCATCTGAGTGAGGTCGTTCGTACCGAAGCTGAAGAATTCTGCTTCTTCGGCGATCTTATCAGCTGTCAATGCAGCTCTTGGGATCTCGATCATTGTACCTACTTTATAAGTTAAGTTAACGCCTGCTTCTTTGATGATAGAATCAGCAGTAGTTGTAACAACGTTCTTCACGTATTTTAATTCTTTCACATCGCCAACTAATGGGATCATGATTTCAGGAACAACATTTAAGCCTTCTTTATTGACGTTAATTGCTGCTTCGATAACAGCTCTTGTCTGCATTTCAGCGATTTCTGGATAAGTGATCGCTAAACGGCAACCACGATGACCCATCATTGGGTTGAATTCTTTCAAGGATTCAACACGTGCTTTTAAGGATTCGAAAGTCATACCTAAGCTTTCTGCCAAAGGTTTGATTTCTTCATCTGTATGAGGTAAGAACTCATGAAGAGGCGGATCCAAGAAACGAATGGTTACAGAGTAACCTTCCATTGCCTTGAATAATTCTTCAAAGTCAGATCTCTGATAAGGTAAGATCTTCTCAAGTGCTTCTTTACGTGCCTCTACAGTGTCAGCTGTGATCATACGACGGAAGTTAAAGATTCTTTCTTCATCGAAGAACATATGTTCAGTACGGCATAATCCGATACCTTCTGCACCGAATTTGCGTGCCTGTTTAGCATCTCTAGGTGTATCTGCATTCGTACGAACCTGTAATTTTCTAGCTTTATCAGCCCAGTTCATGAATGTTTCGAAATCACCACTGATTTCTGGTTCAACCGTCTTGATCTGTTCACCATAAACGTTACCTGTGCTTCCATCTAAGGACATGTAGTCACCTTCATGATAAACTTTTCCATCTGGAGTAACCAGTGTCTTAGCTTCTTCATCTACTTTTAATGCACCACATCCGCTGACGCAGCAAGTACCCATACCACGTGCAACAACAGCTGCATGGCTAGTCATACCACCACGAACAGTTAAGATACCATGTGCAATATTCATACCTTCGATGTCTTCAGGACTTGTTTCAGTACGCACTAAGAGGATATCTTTTACGCCTTCTTCATGTGCTTTCATGACATCCTCAGCAGTGAAGTAAATATGTCCAGTTGCAGCACCTGGGCTAGCAGCTAATCCAGTAGCAACGACTTTTGCTTTAGATAATGCTTCAGCATCGAAGTTAGGATGTAATAACTGATCTAATTGTTTAGGTTCAACTTTTAATAAAGCTTCTTCTTCGCTGATCATTCCTTCATGTACTAAATCAACAGCGATCTTTAAAGCAGCCTGAGCAGTACGTTTACCATTACGTGTCTGCAGCATGAATAATTTACCATCTTCGATCGTAAATTCCATATCCTGCATATCACGGTAATGATCTTCCAGGATCTTATTGATCTTCACGAACTGATCATAGCAATCAGGCATGATTTCTTTCAAAGTATCGATTGGCTGAGGTGTACGGATACCGGCAACAACGTCCTCACCCTGAGCGTTCATCAGGTATTCACCGTAAAGTTTCTTTTCACCTGTAGCAGGGTTTCTTGTGAAGGCAACACCTGTACCGGAAGTTTCACCACGGTTACCATAAACCATTTCCTGTACGTTAACAGCTGTTCCCCAGCTTGCAGGGATATCATTTAAACGTCTGTAAGTAATGGCACGGTCATTATTCCAAGATCTGAATACAGCTTTAATAGCTTCCATCAGCTGAACTTTTGGATCCTGTGGGAAATCTGTACCCGCATGTTTCTTGTATTCACCTTTATAGATCTCAACAACTTCCATTAAATCTTCAGCTGTCAGTTCAGTGTCAAATTCAACACCTTTTTGTACTTTGACTTCATCAAATTTATGTTCAAAAGAGCTCTTAGGGAAGCCCATAACAACATCTGCGAACATCTGGATGAAACGACGATAACTGTCATATACGAAACGTGGGTTATTGGTTGCTTTAGTGAACCCTTTAGCCACTTCATCATTTAATCCTAAGTTTAATACAGTATCCATCATACCTGGCATAGATGCTCTCGCACCAGAACGAACAGATACGAGTAATGGATTTTCTGCATCCCCCATTTTTTTACCAGTTAATGATTCGAGTTCAGCGAGTTTATCATTGATCTGCTGTTCGATCTCTGGCACGATGGTCTTACCATCATCATAGTATCTTGTACATGCTTCGGTTGTAACGGTAAAACCTTTTGGTACAGGTAAACCAATGTTGGTCATTTCTGCAAGGTTAGCCCCTTTACCACCGAGTAAGTTACGCATGTCTTTATTACCTTCTTTAAAAAGGTAGACATATTTTGTCATATAAGTTCCTCCTTTGGCTTACGTCTCCTACATTATACACTTAAGCGTTTTCAATTTCAATAGATTAATTTGAAAGTGCTTCATTTTTCTTGACTCAGCCAAAAAGAAAACAGGAGAATATTTGTTCTCCTGTTTATTTTGTATATAGGATAGTCATTTATAACAAACCTTAATGTGATGACTGGCGGCCTTTTGTTTTTTCACTCACACGTACTTTCCGTCCGGCAAATTTTTTGTCCGGCGCGTTTTTAAGCACGTTTTTGAGTGCCTGCTGGCTAGTCAGTTCGACCAATATCGCACGATTTTGCAGATCCACACGACCGATATCTTCTTTTTTGACCTTCACTGTTTCAATTAAAAAGCGCACAACGGCAGCAATGGTCGTATGATAATTTTTACCAAGATCTAGATAAACAGCGCCCACTGTCTTAGGCACCCCAATCATTTCTTTATCATAGGCAAAGCCCGTATGGGACTGGGTCTGCAAATAGAACAGCGCACTGGCTACATTGATCAGATCGGCCTGATCAAGCTGCTGAAGCTGCTGTTTATAATTTTTATGCAGACCGCTGCCAATGGCATCATAAACTTCCTCAAGTACCACCTCTTCTTTATGCTTGAGAATATTTTTTAACGTTGGCAGATTCGCCTGTTCGATGTGCGTTCGATTGATCCTCTCGATATCTTTTAATAATGGCCGCTCGCGAGGTGTCACCAAACTATAGGCAATTCCTTTTCGACTGGCACGTCCGGTACGGCCGATACGGTGGACGTATGCCTCTACGTCCTGAGGCAGATCATAGTTGATGACATGGCTGACATTTTCCACATCGATCCCTCTGGCCGCAACATCAGTTGCCACTAAGAAAGTCAGCTGTCGCGATTTAAAACGGCGTAACGTCTCCAAACGCAGCTCCTGACTGAGGTCCCCATGCATTCCTTCGGCATGGTAGCCGCTTTTGGACATGGCACTGACCAGTTCATCCACCCCTTTTTTCGTACGGCAGAAGATGATGACCGACTCCATCGGATTGGCATCGATCAGGCGGCAAAGCGCCTCGTAGCGTTCATGCGGACGCACTTCAAAATAGTACTGCTCCACGGTACTGGCTGTCCGTGATTTTTGGGCGATCGTAATTTTCTGCATATCCGGACGCATATACCGTTCGGCGATCTTCATGATGGCTGGAGGCATCGTCGCCGAAAACAGCAGTGTCTGACGCTGTGGGTTCGTTTCCTCCAGAATGGCCTGGATATCCTCAGCAAAACCCATGTTCAGCATCTCATCGGCTTCATCTAAGATGGCGTAATTCACCTGACCAAGATCGAGCACCTGACGACGCATCAGATCTAAAACACGCCCCGGTGTTCCGACCACAATATCTGCGTCGCTCTTGATCGCACGGATCTGCTTTTCAATACTGCTGCCGCCATAGACCACCGTACTTTTCAAAGATGTAAAGCGGCCGATCTTTTCAAATTCCTCTTCTATCTGTAAAGCCAACTCACGTGTCGGGCTTAAAATAATCGCTTGTACCTGTCGCTGTTTATGTTCAAGACGGCTCAAGACCACACTGGCAAAAGCCAATGTTTTGCCTGTTCCGGTCTGGGCCTGACCAATCACATCTTTTCCTTCTAATAATACCGGAATGGCTGCCTGCTGGATGGGTGAAGGACGTTCAAAACCCAAAGCATAGATGGCATCCAGTACACGTTCGTTCAATCCTAATTCATCAAAGCTTTTCACTATCATGCATTCCCTCTCTTTCATTGTTCAACGTCTATTTTGGACATCAAAGCGCAAAAAAGCTTATCCATTATAGCATAAATCATAACCATGGACAACAAAAAAGACTGGATTGACCAGTCTACACCACACGATTGCGACTATTCCCTTCAATATAGCTTTCAATATTCAAAATGACTTCCTCAACACAGCGTTTTCGGCTTTCCACGCTCGCCCAGGCAATATGCGGTGTGATGATGAGACGCATCGAGTTACGGATACCTAACAACAGGTTATTTTTTTCCATCGGCTCATGTTCAAGCACATCCAATCCTGCGCCGGCAATCTCATTATCAACCAGGGCTTTCGCCAAATCCTCTTCGACAATGATCCCGCCGCGTCCAACATTGATAAGGTAAGCGGACTTCTTCATCTTCTTGAGCGCCTCGATATCAAACAAATGAAAAGTATTCTTATTTAAAGGCGCATGAATCGAGATGACATCCGACTGCTCCAGCAAGTCATCAAAGTCCACTCTTTCATAACGATCATCATCATGATTACCGCTGGTTGAGTAATAGATGACATGACAGCCAAAAGCCTCGGCAATACTGGCGACCCGCTTACCGATGTCTCCCAGTCCGACAATGCCCCAGGTCTTTCCTTCGAGTTCGTTGAATTTTTTCTCAAAATGCGTAAAGCTGACATCCCGACTATAACGCCCGGATTTAACATAATGATCATAATAAGGCAGTTTTTCATATAGATACAAGAGCAAGCTGAATGTATGCATGGCAACGCTGGCTGAGCTATAACCGCGGACATTGGATACCATGATTCCAGCACGGGAGCAATAATCGATATCAATATTATCATAACCCGTCGCAAACAAGCAGATCAGCTTGAGCTTACGTGCTTCTGAGAGGACCGCTTCATTTAAGACCGTCTTATTGACAACAACGATCGACGCATCTTTGATCAGGATTGGAACCTCTTCAGGCTTCACTGTCTGATAGACCACAACATCTCCCAGCGCATCAAAAGGCGAAAGATCCATATCATCTCCGATAGAAGCGGTATCCATAACGACGATCCGCTCACGTTCGATTACCAGGTCCTCCATGATCTCTTCAATCGTCATATGACAGAACCACTCGCCAAGCCGATAAGGCTCATTGAGCATCATGACCTCGCTCTCGATAGCCGTCCCACACATCTTTTCATCATTCAACTCAAAGGTCAGCCAGGAATTGACGAGTGCCAATCCCAGTGACTTACTGGTCATGGCCTCATCCTCTTTAATGGCCGCTTTGATTTCATCAATGTAATGATAATTCTCGCGATGTGTCTTCTCAACACAGTCACGGAAACTGCGACTTTCTAAGATGTTATCCCGAAAGGCGTCATGAAAAATAAAGGGCAGGACATAATTATACATATCCATTTCGACCGGACGACCGTATCCTAATGTAAAGTTATACAGCAATGCACTTCCTAATTTTTCATCTTTCATTTTATCAATAATCTTCATAGTTTCCTCCTTCTATCATTAAAAAATACGTGTATAAATATGTTTAGGCTGTTTTTGGGCGACATCCTCATAGAAGAGCGTACAAGAAACAACACGACGCCTACGCACATCAAACTGGAGCAAATTATAGGAAATATAGGCATCCATGTCATCACGCACAACACCCGTACTCGAACCTGCTGCAATCACATAAATTCCATCCCGATAAGTGAGTGACGGAATATGCTTATGCCCGTGCAGTACATAATGGACCTGCCTCTTTTTCATCCACTCCAACAAATCCTCACCATCGACCAAGGTCTTGGATTTTTCCACAACGCGTCCGACAATCGAGCGTTCGGTCCACTTCAGTTTTAAAAAATCCGCTTTATGCACCGGCAGTGGATGATGATGCACCAGTACGATTGGCGTATAGTGATCCAGGTTCTCGACCGTTGTCAATTCCTCATCCACCTCATCGAGCTGTCTTTGTCCAACCATCCCACGCGCAAAATTGCCATGCAGGCTGGAGTTCAGCTTGATCAGCAGAACCTGAATGTCATCGAGCTTCTTGACTGATTCCCCTAAAAGATATGCCACTACTTTAGACTTTTGAATTCGAAACATATTCAGGCCACTAACGATCACATCGTGGTTACCTAATATAAAATCGACATCAGCACTATAACGACTGCGCAGTTCATTAATAAAAGCGCTGGCCATGTACATGTTCTTGCGACGAGGGCTATCCATCAGATCACCGGTGATCACAAATTTAAAGGCATAATTACTTTTAAGATGTCGTAATTCCTGATCCAGACAGTGGTACAGCAGTTCCAATGTCTCTCGTCTGGATTTATCTCCCAGATGGACATCGCTAAGATGAATGATATAGGCAAAGTCATTCGTGCTCCGATTATCCTCAAGATACCCTTTCTTTTCAAGCATGTCATAAGCTGCCAGAATATCTTTTCGACATTCTACCCTTCGAAAATAAACCTGGCTGCCATTGGTTGCCATCAAGAGCGGCAGATCACTCAACTGATAGATCAAGGATTCAAACAGAGGATGCAGGGTATTGGTTTGAAAGATATTATTCTCATTTGGACAGTAAAGCGTGAAAAAATCTGGATAACATTGAATCAGGGAGCGCATGAAATAAGGCGAAGCCATCACCTGACTGACCCCTTTAGATTGACAGGAAGGAACAAGGACGATCTTCCAGGTTGCCTGCTGATAGCGCTCTTTAAGATTGGCCAGGATATGATCCAGATCAAAGGTTTCGAGCTGATAACGCTCCTTTAGAGCCTGAACCACATGGTAAAATTCACTTGTATTAGGATTTTGAAAACGGCCGTCAAAAAAACCAACCATCCAATTGAGATCATCAAAACTATACGTTGTCACAATATCACATTCTTTCTTCTGCCTGCTATTTCTATTCTAACACAAAATTTCAAACCAGCCTATCTGTTTCAATGATTTTCTGATAGCGAAAAAAGAATTTCAATCGTCCAAAATAAACGAAAAAAGTTTTTTAAAGCATTTTTGCCATTGGAAAAGGATAATAGGATAAGGAGGAAAAATATGGACACCAAGATCATTGCACAACGTTTGAAAACATGTCGCCTGCAAAAAGGTTATACCCTTTCGCAGGTTGCAACCTATCTGAACATCTCCAAGAGCCTTTTATCTAATTATGAGAATGCTCAAAATTACCCCGGCATCCGCAGTCTGATTGCCTTAGCCAATTTTTATCATGTCACAACCGACTATCTATTAGGTATCGAGTGTCTGACACTTCCTAAAAACTGCCAGTTCCTGCCGGTCTATGATCGTCATCATCACCTTTTAGAACAGCGCGTTGCCCAAACAGCTTATAAAGACAGCTTTTATTACAAAGAAGGTACATGTTATTATCTTATCGTCAGGATTCGGGCACTCCATGTGGGAAGACAGGTGCTCTTTTCCTATCAGCATTACTGGCAGCTAGGGACCATTGTTCATCATGCCAAGGATTTTTTTGTCCAGACTGATGATGTCAAAAAGACAGGATTACTTTCAGTTAAGCAATTAAAAGATGACCTTTTGGGAATCGTGAGTGAGACGACTCAGATCCTATAAGAAAGCTGGCACTATTCAATGATCTTTTTACTTTTCAGACAAAGAATTTTCAATTATAATAGATAGAGAATCCACACGGCAGGAGGTTATTATGAAAAAAATATATGGTGTCATCGCCCTGCTGATTTTGAATCTTGCCTGCTTTTTTTTCATCTTTCAGTTTTTCTATTTTGAGAATACCTCGTGGCTTATCAAAGGGATCGTCATGATCATTGTCTTAGTCATCGATTTTGGGATCTCACTAGGCAGTCTGAAGGTTTTAGGCAGACGCTATAGACGCAAGACCAACGTACGACAAATCAAACGCATTCAACGCAAAAAACTGGCAGTGAATATCGTTCTGACACTATTATGTGTCGTTCTATGTGTGGGAAACTATTATTATCTGGCTTTCAATCGCACCATTGCCGTCATTACCAGCAATCTTGCAGAACCGGCCGTCATTCACTGTTATGCCTATGTCAAAAAAGACAGTTCATATCAAGATCTGGCAGATCCTGATCTGACGCTGGCCGGTATGGCCAAGGATGAACGTGCGGATATCTTTACCCTATACACAGAGGCAATCTCACAGGATTATCAGCGCACAAACAACGTCGATTACATGATCAGGACCATTGATAATACGAATGATCTTTATCAGCAGCTGATCAATGATAAAGTACAAGTCATTTTGATTGGAGATCAGGCACTCTCGATTCTGAAATCTAATTACCCGCAATTTGAACAAAATCTACGCTGCATCGATTCACGCCAGATCAAAACGGCCGTTGACAGTGTTCCTGTCAATGTAGCCAAGGAGCCATTCACGGTTTTGATCATGGGTGTGGATGTACGTGAGTATGAAGGAGATATCTATACTAAAACACGTACAGATACGCTGATGCTGGCAACCTTCAACCCTCATACTATGCAGCTGTCCTTGATCTCCATTCCACGTGACAGCTATGTTCCTTTGACCTGCAAAGACAATGCCAAAGATAAGATTACGCATGCCGGTACGAGCGGAACCAGCTGTACAATTGAAACGGTAGAAAAACTTCTAGGAATCGAGATCAACTATTATGCCAAATTTAATTTTAATGCTCTTGTCGATCTGGTAGATGCCGTAGGCGGTGTCCAGGTCGATGTACAGTATAGTTTTACTGAACAGAACAGTCAGGACGTTCCTGATGCCATCTCTGTTCAGGCAGGTCTGCAGACCCTGGACGGAGAAGAAGCCTTGGCCTATGCCCGTCACCGCAAAACGCAAAATGATCATGTGCGCAATGCTGCACAGCAGCAGGTGCTTTCGGCCTTGCTCCAAAAGTTAGCGAGTCCTCAGATCATCACCCGCCTTGACGCTTTAATGGGCATCATGCAGAACAATATGACAACCAACCTCAACAAGAATGAGATCTACAGCCTGGCTGGTCTGCTGCCGCAATTAAACAGCCTCAGCATTGACCAGTATGTGCTTGAAGGTGAGGATATCGAAACCTATGTTCCCCTCTACGATCAAAATCTGTGGATCACACAGCTGAACGATGAATCCATTCAGCTAGCGAAAGCCAAAATTCATTCTATCATGACCGATCCGTCGACTGACTGATCGGTTTTTTTCCACAAAAAAAGGGGAATCTTCCCCTAAAACTGAAGCTGACGCGGTGTTCGTGGATATGGGATCACATCACGAATATTCTTCACGCCGGTCAGATACATCAAAAAGCGTTCAAAACCTAACCCAAAGCCGGCATGCTGGACACCACCGAAGCGGCGCAGATCCAAATACCACTGGTAAGCCTCTAAATCCATCCCTAATGCTTCCATACGCTCTTTCAGGACATCATAGCGCTCTTCACGCTGGCTTCCGCCGACAAGTTCCCCGACACCGGGTACTAATAGATCACAGGCTGCCACTGTCCTGCCATCAGCATTCTGGCGCATATAGAAAGCCTTGATATCTTTTGGGTAGTTGACAATGAAAACAGGTGCCTGATAGATCTTCTCACACAAATAACGCTCATGTTCCGTCGCCAGATCCATCCCCCATTGCACTGGATAGGCAAATGTTTCCTTGCTTTCTAAAAGCTGCTGGATGGCTTCCGTATAATCCAAACGTATAAATTCTGACTGATAGACCTTACGCAATTTTCCCAGCAAGCCGTTTTCGACATACTGATCTAAAAATTCCATCTCTGCCGGACAGTTGTCCAAAATCGAGTCAATGCAGTATTTGATCATATCCTCAATCAGATCCATATCATCTTCCAGATCCGCAAAAGCAATTTCCGGTTCGATCATCCAGAATTCACTGGCATGGGTGGCGGTATTTGAGTTTTCCGCTCTGAAGGTCGGACCAAAGGTATACACATCACGAAAAGTCAGCGCAAAGGCTTCGACATGCAGTTGTCCTGAAACAGAGAGACTGGCTGGTTTTCCGAAAAATGGTTTGGGATCAGTCGTGCTCACACAAAAAGTCTCCCCGGCCCCTTCTGCATCCAGGCCAGTAATGATCGGTGTATGGATATAGACAAAGCCCTGATTCTGAAAGAACTCATGAATCGCCATAGCTAGACAAGAGCGCACTCGATAAACAGCCATAAAGAGATTTGCCCGTCCCCGTAAATGCGGGATCTCGCGCAAATATTCGACGGAATGTCTTTTCTTTTGCATAGGATAATCCGCATCACAGTGACTTTCGATGACGATCTCTCTGGCAACGATCTCAAAAGGCTGTTTGGCCTGGGGCGTTACCTTGAATTTTCCCATCACCTTGATTGCTGCGCCAGTCGTTATCTTTTTGACTTCAGCCAGGTTCACGAGATCTTCTTCATAGACGATCTGACAATTTTTAAAATACGTTCCATCATTCAGCGCCAAAAAGCCCACTTTTCCACTGTTGCGATGGGTCCGGACCCAGCCTTCCAATTCAACATATTCTAAACCTTCGATTTCGAATTCTTCACCATTCAGAATCATCTCATATAATTCTCTGACTGTTTTAAATTCAAACATGGTCTTCTCTCCTAGTCCTTATTTTCATCATTGACATGCATCTTGATCACTAATTCCTGAATCGCTACAACAACATCTACGGTTTGAACCTCAACGCCTGGACGAACCGTAAAATGTTCATGGGTAAAATCTACGATGCCGCGAATTCCCAGATCCATCAACCGATCGACGGTCTCCTGAACATCCTCAGAAATCGCCAGGATCGCAATCGAACAGCCTTCAGGGAAACGATTTTCCAGTTCATCAATATTGTACATCTTGACACCATAGCGTTCCCCTTCCTTGTTCGGGTCTTTATCAAAACCGCAGACAATCTGACCTACGGTATAATGCCAGCGATTATACTTCAGGATGGCACTTCCCAGATTTCCTAACCCAATCAAAATGATCGGCTCATCTAAGCCAAGCCCTAGCACTTCATTAAAGATATCGATCAAATGCTTGACATCATACCCCTTGCCACGTCTGCCCAGATTCTCATCACTGGACAAGTAAGTAAAGTCGCGGCGAATGGTCGTATCCTGGATCCCCGTGGCTTCATAAAGCTCACTGGATAAAAATGTTTCCTTACCCTGATGCTGCATCTTACGCAGCGCCTTTAAGTAGATCGGATAACGGGCCATCGTTGCCTTGGATATTTTTACTTTCTTTTTTTCCTTTTCCATATCTATCCCTCCAGATCGATCATTGGTTTACAAGATAAAGATAAGTCACTGAATTGTTTTAATTGATACATTTCTAAAGCCGCACTGGCAATCATGGCAGCATTATCGGTACAGCACCAGAGCGGTGGAATGGACAAGCGGATATCCGGACAAGTGCTCTCAACCGCTTTTTGCATGCTTTCACGCAAATAGGAATTAGCGGCTACCCCACCTGCAACGACAATCTGTTTGACCTTGTAGTCCAGGCTGGCCTGAATCGTCTTATCAACCAGAACACCGATCGCAACATCTTCAAACGAACGTGCCAGATCCTCCATGACCAGAGTCTCACCGCGCTGACGTGTGTTATGTGCCAGGTTGATGACGGCGGATTTCAGACCGCTGAATGAAAAGTTATACGTCTTATCATGAAGCGGACGGGGCAGATCGTAGCGATGTTCCCCTTTTTGAGCTAATCGATCGATTGCCGGTCCCCCCGGATAAGGCAGCCCAGCGACACGTGCCACTTTATCAAAAGCCTCACCGATCGCATCATCATAAGTCGTCCCAATGACCTCAAAATGCATTGGACGATCCATATAAACCAGTTCTGTATGTCCGCCAGATACGACTAGCGCCATACATGGATATTCCATCCGATCCACCAGATTATTAGCATAGATATGACCGGCAATATGGTGTACACCGATGAGCGGTTTGCGATAGGCTAAGGCAAGCGTCTTGGCTGCCTGCAGTCCGACATGCAAACTGCCGACCAGTCCCGGTCCTTTCGTCACCGCAATCGCATCGAGATCATGAAGATCGAGCTTTGCCTGTTCGATCGCCTGCTCTAAGACGACCCCGATATTTTCGACATGCAATCGGCTGGCAATTTCCGGTACGACCCCGCCATATAGGCGATGGGTGTCGATCTGACTGGAAACGACATTGGCCAATAGTTCATGGTTTTCATTGATGATAGCAACGGCTGTTTCATCACAGCTCGACTCAATTGCCAATATTAAAGTCATCCATTCTCCCTCATTTCTTTGATCATTAAATCTGCATGCTCATGATCGGCATAATAGTTTTTACGCACAGCGACCCGCGCAAAGCCCTCTGACTGATAAAGCGCGATCGCCCTTTGGTTCGACTGACGCACTTCCAGGCTCATCACCTGACAGCCCGCCTGCCTAGCCAGATCAAAGGCATGATGCAATAAACTGCGTGCGATCCCCTGACGCTGATAATCAGGTATGGTTGCCAGTGTCAGGATCTCCGCATGCTCATAAGCTAAATAAACACCGAGATAACCCGCGATACGTCCATCGACCTCCGCGATAAAATAATGAGAAAAAGGGTTTTCGGTCATTTCCTGTTCATAATCCTCCCGGCTCCAGGCGGATAAACCAAATAAGATCGGTTCCCAATAGGTAATCTCAGTTAAGTCTTCTAAACACATGGGCCGAATCAAAGGCATATTTTTTTTGCCTCAACTTCCTTGATATAGGTTGGCAACAGTTCATGGACACTCTTGACAGGTTCAGTCAGGCAACCTAAAGCGTACAAATGACTGGCCAGATCCACCTCTGGACAAGGATAGCCGACCATTTCGGTCTGTCCAACGACCGTAAAGTTTGCATAAGCCTGTTTCCATTCTTCAAACATGGCAATCTCAATCATCGTTTCCTCACCTAACAGGCGCCCATTGTCATATGCAGCCACAAAGACCTTCTGGCTGCGCGCATCCAGCACGGCGATCTTTTGACCGATTGTACCGGCATAGGCCTGCAAACTGGAGATCATCTTCACTGCGACTTGTGGATGTACGGTCTTTAGCGTCTTGGCAATCGTCAAGCCGACCCGCTCGCCTGTATAAGATCCTGGTCCTCTGGTCACAATGATCTCATCAAAATCAAAGAGCGCCATCTCATGCGCATCCAGCAGTTTCTCAATATAAGGAATGGCATTTTCCGATTGGCGTTTGCTACCTTCTTCCTGGATGCATGCCAGGCGGTTGCCATCAACATAAATCGCGACGACCAGATATCGATTACTGGTGTCTAATATCAGACTTTTCACATTTTCACCTTCTCAATGATTTCTTCGTAATGCTCACCTTTGGCGGTCATTTGAACCAACCGACCGTTCGTCTCATGCGTAATGGTTATCTCCAAACGCTGTAAAGGCAGCTCTTCTGCAACGAAGGTCGCCCATTCCACCACACAAACCCCATCGCCATCATAATACTCTTCAAAGCCCAGTTCCTGATGCATCCCTTCCAGGCGATAGACGTCCATATGGTATAAAGGCACCCGTCCCTGATAGACCTTGAGGATCGTAAAGGTCGGGCTGTTGATCACTTTGGTGACACCCAGACCCTGTCCAATGCCTTTGGTCAAGGTCGTTTTGCCCGCGCCTAGATCTCCCTCTAAGAGCACCAGATCACCGGCATCCAGCCACTGGCCTAATTGTCTGCCCAGGGCAATCATCTCTTCTTCATTTTTAATATGCCACTTTTTCATGATAGACCCCTTTCTTTTAAAAATACCTGATACCAGTAGGTTGCAAACGAAGCTTCGAAGACCCCTTGCTGGTTTTTGGCCAGTTCGATCAAACTGGCTAACTGTTTCCATAAAATATCATGTATTTCCAACGGATAATGCATCTGCTTTTGATGCGCTTTGTATTCCTCTTCATCCAGGATCTTGTAAGAACCATTTGGAAATACTTTTAAGTCCAGATCATAATCGATATACTTCAGTGCTTGCCCGTCATATAAGGTCGGACTTGCCAGATTGCAATAATAATAAACGCCGTTCTTACGGATCATACAAATCACATTGTACCACTCATGATGCGGAAAATAACAAATAGCGGGTTCTCGCGTGTACCAGATCCTTCCATCTGATTCATTGACCAGGGTGTGATGATTCATCACAATGGTCGCTTTTGTCGTTGTATTGAGAACATAGCCCTTCTCCCAGCTGCGATGGATAGAACCATCATGTTTATAACTATGAATGAGCACATATTCATTTTTGTTGGGTAACTGCATGGTTGTATCCTTCTTTCTATCAAAGCTATTATACACAATACTTCACAAGAAAAAAAGGGAAAAGATTGTTTATCGCTTTTCCCCCTACAACAAAAAGATTCCATTCATCGTTTAAATTTAAAAATCAAAAAGTTTTCCTGTTTTGCTATGAAGCGCTCTTTTCACAAGCAGATGCCTATTTAGAGAAGCGCAGCGCTTTATGCAGCACAGGATATAAAAGTGTCACCGCAATATAAGCGACCACCAGTGTTGCCAAATTATAAGGCAGATTGTAACCTAAGGAATAGATGACAGGATGCATACCTTCAGGTGCATAAGAACCAAATAAAAATGCCCCGCTGGCAAAATGACAAAGATATTTCAGAACCATGCTCATGATCACGCCTAAATAGAGATTCACATTGCGGACGCGGACGATCTTGATCAGGCTTGCCAGACCGCAAACAGCTAATGGCAGCACATAATCTAATAAGACAGACCATGGACCGTAATATAAAGCAATTCCTAACACAAACTGTAAAATAGACACACAAACGCCACAGACTACCCCTTCCCAGGTTCCCAGAAGATAGGCACAAAGAAAGATGGCAATGACATCAAGCGAAATAGACCCCCCCTGAGGCATCTGAATCGGCATGAACTTTCCCAACAGGCTCAAAACCGTCGTTAGCCCGATAAACATCGCCAGATAGGCCATGGTACGTACATCTAATCTTTTCTTTTTCATTTGATAAACTCCCTTCTTTTTAGATGTCACCAGACCTGCATTTAGACACGGCCAGACATATTTCATTCCTAAAAAGAAAAGATACCCCGCACAATAGGTAGGGTATCCATACTTCAAAAATATGATGAAATATCTCCCTACGCTGGTACTAACCAGATCCAGGTTCAAAGGGTTAAAAACAGATCAGTTTTCTCTCAGCTTTTCTATAAGCACCCCTGACAGCAACCATTTTAATCTCCTTTAGAAAAGTTTTCAAGAACTTCTTTAGTTTTTGTGGAAAAAAAAACCGTTTCGTTTTATAATGGAAGCGTAAAGGAGATGATCGACATGGCAAAAATCATCGCAGTCAATGCCGGCAGCTCATCATTAAAGTTTCAGCTATTTGAAATGAACGATGAATCTGTCATCGCCTCAGGTGTGGTGGAGAGAATCGGCTTTGAAGATGCCATTTTTACCTTAAAATTCAACGGAGAAAAATTTGAACAAACCTTACCTATTCCAGACCATAAAAAAGGGGTTGAATTACTGCTGGAAAGCTTAATTGAACACCACGTGGTAGAAAGCTTAAATGAAATTCAGGGCGTAGGACATCGTATTGTGCAGGGAGGCGACCTGTTCAGTGACTCTGTCATCTTTGACCAAAACGTCGCTAATGGGATTGCTTCGATTGCCAACCTGGCCCCTTTGCATAATCAGGCTCACCTGACAGGTTACTATGCTTTTAAAGAAGCCATGCCGGGTGTCGGACATGTTGCCGTTTTTGATACGGCCTTCCACTCGACCATGGCGCCTGAAACGTATCTATATGCGGTTCCATACGAATATTATGAAAAAAATCATGTCCGTCGTTATGGTTTCCATGGCTCCAGTCATCGCTATGTATCCGGACGCTGTATCGAGTTGATGGGTAATCCTGAACATTCGAAGATCATCGTCTGCCACTTGGGTGCAGGCGGAAGCCTATGTGCCGTCAAAGACGGTAAATCAATCAACACCTCCATGGGATTAACGCCTTTAGCAGGTATCATGATGGGCAGCCGCTGTGGAGAGATCGATCCATCTGTTGTGACCTTTATCATGAGCGAGACCGGTGAGACCGCCAGCCGTATGGACACAATCATGAATAAAGAATCCGGGCTCTTAGGGGTTTCCGGTGTTTCCAGTGACTATCGTGACGTGGAAGCAGCCGCTAACGAAGGCAACGAACGGGCTCAGATCGCCTTAAAGATCTTTGCACGTCGTGTCGCTGATTTCATCGGCAGTTACTATGTTCAGTTGGGTGGCGTTGATGCCATCTGCTTCACTGCAGGTATCGGAGAAAACTCTTTTACCGCACGTGCTAACATCATCAATGAGATCAAAGATGCTTTGGGTGTTGAAATTGACGAAGAAGCCAATCGTTCACGCGAACCGGATCGTCTGATCTCTACCCCAAATTCAAAAGTAAAAGTCTACGTCATTCCGACAAACGAAGAACTTGTCATTGCACGAGATACCAAACGCTTATTAAATCTGTAAAAAAGAGGGAACAGTCCGCCTGTTCCCTTTTAAGCGTCAAAGAGATTGGATTGAATAAAAGCAAGGATCGTTTGACGATCAGTCAATACCTCACAAAATTTTTTACGCACATCCAGGCGCTGGATATCGATCGAGCGAATATCGCTTAGCTGAATACGGCTGCGCGTTTTTTTATGATCCATCAACACATCGATGTCCATCTCAAAGTGAGGATGGCACGGCTTGGAATTTTCTTTGATAGAAGTACAGGGAACCACCAGCATTTTATAACCCAGATCTTTTAATATGTAGCACCAGTGCCCATCCATGAGCTCCTTGGGAAACCCGCGGCCAATATTAAAGTAGGCCAGTTCATGAACTTTAGGTCGATAGTGCAGATGATAAAACGTACTGGAGGATTGTCCGGTCCCATTTGGGACCAGATGGCAATAGAAATATTCCAGCTGGCTGGTCAGGTGTTTAAGGGAGCAGCTATATTTCTCCACATCATACATTCCCGTTTTCTCAATGTGATCCAATGATCGACCAATCTCAAACAAATCGTCATATACACTCATCTTTTTTACCTCCTCATTCTATTATCGGTTTAAAAACGGGATCCCACTTTTAATTTTTGAACATTTTTTGGATTTCTAATCAAAAAGACTATCTTAATTTTTAAAAAAGCGGTATGATTAAGGTAACCTTAGTAGAGGAGTGATCAAATGAATGACGAAAATCTAGAAAATTATCTTTATAGCCAATTCAATGAGATCTTAGACAGTGATGACGATACAGAGACCAAACAAAAAAAGCTTGGCAATCTCTTTATGACAACCGGCAACAGCATTTCATCCATCTACTTAGTCAACAATCAGGATGAAACTAAAAAAATGATGGAGCAGATGCTGCCAGAGGTCAATACCAATGTCGATTTCGCCAATCTTCTGAAAAATGAATGGTATATCTATACGAATATTGAGGTTTGGATCGACTTCCTGTACTCTGTTTATAATGAAATATTGCCTAGTCATCCGCAATACGCTTTCTTTGGACAGGTCATGGATGCCGTTAAAACCATTGAACGACAGTCAGGGATTACACAAAGCCACTTAGTTAGTTAAACTTTGTGGTTTTTTCTTCTAAACAATCGCATCTAATTGTGTTATAATCTAAAATAAGGATGGTGATTGTGTGGAAAAGAATGAACAGAAAGACTTAAGTGTCTACAAACAGAAGTTTGAGGATGATGTAGCCTCATTCAGGGAGTTTGAAGCCATGGATTATGTCAAGTCTTTAAAAAACCAGGGACTGGAAGATGAAGCCATCGAGGTAGGAAAGACCTTCCTTGAACAGCGTCCGGACCTGACGGCTTACATTAATCAGTACGGCTATGCCCTGTACAATAAATACATCAAAAATCTTCAGGATAAAGAAGATGTCAACGCAGAAATGGTTGCCGAGATTGCGAAAGAAATCCTTGATGTGTGCAAACAGGAACGCTATTCACCTTATGAAGCGACCTGCAATGCCATGATCAAATATGCTTTAAGCAAATCTCCAGTGGATTATGAAATGGTGGCAACCTACCTGGACAAATTAGATCCAACCCTTTTAAGCAAAGAACCTTTCGTACAGGAAGGCCGCAAAGAAGGCGAATCTAAATTTGAACGCTGGTACCGTTTAACTGTACGCAGTGCATATGAAACGAAAAACTACAAAAAATGCGTAGAGATGGCAAATCAGGCAATGGCTATGAATATCAAATGGCATTATCGTAATGCTTATTGGATCCGTATCTACCGTGCCAAAGCCAATTTAGCTTTAGGTAATTATGAAGAATGCGAGCATGAATATCTCACGTTGCAAAGCCAATTCTTCGATTCAGATTACTACCGGACGCTTTATCAGATCCAGGCTGGTCAGGAAAAGTATCGTGAAGCGAATGTCTACTTGCTTTATGATGTTTATATCAGCGGATATGATAAAAACCAAAAATCACTTTACAACATGCTTTTAAATGCCGCTAAGATTGCCGGACATGATAAAGCTGTGAGCCTGTTAGAAGCTCTGATTGCAAAATTAAATCAGGAAGCAGGCAAAGAAGCGACGGTCGAAGAAGCCTATGCCAATATGGACAGCGGCGAGATCTATGATCGCATGATCGATGAAGTAACCCGTCATTTAGATCTCTACGTTGAACGTAAAACGGGTAAAGTCGTTCATTATAACGAAGAAAAAGAACTCGGCAGCATCGCTGTTGGCGGTCAGCCTTCCATTTTCTTCAGACAAGCAGATTTCATCTATGACGAAGAAGTACGCCGTTATGAACGTGTTGACTTTACTGAAATGAAGACCTACGATCGTAAAAAACAAACGATCACTTCAAAAGCAGTCCTGATCATGGAAAGCGAAGAAGAAGATTTCAATTTCGGTTATTAACCTTTCGCACCTTTTCATCATAATTTAATGATGAGGAGGTGTTTTTTTGTTTGTCATCAGTCTGGCCTTAGCCTTTCTAGCCAGTACCCTGGGAGCAGCGCTAGTCTTTCTTAGTCAGGCACTCAGTGAAAAGATGATGTCCATCTTCTATGGTCTAGCGGCCGGCATCATGCTTTTTGCCTGCTTCTACTCTTTGCTGCTGCCTGCTTTAGACAGCGGTCAAACAGGACTGGTTCTCACTTTTCTGGCCGGTGTCGGGCTGCTTTTTTTGATCGATCATCTGATCTTGCATGAAAGTGCCCTCACCCACGAAGTGGAAGGCGTCACCGGTCCAAGAAGTTCACCCTACCGCCTTGTCATCACCATGATCATGCACAATATTCCGCAGGGGCTCGCCTTAGGAATTGCTTTTCAGGCCAAAGAAACCACCGTACCGATCATGCTGACGATCGGGCTTCTGATGCAAAACCTGCCAGAAGGAGCAGCCAGTGCGATTCCTTTAGTCGCAAGTATACGCTCCCCCGCAAAGGTCTTCATGATTGCTCAGCTGATCAGTTTTCTCGAAATTCCTGCTGCTGTGGTCGGGTATCACCTGGCTGGGCTTGCCAGGTCATTACTGCCCTATCTTTTCAGCTTTGCCGCCGGAATCATGCTTTATACGATCATTGAAGAGATCATTCCGGATGCCTGGAGCCATCACCACCGACCGATAGCGACACTGGCCATCTTTGGCGGACTCAGTCTCATGCTTTTGATTTATCTTTTTTTTGAAAAACATTGACAAATCATATTGGAGGATTTATGATAATGACATCTACTAATATAAATACGATGAAGTGAAGAGTAGATGCAGGCGGTTAATTGCAGAGAGATGACGGATGGTGTAAGTCATCAGGCCAAGCGCATTGAATACATCATGGAGTAGAGCGTTGAACTAAGAGTAGGCGTCTTCGGGAGCTTCCGTTACAAAGCAAGGGTATGAACATGTCGCATGCGTACCTGATGAGGTCTGTTTTGTGAGAAACAGATGAATATGAGGTGGAACCACGAAGTCTAGCACTCTCGTCCTCTATTTGCATTAAGCAAAGAGGACGGGAGTTTTTTATTTTAGTAGGATGGATAAGGGAGGAAAAACAAATGAAGAAAACAAATGTATTTTTAGCAGCTGGCCTTTGTCTTGCCTTACTGACCGGCTGTAGCGAAAGCAATGATCTGACCAAGGTCGGTGTTGTTCAATTTGCCAGTCATGAAGCACTGGATCAGTCACGTGAAGGCTTTATCAATGCCCTGGCTGAAGAAGGGTTTGTGGATGGCGAGAACATCGAATTAGAACTGGCCAATGCGCAAAGTGATCACAGCTCGCTGGCAAGCATCTCCAGTGAACTGTCCAGTGACAGTGATCTGATCCTGGCCATCGGCACTTCCACAGCCCAGCAGGTGGCCCAGGAAACCAGCACCATTCCGATCATTGGTGCAGCCATCACTGATTATGAAGCGGCTGGCCTAGTCGAATCAAATGAGCAGCCAAATACAAACGTGACCGGTGTCAGTGATTTTTCCAGCTATGAAAAACAGGCAGAACTGATTCGTACGATTTTCCCTGAGGCCACACGACTTGGCATCATGTACACCAGCTCAGAGATCAATTCTGAAACACAAGCTAAAGAAATGGAACGCATCGCCAGCGAAATGGGCTTTGAAGTGACTATCAAGACAGTGGCTGACGCAACCGTGATCAACGATACGATGACCTCTTTTGCCGGCGCGATCGATGTGCTCTACGTGCCAACTGATAATATTCTATCCAGTGCCATGCCTAGCGTCACAGAAGCCGCCAGTCAGATCGGGGTTCCGGTCATTGCCGGAGAATTCAACCAGGTCAGTGATGGTGCCCTGGCCAGCCTGGGCGTCAATTACGAAGCTTTAGGTGAGATTGCCGGACATCAGGCAGCAGCGATCTTAAGAGGTGAAAGCACCCCTGCCAATATGCCGATCCAATACCAGGAAGAACTCACGATTTACTTTAATTCACAAACAGCCAGCCGTTTAGGCATTACGCTTCCTGAAGAAATCACAAGTCAGGGTGTCGATCTGGCAGCATAACGTTTTCCCTTTTTTCATTTTTTTCAAATAAGCGATTGACAAAATAGAGAAACGAGCATATGATTATATCATCAACTACTTCAATAAAAGGCGATGAAGTGAACAGAGTAGATCATCCTATCTTCTAGAGAGTTCCTGGCTGGTGTAAAGGATCAGATAGCGATTTACGATTCAACATGGAGCTGAATGCTGAAAAGAAATGAGTAGGCATATCCGGGCACACCCGTTAACGTGTTAGAGTATGAACATACCAGGTATGCGTACTTGATGAGGTCTGTTTCGTGAGGAACAGGCGAAGAAGAGGTGGAACCACGAAGCCAATGCTCTCGTCCTCTATGAGTCGATTAAGACGAATAGGACGGGAGTTTTTTTATTGGGTAGTCGAAATATCTAAGCTCAAAGGAGAAGAAAAAAATGAAAAAAACGTTAGCTTTACTCATGAGTCTCGGACTGGTTCTTGGCGGCTGCTCAAATAGCGCTGATAATCAGGATCCTAACATGAAACATGTGGGCGTGCTGCAGATCATTGCCCACGGTTCACTCGATCAGGCCTATGAAGGATTCAAGGACGGCATGGCCGAAGCCGGCTATGTTGAAGGCGAAAATGTCGTTTACGACTTCCAGAATGCCGAAGGCGATAAATCCAATATGACGACCATTGCTCAGAAATTTGTTGCGGATGAAGATGATCTCATTCTTGCCATTGGAACCGAAGCCGCCCAGACGGTCAGTCAGGAAACCAGCGAAATTCCGATCATTGGAACAGCCATCACAGACTACGTAGAAGTCGGGTTAGCTGATTCTAATGAAAAACCAGGCAGCAATGTGACTGGCCTGAGTGATGCAACACCAATGGATCGTCAGATCGATCTGCTGCTGCAATTCGCACCTGACGCTCAAAACATTGGTATCATCTATTGTTCAAGTGAGGCCAATTCAAAAATCCAGGCCGATCAGGCAGTCGCTGAGATCCAGGCTCGCGGACTGAATCCAATCGTCAAGACAGTCGCTGATCAGACCGTGATCTCGGATACATTGCAATCCATGGTATTAGATATCGATGCGCTCTATATTCCTTCAGATAACACCCTGGCCAGTGCCATGGGAGCTGTTGAAACAGTGACGACCGATGCCAAGATCCCAACGATCGTTGCTGTGGAAAAAATGTGTGCTGACGGTGGTTTAGCCAGTGTCGGTATCGACTACTATGATTTAGGCAAACAAACCGGTTATATGGCAGCCAAGGTCTTGAATGGTGAAGCTGATCCAGCCACGACACCAATTGAAACAGCAGAAGATTCTACTATCTATTATAACGAACAAGTTTTAAACGAACTGGGTCTGACCCTGCCTGAAAGCATTCAGGATACTGCGTTACCTGTTGAACAGGAAAATGAATAAAAGGATGTGTCAAAGTGTTAGATATTGTTAAGGGGGCCGTTAGTCAGGGACTGCTCTGGTCCATCATGGCTATCGGAATTTATATCACATACAGAATTTTAGATATTTCAGATTTAACTTCAGAGGGAAGTTTTACGTTAGGGGCTGCTACCCTGGCAAGTCTGAGCGTTGCAGGGGTCCATCCCCTGCTGGCGCTGTTGATGAGCATGGTTGCCGGCGGACTGGCCGGACTGGTCACGGGGCTCATGCATACCAAACTCAAGATTCCTACCCTGCTGGCAGGAATCCTGTCGATGACCGGTATCTATTCAGTCAACCTCAGGATCATGGGAAAAGCCAATGTTTCCCTGAACAACCAGGAAACGATCTTAAGTTTGGTCGCGAAATGGCTGGGCCTGAGTCGGGAAAGAGATGCCGCTTTGATTGTCGGGATCTTCTTTGCCCTTGTTGTTGTCGTTTTGCTTTATTTGCTTTTAAATACCGAGTTCGGTTATGCCCTGCGCGCAACCGGAACCAATGAGAACATGATCCGCGCTTCCGGTGTCAATACGAATTTCACAAAGGTAGCAGGTTTGGTCTTAGGTAATGCGCTGATTGCTTTATCGGGCGGGCTGGTCTGTCAGTACAATGGTTATGCCGATGTTGCAATGGGAATCGGTGCCATCGTTATTGGTCTTGCCAGCGTGATCATCGGAGAAGTCTTCTTCGGCCGTTCGCGTATCTTTCTCAGCCTTGTCGGTGTCGTCTTTGGTTCCATCATCTATCGAATCATTGTTGCGCTGGTCTTAAGAGCAGGATTCCCGGCAAATGATATGCGTTTATTTACAGCGATCCTGGTAGCTATCGCCATCTCATTGCCACAGATCAAAGCGAACTTACAAAGCTTCTTAGCCAGTCGAAAGGAGGAAGCAGAATAATGCTCACTGCTGAACATTTATCCAAAACTTTCAACAAAGGAACGATCAATCAGAAAACGGCCATCAAAGACGTCAGTCTGGAACTGCATGATGGGGATTTCGTAACCGTGATCGGTGGAAACGGCGCAGGGAAATCCACGCTGTTGAATCTGATCTCCGGTCTGCACACCCGTGATAAAGGCAAGATCACGATCGACGGGATGGTCATTTCGAAACTCCCGGAATATAAAAGAGCGAAATATATCGGCCGCGTCTTTCAGGATCCGATGATGGGAACCTGTGCCGATATGACCATTGAAGAAAATCTGGCCATGGCCTTTCGCAGAGGCAAACGGCGCGGACTGCATTGGGGCATCAGCGAAAAGGAAAGACAATTCTTTAAACGTCAGCTAGAGATGCTGGAACTGGGTCTGGAGGATCGGATGTCCTCCAAAGTCGGTCTCCTTTCAGGCGGCCAGCGCCAGGCCTTGACACTACTGATGGCGACCATGATGTATGAGGTGACCCCCACAGAAAGCGTAGAGAAAAATCTTATCTATGCCTTGAACCGTGGTCATCGTCCCCTGCTCAAACGTCATTTGAGCGCGAAACAATGTGCTGATCTATCCTGGCATGGAAAGCGCCCGCTCAGTCAGCTTTTGATGGTCAAAGCCAGTGAATTAGACAAGCCGGACTATCAGGCATTGCAGGATCTGATGAGCGAGCTGACCAAACCAAAGCTACTGCTGCTTGATGAGCATACCGCTGCCCTCGATCCTAAGACTGCCAAAAAAGTGCTCGAGCTCACCGAAACACTCATCTCTCGCCATCATCTGACCACGATCATGATCACTCATAATATGCGTGATGCCCTGGCCTATGGTAATCGCTTGTGGATGATGAATAACGGCCAGCTGGCACTCGATATACCGGCGGAAAAGAAAAAGACCCTTCAGGTCAATGATCTGCTTGGTCTTTTCGAAGATGTGGTCGGCGAATCTTTAAATAATGACCGTATGCTGTTATCTTAGAAGAATGTCTCAGACATTCTTTTTTTGATGGCCGCCTCCAGTTTTTCTTTCATTTCAGTCAGTTGCCTAGGACCGGGGCGATTGGCATCATCATACATCTTTTCAGGCGGATACCACCATAACGGACCTTTGCCCTGGTTGCCATAGTCTTCCAGGTCCCCTTCCCGCCGGCAAAATAAATGCCAATGAACATGGGCATCTCCATTGCCTAAAAGCTCTAAAATCATCTTTTCTGCTCCAAAAGCTTCCTGACAGGCCTCTGCTACCATCGCCATCTCGTTAAGAAATTGATGGCGCGTCGAGGCATCCAGCTGACTTCATTCTGTCACATGCCATTTACATAGAAAAAGCGTATAACCATAAAAATGCTGATGATCCCCGATCACCACATATCCCGTCTTAAGCGCTTTGACAAAATAAGGATTCTGTCCCTGTTGAACCTGCTTGATCCGCTCACAAATCAGGCACATCTCCTATTCCTCCCATCCATCGATCCAGCCAAAGTGTTGACAAGCATAGGCAATCCCATCTTCCTGACAGCTTTTCGTCACAAAGCTGGCTGCTTGCTTGACCTCGTCGATGGCGTTTCCCATCGCAATCGATAAAGGGGCTGCCTGAATCATGGAGATATCGTTTTTGCCATCCCCAAAGACAACGACATCTTCAAAAGGGGCTTGCAGGTAAGCCATCATATCGCGAATTCCTTTGACCTTGTCCCCCGGTTCAATGACGATCTGCGTCGGTTCATAGCGCATATAACCGCCATTGAGGTGGATGGATACTAAGCGATCTTCTTCTCCTTCTGCCAGTCCAATAAAGATCTTATGAATCTCCGGCAGTGTGTCAAAATCCAGCTCTGGGTCGACATGAATCGTAAACAGCGCGCTTAAATGCGCATCGGTCTTCTCCATGCCATGATCCCGTGCATAGCGCTGATAACTGTTATCGATAGCAACAAAGAAAGGAATGTCTTTAGCCAGACATTCATGAATGATGTCCAGGGCCCAGTCATGATCCAACGGATGGATGTAAACAATCTTGCCATTCAGTGTTAAGCCATTGCCACCGTCATGTACAAGATTCTTAATTCCAATCTGGTTCGCAAATTCCATGGCCATGCTTTGTGAACGTCCCGTTGCAATGGCGACAAAATGCCCATTTTCCTCGAGCTTACGAATCGTTGTCAGCGTCGATGGCAAGATGATGCCTCCTGGATTATCGTTTGTTAAAGTGCCATCAATATCAAAAAAGAAGTATTTTTTCTGCATGTTTCTAAACCTCCCTGTTCCTTATTTTAACATATTATCAATCAGTCGCCCTGCTTTTTTAAGACCTGAAAAGATTTTTTAATGACAAGTGTATCTAAATCGCTTAAAATAGAGAATGTTGAGAGGAGAATACAGATGAAAATACTAGCAAGTGACTTAGACGGTACGCTCTATTTTGGAGATCAGCCAGACCCCATTCGTCCCCAGGACAGAGAAGCCATCCACGCGTTTCAAAAAGCAGGAAATGCCTTTGGCATTTGCTCAGGGCGTACTTTAGCCGGAATCCATCATGCGCTGGATGGACGTGATATTGATTTAGATTTCTACATTCTGGTCAGCGGAGCTGCCTTGGCCAATCGTGAAGGCCAATACCTCTATCAGCACACCCTATCTCACCAGCTCATCAAAGCCATCATCGAGGCTGTGGATACGCCCGATGTCAGTGTGCTGTTTTGCCGCGCAGAAGACTATTACCGCATGAAACGACCACGCGGTCCAGACGATCCTGCTAATATTATTCAAAACGTGATGCAGGCACCGGACCAACCTTACGATTCCTTACATTTCGCTTTTGCCAAAGATGATCCCATCATCGAGGTCTATGAAGAGAAACTATTACGTTGCTTCAAAGATCAGATCGAAGTACACCATAATGTCAATAATCTGGATATTGCCCCTAAAGGCTGCAGTAAGGGAAATGCTATTGCCAGTCTGCCGAACTATCTACCGGTTCGTTTTGAGGATATCTATGTCATCGGTGATTCCTATAATGATATTTCGATGCTGGCCAGTACGCCAAACGCCTTTACTTTCCATTCCAGTCCTGATGAAGTCAAGGCTCATGCCAAATACCTTGTCAATAGCTTAAGCGAGGCTATCGAAATAATCAATCGTCTCTAGGATTTGTATTATTCAGAAATATTTTTATTTTGTTTACCTCTTATTGAATTTGTGCTATGATAAATCCAAGGAGTGTGATACAAATGAAAATGTCTGAAATGTTACAAATTGCGTTAGATCTTGCCGGTCTGGAAGCCATGCCGGAAGATTCCGGAGTAGTCTACGATAATGGAAAGGATATTCAAAAAGTTCTAGCCGGCATCGATATGAGTGCAGCCGAACTGATGATTGCTAAACAGTTGGGCTTTGATTGTGTGGCTCAGCATCACCCAAACGGTATCGTCAATAAAGATAGTGCCATGCTTTTAGCCAGAGATCATACCAAGAAAATGATCGAATGTGGGGTACCTTGCAATGTAGCTCAGAAATTGGCCTATGCTCGTGTTGACCAGATGCATAAAGGCATGCATGGCCGTAATATGGCCAATATGTCCAGCGTCGCGAAGCTCTTAGATATCAATGATCTTGCTTTGCATACCCCGGCTGATATCCTGGCCGAACGCTATACCCAAAAAGTCATGGATCAATTAATGGAAGACAAACCTGGCTGCACCTGCCAGGACGTCATCGATCAGTTGATGACCATCCGCGAATATCAGGGCGCTTACGATACGCAAAAACCTGAAATCTGGGTAGGCAATAAGGACAGCTATGCGGGCAAGATCTATGTTGTCATGTATGGTGTTGGTGCACCAAATGTTGAAGAATACAACGCAATGGCCGGATGCTGGCATCGGTACTTTTGTCACCATGCATGCAACTAAGGAAGTCATCGAAGGGGTTAAAAAACACAATAAAGCCAATCTGATCATTGCCGGACATATGTCCAGTGATTCGCTTGGCTTCAATCAGATCCTGGATGCCTGGGAAGCCAAAGGCGTAGAGATCGTGCGCATCAATGGTATCATTTAAAGTGAGAATTTTTCTCACTTTTTTTGTATCGGAATTTGCCTAAAAGACAAAACTATGCTATATTGAATTTAATCATATCATAAGGAGAGAGAAGCATGCTTATTCAAAATGTACGCGTCATCGATCCCCTCACACAAACGGACAAAGTGACGCATGTTCATATTCAAAATGACCGCATCAGCGATATTTCATCTAATATTCCCAATGATCCGGAAGTCATCGATGGGACCGGTCTCATATTATGTCCCGGTCTGGTCGATGTTCATGTCCATTTTCGGGATCCCGGACAGACGCATAAAGAAGACATTCAGACAGGGGCCCAATCAGCTGCCCGAGGTGGCTACACTCATGTTCTATGCATGGCAAATACCCGCCCCATCATCGATACAGTGGAACGCTATCAGGAAGTAACACAAAGAATGGCAAAGCTGCCGATCCATGTCTATCAGGCAGCAGCCATCTCAGTCGGTTTTCAGGGTCGTGAGCTTACAGACATGGTTCGTTTAAAAGAAGCCGGTGTCCGTCTTTTTACGGATGATGGCATTCCTTTGCGTGACGAAGGGTTTGTCAAAGCAGCCATGCAGCTCGCCAGCAAGCTGCAGGTGCCGTTGAGTTTTCATGAAGAAGACCCTCACTACATCGGTTATGCCGGTATCAATGAAGGCAGGATCTCCCGGCAACTGGGCTTTCAAGGCGCCGATCGCATGGCAGAGATCGTTATGGTCGAACGAGATATCAATCTGGCCAAAGAAACAGACGCTATCATCAACATTCAGCACATTTCCAGCAAAGAAGCTGTTGAACTCGTCAGACAAGCGAAAAAAGAGGGCATTCATGTGCATGCCGAAGCCTGCCCTCACCATTTCACACTGAACGAAGAGGCCGTCCTTCAATATCAGAGTCTTGCCAAAATGAATCCGCCTTTGCGTGAGGAAAGTGATCGCCTGGCCATTATCGAAGGTCTCAGAGATGGCACGCTCGATCTGATTGCGACCGATCATGCACCGCATAGTGCTCAGGAAAAACAGGTCGCACTGCAAAAAGCACCAAGCGGGATCATCGGATTGGAAACAGCTTTTGCACTGGGCTATCAGGAACTCGTCTTAAAAGGCTACCTCAGTCTGCCTGCGCTGATTGAAAAAATGACGCTCAATCCGGCCAGACTTATTGGTCTTGAACAAGGTCTGCAGGTGGGTCATGAAGCCAACTTTACTTTGATCGATCCAAATGCCAAATGGAAAGTAGACCATTTCGCTTCTAGATCCAGCAATTCTCCATTTATGGGCTGGGAGCTTACCGGTCAGATCGTAGCCACCTATGCACGCGGAAAATGCGTATATCGACGTTAAAAGGATGCCCTCAGGCATCCTTTTGAATGTGATAAATAATATGTATAGGTCCCGTCACATCTTTCTGGTAGAGTGTCCTGGAGACGATGGACAAATCATACAAAGAAACCAGCGTTCCCAAAATATTGCGAGGCAGCGGTAAGAGCGTTATCTCCTGTTGGCGATCTTTGACCTTGACCCGATCGTCCTCCAAGGTATAAATGCGACACGCGATCCCTTCACTTTCAATATAGGTCTGTTTTGGCTCCATGCTGTCCACATCCAGAACCTCTATGACGTATCTGCCCTTTTCCTTTAACCAGTGACGCGTTACCCTAAAAAAGGCTGACACCTCATTCAAGCTTGTGAGTCTGGCTAAGGTTTCATGCGGACAGGTAATCTGCTCGAGATCAGCATAGCTGCTCTTTTCCAGTTCCACGCACTGCCAGGGTTCACTCAATGTGATCTCACAGGTCAATAAACCTGTCTGTTCTGGTTCTGTCATACCCTCACCTCTTATTTATCATACCACGATCAGCAGGTCTAAACTTGCCGATTTTTTGTTTTAGACGGTAAAAAAACGGATTACAAATGCGAATCTATAAATTGTTTAAGCACATCCAGATAAGCTCGCTTATCCTCCTGCAATGCACTGGCGTGATCCGCCTCTTTCACAAAGAAAAGCTGCTTTTCCTGGTTGCAGGCATTATACAGATCAAAGACCATTTGGCTTGGTACGACATCGTCATCCAAACCGTGAATAAACATCATTGGCAGACGTGCCTTCGCCACGCTCGCAAGACCATCCGCTTCATACATACTGAAGCCTGCCTTTTGTCTAATGATCGCATCCACTTCTTTCGCAAACAAACGTAAAGGTAAATGATTATATTGACGGCACTGGAAATCCAGCTCCTGATAAAGCGAGCTGTACCCGCAGTCCTCGACAAGGCACTTTACTTCACTGACAAGTTCCTCACTGGCTAAGTAAGTGATACACGCGCCACCCATGCTCAGGCCAAACAGCACGATTGGACGGCCAGGATGGGCTTCGTGCAGGCGAACCAGCCATTCCTTGACATCTTCCTTATCCAGCCAGCCGTATCCGACTACATCGCCCTGACTCGCTCCATGTCCACGTAAATCAGGTAAAAACAGATCACAGTTAAATGTTTCATAAAACGTTTTCGCATAACTGCTCATGCGGAAAGCATCATCATGATATCCGTGTAAGATCACCATGGTAAAATCCGCTTCTGGTCTGTCAAGATAATAACCCTGCAGCTGCAGATGGGATTTATTTTCTAAATGCCATGTCTCATAAGGCATGGCATATAACCAGCTATCTTGATCAGGTGGACGTCTATGAATTGAAAATGCCATATCATAAAGGGAATGGGCATACTTTTTCTTTCCGATCTTCCAGGCACCCATCCCCGCTAAAAGCCCTAAGGCAATGGCGCTCTTTTTAACATAACTCATCTTTTTTCCCTCCTAATCTCTATTATACAGATAAAAGGGCCTAAACGCAAAACTTGTTTAGAAAAATTCGATGGTCAACATACCATCCGCTAGTGTCAGCTGGCTGACTCGATTGCCCCAATCCATCAAATAAAGACGGGAATTCGCCCATTTGATATCACGAAGATGCCCCAAATAACGCTTGGCTAATTCATAAAGGTCCCCTTTCAGCCAAGGGCCATCAACCTTGCCGCGAACCATTTCTATATAAGGATAGCCCCGCTCAATGCCGGCTTTCAAACAGGTATCGAAAGCAAATTTCATCCGCCCGTATTCGATGACGCCTTTAAGATAAAGCTGTTCGTCTGTCATCTTCATTGCTGGCTGAAGCACTTGAAAATGATAACGCTGACCCAATAATCGCAAGATATAAGGTAATGTCACTTCCAGATCTCTTTCTTTGATTTCCATATCCTCACTCCCTGCTTATCCATATGCAAAAAAGTAGGGATTATACCCTACTTTGATAAGATTTCATAGCCATCTTCAGTAACCAGAAGCATATGTTCCCACTGGGCACTCAGTTTGCCATCACTGGTATAGCTGGTCCAGTTGTTCTCTCGATCGATGTATAAAGATGCCGTGCCCTGGTTGATCATCGGTTCAATCGTAAACGTCATTCCGGGAACAAGCACCATGCCCGTTCCGGCAACCCCATAGTGTGGAACCATTGGGTCTTCATGGAAATCTATTCCTACCCCATGCCCAACAAACTCCACGACCACCGAATAACCATTGGCTTTCGCATGTGCTTCGATTGCAGCACCGATATCACCGATGTGACTGAAAGGGCGTACGGTTTCAATACCCTTATAAAGACATTCTTTGGTGACGTCGACTAAGCGTTTGGCTTCTGGGCTGACTTTTCCAATGCAAAACATGCGGCTGGCATCAGAATAATAACCATTATAGATCGTGGAGACATCAACATTGACAATGTCTCCCTCTTTTAAGATGACCTGATCACTTGGAATCCCATGACAGATCTCATTATTGACAGAAGTACAGACACTCTTAGGAAACCCTTCATAATTCAAAGGAGCCGGGATCGCCCCATGAGATGTCGTGAAGGCATACACAATATCATCAATTTCCTGTGTCGTCATCCCGACGTGAATATGTTTGCTCACTTCATCCAGGACAGCTGTGTTGATCTTCGCACTCTCCCTGATCTTTTCGATTTGCTCTGCATTACGAATCATTGCATGGCTGGGAATTTCTTCACCGCGCATAGAAAGCAAACGAAGCTTGTCATCCAGTGCCATATGACATTGTTTATATTTTTTGTGACTGCCACACCAGCAGGGATCATTTCTACCTAATTTTTTCATTTCATTGGCCTCACTTTCTCATTTGTTCATATTATAACGCAATTTCAGATCATTGAAAACTGAAAAGCGTCAGCTTATAGCAACAGCTGCCCTAACTGATAGACCAGAAAACCAACGATCCAGGCAATTCCGGTCTGCATCAGCATGATCTTGAGCCCTCTTAACCAGGAGCCCAATTCCTTGCTGGCAGCCGAAATCGTTGCAATACAAGGCGTATACAGTAACGTAAAGACAAGGAAAGCAAAAGCAGATAGAGGCGTGAAGAGACTCTGTAAAGCCAAGCCAAGACCTTCCATGCTGGTGCCAGTCAATACTGCCAGTGTACTGACCACTGCTTCCTTGGCTGAGAAACCGGCCATCAGGCTTGTCGCCACACGCCAGTCTGTGAAACCAAGCGGTCTAAACAGTGGCGCAAAGAACTGTCCGATCAAAGCCAACAGACTATCCTTTGAATCACTCACAACATTCAAACGCAGATCAAAGGTCTGCAAGAACCAGATGACCAGTGTTGCCATAAAGATGACTGTAAAAGCTTTGACCAGAAAGTCTTTGGCTTTATCCCACATCAGATGCAGGACTGTCTTTAAGGAAGGCAAACGATAGTTTGGCAGTTCCATCACAAACGGAACCGGATTCCCCTTAAAGCTCGTCCCATTCAAAACAAGACCTGTAATAATTCCAATGACCATCCCCAATATATAGAGCAGGATCATCACATACGGCGCATAGACTCCAAAAAAGGCGCTCGTAAAGACCGCATAGATCGGTAATTTGGCTGAACAGCTCATAAACGGTGTCAGCATGATGGTCATCTTGCGATCCCGTTCACTCGACAGTGTACGGGTTGCCATGATTGCCGGAACACTGCAGCCAAAGCCAATCAGCAGCGGAACAAAGCTGCGTCCGGATAAACCTATTTTTCTTAATAGTTTATCCATGACGAAAGCGACGCGGGCCATATAACCAGAATCCTCCAGCAGGCTCAAAAAGAAGAACAGTGTGACCACGATTGGTAAAAAAGTAATGACACTGCCAATACCTGCAAAAACACCGTCAATGACCAACGACTGAACAACCGGATTCATGCCGTAGTTGGCTAGAGCCATCGCTACACAATCTGTCAGCCAGTCGATTCCCGATGACATCCAGTCGCTCAGAGTCTGACCGATCACATTGAAGGATAGAAAGAAAACAACCAGCATAATGACAATGAAAATAGGGATCCCTAAATACTTGTGGGTCAGGATCGTATCAATTTGAATACTGCGCTGACGCTCCTTGCTTGTTTTACCTTTGACGACACACTCTGCGGTGACTTTTTCAATAAAAACATATCGCCGATCAGCCAGGATCGCATAACGATCCAGCTGCAATGACTTTTCCAGATCCTGTACGAGATGTTCAATCAAATTGACTTCATTATCCGAAAGCGCCAGGGCATGAATCGTATCTGCATCCATCTCAATGAGCTTAGTGACAGCAAAAGACAGTGGGATATCTGCCTTTTTCGCATGGCTCTCCAGCTGATAAGCAATAGACTGACAGCAGTGTGCCAGTTCCCCTTCAAAAAAACAGGTCTTTTCCGGTACAATGGCTTCCCGAGCAACCTTCAGCACCGTTTCGACAAGTTCAGCAATCCCTTCATTTCGACTGGCGCTGATAGGCACGATGGGTACGCCTAAAGCTTTCTGCATCCGATGGACATGAATCGTCCCGCCGTTATGACGCACTTCATCCATCATGTTTAAAGCAATGACCATCGGTATTCCCAGTTCCATCAGTTGCAACGATAAATAGAGGTTCCTCTCAATATTCGTTGCATCCAGGATATTGATGATGGCATTTGGTTTTTCCTTCAACAAAAAGTCACGTGTCACAATCTCTTCATTTGAATAAGGTGTGATCGAATAGATCCCCGGAAGATCGACGACTTCCTCATCAGGATGACCTTTGATCACCCCGCTCTTTTTCTCAACGGTAACCCCCGGAAAATTACCGACATGCTGGTTTGAGCCTGTCAGCTGATTGAATAAGGTCGTCTTTCCACAGTTCTGATTTCCAATCAATGCATAGATCATGCCTCGATCACCTCTATTTCTATCTTTGCTGCATCCTCTTTACGCAGAGTCAATGAGTAACCGCGCACTGTCATTTCCAGCGGATCACCCATGGGTGCAATTTTCTCGATTTTGACACATGTACGCGGCGTCAGCCCCATATCCAGCAAGCGACGACGCAAGGCACCTTCTCCCCCTACGGACACAATGATTGCTTCTTTACCAATTTCCAGTTCGGCCAGTGTCATGGTGAATTCCCCCTTTTGAATAATGTTAGCATACGCTAACAATTTTATCAAGAAAAAATCATGACTAAGGCGCTTACATAAAGAGAAAGCTGACCCTAGCTTTTTCTCCCCTGACTCAAATGGCACTTGCATAGAAAAAAGACGCCTTCCTAAAAGACGTCTCCAGTGTTTTGATCAGGTTATTTTTCAACACATTCCATATCATATTTTTTAATCAGATTTTCAATCGTGTCGCGTTCACGCAAGAGATTGAGCCAACCAGTCGGAATATCCTGATAACCGAACTTGATACCGGCGATCCCGCCAACCGCACTGGCCAGTGCGGTGGTCTGATTGCCTTTCTTGATTGCAGTCATCACTGCATCATGATAGTTTTCCGCTTTATCTACGATCGTATAAGCATCCATAAGGCAGGTCACCACATCGTTCAGTGGGGTCACACCCTGACGTCGGATGATCTGCTGAGCAATGATCTCACGGCATTCTTCATTATAAAGCTCCAGTAAAGTATGTAGCGCACGTACAAACGGATTTTTGACCTGCAAATAAATATTACGTGCCCACTGCATATAGATGGTGCTGCAGATACCTGCCACTAACTGCTGATGAGTCAGCAGGGTCTGTGCATGCCCGTACTTGATAAAATCTTTAGCGTCAGCCTGATTTTGCGTTAGATAAAGTGCCAAAGGCAAGGTACGAGAGAGCGCACTGGCATCCCGGCATTTCGGGTTCACATCAGCACATGAATAGACCTTGGTTCCTTCCTGATAAGCCTTCATCACCTGCTCAAATTGCCGTGAACAGCCAAAAACCACATGATCAACAGCAAATAGTCCCTGCGTACGGTAAGCCAGTAACTGCTTCATATAAACATCCGCTCTGAAGCCATGCGCAATCGTCAGACTATTGAGCATACAGAGCATCATTGCGCCTTCATCAGACCAGGAACCCACCTTTGCTTCTTTATACGTCCGCTGATGATTGTGCGGCGGGATCATATCAATATTTAAAAGGTTCTGCATATATTCTGGACTACGAAATTCATAAGGTGTCGCCAAAGCATCCCCCACCAGCAATCCATAGATGCCACCCTTCATCTTATCATTCATTTTAGCTCCTCCTTTGATATCCCTGACAGGATATTTTGCCACTACTCTTTATTCTAATTCAAATGGGAATCAAAAACAATGAAAAGTTGACGCTTTGCACGAATTCAGCCTAAACCATCATCAAAGTCCAAAGCCAAGCCCCTGCTTTGATCCCCTTTCTGACAAAACCAGGGTTTTTCATCCCTAAAATTGACATACCCTTACATTTAAGCTAAAATGAATTAAGTAAGGAGGCTTTCTATGATAAATCCAGAACAACACTACAATGGCCTCTCACAGACTGAGGTCAAGGCCTTAAAAGAAAAAGGACTGACCAATCATTTGGACGATCCTAATGAAGATACGATCTTGCGTATCATCGTAAAAAATACATGTACATTTTTCAACTTGATCATCTTTATTCTGGCTTTACTGGTATTGAGTTCCGGTCAGTTAAAAAACCTGATGTTTGTTGGTGTCGCTTTGTGTAATCTAGCCATCGGGATTTTTCAGGAGATCAAAGCGAAGCTCACGCTGGACCATCTCGCACTCATTTCAGAAAGCAAGGTACAGGTGATTCGTGATGGAAAAATCGAGCCCATCAGTCACCGCGATATTGTTTTAGGGGATTATGTCTGCCTGAAATCAGGCAACCAGATCGTTGCTGACAGCACCGTCGTGGAAGGATATCTGGAGGTCAATGAATCCCATTTGACCGGGGAGGCCGACATCATTGAAAAAAAACCAGGTGATCCCCTTTATTCAGGCAGTTACGTGATTTCCGGCACCGCCGTGACAACCGTCATTCATGTCGGTAAGGACAATATCTCCAGTAAGATCATGCTGGCTGCCAAAACCCGTCATAAACAGAAGTCCATGTTAGAAGATTCTATCAATCATATTTTAAAAACAGTCAGTATGCTATTAGTTCCTTTAGGCGTACTCCTTTTTATCACTCAGTACTTCTTTCAGGATCTCAGCTACAGCGATGCGATCATCGGTACGGTTGCCAGTGTATCCGGTATGATCCCTGAAGGGCTGGTCCTGCTGACAAGTATTGCTTTAGCGATCGGTGCCATCAATCTGGCAAGGCAGAACACCTTGATTCATGATCTATTCTGCATTGAGACCCTTGCCCATGTCGATGTCCTCTGTCTGGATAAGACCGGGACATTGACAGAAGGTCGAATGAGTGTTGATAAGGTCATTCCCATTGATGAAACGGTCAATGCCGAAACATTAATGCCCGGTATCCTTGGCGCACTCAAAGATGATAATGCCACCAACCTGGCCTTAAAAGAACATTTTGGGGTCAATCCCATTCCTTTCGAAAAAGCTATTCCCTTCTCTTCGGAGCGTAAATACAGTGCGGTCATCTTTGCTACACAAAGCTATTATCTGGGTGCTCCTGAAAGACTGTTCAGCCAACGTTTGGCGGCCTTTGAGGAACATATCAGCCGTTATACAAGGGATGGTAAGCGTGTCCTGATGCTGGCAAGCTCTGCAAAGAAAAGTGAACAGCTGCCAGATGATCTCAAACCACTGGCCCTCATCATCATCAGTGATGTGATTCGTGAAAATGCCAGTGAGACCTTAACTTACTTTGAAGAACAGGGCGTCGATCTGCGCATCATCTCAGGTGATCATCCACAAACCGTCTCTCTGATTGCAAAAAAAGCTGGCTTAGCTGATTATGCCAATTATGTCGATGCCAGTACCCTGACCACTCCTGAAGCCATAGAACAGGCCGTCCAGCAATACACGATCTTTGGCCGTGTGACACCACTGCAAAAGCGCGAAATCATCCAGGCATTGCAGAAACAGGGACATACAGTAGGTATGACCGGGGACGGAGTCAACGATGTCATGGCCCTGAAGGCAGCGGACTGCTCGATTGCCATGGCCGAAGGAAGCGATGCCGCTAAAGAAATCAGTAATATCGTCTTACTGGATTCAAACTTTGCCCACCTTCCCCATGTTCTTTCTGAAGGACGCAAGGTCATTCATCATATTCAGAATGCAGCTTCGCTCTTTCTGGTCAAGACCATTTTCTCGATCATCCTCAGCTTTATGACGCTGGTGGTTGGTGTCGCCTATCCTTTTGTTCCTATTCAGCTCACTTTCGTCAGCACTTTAGCTGTCGGGATCCCTTCCTTCTTCTTAACTTTGGAACGGGATTACACGCTAGTCAAAGGAGACTTCTATACTAATGTCCTGGCTAAGGCTTTGCCAGGGGCACTCGCTGTCTTCTGTGAGATCACTTTCGTGACCCTCTTTACCCATTATTTTGGTTACAGCCAGGAAGTTCGCTCAACGATGTGCGTCCTTCTGACAGCCTTATGCACGATGCTTGTCCAAAAGGAAATTTATCCACTCGTCAGTCATTATCGCCGTTTCATCTTTACCACTTTGAGCATCGCCATCATTGTGGGATTCCTTCTATTCCATGAATTTTTCGAGATGGTGCAGCTGGATTGGCGCTGTACCCTCTACCTAACGATCCTGGCTGGGCTGGCGTTTGTGCTTATCCGTATCATGCGCTATTTTTCCAACCGCTATCTCTATCGTCACCAGACTCAACATACCTAATTCCTACTGATCCTGTCTTACCAGGGTATAGCCTCGTCCATTGACCTCATCGACCGCTGCCACAACTAGAAAAGCTTCAGGATCCAAAGCTTTGATTCTTTCTTTGAGCGGATTGAGCTTTCTTGGCGGGATGATGGTCATCAACACTTTCGTTGGATTGTCGCTATACCCTTTTTCACTGTATAAGGCCGTTACCCCAGCATCCATGTCCTGCAGGATCATCTTTTTGATGGCTTCATGCGCATCACTGATGATGGTCAGCTGAACCACTTTTGTCCCTTTGGTCAATGTCTTATTCAGCATAAACGAGGTAACAAAAACCATGACAATACTATAGATGATCGTTGTTGTCGCACTAAATGTTGCCTGCAGGCAAAGAATGGAGAAATCAAACACATTGACCATTAAGTAAACCGGGATCGCATAATAACGATTTAAGATGATGGCAATGATGTCCATGCCCCCGGAGGAAGCCCCACAACGAATCATCAAGCCACTGCCTACACCTATAAAGCAGCCTGCCAGAATGACCGCAAGCAACAGATCATCACAATAATGATGAAAGATCGCCTGCGTATTGAAAAACTCCAGCAGCACAGGAAAAGCAAAGGTTGAGATCAGTGTTGAGAAGGCAAAGCGTTTGCCTAAAAAGATCCAGCCCATCAGGAAAAGGGCAATATTCAAGATTGCCACCAACAGAGAAATATTGATTCCTGTAAAATAGTGAACGGCAATGCCGATTCCCGTGACGCCCCCTGAGATCAGGTCATTTTCTAAAACAAGTGTACTGATTCCAAAAGCAACGAGGGCATTCCCCAGTAAAATACCACCAATTTTTAAGATTTTTTCTTTCATCTTGCTCACCTCAGTAGCTAAGATATCACATTTTTCCCCCAAAGAATGTAACATAGATTACAATGATGTAAAAAGAGGCGATTTTCATGGAAATTTCAGAGAACCTGTTTCACTACTTCACTTCTACAGGTACCAAGATGCACTATCAACCTGGGGAGATCATCTATATGCAGGAAGAAAACAGTCATCAGTTATACCTCATCTTGGCAGGTCGGGTGCGCATCTTCCTCGTCTCCAAAGATGGCCACGAGATCACATTTGATATCTTGGGCAAAGGCCGCATCTTTGGAGAATCTTCTTTCCTGCAAAATACCAATCGGCCTGTCTGTGTCAGCGCCATTGAAAAGACCCAACTGGTCTGCTGTCAGCTTGAAACGCTCTACCCTCTGATTTTAGAGTCTAAGGAACTGACGTTAACGATCATGCAGCTGCTCTCTTCCACTAACGACTATTTAACAAATCTGATCAAAAAAGCCTATTTTTATGATCGTCATGAAAAGATCGCTGCCTTCCTTTTGGAACAAAAGCAGCCCGTTATTCCCTTTACCCATGAAGAAATTGCGCTGCTAACCGGCCTGAGCCGGGTCACGGTAACAAAGATCATGAATGATTTTGCGAACAGGGGCTTGCTTAAACAAGCTTATCGCAAGATCGTGATTATTGATCGTAAAGGACTAGCTGCGTGCATCGATCAATAAAAAAAGCGCCTACGCGCTTTTTTACATTCGATCTAAAATTTTGACGAGCTCATCCATTTTTTCAGAAAGCTCTTCAGTGTCCGCTGCGTTTTTCACACAGTGCATCAGATGTTCCTGCAAGACAAGCTTATTGGCCTTACGGATGATGGCCTCCACACTGAGCAGCTGATTCGAAATATCTACACAATAACGATCCTCATCCATCATCTTCAAGATACCGTCAATCTGACCCTGTGCCGTTCTCAGCAAGCGGCGCATTTTTTTTACATCTGCCTGCATCTTAGGCAATTCCTTTACATTCGTAACCGGCATCATGAATCGCTTGTGCGAATGTTTCATCAGCAACAGGTGTATCCATTGTCACGACTGCCTGTTTTTTTTCTAAGCTGACCTCAGCCTGTACGCCTGGGATCTTTTCTAAAGCATTCTTGACATGCGCCACACAATGCTGACACATCATGCCTTCTACTTGAATGGTTTTCTGCATTTTCTTTTCCTCCTCTTCGACTTCCTTCTGATTCAATTCTAGCGTCTCTTCATGAACAGAAGATGACGTATGTGCTAAACTCGGCTTAAAGAAACGTAAACGCAATGCATTGGATACAACACAGAAAGAGGATAGGCTCATCGCGGCAGCTCCAAACATTGGCGTCAGACGCCAGCCATTTAAATAATAGAACACACCGGCAGCTAGCGGAATACCAATGATGTTATAAATAAAGGCCCAAAACAGATTTTCCTTGATATTGACAATGACCTTTCGACTCAGCTCAATGGCTGAAACCACATCGCGCAGATCATTGCGGATCAGAATGATATCCGCGGAATCGATGGCAATATCGCTGCCGGCTCCAATGGCCACACCTACTGAAGCTGAGGTCAGTGCCGGCGCATCGTTGATACCATCCCCGACCATCATGACCCGATGGCCTTCTTTTACCAATGAAGAAACAACTTGTTCCTTATCCTGAGGCAGCACCTCAGCAACGACCTTATCCAAACCTAATTTCTTTTGCAGGGCCATTGCATTTTTCTGATGATCGCCCGTCAGCATCATCAGATGAATACCCATTTCTTTTAAGCGTGCAATCGCCTCCAGGCTGGACGCTTTAATTTCATCAGCAATACCGATATACCCTTTGATTTCTCCGTCAATCGCAACGATCAATGGTGTTAAGGCCTCATCAGCCATGGCATCAACATGGTTGCGTGCATCCTTTAACGCGATATGCAGATGTTTCATCAGACTCTCATTACCGATAGCTACCTGATGGCCGGAAACCTCACCATATAACCCTTTACCAATGAGATTTTCCGCATACCTCACTGGCTCCAGGGTCAATCCCTTTGCCCTGCGCAATACGGCTTTCGCTAAAGGATGATCCGAAATGGTCTCCAGTGATGCAGCCAAACGCAATAATTCCTGATGATCCATTTCACTTTCGATACGAATGACATTCGGACGTCCATAAGTAATGGTTCCGGTCTTATCAAAGATGATCGTATCGACTTCATGCGCAATTTCCAGGCTCTCGGCCGATTTGATCAAGATCCCATTTTCTGCCCCTTTACCTGTTCCCACCATGATGGCTGTCGGTGTCGCTAAGCCTAATGCACACGGACAGGAGATGACTAAGACTGAAATTCCCATCGAAAGGGCAAAACTAAACTCCTGACCTAATAATAACCAGATGACAAAAGTCAGCAGGGCAATGGTCATGACCGCTGGCACAAAGACGGCGCTGACCTTATCCGCCAAACGGGAGATCGGTGCTTTTGAGGCACTGGCTTCCTCTACCAGATTAATGATCTTCGAAAGCGTCGTATCTTCCCCGACATGCGTTGCTTCATAGACCATATGTCCATTATTGAGAAGCGTGGCACTCATCAGTTTGTCACCCGTCTTCTTTTTGACCGGAATGCTCTCGCCAGTCAATGCCGATTCATCGACATAGCCTTCTCCTTCCAGCACAATCCCATCCACCGGTATCCGTCCACCTGATCTGACGATCACATGATCCCCTTTGCGAACTTCCTGTAAAGAGACTTCCATTTCCTCGCCATCACGCACGATGATCGCAGTATCCGGCGCTAGTTCCATCAGACGGCTGATGGCATCAGAAGTTTTCCCTTTCGAACGCGACTCCAGATATTTACCTACAGAAATCAGCGTCACAATCATCGCCGCTGATTCAAAATAGAGATCCATCTGATAATGATGGGCCAATACCAGATCCCCATGACCGAGGCCATAACCAATCATATAAATGGCAAAGATACCATATAGATAAGAGGCGCCTGCACCTACAGCAATGAGTGAATCCATATTGGCAGCGCGATGATAAAGTGCCTTAAACCCATTAATAAAGTAATGCTTTTGAATTAATAATATCACTGAGGCAATCAGAAATTGTGTAAAAGCAAAGGCAATCGCATTCTGTGTGCCTTCTAAGAACCATGGCAGTGGGAATCCGAACATATGTCCCATGGAAATGTACATCAATATCAACAGTAAAATGATCGAAGCCCATAGACGCTGCTTGAGATGTTTCGCTTCCTCCTCAAGCTTTTCTGTCGGACGCGTTTTGGCTGGCGCAGCGGATGTCTCCGGATTGATCGGACAGGCACCGTAGCCACCGCTCTCAACAGCGCGAATGATATCCTGCTCACTCACTTTCTGTTCATCATATTCCACATTCATGGTATTCAAGAGAAGATTGACATTGGCTTCAATGACCCCATCCAGTGCACGGACGCTTTTTTCCACGTGCGCCTGACAGGCACTACAAGTCATGCCTTCAATTTTCATTTTTTCTTTCATCTTTTCACTCCTAACCCTACCCCCTAGGGTACAGTAATATCATAATTCAAATATACTGGATTGTCAATGGATATGCCTCAAAAAAAGATGGCCTAAGCCATCTTGGTTGATTGTAAAAAATGATACATTGCTCCTAACAGGTTGGCTTCATTTTTAAAAGCACAGCGGACGATCACAGGATCATGATCATCTTCCTTATACTGACTGCGCAGCTGCATAAAGCATTCCTGTACTTTTTCAATCAGGATATCCTGGGCACTGATCCCCCCACCCAGGGCAATACAGTCCAGGTCAAGAACATAATCAATGTTGAAAAGAACCATCGCCAGGTTCCAGCAGTATTCTTCAAACAGCGGATAGACCCGAGGATCTTGTTGTTTCACATATTCAAAGATCTCTCTTCCGTCTTCATGATCTAATCCCAGCGCCTTGGCCATATCGCGCACCAACCAGACAGCTGAGTTCTTCCGGCCAAAAGTGACTGCTTTTTGCGTGCCCGGATCAAAATCACAAAGAATCGTACCGATTTCTCCCGCTTTACTGCGCAGACCTTTATAGAGCTTGCCATCAATAATGACAGCCCCACCGATCCCGCTTCCCAGCACCGTAATCAAACTGGTAGGATAAGATTGCACAGCGCCTTTCCACAATTCTGCCAAGGCAGCGCATTTTGCGTCGTTCTCTACACTGACCGGTACACCTAGTCGCGCCTCCAGATCTTTTTTGATATTGACACCATTCAAGCAGGGAATCAAGGTGACAACACGGATCAGGCCGCTCTGACTGTCAATGACACCCGGACTGCTGATGGCTATTCCCTGAAGCGTATGTTGAGCAGCTATCGGAAGTAAGGACGCATAAAAAGCTTCCAGGTCATCCGTTATCGTGGCAATCTGTCCCTGGTTAAGCATGGTCCCATCTTTCTCCATCCAGGCATATTTCACAAATGTACCACCAATATCTAATGCAAGATACATAAAACGATTCCTCCTTTCCTTAAGTATAACAGAAAGCAGGGAATCTTTCACTTAGATATTGACTAAAATCACATCTTCACCAATGCTCACTACCTGACTCATCGACAAAACCATTTCCTGATTGCCATGAAAGAATTTAATATAATCCATCAAAGAAGACCGACAGATGACTAAACAAGTGATACATAAACAGGCATCATCCATCTCAACATCATTCACATAGCCAAGCTTCGATCCGTCATTGACATTAATGACATCTTTGCATTGTAAACTGCTAAAGCGCATGTGACATCACCCCTACATTTATATGTCCAGGATTCATAAAAAATGTCTTAAATGTGCTAAAGCAGCCTTTTCCAATCGCGAAACCTGGGCTTGCGAGATATAGAGTTCTTCAGCCAGTTCAAGCTGTGTCCTGCCTTCATAATAGCGCTGTAAGACTAGATATCGCTCCCTTGGTTCCAGCTTTTCCAGTGCTGCCTGAAGGGCGATATGATCCTGCATATGGCCCGGATCGGCCATTTGATCGGCTATCTGATCAGCCAGTGTCAGTTGGTCGCCGTCTTTACCATTAACGGGATCAGACAGACTGGCTAATCCCTGCTGGCTGTTCAGTGCTTCCTCCAGATCAGTTAGAGGAACCTGCAAGGCTTCTGCCAGATAAGCATGATCCGGTTCCTTTTGATACTGACTAACATAGGCTTCCTTCAATTTTCCTGCATGATATGCCAGATCACGCAGATAACGGGAAACCTTCAATAAAGAGATCTCACGTAAATAGCGTTTCATTTCACCCAGGATTAGCGGAACGGCATACGTTGAAAACTGAACCTGCAGATCGACATTAAAGTTATCGATGGCCTTTACCAGACCAACACAGCCCACCTGAAACAGATCATCCATATTTTCCTTTCTTTGACTGAAACGCTGCACTAAAGAAAGGACCAGCTTCAAATTTCCCATGACCATCTTTTCTTTCAGTTCATCGTTGGGAGCACGATGATAAGCCTGTAGCAATTCTGTCATTTCGGCACTGGAGAGCACCTGCAAGCGCGATGTCTGGATGCGGCAAATGTCAACTTTATATTTTGACATATTTTCACCTCATCCACAGTGTGACCGCTTTGTCAGACTTTTATGCTGTTTGATTTTACCAGTCTAAACCGTTTGATGATTCAGCTTATTACGTAATTTACGAATAATTTTCTTCTCTAAACGCGAAATATAGGATTGCGAGATACCCAAATGATCTGCAACGTCCTTCTGCGTCAGTTCATCCTGCCCATCAAGACCATAACGCATGACCAGGATCTGACGTTCACGTGGACTTAGATCATTCAAAGCCCGATACATCGCCAACTTCTGTTCATGATTTTCAATCTCCTTGTTGACAAGGTCATCCTCTGTTCCGATGATATCGCCAAGCAGCAGTTCGTTCCCATCATAATCAACATTCAAAGGTTCATCCAAAGAGACTTCCAGTTTCAGTTTATTGTTCTTGCGCAAGAACATGAGGATCTCGTTTTCAATACAGCGTGAAGCATACGTGGCCAATTTGATGTTTTTATCCAGTTTAAACGTATTGATCGCTTTGACCAAACCGATCGAACCAATACTGACAAGATCCTCCAGGCTGGCATTGGCCGAATGATCGTACTTTTTAGCCACATAAACCACTAAACGTAAATTATGTTCAATCAAACGGTCCCTGGCCTCCATTGAGCCCGCCTGCAAAGCCTCCAGATAGCTTCGCTCCTCCTCACGCGAGAGCGGACTAGGCAAAACGTCATTCTTGCTGACATAGTAACATGGTTTTGAGCGTCTAAATAAAGAAAGAATCCAATAGAACAAGCGCATATTTTAACCTCCTGTCGTATGCACATTCAACAGCACATCAACATTCTCCATATCAAGATCCGGCATGACCCCTGCATAGACCCATTGCCATCTTTGCCCATCAAAGGACAGCTCAGCAGGGACCATCACGACTTTTTCACAGCCATGAAGGCGCATGACAACTTGTTCGTGTCTCGCTGTCATCAGTAGGCCCGGTTTTAGAAAAACGATCGGAAGCCCTGCATATTCAGCCTGGTTCCCACTATCGTAGTAACCCGTTAGTTCCAATGTCTGGTTAGCTGTTTTCAACCATATGCGACGGTGATAGCCTGCCATCCGCTGATGCTTGGATAACTGATGGAAATACTGAACATAGAGAATGATGATCAAAGTACCAAAAACAAAACTGATCAGCCAGGAAAATGTTGTAGGAATAAGAAAGATATGGTAACGAATGTCACATTGTGGTGAAATGAGTCCCAGTGAATACAAATAAGTCGTGTGAATCACTACAAAGAGGATCACACTGGTCAGCCATGGCCGCAAGCGATAGAAAGCAATCACCGCCATGATCATCAGAATATAGCCTATCCATTGTCCTTTAGACAGATAAATACTGAAGCAATAAAGGCTCATGAAGACTGTTCCGACAGCCAGACGCGACTTGCGGATGCTTTGCGAGCGCAGTAAAGCAACTGACAGCGACGTCAACAGCATGATCCAACCGTTGATCAGAATGACCAGATCTAAATAGATACGCATTGCCACCACCCATTTTGATTGTATCATTCTCAAACTAAAAAAACTGTCAGATATTCACCTGCATCAGCGCACAAAAAAAGCCACTCAAACAAGTGGCCATTTCATTAAAGTTTACGATTTTGTAAGAAGACTGGAATCGTTCCATCTTCATCGTCATCATCATCCACAACAGCGCGGCTGCTTGGTGCAGTCACACGGCTGGCAGCTTCGAATTTAGAAGCGGTTGCAGATTTCTGCGCAGGTTTTGGCTGTGCGCCCGTACTCTGGATCACCTGAGCGTCACTTTCTTCAAAGCCTGTAGCAATGACAGTAACGATCATGTCGTCATCAAGATTTTCATTGATGGCGATACCGAAGATCGTATTGATATCATTCCCCACAGCTTCACGAATGACTTCAACAGCACGGTTCGCATCAAACAGTGAAATATTTTCACCACCGGTAACGTTGATGATAGCATCACGTGCACCTTCAATGGAAACTTCCAATAATGGACTGGAGATTGCACGTGTTGCAGCTTCTTCCGCTTTGTTTTCACCGCGAGCCATACCAATACCAATCAAAGCACTGCCTTTACCTGACATTACAGAACGTACGTCTGCAAAGTCAAGGTTGATGAATGCAGGAACTGCAATCAAATCGGTAATCGTCTGAACACCTTGACGAAGCACATTATCTGCTTCACGGAATGATTCTTTTAATGGACGACCGCCAATAACTTCCAGCAGACGGTCATTTGATACAACAATAATTGAATCGACATTCGCCGCTAATTCTTTCAAACCTTCAAAAGCCTGATTCAAACGACGTGGTCCTTCAAAAGTGAATGGCTTTGTCACAACACCCACTGTTAAAGCACCTAGATCCTTTGCAATCTTCGCAATGACAGGTGCTGCACCAGTACCGGTTCCACCACCCATACCAGCAGCAACAAACACCATGTCAGAATCTTTTAAGGCATCGCGAATCTCTTCTTCTGATTCCTGGGCAGCTTTGCGACCAATTTCAGGATCTCCGCCGGCACCCAGACCTTTGGTCAGATCTTTACCTAAAACAATTTTGTTTTGTACCTTTGTCCCATTTAAGATTTGGGCATCTGTGTTGGCTACATAAAACTCAACTCCCTGCACACCTTCTTCAACCATGCGTGCGACAGCGTTGCATCCGCCACCGCCAACACCAATTACTTTAATTTTTGCAACTTGTACATATTGTCCTGCGTCCATCATTTCCATTTACCTCACTTTATATCCAAATTATTCTTCTTCCGAAAAGAGAGCATCCAATACTTTAGAAATCTTCTTATCGTGTTTATTTAAAGAACTTGTTTTCGTCAGTCCTTTAAACCGTGCTGACATCGTATGGCTCACATCAGGGAGCGTCATCGATGGTGCCTGTTTACCGAAAATCTTCGAACGGTCTGACAGATAATAGATCAGTCCTAAATTTGCGGTATAGGCCATGTATCTCGCCCCAATCGTCTCCGGGCGATATGTACGCACAGGTGTTTCCAGAATACGACTGGCTACATCTTCGATATTTTCGAGTTCACCACCGCCGCCGACAATGACGACTTCATACCGTCGACCGTTATTGATCATCACGATCTGATCGCGAACAGCCTTCATCAATTCTTCGACTCCCTCGCTTAAGAGGATCGCCAAATCCTTCTGGGTGCGATTGATGACATCTTTTGCCTTATATGTCACATGAATGACATCCTCATCACTGAGCAATGTGTTGCATGTGCCATACTTTACTTTATATGTTTCAGCCTTGGCCATTGGAATTTCCCAGGCTGTCGCCACCTTCTTGGTCAGATGATGACCGCCCATAGGAACATTGGTCAAAAATTTCAGATAACCATCTTCAAAAAATGAAATTCCGGTTGTTTTATATCCGATATCGATCAAGATTGCGCCTTCCCTTAAATACACCTCGTCAAAGGCTTCCTTGGCGCAGCTATACGCATTGATACAAATATCAATGACCGATAGACCTGCCCGTTCCACACAGCGAACATAAGCATACAGTAATTTCTTGGTCGTCGTAATAATTAAGGCATCCACTTTTAGACTTGTGGCCATTTTTCCAATGGGTGCGTCCGGGGAACTTGTCGTCCCGTAATAATAATTGACCGGTACGACAGAAACTACCGCTTCTTTGTCAGATTTTTCAAAGCGTGTGGCGTTATTCAACGCTTTCATCACATGGGATTCGTCAATTTTCGAATTGTTCCCTGAAACAACACAACTGCCTTGATTTTGATATAACCGTGTGTGATAGGTTGGAATATTGAGAAGCACACTTGTAATCTTGGTGTCTAGCTCTGCTTCTGCCTCGCGGACAATACCCATGATTGCCTGCGACAAAGCTGCCTCATCCATAATTTTGCCCTTTTGAATCCCCTTGGATGGAATCATCTTCGCAAACAGCACATTAATGTTTGTATTCAGCAATTCCCCCACGACAAGTTTGATAGTTGAGCTTCCAAGATCAAGACTGGCATAAATCTCTTTCATCTTCAAAACTCCTTTCACTAACACTTAACAATATCATATCATAAAACGTCAAATAAGAAAACACTTTTAAATCGCAACAGGCGACGATTTTGTATTTTTTTTACTCCTGACAGACACCTACATAGACTTTATTGCCATTAATATCATAGATACAGCCATCTGGCTCACTCGTCATAATTTGATTATAATATTTCAATCCGCTAAGCATCTCATCAATACGCGCATAAAAGACTTTTCCATCATTCATATTGATCTGAATCCGTTCCATATCATAAGGATCTTCTGGTGCATAGGTGATATCTGACATCATCGAACGCACGGAGCTATCCAGCTGACTGAAGTTCTTACAGAACTGGCTGAAGCGTTCGTCATGTTCAAAGGAAAGCAGGCGCGGCTGATCGATGACTTCCTGTAAATAACTGCCATCGACAGTCATATAATTTCCGACATCATCCACGATGACTAGACCATTTTCTGTCTGTTCATAGGCAATCACCGGTCTTTCCGTAACAGAGATCGTGACCCCGTTAAACAGTCCTTTGGAGACTTGACAATCTAAAATAAAGCTCGATGATTTCAGCTTTTCTTCCAGCTGATCGGTATTGACAAGCAAAGTCACATCTGCCGGGCTGACACCGGCTGCCTGCAGGATGGCTTCGCTGGTCAGATAATGATTACCGCTGACCGAAAGCTGATTGACGCGCGAAAGCGGCGATGCAAAGAAACCGATCACAAGCAGGATCACCAACAGGACCATCAGTCGCTTGAATCTTTTTTTCAAGCGTCTTTTTTTACTTTTTCGATACAGAATACCGGTCTGATTGTAATCATGTTCATTGTAATGAACTTCTGTTGTTTTTGGCCGAGAGGCTGTTTTTTTCTTCTTTTTCAATAAATGAGGTCTTTTTAAACGTCTAGTCATCCTGCCAGTTCACCAGCCTGACTTCCGTATGCAGCCTGATCCCAAACCGTTCATAGACCCGCGTACGGGCTAATTCGATCAGATCCAGAATATCCCTGGCACTCGCATATCCGTTATTCACAATAAAGTTAGAATGCTTCGGGGAAATCTGCGCCCCGCCGATCTCATATCCCCTTAAGCCGCATTCATCGATGCATTGCCAGGCCGGTATCTTTTCCGGATTGCGGAACACTGACCCTGCACTTGGTAAATTCCAGGGCTGCGTTGCCATTCTTTTTTCTTTACGATGATCCATTAGCTGACGGATCTTGCTGCGATCAGCGGATTTGAGGTGCAGCTTGACTTCCAGAACGATCCACTTCGGATGTGACTGAAGAATAGAGCGGCGATAGGAAAAAGCCATTTCTGCGTTGCTGAGCACACGGACCTCATAGTGCTCATCCAGGATCGTCACCTCTTCCACGACCCGACTCATCTCGCTAAGATAGGCCCCCGCATTCATAAAGATCGCCCCGCCGATGCTGCCCGGAATGCCACCGCAAAACTCCAGTCCGGACAAGGCATACTTGCAGGCATCATTGCTCAGCTTGATCAGACTAACACCTGCCTGAGCAATCATATATTCACCATTGACACGAATATCCGTAAAATAATCATTTAAAGAAATAATGATTCCGCGATACTCACGATCTGAAAAAAGCAAGTTACTGCCTTTTCCGATCACCATAAAAGGAATATGATGTCTGGCGATATAATGCAGTAATTGCTTCAAACACTCTACATTAAAGACCTTGATAAAAATGCGACAAGGCCCACCGACTTTGTAAGTCGTGTGCTTATAGAGCGGTTCATTTTCCAGAATGGTCCCCAAATTGAGTTGTTGTAAATCGTCGACTACTTTTTTGTATTCCATCTTCTCACCTGCTTTGAATGACTTTCAACATTAGATCATAAATATCATGTGATGCCTGCGGTTTGCCTAAAGCCTTCGCCCTCTGGCGCATATCATCAAGCTTTTGTTTATCGTAGAGCAGGGCATCGATCGTCTGTACTAAACGATCCGGCTGCAGCTCTCTTTCCAGGATCATACAGGCTGCGCCCTGATCACATAGCTCACGCGCATTGTATTCCTGATGGTTGCTGGCAACATATGGACTAGGGATCAATAACGCCGGAACACCTAAGGACGTGATTTCAGCCAGCGTTGAAGCTCCGGCCCGGGAAACCACCAGACTGGCATACTGCATCAGTCCAGGCAGATCATCCACATACGGAACGATCTTGACCTGAGAACTGACCTCTTCCACTTCGCGCATGACCCGATCGTACTGTTTTTCGCCAGTCACAAAAACGACCTCATAAGGCTTAGAGGCAAACTGTCCCATCGCTTCTTCAATGACCCGATTCACTGAAGATGAACCGAGACTGCCCATGACGATCAGGACAAAAGGCTGATCCTTGGCTAAGCCATAGCTGGCACGCCGATCAGTCAGTGTCATCTCTACCACTTCACTGGCACGCGGATTTCCTAATAAATACGTCTTTTCTTTAGGAAAGCTTTCCATGGCTTTCTCATAACATGCCACAATGGCATCCACATGCTTGATCAGCATGCGATTGGCTAAGCCAACAATTGAATTCTGTTCATGTATCAACGTTGGAATATGCTGCTTGCTTGCCGCTAATACAATAGACGAACTCACATAGCCGCCAAAACCAACAACAATATCCGGTTTAAACTTCCGAATGATCTTCTTCGATTTATTTAAAGAACCCACAAACTTCAGCAGTGCTTTGGCCTTTTTGATCGGAGATCCAGCCAACCCCTGAAGATCCATTGCCTCAAAAGCATATCCTCGCGCCGGAACAACCGTTGCCTCTAGATGATTGGGCGTCCCGACAAAGAGAAATTCACTGGTGGGATCCTGTTTTTGAATATATGACGCAAGGGCTAAAGCCGGATACAAATGGCCACCGGTTCCGCCCGTTCCAAAAATAACTCGCATTTATCTCACTCCCTGAATGCCATTATAGCATAATCAGCGCTTAAAATGAACTTATTTTGATAAGCAAATCACGCCTGAGAACGTCTGGCAATATTCATGATGATCCCACTGGCCGACATTAAAATCACCAGACTCGAACCGCCGTAGCTCATAAACGGCAAAGTAATACCGGTGACCGGCAGCAAACCGACAACCACTCCCAGATTGATCATGATCTGAATTGCAATCATTCCGATGATCCCAATTCCTAAAAAACTGCCTTCACTATCGGGTGCCGTTAAAGCGATCCGCACGCCTAAATAAAGCAACAGACCAAATAAACCGATCAGAATGACACCACCGAGAAAACCAAATTCTTCACAGAAAATCGCAAAAATGAAATCGGTCTGCGGTTCAGGCAAATAGAAATGTTTTTGAAAGCTTTGATCAAAGCCCACACCCACAAGCCCACCCGGTCCAATGGCATAAAGCGACTGGATCATCTGAAAACCACTCCCCAGCGGATCGCTGAAGGGATCAAGATACGCCGTGATGCGTGCCAGACGATAAGGCGCTGAAAGAATCAGGATCCCCACCCCTAACACCCCGATGCCTGCCAGCCAAAGAAAATACTTGAAAGGAAAAGCAGTCACCATGATCATCATGATCACACTTAGGGCCATCACACAGCCTGTCCCGAAATCGGGCTGACACATGATCAAAAGAAAACCGCCCATCATCAATAATAACGGTAAGAGCATCGTCTTCAGTTTGCGCGTTGCAGTATAATGTTTGCCAAGATAATGTGCCATATAGATGATGATCGCGACTTTGAACAGTTCTGACGGCTGAAAGGACAGCGGCCCCAAGCCAAACCAGGAGCGTGAGCCACCACGCACACTGCCGACTCCCGGCATCAGAACGAGACCTAATAATAGAAAACCGATCATAAGGATGAGCTTGCGATAACGAAAATACCAATGATAATCCAAGCGGGCAAAAACAAGCATCATCACCAATCCCAGCACACCAAATAAAAGCTGTCTTTTCAGATAGTAAAAAGCATCATTAAACTTATAGGCAGCCCAAATATGACTGGAACTATAGACCATCAGGATGCCTGTACTGACAATGATCAAAACAATCAGTCCAAACCATCGCGCTTTTGTCATATCGCCACCCCCTCATTGTTTTATATGTCATATCTCGTAAATTATGAAAAAAGAAGCAGCGTTCAGCGGACTGAACTCTACTTCTGACTCTTCTGGAATATAAACAACACAGCTGAGTGTCAGACCGGATGGACTCGTGGCCTTGATCACTGTAATACCGGATTGATGCGCCGTCACTAATCCCTCAGAAGAAACGGAGGCAATCGTCGGATCATCTGACCTCCAGCTTGCTGCCACCGCACCATTGGCATCACTCAGTGTCAACAAAGAGGTCTGGCCTGGATGTAAAGATAAGGTCTGGCTTGACAAATGTAAACCTTCCGGCAGCTGTTCATCCTCCAAAAATGTATAATCCCTGGTACAACTGCCGACATTGCGATGATTCTCTAAATGAAGCAAAGATAGCGTCTTTTTGATTGGGGTCCATGATCCCGATAAACCGAACCGTGAGACCAGCGTTGAGGCACTGCCGATACGCAGGCGAACCAGCCAATAGAGATCCACGTCAGCACACAGATCAATGAATGCTTCCTGGCTCCCCTGATAGTCTGCAACAACCTCCTCTAACTGCGTTAAGGAAGCCTCATAGGTTGGAGAATCGACCAGCTGGTCGCGCATATTGACATAATGTACCTTTGTCGTTGCCCTCGCGCCAACACCGGTTTCGGCAACAAAATCAATCAATGGATAACCAAATCCGCGCAGATCTACACTTAAACCGCTAGTCAATTCCGCACTGCCTTCTAAATAGGGCTGAAGAGAATGTTCATGATGCTGGATGCGCTGTGCCTTGCCATCAACAACCTTGATCCCATGGCTTTGTGTGCTGGAAAAGGCCAGCCCGACCTCACCACTGATCCCAACGTAAAGCTTCAGATTCAAACCGACCTGCATGGTCTGAAGCGTGCCAGGAATTGGAAATTCAAAAGTGACGATATCCAGTTCATTTTGCACGAACGACAGACCGGTCACCTGTTCAATGCGGGCACGAATGGTCTCTAGATCTTCAGCCTTCATCTCCTGCAAGCTTACCTGACTGGACTTGCTTTGACCCGCCGAGATCACGTTGTCGATCTCATAATCCACCCTCAATAAGAGATTCTGGCGGGCAAAAGGATTCAATGAGGCATCTGCCGTAATTTTCAGATTGCTGATTGAAAAAGTATCCTCAATGTCAAAGCCATTGATTTCGCCGCCCAGTGTGACTTCCAGGCTGGAACTCGATACATGACCGGAAACATCCACGCCCTTAATTGAAAAAGCAAAATAGCGAGATTTGAGCGGTGTGATCTGTGGTTGAAACAGGGCTTGCGCAGTGGTATTAGGTACTGCCTGGTCATTTTCAAGCTGCAGCCCCGCACTCAAATCGGGACTGAAGGTCGTCTGCAGCTCAAGATTTTGAATGACTTCCTCTAAAGCCGCCTGGCGATAGGTAACGGCCTCATCGCTCATCTCCACCCAATAAAAACGGTCTTCTACCTGATATAAGCCTTCTTCCTGAATGGATGAGGGCCTTGGAAGTGTTCCTTCTGTTCCCTCAAAAGCGACCGGTGAAGGGATCGGTTCCTGTACATACGATGGCTCAAAGACTGTTTCAGGAAAAGTCAGAGCGGTATAATCCGTATTCGCTCTTTCCAGGATCGCCAGCGCGCTCTTTTCATCAATCACCTTTTCCCCCGCAAAGCTGCCATCTGTCAATTCGACATATCCCATCTCTAATATCGTCTGAATCGTACTGGCCTGTTCATACTGTGAAGCATTCGCAAAAGTAGCTTTGCTTTCTTCGACACCTAGCGCTCTAGCTAAAGTGATGCTCATGACTTCCTGCGTCAGGGGACGATCCTCCGTCGTATCGAGTCCTGCTAACCATTGATCTCGCGCCTGCCCGCTTTGATCACCAAAGCACTCTTCTAACGCATCCAGCCATTCATCAACCAGAAAAGCCTCCTGATCCAATTCAGGAGGCCTGCAGCCAGATAAAACTAACGCTATAAAAACAAGCCAGATCCAGCCACGTCTCATACAAAGTTATCAGCATTATGCTTCAGCGTCGCTTCAGTTGCTTCATAATGCTGAACCGTCAGATCCAGAAAACGCGCATAAGCCTCAATCACATCATGATACTGCTCAAAGCGCGGCTCTAAAGCATTGAAACGGGTGCGAATCGTCAGCGACGCTTCACTTTCCCAGCTTCCTTCGAGTTCATTCATATGTATCTTCATCTGATACAGCGCCTCAGTCAGCTGATTGTTAAGCTGACGAAGGACACCTGAGGTCTCTAACATTCTGACAAAAGAAATTAAGATCTGATCCATAAGTCTCTCCTTTCCTGTCTTAATTCTGTAAGCGTCTGGAAGCTAAACAAACTTGTTCCTGTGTCTCGCGGTAAGCGTTAGCACTCTGTTTCAGATACAGACTGTACTCTCGCATCAGCTGTGCCATCTTGACAAAATCGCCTTCAAAGCCGCGAATCTGATCCACAAAAGCCTGATGATCCTTACCCTGCCAGCTTCCTGACAAGCGATCAATTTCTTCATAGAGCCGCGTATATAAATGCTGATATTCTTCGATCTTAGCGTCCATACGACTGCTCGCTAAATCCAGAAATTCGGGTGTCACGCGAATCTGTCCAGCCATCCTCTCACCTCCTTTCAGATTAGATACAATAATGTTCCTGCCGGCAATGTCATCTCTGCAGGTGTCAAAGATGGATCAAGATAAACCTGATGATTGCTATCATAAAAGTAAAGGGGACAAAAAGTTGCTAAAATCGGATAGCGTTCAGAGAAAAAATGAGCCAGCTTATCAAAAGTAATGCCTTCTGCTACGGTAACCCGCCATTCCTTTTGAAGAACGGGTACATAAACAAAAAACCAATACCAGTCAGAATTCAAGCTGACATGTGCCATCCAGGTACACCGTCCTTTGTTCTGTTCGCAGATGCAGCGCCTCTTCAAGCATACCATTCTGTCTCAGAAAACTAGCCAAATGATGAGAAACACAATAGATCCACAGTGCATGATCTGACTCAGGATAATGCCACACGAGCCGATACGACGTATGCTGACTGGCTAAATAAGCACGATAGATTCCCTCCTCATCCTCCAGGACGATACAGCGCTGCGTATAATACGGCTGGTCATGCCAGCGTCCTAAACACAGCATGGCTTGCGATATCTCACTTAAAAGAGAACAGCCTGTCGCCTGAAAAAGACGTCCTTTGTAGATGATCTGATCCTGACGCAAAAACATCTCCAGCGGTGAAGCAAGTGATAAACTAGTCGTTCGCTCCAGCAGATAACGTTCCTGACCCTGACTGAAGCAGAGCTGGTATGTGCACAGCTGCAAAAGGCGCATTCGCAAGAAGGCCGCAGTTGGTTCAATAAAACAATAACCGATCATTTTCTGATGAGCCAGCCAGTGATACAGATCAGGTTGCTGGTCAAAAGCAGCAGCCTGACCATAGAAAACAACCAGGATCTCGCTGGTCAGACTTTCCAGATAGTCTTTGAGCTTTACTGTTTCAATTGGCAGACTGGTAAAATGGGAAAGCTGAATATCACCGATGACCAGTGTCTCTTTAGGCAGTAAAGAAAAAAAGTTCTCTAACATTTCTTCCTGCTCACCCACGATCAAAAGTCCCTGCTTAAAATTGACTTCATAATACGGAAAAGCACGATGATAAAAATCATCAATATAGCCCAGCGCAAACCGTGAAAGTGAGCTTACGGGCAACGGTGAGGGATCATGCGGAAAATCCCTAGCATATAGCGGTTCGACCTGGGGTGATAAACGGATCATGGTTTCGATCAAACGCTGTTCCAAGGAACGGACCATTTCTGGCTGACTGATCAGCAATTGAAAATCATCTTGCGCATCAAGCGCTACACAATGACCGACCCGCAACATTGACTGACGATCCTCTTTCCACAAAGGACCCTTGCCAAACTGGACATGTGTCTGATTGCCGGAGGCAAAATAAAAAGTGCCGGCTTCTTTTAAAGCAGCCGCTTGCGGCGTACCGATAATTTCCTGACTTTCCTGGCGGTTCGCTACACGAAAGAGCAAGCGACTTTTCAAATTAGCTAAAATCTGCCCATCGATAACACCCGAAGGCTGCTGCGTAGCCATGATAAGATGGATCCCAAGACTACGCCCTACGCGGGCAATGCGAATCAGCTGTTTCAGCATCTCTGGATAGAGCTGTTTTAATTCGGCGAATTCATCGATAATGATCAATAAGTGAGCCAATCGTTGCTTCACTTTTCCCTGACGATTCAGCCTTTCCAGGCTCATCAGATCACTGATAGCCTCACCTGTCTGTCTTGCCATGTCAAGCAGTGTCTGTTCACGCCAATTGAGTTCATCCTCCAGTGCATACAGTGCCCGGCGCATCTGGTTTTCTTCCAGATTCGTCAGCGTCATCGCTACATGGGGTAGTTTTTCAAATCGCCAGGACAGCCCGCCGCCTTTAAAATCAATCAAAAAGTACTGCAAGCAACCGGGCGCATAGAAGACACTCAGGCTCAAGATCAGCTGACTGAGCCAGACACTTTTCCCAGACCCTGTCATACCGGCAACCAGTAAATGCGGACCATCATAAGCCTCATGCAGATCCAGTTTCAACACCTTGCCATCCAAATCAAAACCAATCGGTGCCCTCAGATGAAACAGCGGGTCGTTCTGTTGCCAGTTTGATGCGATATCAAGTCCATCTTCGAAGAGATCCGCAAAGTCCCGCTGCTTAGAAAGCGTTAAAAAGGCAGGAAGATGCGCTTGAAAATAGGTGTAGAACCATTCCTTTTGAGGCATCGTCTCTGTGGTAAAGAACGTTTTCTTGCCGCCTTGCTTCAGATCGATCCACTGACCAGCCTGAAAATCGAGAATTGCCTCGACCGGTTGATGAATGACGTCTAAATAAAGCACCACCGCTTCTTTCAGGGAATGAGCAAGCGCACGTTGGCTAATCAAAACATAGTGCCGATCGACTAAACTGTTCAAAAGTACCTGATCTGAAGCCTGCTGAAAGCTAACTAAAAACTGACCATTCTGATAAGCGTGTGAAACCCAGTGCTGCCAATCAAGCCAACCGTCCTTTTCCAAGAAGAAAACGATCCCCAGCTGATGAGGATGGTGATAGACCATCAATTGGTAGATAAGAAAAGCCAGCTGGTCTGTCTTCTCTAAACGCACCAGGATCGCCTGATACGCAAACAGGCAGATGCCTATCCCACTTGTCAGGGCAACACTGCCAAAACGCGGATCCGTCATTGGCCAAGCCAGATAATCCTGATAACGCTGATAATCCTGATGCAAAGTCGCCAGATCTGGAAAACTCGCTTCCTGAACCACCATCATAAAGCCCGTCATCAGCCAATCCTGGATCTGTAAACGCTGTTTTGCGATTCGTTCAGACAGGTGAGCGCGGTATTTTTTCAGGACATGATCACCTAAACGCAACAGAACCATCAAAACAGCAGCCAATAAAAATAGCCTGCTCATAGCCCGATAACTCGAAAAGTACATCAAGCAGGGATACAGAAGCGGACTGAACACCTCGATCCAGGATAATCGCCATTCCGCTGGTACAGATGACCCTGGATCTAAAGAAGGTAAGTAACTTAGAAGCGGGCGTTCAGGAACTTGCGGTATCTGATCAAAAACGGGTTCGGGCGAAAGCTGTTTAATCAAAAATGGTTCAAACGGTACCAAACTGGTCTGCTGCGGGGTCGGACAGAGCAGATGATCTGTCATAAACCAAAGCGACAAACCGGCAATATCCAAACGATCACCACGTTCAAGCTTTATGGAATAGGCCCTTTGTCCATTCACATAGATTCCATTGGCACTATCGGTATCCTGCATTTCCCAGACACGATCATGCTTTAGTAAGCGACAGTGAAACAAAGAGATGAACTGATCAGCATAGACGAGCTGACAGGCGTCATCACGACCAATGACAAGCGCGTTGGTCTGGATCAGAGACAGGCGCTGATAAGATGGCTTTTTCACATCAAAAAGAACCGTCAGTTCTGTCTTATAGGGATGCTTTAAAACAAAGGACATCTTTTGGTTTAAAATGCGCTCTGTTTTGCCATACGAATCCTGGTACCCACTAGGATAATAAAGACGATAGCCCTCTTCTTCCTGTTGACATCTAAAGTAATTTTGCTGTTTTTTCAGAAGCAGCATGACTTGCTTTTTGTGACCTAACTCGATTTCGTCTAAATACAAGCCATCCAATACACATAAGCGCAATGATGATCACCCCCATGATGGCCAGTTCAGTATGCGTGGCATGCACAGGAGCCAGGCGAAAAGCATTTTTCCATTGGGTCAGATCTATCGCCTCCGTCCCCTCCATCACGATCGTCAACCTTTTAGAGGTTGTTCGGCCTACTTCATCTGTCGCCTCCACTTCCAGCTGATAGATACCGTCTTGTCTAGCCAATTGGATGGTCGGATCACTGCCTTCAGAAACAGGCAGGCTATCCTTATAGATCCGCCAGGCAAGACTGGCGTCACTTTCCATCTCAATTTCGATCCCGGTTGCCAGTGATAGCGGACGGGTCGAAGACAAAGTCACCCCATCCACCAGCAAAGTAATCACCGGCGGACTGCTTCGTACCTGAAACCGGTGCTGGTAGAAAGACTGCTGACCCAATTCATCCCAAAGCACCAGATCCAAATGATATTGTCCATCCGGCAGCGTCATCGTCCAGCCTGCCTTCTCAAGCATGCCTGCAGCGATATCCCTTTCATCCTGATATAATCGCCACTCCCCTTTGACAGAATGCAGATCCTCGATTTGCCAGTTCAAATAGACTTCGTCATCGGTATAGATTGCCTGCCATTGTGCAGGCGTTAAAATGGGGGCTTGGGTATCCACACACAGGGTTTGTGCGAAATGGGATGTATGACCGGACTGATCTGATGCCCAAGCTTCTAATTCATAGAAACCATCTTCCAGGTCATAGACATTGGGGCGCACCTGGCTGATAGGCTTTCCGGAGCGTGTCAGACTTATTTTCTGGTCTTTCAGAAAACGATCTTCGATCTGTACGGTCAATGATCCCCCTTCCTGCAAATAATCTATGCGGGGAGCCAGCAGATCAAGTGCAAACGCTTCATCAATGGGTGTTACATGACCAGCCCGGTCACGGATCCATCCTTTTAATTCCAGGATTCCTTCCTCCTCTCCAAGGGATTGACCTGCAGATAGATCCAACGATCTGCCATCCAGCGTCGCCTCCCACTGATACTCTGCCAGATTCGCTTCTTCAATACTCAGATGATCATCTTGCCAGACATACGTGGGAGCCATATCATCTAAAATGATATCAAACTGCCCTGCATAGGTATGTCCGGCGAGATCAACCAGATAAACATCGGCATACAGATCTTGCTGGGGCAATGGCTGCCCTAAATAATCGATACCGTTTACCTTTAAATAACTCGCCTCTCGATCCAAATTGGCCTCGCTGATCGTTGGCTGATTCACTTGAGAAACATAGGTCGTCCCCTCCTGCCAGTCAACAATCTGCGGAGCCTCGGTATCCACTTCGAAAACCGGCAGATCCAGATAACCGAAGGGCAGCACTTCAGCCGGATCATTCACCCCTTCCTCCAGTTGGATCGTTGTTTCATAACAGCCTTCCGGATAACCGAAAGCCGCTAAGACGGGATCCTGCCAAAACAGAGTCAGCGTTCCTTGCGGATGCGGTCCGCTTTCTTTATAGAGATACCTGTTGTCCTGAAAAAAGACGAGCTCCAGATCATTCAGATCAGGCGTCATTATAACCTCAGGTTCACTGAGATCAAGATAAAAATGATAGGTCTCCTCTCCATACGTATAGTGATAATCCCCTTCCTCAGCGATTTCATAGTAATAATACGTCCCTTGTGCAAAGGCATGGCTCAAAAGAGGGGCTTTGGCAAAAGCAAAGTCTTCTCCAGGCAAGACAAAAGCCTCCATCATCACTTTTTCGGTATAAATGGCCTCCTGACCATTCACATAGACAGGTGTGCCATGAAGCGTTACTCCCGGTGTGATCCCCGCTACGATCCGCTGATCATTCCACTGATATAAGCCTGTGCGTGGACAGGGAATGATCAACTGATAGCCCTCTGAAGTGGGTTCCCAATCCGTTTCCTGAAAGGCTCTATCGATTGTATCCAGATAGGTCAATGTTCCTGACTGTGGTTCTGAGGCCGTCAGCCGCAAAGCATTCGAAGCGGTCAAAAGGTGCCATTGATGCTCAGCTGCAGCAATAACGGAAACACATAGCCCCAGTATCCAGATACTCAATCCCAGCAATCCGATTTTCCTCATCAAAATCCTCCTTTCCTGTTCATCGTACATCGCTCTTTTCAGGCTAGCTCACCCCACTGCAGGATCAGCATTTCCAGCTCCTGTCGTTTTTGAGGCTGGTCTGTCAGCTGTAATGCCTGATGCAGCCAGCCTTCCTGAAAAGCGCCGGTTTGAAAAAGACGAATCGCCAGATCCGCCTTAAGTTCCAAAGATGGTTCATAATGAAAACAGGTCCTTAAAAGCACTGGGTGATCTAACTTCGCATAAATGTCCTGCCGAAAGGCCTGACTATCTTCCACCTGTTCTACAAGACCATCCAGCAACCACGTCACCGTCGTCTGATCCGCAACCTCCAGCCAATAGGCCTGGATAAAAGGTTGCCAGACAGAAGCCTCATACTGATTCAAAAGCTGCCTGAACGCGTCATCAAAATCCTTTTTAGTCTTGGCATTCAGGATCCCCGCCCAGGCTGAATCCGCACATTTTTCACTGAGCCTATCGATCAGCGGCAGCTTGCGTTCCATACAGGTTGTCACATAATTGAGTACAAAGGCCTTTCCCTCCATCGTATCCAGTCTCTCAATGGGCAAATAACTGAGCTGATATAAACTTTCTTCCGGATAATGATCATAGAGTGATGCATAGGCCTCCAAACGATCCGGAAACAGGGAAATGGCCTGTACATACCACCCTTGTCCCAGACATAGCTGATAAAAAACGGGAGCTAACACCAGCATGATCACCAGCCCGATCATCAAAAAAACCGGTATTCCCGTCCCCACCAGCCGCCTCGCCCGATAAATACGCAGCTGTCTTAAAGCCTGTTCAGCACTCGCATAACGTGCTTTTGCGAAAGGAGATAAACAGGGGTTCAAAAAAGGCTGATAATAGCGGATGGCCCTTTCATCCAGCACCGCTTTGGCTGTCTTGCCTAGACTGTAGAGATCACTGCGCCCATCCACCCTGTCGCCTCGGACGTATTCGGGGCTGGCATAAGCAGGAGACCCATAGCGACGCAGCGGTGGATCGGCAATCAGAAAACAGGAGCCAAAATCAATCAGCCGATAATGACCATCAGGTTGACGCATGATATTCTCTGGTTTCAGATCATTGTAAACGATCCCCAAATCCTGGTGCAAAAAGCATAATAGTTCCAGCACTTCCTTTAAAAAGATGCGGGCCTCCTTTCTGCTCAAGCGTCCCTGACGGGCACAATACATCGCCAGATTGGCGCCCGGTACATGATCCATAAGGATACAAATCTGATCATCATCAGTAAACACGTCATAAATCTCAACCAACCCGGCATGCTTTTTCCCTGCCAGCAAGCATAAAGCCGCCATTTCCTCTGATTGCGGATCAGTCAGACATTTGATGGCAATGACTCTATTTAAAAGTGTATCATATGCCTGATAGACCTTTCCATAGCTTCCCTGACCCAAAGGAGAGATGCACTGAAAACGGGGATCTTTAAGTGGATGCATGATAGATCAGTATTGTCTGTCCGATCCTCAGGCGATCCCCCTCCTGAAGATGGTGGGCATGTTCTAAGGGTTGCTTCTCTTCATTCAGCCAGGTCCCATTCGTGCTGGCCAGATCCTCCAGATACAGACCATCCGTTTTGGCATAGATGCGGGCATGATGGCGCGACACATTGGCATCAGCCAGGACCAGATCATTATCTGATTCACGTCCAATATGAAAATCAGCCTGCAGCGGGATACTTTGCCCATCCTCATTTTGAAGACAACCATAATGAACTAAAAGCTGCGTCTTATTGGCTGCACTTAATTCGGTCGTAGCCTGACCTGAAAGATAAGTACTTCTTTCCTCCTGCAAGATTGGACTGGGATGGAAGGCATCATAAAATGAAGGGGACTGTTTGGACTTGCATTCGCTTCTTTTCCAAAATGAAAAGAAATGCAGTGAACGTTTGGGCTGCGTTTTGAAAGTATTCAAGAAAAAGTCAATCGTAAATGACTGACTTTTTAGTAAGAGATACCATTGACTGATCGTTTCATAAGGCACATTCAGATCCGCGTTCTCTAAAAAAGCGAGCGCAAAGCTTTGAAAGGCACGATTCACGGAGAAATCAGGCACTTCCAAAGGCAAACTCGCCAGATAAACCTCCAGATTCGTAGGTTCAATAAAGACTTCTTCCAGCTGATAAAGACAGACCGCCTGGCCCAGATCGCGCATCTGCGATCCACATGCCTCCAACAACCATTTCACCTGCGCGTAAGTGAAGCGATGCGTACGCACATACTGTTGAAGGCTTTGCAGCCGGCTGGTGTCTGCATAGAGGATGTGGCGCGTAGGAATGTGCACGAAAAGGGGCAAATAAGCAGAACTATTCAGATAAAAAACCATCTCTTTGCTTACAAGCCTGGCCTGCGGACGCAAATAAATTTCCATATAACCCTGGGGATTAAAAAGGATATGATCGATCACCTGTCTTAACACAAGCATTTTACCTGGTATATTGTCACTGCTCATGGAATGAGTCAGCATACAGTATACTTTTTCCTTTCTACCAACTTTATTTCCGTAGTTGATGACGGTTAACGAATGCGATTAAATCGAAATATAGGAGGATGCCTTGGCTGCTTTTGAAAACTTCTTCTTAGACCGTCTTTTTCTAAAACAAAAAGAGCGAATCTAAGACTCACTCTCTAAATCATTTAAATACTGTTCGATCGTTTGCACCACACCCTGATGTTCGTTATCCGGACAATGGTATTTGGCAATCGCTTTGATCGGTTCGACAGCATTGGCCATCGCGTAAGCATGACCTACGGTTTGCAGCATCTCATAATCATTCATCTGATCACCAAAAGCCATACATTCTTCAGGCTTCAGATGCCATTTTTCCTGAAGAAAACGGATAGCAATGCCTTTATTGATGCTCTTGTTTTGAATGTCCATCCACATGTTGCCGCTTGTCACGACCTTCAGATCCGGTGGCAGTTGTTCTGAAATCTCCTCTAAAAAGCGCTCGATATGCTCTTCAGGATCGTAGACGGCGACCTTAAAGATCTCATCATCAATCTCTTCTACCGTACGCACATGCTCCACGGCACAGTAGTGCATATTGACAACCTCGTCAAAGGCCTCACTGATGTTCTTTAAATAAGCCGCTTTCTTGCCGCTGTACACCATGTAGATCGAAGTATAAGGAGCCAAGATCTGATTCAGCCTTTTGAGCGTATCGGGTGCGATCACATTGGCATAGAGCTCCTTTTCTCCGTCGACAATGAAACTGCCATTTTCACTAATAAAAACAAAATCATGACTCATTGGCAAAAAGCGCTGGTACAAACGCTGATACTGATTGCCGCTGGCAATCACAAAACGGATCCCATGGGCTTTCAGGCGCTGATACGTGTCCAAAAATTGCCATGCGAATTGTTTATTTGAATCTAAAAAAGTGCCATCCATATCGGTCGCTATTAATTTGATCATTACATCGTCCTCCGCAAATCATTTTCCTTTTCTTCCAAAACCAATGTTCGCTTCCCTGCTGGCCAACACCAGCTAAAATCAATGAAAGTCTATCGTTTTCGGTTTAATTTATGCTAAAATAAAAATAGCTAGATGGTTTCTCCGGCGATGATAGCTTCGATATCGGCATCTGTCAAAGAAGTGCCGACAACGTAGTTATGCTCTTTTAAATAGGCCGAGATCATTTGGCGATAAGGGTGCGATCGGTCGATATCGACCTTAAAGGCCGGACCGCTAAAGGTCTTGTCAAAATATTGACGGACATAGCGAAAGCTCGTATTTCCACCTTTAAATAAATTATCTAGAAGCACCCAGCCTTTATAATTTTTCTGATTCAGTTCGGCCGTGATACTTTCCCACTGCTGTGAACTAGAGTGGCAGAAGCGCCGCAGCACTAAAAAACGATAAGCTGGATCATTGATTTCAAAAATCTCATAATTCTTCGCTAATTCATCACTCATATTCTCATCTCCTACGGGGATTATACCATTTTTATTAGCGAATGAAAAGAAAGGAAGAAGATTATGTCTAGACCGCAATTACATTTCACCCCACGTGATCACTGGATGAACGATCCGAACGGGCTCATCTATTTCAATGGAGAATACCATCTTTTCTACCAGTATTTCCCCTACGAAAATGCCTGGGGTACCATGCATTGGGGACACAGTGTTTCCACCGACCTCGTTCATTGGAAAGATCTTGGGATCGCACTTTACCCCAGCAAGCCCTATGATCGCAACGGTGTTTTCTCAGGCAGCGCAATCGAGATCGATCATCAGATGGTTCTCTACTATACAGGGGTCATCTATACTGCCTACAAAGGAGACGATATCCATCGTCAGGGACCGGATGCCTTTGAAGCCTGTCAGGTCATGCTGACAAGCAAGGATGGCTACCATTTCGATAACCAGCAAAAACATATCGTCGTTCCGACATTTGCTGATGATGATCCTATCGGTCATCGCGTCCATACACGTGATCCAAAAGTCTGGAAACAGGATGATCGTTATTATATGATCCTTGGCAGCAAGTTCCTGCAGCCAGGGCATACCAAAACCACTGGACAGGTCCTGATCTACGAAAGCCTGGACGGCCAGCAATGGAGCTATTGTACGCGCGCCTATGACGATACGATCGGAACCATGTGGGAATGTCCGGATTATTTCACTCTTGATCAGCAAGGTATCCTGATCTTCTCGCCTGAACATATCTACAAAGAAGAATACAACAGTGTCAACATGTGGACCAAAGCCACCTTTGACCCTCATAGTCAAACAATGCAGATCGATCCAGAAATCCAATTACTGGATTATGGTCGCGATCTTTACGCCAGTCAGACCGCTCTGGATGAACAGGGCAGACGCTTCATGATCAGCTGGATGCGGATGCCTCTTCCTGATCAGGATCAGGAATGGATCGGTATGATGGCTTATCCACGTCTGGTCAGCTATCATGATCAGACCCTCTATACCACCGTTCATCCACATATTGATGAATTGTTCACCCAGCCAACAACCACCTTTTCCAGCCGTGAGGCCCGTAAGCTCCTGGTCACCTTACAGGACGGCCAAAGCATCAATATCGGCGGACTGGTGCTGACATACCAAAATGATCATCTTTTATCTGACCGTACGCAGGTCTTTCCACAAAACCAGATCGGTACGCGCTTTGAAACCCCAACCTTAAACGGCAAATGCGAACTGGCCATCTATACCGATCAGTATATTACCGAAATCTATGTCAATTCAGGGCGCTATGTTTTAAGTCAGATCGTCTACGGACAACATGATACCATCATCAGTCAAGTGGCTTACCAGATGTTTAAGATTGGCGCTTAAATGCCAGACAACTATAAAGTCCCTGACCTTTGATAGCCGGATAAAAATGAAGCTGATAGCTTAAACAAAAGACCTGTATGTCTCGATCATACAGGTCTGCAAGCTGTCTTAATAAGGAGAAACTGCGCTGATAAAAACGGTGATCTCGCAATGAACGGGCCATCACGACCGCATAGAGCTGACCGTTCTTTTCCAACATTAGTAGATCCTGCTTTTTGAATGTGGCTAACAGCGGACGGCGACAGGCACCAATCAATTCAGGCAGATCAATATCCATAAAAAAAACATCGCGTTCTTCCGGCGACATTTCCAGTAGTCGTTGCATATTCCACCACCTATCTTTATTATACTGCAAAAGCAAGTTTTTGTCTCGCTTTTTTGTGTAAAAAGTGTTCGACTTTTAGTAACATTTCTGACATTTTCGTCTTTGCTGCATATACTAATCTGAAAAACAACATGCAATCAATCGTAAGGATGATTGACTGCATGTTATATGATTCAAGGAGTGATCAACATGTCTCAAATCCTTCATTCCGTCCTTACAGCGATTGGCCAGACCCCACTCATCGATCTCGCCAGTCTGGTTCAAGCCCCCTGTTTTGCCAAGATGGAATTTCTAAACCCCGGTGGCAGCATCAAGGATCGCATCGCCCTAGAGATGATCCAAGGTGCCATCCAGACCGGACAGTTACAGCCCGGCATGACGATCCTGGAAGCCACTTCGGGAAATACCGGAATTGCCTTAGCCATGGTAGGCGGTCAGCTGGGCTATCCGGTCACGATCGTGATGCCCGAAAACATGAGCCAGGAACGCCAGCAAATGATCCGTGCTTTTGGTGGCAGGCTCATTTTGACACCAGCGGAACTGAGCATTGGCGGCGCTGTGGCCAAGGCCAAGCAGCTTTATGCCAAAGGCGGTTACTACATGCCCATGCAATTTGAAAATCCGGACAATGTGCGCGCTCAAGAAAAGATGGCTTTAGAAGCACTCAAGCAGCTGGATTGCCAAGTGGACGTTGTCATCAGCGGAATCGGCAGCGGTGGTTCCTTACAAGGCATGGCCAATGTGCTGCGCAAGGTCAACCCGGACTGCCGCGTAGTCGCCGTGGAACCGCTCGGTGTCTCCAGTCTCAAACAGGATCCACCCGGTACGCATGCCATCCAGGGCATCGGGGATGGCTTTATTCCTGAACTCTTCGATCCCGAAGTGGTGACCGATATCATCGAAGTCAGCGATCAGGATGCGATTGCCTGCGCCAAAGAACTCGCCCTAAAGATGGGGCTATTCGTTGGTATCTCCAGCGGCGCGAATCTCTATGGGGCCAAGCAGATCGTCCAGACCTACGGTTCCGATCTGACCATTCTGACCCTTTTGCCCGATCGCGGCGAACGTTATTTCAGCACCGGCATTTTCGCTTAAACAAAAGGCCCTGTCTGTCCTGAACCTCCGCAAGTTATCTCACTTGAAGGGTTCGCGGCAGTCATGGGCCTTTTCTTATTGTTTATCGCGTTTTATTTCTTCTAAGATCTCTGCGTTGATCGTCCGACAGAACTCTGTCAGGATAGCAACGGTCGCATCCAGATCATCCTCACAGATGATCGTCCGATGCGAATGCATATAGCGGGAAGGAATCGACAGGGTCATATTCACAACCCCCGGTCCGACCTTGGATAGTTCACCCGAATCGGTACCGCCGCCGACAAGCACATCCAACTGATAGGAAACACCCAATTTTGCACAGATCTTCTCCATGTGCTTTAAGAGACCGGTATGTGCGATCACACTGCCATCCAAAACACCTAACACAGCGCCGCAGCCTAAGCGCACATCGCCTTTTTCTCCTTCCGGAATATCTTTTGAGAAGCAGACATCCAGGGCAAAAGCCACATCCGGCTGAACCATTTGGCCCATCGTCTTGGCCCCTCTTAAACCGACTTCCTCTTGCACCGTACCGGCCGCATAGATAGTGGCTTCAGTCTCAACATCCTTTAAATTGCGCATCACTTCAGCAATGACAGCGACACCGGCGCGGTCATCCCAGGCCTTACTCATCAGGTAGCGCGGATGGGTCATCACACTAAATTCACTGACAGGGATGATTGGATCACCGATGCGTACCCCGGCCTCCTTGACCTGTTCAAGATTCTGAACACCGATATCCAGAAAAACATCAGTAGGCAAAGGCGCCATATTGCGTGCTTCCGGTCCTTTGACCTTCGTTGAACCTTCCATGACACCGCGAATATGCTTTTGGTCACGAGTGATGATCTCAAATAAACCAGCCGGAATATTCTTTCCCTGCCAGCCGCCGATCGGCTGCACCTGAATGAATCCATCCTTGTCAATATCCTTGACGATAAAACCAATCTCATCAATATGCGCTGCCAGCATGACTTTTAAAGGCGTCTTGCCTTTTTTAATAGCCACCACACTGCCTAAGCGGTCATGTTCAAAGCTATCAACACATCCTGTCAAATAGTCCTCGAATACTTCAGCCACATTTTTTTCATAACCAGAGATGCCGGGAACGGTCGTTATTTTTTCTAAAAATGCATGATTTGCCATGATTATTTACACTCCTTTAGCTTCTCAAAAACAGACTGATCAAAGGTTTTGACAAATTCACTCAGCAATGCCACGATGGCATCATAATCATTCAGATGGATCATCGAGTTATGCGAATGAATATGTCTGGACGGAATGGAGATCGTCAGGTTGATCGAGCCTGCGCCCACTTTCGACATTTCGCCGGAATCGGTTCCTCCGTATCCTAAAACATAAGTGGTATAAGGAATCTGATGTTCCTCACAGATTTTTTCCATATGCCAAAGTAAGCCGTAGTGAGCAATAAACGAGTTATCACGAACGCAGATGGCTGCACCGCTGCCTAATACGGCTTTGCCTTTCGGTGCATTCGGTGTATCACTGTCCCCGCCCACGTCAATAGCGATGGAAAGATCCGGCATGACCATCTGTCCGACCGTCTTCGCTCCGCGGCAACCGACTTCTTCCTGTACCGTACCGGCACAATAAAGATCACACGCCAGGGTCTTGCCAGCCATATTGCGCATCACATCAGTCACGATGGCAGCACCCACACGGTCATCCCAGGCTTTGGCATTCACATATTTTGGATTATTCATGACCATGAACTCAGCCTTCGGTGTAATGGGATCACCAATATGGATCCCCAGGTCCAACGCTTCCTGCTTGCTGGCAACCCCCAGATCAACATACACATCTTCCATCGGGATCGCCTTATCGCGAGGCCAGCCTGGTTTAGGATCGGTACCAATGATCCCCGGCAGCTTCTTTCCCTCTCGTGTTGTGATGGTCACTGGTTCAGCCATCATATTGCGTGTATTCCAGCCACCTAACGGATGGACGCGCAAATAACCGTCCTCTGTGATTTCTTTGACACAAAAGCCGATCTCATCGATGTGACCGGTCAAAAGAACCTTTGGTCCTACACCCTTTTTATGAGCGACCAGGGAACCTAAATAATCATATTGGATCTCATCACAATAGCCTTCCAGATAACTTTTCATGACTCTGGTCGCTTCTTTTTCATACCCGGAAACCCCGTCTGCCTGACAGAAAGCTTCCAGCATCTCTAAATTAGCCATACTTTCCCTCCTACTGCTTGCTGGCAAGAAGTGCCTGCAGCTTTTCAAGATTGATATCCTTTAAAAATTCCACCAATAAACTTAATGCGCTCTGATAATCCTGACGATTGATGATGGAACGCTGTGTATGCACGTAACGATTAGGGATTGCAATCGACACATTGACACTGCCTTTACCGACCCGGTGCAATTCCCCTGAATCCGTACCGCCACGACTGATCATCGTCTCCTGATACGCAATCCCATGTTTCTCGCAGAGTTCCTCTAAATACTGCACCAGTCCCGTATGCGCAATGGAAGAAGTATCGGCCAAACAGATCGTGCATCCTTTTCCTAAGGCATACTCTCCCTTAGGATCATTGGTGGTATCATTACATGGATAAACATCAAGAGCAATGGAGATATCCGGTTCCACCATTTGCCCGACTGTTTTAGCACCTCTTAATCCGACTTCCTCCTGCACCGTTCCGGCAAAATAAACGTCCGGTGCTACTTTGACATCTTTTAAAGCCATCGCCGTCTCAACGACCAGTCCGGCACCCACGCGGTCATCCCAGGCCTTCGCTGCCACAAAATCTGGGTGATTCAATTCCTGATAGTAGCCGCTTGGCGTGATAGGATCCCCAATGCGAACCCCCAGATCCTCCAGGTCCTTTTTCGAGTAGACCCCAAAATCAACGATCTGATCCTGAACCGGGATCGTATCCTTATTCAGTTGAAATTGCGGATCCTTGGCATGCGTGCCGATGATTCCCTTCAGCTTCTTGCCTTCACGTGTCGTCAATGTGACTTCTTGTGCCCCTAAGCTGTGCGCAAATAGGGTTCCTAACTGATGAGGATGGACATATCCTTTCTCATCGATGGATCTCACGACCATGCCGATCTCATCGACATGTCCCGTCAGTAACACCTTCAATGGTTCACTGCCCTTTTTATAAGCGACCAGCGAACCCAAATTATCATAACGAATTTCATCTACACAGGGTGCCATATATTTTTTCATGACCCTGGTGACTTCTTTTTCATAGCCTGACAAACCATCCGCCAGACAGAGTTCCTTTAATACGACATCATTCATCTTAATCTTTCTCCTCATAGTACACATACGAAATGTCATCGAAATTCAGGCCCAACATCTTTCCCAGCGCTAAATAAGAACTGAACAAAGAATAGAAAGCCGAGTCTTTTAAAGTATAGGTCAACACATTGCATTTCTCATAGAGTTCAAAGAAGACCTGTTCACTTAAAGGACGATCTGAACCGATTTCCGGTTCACTGATATCCTCCTGACAATGCAGCGCAACACCGATCGTCAAGATCCCTTTAAAGCCATTCACATACGCACCCATCAGTTCTTTACGATTCGCCTTTCTTGACAATGTCTGATACAGCATACCTAACTGGCTCATAAAGTTTAACAGCGCCTTATCAAAAAATTGCCTTGAAAAGATCTCCTCACCACTTGAAGCCAATCGTTTTTCTTCATTCTGATATAACTTTGCAATATGATACATAACACTACTTCCCTTCTTTTTCCAATAACATATGACATATTTGTCTCATAAACAAATTCAGACGATCCTCGTCCAACGAGTAATACGTTCGATTATAGCGTTTTTCCGTCTTTACAAAGCCAGCGTTCTCCAAAGCCTGCATATGATGCGAGATGGTCGGCGTCGACAGATTGAAGGCCTTGGCCAGTTCACTGCCATAACAGGCCTTTCCCTTGATCATCCGCAGGATCTCAAACTTACTGATATCGCTTAGAAGCTTGAGATGACTGCACAGCATGGAGACCGTCTCATACTTCTGTTCGAGGCTGAAGCTCTTATCAAAGATCATCCCTAAATAGACTTTCATGTGACCGGGATGCGTCACCTCATTGAAGATAAGGTTGCAGTCAAAATAAGCCGGTACCACTTCGATCTCTTCGATACTGTCTGGCACGCGCATATTCAGCTTGGTCGCCAGATGCTCACGAAAATCATGTGTCTTTAAAAATTCACCCCAGTAGCCCGCAAAAATTCGCTCTTCATAAGTTAGTTCAGTTTGAAATTGAGCCAACCAGTCAACAATTTCACCGATCAGTCTGCCAAGACGTTTTAAATATGCTTCCAGATGCAGATACAGCGTTTGAAACAGCCATTTCAGTTCACCTGAAAGATCTATCTTTTCAAACAGCGCCACTAGCCCTTCATAATCATGGATCTCTTTACCGACCTGTTCGTCGATCAGCTCCAGTTTGCGCAAGGCCACAACAAATTGTTCAGGTTTATGTGCGATCGATCGACTGCACTTCAAACGTCGATTCGTCACTTGCACGTCCGGCAGCTTGACTAAAAAATTAGCCAGGTAGATCCCGCTTTCACGTCGCTCAAAGTAAAAAGCAATCTCCTCACGTGCTTTCGCAAAATCCCTTTGAAAACGACAAACGATGGCAGTACGCTGATCCATAGCTGAGGCGACGTCCAATGTCTCAAAACGATATTTCTCAAGAATATTCATTTTTAAGGTATCGTAACTGGATTCCATGAGGCTTCGTCTGGCTAAGGCCATCGCCTCACGAACACGATCGGTACTCTTTTGCAGTACAACAGCCATACTTCACCTCCTATTAGATACAAGTATAACATTGCCTTCGATGATTGTCTATCAAACATCAAAAATTTTTGTCACCTGTCCAGGGGCATTTCGATATTGTGAAAAACGAGAATTCAATTTTTAGGGAAAATAAAAAGGATGGCATTGCCATCCTGAATTGTGCTTAGTTAGCTAAAGCTTTTTTAGCAACATTGACGATTTCTGTGAAACCTTTAGGATCTGAAATAGCGATTTCAGAAAGCATCTTACGGTTAATGTCAACGTTCGCTAATTTTAAACCATGAATCAGCTGAGAGTAAGAAATTTCATGCATTCTTGCTGCTGCGTTCACACGTGCAATCCATAATTTACGCATTTCACGTTTTAAGACACGACGGTCTCTGTATGCATACTGTAAGGAATGCATGACCTGTTCATGTGCTGTTTTATATAATGTATGTTTACTTCCGTAGTAACCTTTGGCTAATTTTAAAACTTTCTTTCTTCTGCGTCTAGTTGTGTATCCGCCTTTAACTCTTGCCATGTTTATTACCTCCTATATCCTTATTTACAATTAATTCTTGTTTTGATTCTCTTATAATCAGATTTAGAAACTAAAGTTGCTTTTGCAAGGTGTTTCTTCTGCTTATGTGTTTTGTTGTGGGATAAATGAGAAACATAAGCATGTCCACGTTTTAATTTACCGCTACCGGTTGTTTTTAAGCGTTTCTTTAAGCCGCTGTGTGATTTCATTTTTGGCATCGTTTTGTCCTCCTAAATCTTATTTTTTCTTTGGTGCGATTATAGCAGAAAGGGTTCTTCCTTCGAGTTTCATTGGCTTTTCAATGACACTCACTTCCTCACATTTCGCAAGGAAATCCTTTAATATCTTTTCACCAATATCAATATGAGCCATCTGGCGTCCTCTGAAGTTGACACCTACCTTGACTTTATCACCCGCTTCTAACCACTTGAGCGCGTGTTTCAGTTTGGTGTTCACATCATGCGTATCAATTGTTGGGGAAAGCTGAACTTCCTTGATGGAGAAAGTCTTCTGATTCTTTTTCATTTCTTTTTGCTTTTTCTGCTGTTCGAAACGATACTTTCCGTAATCCATGATACGACAGACAGGGGTCTTCGCATTCGGTGCGACACAAACCAGATCCAGATCCATGCTCTGCGCTAATTTCAAAGCATCGAAGCGGGATTTCACACCTAATTGCTTGCCATCTTTATTAATGACTAAGACTTCTCTAAAACGAATGTTTTCATTCACAAGCTCATCTGATTTTGTGTTGATATACTTGCTAATAAGGGCCACCTCCAAATTAAAAAGTTGTGAATAAACAAAAAGTGAGCGCTAAGCACCCACAAAACGACAATAAGATAGTATCATACAGTATCTTAGTGACATTGGCCCATTACCTGAGGCAATCGGGCGAGAAGCAGGCACTTCTTCTTTCCACTACTTTTCATTCCTGAAACATTCTACCATCCATTTGACCTTTTGTCAATCCGTTTTCCCATTCTTTTTTCTTAATGCATCGATTTCTTTTTTATGATAGAATGAGCCTAGGAGGCGAAAAGCGTGAATGAATTTGAAAACTACATGCAATCTATCTTAAAAGAGGCTTATCCGGCTTTTCAAAAAGCCCTGCAGCAGCCTGATTATAAAGCAATCCATGTCAACACTCAAAAAGATCCCGAAATGACGATTCCGGCTCATTTTTCTCTTCAGCCGCATCCCTATGTCAAAACAGGCTTTTATTTTGATAAAGAAACACTCCCACTAGGCCGCTATGCTTACCATGATGCCGGACTTTACTATATTCAGGAACCCAGCGCCATGCTGGTGGCTGAACTGGCTGAGAGCAAACCGGGCATGAAGGTCTTGGACCTCTGTGCCGCGCCCGGCGGCAAAGCAACCCGCATAGCGCTGCAAGTCGGCAAAGAAGGTCTGTTAGTGGCGAACGATATTAACGCTAATCGCGCACGTATTCTTTCCGAAAACATTGAACGCTTCGGTCTTGCCAATACGATCGTGCTATGCAGTGATCCGCAGGCCCTTGTGAAACGTTTTGAAAATTATTTTGATATCGTGATCCTTGATGCCCCTTGCTCAGGAGAAGGCATGTTTCGCAAATTGGATCAGGCCGTTGAAACCTGGTCAGTCCAAAAGGTCGATGAATGTGCCCATCTTCAATCACAGCTGATCGAACAGGCCTATGCCATGCTCAAACCCGGAGGAACGCTCATGTATTCCACCTGTACCTACGAGATCAAAGAAAATGAGGATCAGGTACGGCAGGCACTCGAACGCTTTGATCTGACCCTTGATCCTTTGGAGATCCGACCCGGTATGGCCGAAGGAATCGATCTGCCTGGGACCTTACGTCTCTATCCCCATCTTTTTAAGGGCGAAGGGCATTTCATCGCCAAAATGATCAAAGGAAAGCAGGCAGTGTCTACGCCGATAGCTAGACCGCAAACCTCCCGCCTGACCAAAGAACAATCCCAGCTGGTTGCAGACTTTTATGCCCAGCATCTAAAGATCCCTTTACCCAAGACCATCATCGCCAATCAAAACCACCTCTATGCCATCCGCCCTGATTTCCCTGATCTAAAAGGTCTGCGCGTCTTACGCCAGGGACTCTACTTAGGAGAATGCAAGAAAAAACGCTTTGAACCAAGCCACTCATTAGCCCTCTCATTAGACAAAGAAGAGGTCCATTCCTATTATGATTATCCTTATGATGCCATTGAAATCAAAAAATATCTCCACGGCGAAACTTTAGAAGGAAATCATGATAACGGTTTTGCGCTCATCTGCGTGGACGGCTTTAGCTTAGGCTTCGCCAAAGAGGTCAATCATGTTTTAAAGAACTACTATCCGAAAGGACTGAGAAAATAATGTACCGACTCGACCAGCTTGAACAGCAGTTTTTCAGGCTCTGTGAACGTATCTTTTTTCCTGAACGCCGCCAGGAAGCCTATGATCACTCGCTTTGTGTTTCCAAAATGGCCATGCTGCTGGCGCATCAGCGTCACTTAGATCCCGAACTGGCAGGCATCATCGGTCTCTATCATGACATTCACACCTATCTGACCGGTGACAGTCAGGATCATGCGTCAAAAAGCGCCCAGAAGGCGGCCGAAATCTTCCAACAAGCCCATCTATTCACCACTGATGAAATACAACTGATGACTTGCGCCATCCGACATCATTCAGACAAAGAACACATCCACGATGCCTATGATGAACTGCTCAAGGATGCCGATGTCCTGGCGCACATGCTGGAAAACCAAAAGCTAAAGGTCAGCCAAAAAGAAAAGACACGCCAGGCGCGTCTATTATCATGGATCAATGCTTAGGCATTGATTTTTTTGATAGCCATTCTGCCATCCTGATATTCCACTTCACAAAGACATAGATTCGGAACTTTCGTTGTTATTTTTTCATCAAGCTGATGCAAGAACCAGGTCATAATGGCCCCATGCGTCACAATCAACAGTTTTTGACCATCTTGTGCCTCTGCCACAATGGTCTCTAGCGCCCTTTTAAAACGTCCGCCTGCCTGAATCCAGTTTTCACCGCCCGCAAAGCCTTTGAAATGATCAAAATCATAGCGTTCAGGATAAAACAGCTGTAAGGTCTTCGCTGATTCACCCTCTAAATAGCCATAATGGATCTCCATCAGATCCGCCATCTCGGTATAAGGTACATCCCTGGCCACCGCATGCAAGGTTTGCCGTGTGCGAAGGGTCGGCGAAACATAGGCATGATCAAAAACAATCCCATGTTCCTGCCATTGCTTTTGCGCCGCCTGAGCCAATTGAATCGATTCATCTGTCAACAGTGAATCACACCATCCCTGAACGATATTTTTTTCGTTGAACCAGGTCTTGCCATGACGTAAAAAATACAAAGTCAATGCTTTCATCTTCTTTTCCTCCCCCTCCATTATACCAAAGAAAAGATCCTCACTAAAGAGGATCATAAAGCCAGTTCCTGGATTTTTTTGGTCAATGCGGCAATTCCCGCTTTCGCATCATCTCCACTTACCACGATGGATAACCTGGCCTTTTGTGGAACCCCTAAGGAAATGACACCCATCACTGATTTCAGATTGACAGTTCGGCCATCATAATTCAACGTAAAATCAGACTGATAGAGACTGGCCGTCCGAGCAAGCTGATCAGCGATATTCGCGTGTAATCCCATGGGATTGCTGACAACAAATTCAAATGTTTCCTGCATAAGCCTCACTCCTTTGATACCCTTATTATACCACTTTACTAAGCGCTTTCAAACAATAAACTATACAAGAAACGCATACCACTATGAGCATTCTCTATTGTACAAATTCCCCATCTTCGCTTATAATAAAATTACCTTTGTTAGAGTGATCGCCAGCACTCTAGAAAGATGGTATCATGAAGTGCAAGAGAAAAGAGGTTGAAATGATGTACGAAATAGTCAAAAAAGAAAAAATGAATGATGTCGTTGAAATGATGGAGATTCATGCCCCTTTTGTCGCTCGTAAATGTGAACCCGGCCAGTTCATTATTTTAAGAGTCGGCGAGGATGGAGAACGAATTCCTTTAACGATTGCTGATTATGACCGCGAAAAAGAAACCGTCACGATCATCTACCAGATCGTCGGTTATTCCACAGCTCAGTTAGCAAAATTAGAACAGGGCGATTGCCTGACCGATTTTGTGGGTCCTTTAGGCGTACCAACAGAATTACATGGTGAAAAGGGCATGCATATCGTCGGTGTTGCCGGTGGTGTCGGCAGTGCCCCACTCTACCCTCAGTTGCGTAAGCTCGCCAGCCAGGGAGCAAAGGTCGATGTGATCATCGGCGGTCGTGAAGCGCAGTACATTCTTTGGAAAGAACGCTTTGAAGCATTCTGCGATCATGTCTACATCACCACGGATGATGGTTCGCTCGGCGAAAAGGGATTTGGTACCACCGTTCTGTCCAGATTGCTCGAGAGTGGAGAACAAATCGACGAAGTCATTGCGATCGGACCAGTTCCAATGATGAAAGCCGTTGTCGGTGTGACCAAACCTTACAATGTTAAGACCATGGTCTCTTTAAATCCAATCATGATCGATGGAACCGGCATGTGTGGCTGCTGCCGTGTTACGATCGATGGAAAAGTCAAATTCGCCTGTGTAGACGGTCCGGATTTTGACGGTTTCCTGGTTGACTTTGATGAACTGATCAGTCGTCAGCGCATGTTTAAATCAGAAGAAGCACATATTTGCCATTTAACGGGGGTGAAACGATAATGCCAAACATGTCATTAGAAAAAGTCAAGATGCCTGAACAGGCACCTGATATTCGTAATCATAATTTTGAGGAAGTCGCTAAAGGCTATACAAAAGAAATGGCGATGGAAGAAGCCACTCGCTGTCTCAACTGTAAGAATCCGCTCTGTAAGAAAGGGTGTCCGGTCGGCGTACCGATCCCAGAATTTATTGCTGAGGTCGCTAAAGGAAATTTTGAAAAAGCGTATGAGATCATCACCACAGAAAATGCACTGCCTGCTATCTGCGGCCGTGTCTGCCCACAGGAAAATCAGTGTGAAGGCAAATGTGTCCGTGGTTTCAAGGGAGAACCTGTCGGGATTGGCCGTCTGGAACGTTTTGTGGCTGACTACCATATGCAGCATGCAACCGCCGCGCCTAGTCCAGTGGCTGCCAATCATCACAAAGTAGCGATCATCGGCAGTGGACCTGCAGGTCTGACCTGTGCCGGAGAACTCGCTAAAAAAGGCTATGAAGTGACTGTCTTTGAAGCACTGCATAAAACCGGCGGTGTGCTGGTCTATGGTATTCCTGAATTCCGTCTGCCTAAAGATTTAGTACAAAAAGAAGTCGATACCATCAAGGCGCTAGGTGTCGACTTTGAGACCAATGTTGTTGTCGGACGTTCCATCACGATCGACGAATTACAGGAACAGGGCTATGAGGCCATCTTTGTCGGTACCGGTGCCGGTCTGCCTCGTTTCCAGAATATCCCCGGTGAAAATCTGAATGGCGTCTATGCAGCCAATGAATTTTTGACCCGCGTCAATCTGATGAAAGGATACGAATTCCCTCAACATCCAACGCCTGTCAAGATCTCCGATACCGTCTGTGTCATTGGTGCCGGTAATGTGGCCATGGATGCTGCTCGTACTGCCAAACGATTAGGCGCAAAAGAAGTCTATATTGTTTACCGTCGAGGTGAACAGGAGATCCCAGCAAGAGCCGAAGAAGTGCATCACGCCAAAGAAGAAGGCATCATCTTTAAACTTTTAACCAATCCAACCCGTATCAACGGCGAAGATGGCTGGGTCAAATCCATGGAATGCGTGGAAATGGAATTAGGCGAACCGGATGCTTCCGGAAGACGTCGTCCAATCAAAAAAGAAGGCAGTGAATTTACGATTGAGACAGGAACCGTCATTGTCGCCATCGGTCAGAGTCCAAATCCATTGATTCGTCAGACCACACCAGGTTTGGATACACAGTCATGGGGCGGTATCATCGTTGATGAAGAAACCATGAAAACAAGCAAAGAAGGCGTCTATGCCGGTGGTGACGCTGTCAGTGGTGCAGCCACCGTCATCCTGGCGATGGGAGCCGGTAAGAAAGCAGCGAAAGCGATCGACGAAGCGCTCAGCCAGCAATAACTTTCAGATAGATAAAAAGCTCGGATCGATTGATCTGAGCTTTTTTACATATGTGCGACTGCGCTTTGAATGCGTTCCATCACTTTCTTAACCATTTTTTTCGGAATCGCCGCCACAAAACCCTCTAAATCCTGTTCTTTAAACCCATACTGTCCTAAACCGACGCGTGTCCAGCCGGATAAAAACAAGGTATTCCCCTGGTAAGTGACTTTAATATACTGCATGGCCGTCAGCATACCGGTCCCTTTCTTCCAGACGATTTCATCTCCATAAGCCACCTCATGATATCCCGCTTCCAGCAGGATCTTTTTCACCGCCTCATGGACATGGGCCTGGGCATCCTGAAAAGATACTTGAATGGTTGTTCTAGGCATATAACCCCCTCCTTTTAGGATTATTTTATAAAGCAAAGCGCATAATGTCAATGTCCTTAACACATCTTTAACGGACTATTTTTCCGAAATAAAGGCCTTTTTCAAGCGCTGCGTCAAGCTGAAATGCGGATGTCGGAGAAACATCGCATCACAGTCGGCAACCCGGACGGTCAGCGAATGAAGATGCTGCATTTCAAAACTTAAACGATCCACCCCTAAAACGGCCTGATTCTGTCCGACCGGGATGAGCGTGATCGTCGTTTGATCATCGAGGACCAGGCTGTTCTCCAAAGAACGATAGGCATTATGATGAATACCGGCAATTTCAGCGAGCTGTAAAGAACGAATCGAGCAGGAAACAATGCTGCCCCCTAACGCCCGATTATAGGCCGTGGATCCAGCCGGGGTCGAGACACATAAGCCATTCCCGCGAAAACGCTCTAAATGCTCTCCATTGATCAGGACATCCAGCACCAGCGTATGCCGATTTTGTTCCAAGCGGATTTCATTGAGTGCCAGATACTTTTGTGATGAGGTGCCATTGACACAGACCTCCAAAAGATTTCGTCTGGCAATTTCATAATGGTGATACTTGACATCCTCCACCAGACGTTCCCATTCATCCTCTTTATAATCAGAATAAAAGCCCAGATTGCCTGTATGCAATCCAACAAAATAAGTGGTCTCGATTTGGCCGACATAAGCTTGGATCGTATCCAGCATGGTGCGATCCCCGCCCACACTGATGACCAGATCAGGATGTGCCGGATCATACTGCATAAAGGAAGCAAAGGCCTCCATCAGTAAACCGGCGTATTCGCGGCTCTTATTATTTTGTTCATTGAAGCAAATCATAAATTTATGCATGACTGTCCCCTCTTTCTAATTGCAGTGTCTCTCCGATCACAAGCGCGCGTGAATCCTCGCCGTGTCCAATCTGGCGCGTCTTGACGACAGGTAAATCGGCCGGCACAACTTCATGTACAATATCTTCGATCCTGCCGCCCTCTTTTTCCAGTTCAGTAAAGGTTCCCAGCATTAAGCCGCTGACCTTCTGAAAAGCACCCATGCCTGCCAGCTGATAAAAATAGGAACGGATGAGATTTTCTTTCCCTCCATAGCTCTCCAGAAATAAGAGCCGCTCAGTGAGATCCGGAAAATAGGGGGTCCCAGCCAGTTTTAAAAAACAACGAACATTCCCACCGACAACCACTCCCTGCATGCGCTGTCCGCTTAGCCATTCCCATTGAACGTCAAACAAATCATGTCGCTGCTCAAAAAGAGATGCCACCAAACGTGCCTGTTGTTGTTTGGCCTGTGACCAGCATAGGGTTCGCAGCTGAAACAGATAACTCGGTTTGCCGGTCATCGTATAGATTGCATTTAAAACAGAGGTCAGATCACTATAGCCAAAAAAAGGCTTCTCCGCCTGACGAATCCTTTCAAAATCGAGATAAGGCAAAATGCCATTGGCTAAATTACCCCCGGATACATCAAAAATGGCCTTGACATCCGGATGTTCAAACAGGCGCATCAGCTCCTTTGCCCATGCCGGACGCGAACACTCCATTTCATATAATAAAGGACTGATAAAGACATTCACGCCATATGACGCAAAAAAGTTTTTTAACGTTTCGAGCTGGATCCACTCTCGCTCATGCCGCGGATCAGACAGTCCTACAAATGCAATCGTATCTCCTGTCACTAGCATTGGCATCGCCTCCTGTTATTCATTATATCATGTTCCAGACACGCTGAAAATCATAACCTGTTCGTTATTCCTACATCAAAATCTTCACTGCGATAATGTACCCAGTTCACTTCGTGAAGGTGTTTTTCCAATTCCGGCAGTTTGTTAAAGATTTCCTTTGGTCCCACCAGATAAAATGTGAGCGTCGCCTCTGGATCCGTGAAAGGCAGATAGATCCGCTCTTCATAGAGGTGAAAACGCGGAATGGTCAGGCTTGTACGGAACGTATAAAGAGTCGACTGACGCTGAATGATCTGATATAACTCCAGATTATTTTCCACAATAAAGCGCGAATCCGGCATGCGTTCAGTACAGAGATCATGCCAGTAACCGGTATTTTGGTATTCGAGAAAATGGGAACCATTCAGCTCGTGAAAGCTGACCGTTTCCTTTTGTGCAATCGGCTGATCAGCTGTGGTGGCAATATGTAAGATCTCATCACAGATCTTGATACATTCAAGTTCCGGGTGATGTACAGGATAATCCAGAATGATCGCTGCATAATGATGATTCTCCAGTTGTTCCAATAACACCTGTGCCTCCGCTTGAACCTCATCCTTCATCGATAGCCATGGATAATAAGTCGCAAAGGTCGTGCGCAATGCCCATAGAGGCGCCGGGGCACAGGAACCAATGCGCATAAACTGATTTTGAATATACTGATCCTGAAGCTTGGTCTCCAATTGCACCACCGCTTCCAGGATCTTTTGACCATCTTCAACCAAGGTTTTTCCATAGGCGTTCAAGACCAGCCGATTGCCGATCCGATCAAACAGCGCCATCCCAAGTTCCTCTTCTAAAGACTGTAATGACCGCGTCAGACCGGACTGTGAAATATACAATTGTTCAGCCGCTTTGAGCATGGTCTTGCATTGTGCAATCGTAATCACGTATTTCAATTGTCTGAGTTCCATAAGCTCCTCCTTATATGCACTATAATCATATTATACTATGACCTTTACTCATAAGTCTATAATTTTGAACAATTATACAAACCCAGATGGATACTATAAAATAAGATTGTCAAAACAAGGAGGAAGATCAAATGGAAAATGTCAAAGATAAAGTTGTTTTAATTACCGGAGCGACTTCCGGAATCGGTGAAGCCACTGCAAGATGCCTGGCTGCCAACGGCGCCAAAGTTGTCTTAAGCGGACGCCGTGAAGATCGCTTGCTTCAATTAGCGAAAGAGCTTCAAGATCAGGCCATTTATCTGAAATCTGATGTCACAAAGGTGGAAGATATGCTGGCACTGGTCAAATTAGCGAAAGAGAAGTGGGGAAAAATCGATGTGCTCTTCGCCAATGCAGGTATCATGCCAGCCGGCAAAATGGCTGAAGGCGATCACAAAGGCTGGATGAACATGATCGATATCAACATTAAAGGTGTTCTGAATGCCATGTATGCCGTCATTCCGGAATTCTATGCCCAAAATTCAGGACATGTCATCGTCACTTCATCCAGAGCCGGAACCACGCTCGTACCGGGAAATGCCATTTACTGTGGAACTAAACACTTTGTAAAGGTGATGCTCCAGTCTTTTAATTCAGAAACCAATCAGGACGGTAAGCAAATTCGTACGACAACGATCTATCCGGGTGCCATCAAGACCGAGCTGCTCAATACCGTCGCTGAAAACGAACATAAAAAAGCGGTTGAAGGTTTCTATGAGCAATTTGGCTTGGAACCAGAGGTCATTGCCAACGCAGTGCTTTATGCCATCTCACAACCTGATGGTGTCGATGTTTCTGACTTAGTCATCCGCCCTACTTTTGAAGGCTAATGCCAAAAGGACATGATTTGAATCCATCATGTCCTTTTTTTCTTTTATGCAGCACTAATCAAACGTTTCAAAACGGTACTGGTTATCCAGCACCGTCTAGCTTGGCTCGCATCCTTTTTAACGCTTTGCAATATTGGCATTTTTCATATAAGCACGTACCGATAAAAGATAGCAGATCCATAAAATCACACCTATGACAAGCACGCTTCCCAGATTGATCAGCCACAGATCCTCATGCATGGCATTGGAGAGCGCCTTGATTGCAAAATAGCTGGTAATGCTCATCAGGCCATATGGCAGAAGATACGCAATACACTGCTCACTTTTGATTGAAGATTGCAATTGTTCATAAGCTACGCCCATCTTCTGCAGGATCGTGTACCGCCCTCTTTCCTCATAAGCATCATTATAGATCTTCATAAAGAGGATGCTGCCGCTTGCTAAGGCGAAGACTAAAAACAGGAAGATACATACGGAATAGATCAAACGGACCCACTCAATATCCGGACTGGTTGGATCGACAAAAAGAAAGCTGCGCGACTCGTTAGCCACCGTGTTGAGTTCATCCTGCGAAGCCTGACCATTGGCCGGGTCCTCAATATGGTAGTTATAGAGATAGATCTCAGTGCCGATCTCCTCTAGTTTTTCATAAACATGGTCACTGACCACGGTAAAATCCATGTTTTCCTGATACTGTCCTAAGAATGGCACCGTACTCGAGGCAATCCCCTGGTAAGTCTCATGATTCACAGTCATGCTCTCATTCTCACTCGGATCCGCAAAGCTCATTAAATAAAGGCGTGATAATTCAACCACTTCATTGTCATCCGGTGCATCAAAATCCAGTTTCAGACCGCTAGCCTCACTGATTTTGACCACATCACTATAACGAACAAAAGCATAGAGATTATTCTTATAAGGCGTATCAATATAGCTGCTATCCACCAGCAGCAATGGCAAAGATGACTGATAATCGACCGTATTGTCCTGATTGATCAGATCAGCATAGAGGTCTTCTTCCCCTTCCTGAAAGCTGGTGATCTGATAGGTATAGGTATTGCGGAAATTGACAATGCCCTGATAACGCAAATACATGGCAAAGGAAGTGGCGAGCACTGTCACTGAACAAAGTAAGAGCACACAGACCATCGCATAGGTCCGGTAGTTCTTCTGAATGCGGAAGACAAAGCTGTTGACCCAAAGATTTCTGGTTTTCTGATAAAGAAAAGCTTTCTTTTTGACCAGATGCTGGAAGATTAGCGGCAGGATCCCACCGAAGAATAAATAGATTCCGATAGTTACCAGGACCACGGCAATCAAGGCATTGCCTAATGCCTCTACCCCGCGATCCTTGATGCCTACATAACAGCCCCCTGCTAACACCAGCAAGCCTAGTACGCCTTTAAATACCAGGATGGCTTTGTTGGTATGAACATATTCATTTTGTCTGGTTGCCTGTACCATTTCTAAAATAGAACTATGCACAATATTCCAGTACCCTTTGATCATCATGAACCCAAAGATTGCCAAAAACAGCAGGGCTGTGATCAATACCGGTTCAAGGAAAAGCTGAAAATGAATATCGACGGAAATCTGACTGATCGCCATCAGGATCATTGTGAATAAGCGGGAAGTCACCATCCCAAGTCCAATGCCTAAAGCAATGGAGACTAAACCAATCAGACCGGTCTCGATCATATAGAGCTGCCCGATCTGAGAATTGGTCAGTCCCATGAAGATGTAGATCCCGATATCCTTCTTGCGTCGCTGCAAAAAGACATTGGACGCATACCAGATAAAGAAGAACATGAAACAGACTAAGACAAACACGACTGCTGCAATGACGGCCTGAATATTCTGCTTATCCATGATACTGTCTAACGAATCAGAAAAGATCAGATTCAGATAGTTAAAGAGAACTAAAATACTGAAGACTAAAGAAATCACTAAGGACAAGTAGTTTTTAAAGCTTGTCTTGAAGTTTAAAAATGCCAGTTTCAACATACTCATGCGAAATCACTCCCCATCGAAGCCTGCATATCGATGATGCGGTCATAGAAGTCTTTACGACTGGCTCCACAGGTCAAGCGACTCTGGATCCGCCCATCGCTGAGAATGTACACTTCCTTGGCATAGGACGCACTGAAAGCATCATGGGTCACCATCAGGATGGTGGCTTGCCCTCTTTCATTGACGAGCTTCAAACGCTCTAACAGATCTCGACTGGCCTTGCTGTCAAGCGCACCTGTGGGTTCATCTGCAAAGATGATCTCAGGGTCTGTGATCAGCGCCCGACAGGTCGCGCCACGCTGTTTCTGTCCGCCGGAAAGCTGGTATGGATATTTCTTGAGATGCTCTGTTAAGCCAAAGAGATTGGCCAGCTCCCGTACCTTTTCTCTGATCTTACCGGCCGCAACCCCATTGAGTGAGAGCGGCAAAGCAATATTATCCTCCAGGCTCATCGTATCTAAAAGATTATAATCCTGAAAGATGAAACCAATCTGATCTCTTCGGATCTTGGACAGAACCTTGTTGGAAATATGGGTCAGATCCTGTCCATTGAGAATAAGCTGTCCATGGGTCGGTTTATCGATAGTAGACAGAATATTCAATAAAGTCGTCTTTCCTGATCCGCTTGGACCCATGATGGCAATAAAGTCATTCGCATAAATATCTAAATCAATTCCTTTGAGAACTTTGGTCGTATAATCCTTATTGCCGTAGTTCTTTTCTATGTTTTTTAATGATAATATCTTTTGCATATCTTTCCCTCCTGACACCTGTATTATAAAACTTTCAGGCCTCAAAAATCCTCTCATTCAGGTTACAAAAAGACCTTTAACCTTACAGAAATTGTAAGCTTAAAGGTTGAAATAATCACGGTTATCCATAAAGTGGATCGTAAAGCAGGTCGGTCCCCCAATCTGACTGGTCACTTCGATACCGTGTCCTAGATGGGTCAGGATCTTATGGACAAAATAGAGTCCCATCCCCGTTGACTTATACATCCCATTATGTTTATTCATGCCCGTATAGCCCTTTTCAAAGATCCGACTGATATCCTCTACGCGAATTCCTTCTCCGTGATCGATGATTTTTAGCGCGATCCCTTTTTCCTGTCGGACACTTTCAAACGCTAAATAAGGAGAATCCTCGGCATATTTGATGGCATTGGCAATCAGCTGGTCTAAAACATAGATCAACCATTGCTGATCAGTATAGACGACTTCTTCCAGATTCCCTAAATGGATCTCAAACTGACTGCGGATCAGAAAGAACTGATTATTTTTAATGGACGTTTTGACACAGGTCGCTAAGGATACCGGCTTGATCTGCAAATCGAGCACCGGACTGGTCAGCCGCATCGACACCAGCATACTGGCAAGGGATTGATTGATCCTTTCAATCTGTTCCTTCAACTCAAGACGCAACTTCTGGTCATTAACCTTCTCATTCAGTAACCCCAGTGCCGCCAGAGGAACCTTGATCTCATGGACCCATTTGGCCATCTCATCTTCTTTTTCATGATCCAGTTCATAACAGGCATCGATCTCTTTACGCAATACCCAAAGATCATGTTCCAGGATCTCCTGATCTAAATAAGGGGCTAGCATAGGCGAGATCAGCTCCTCTTTTTCCAGCAGGCGCTCCTTCTGTTGAATATGACGTCTATCACACCAGTCATCATAAGCCAGAAAACTGCCGATACCAAGGACAAGTAATACATCCAGATAAATCAGATCGGCCAGGTCGGTGTCGGTCAAAAATAAAAAATAGAAATGGAAACTGAAAAAAAGGATCCCCAGCACCACCAGGTAAGGCATTTTGATCTTTCGGGGATTCATTCGATATAATACCCCTGTCCTTTTTTGGTTTTGATGATCTCGTTTCCGCCACTAAAATCACGAATCTTGGCCCGCAGCCGACTGACCAGTACCGTCAGCGTTGAATCCGAAATAAACTCATCGGTCTGCCATAAGGCCATCATCAGTTCTTCCCGGCTGACGATCTTGGGTCGATGATCCACCAGAACACTCATGATCTTCTTTTCCGACCTGGTCAGATCCAGGCTCCGGTCATGACAGCTCAGGGTTGAGGTTGTCTGATGATAGACGATATCATCCACCAGATAAACACTTTCCACATCCTGATACTGATAGGTGCGCCTGAGGATGGCTTCTATTTTCGCCTTAAGCAGATCTAATAAAAACGGTTTATCAAGATAATCATCCGCGCCCTGGCTCATTCCCATGATCTTATCCTTGTCATCGGATCGACTGCTGATAAAAAGGATCGGGACATGACTGACCTCACGAATCTGTCGACACCAGTAAAAACCATCATAAAAAGGCAGATTGACATCCAGTAAGACCAGTTGGGGCTGAAATTTAAGAAAATCCTGCATGACCTTTTGAAAGTCTTTGACACAGGTCACTAAAAACCCCCAGCGCTGCAAATAAGAAGCCAGCTCTCGGGCTAAGACCTCATCATCTTCAACGATCATGATCCTGATTTCCATCTCCATCACCTCATGCCTTATTATACAGGATTGCCGATCATAAAAAAAGAATTCCCACCAACATTACAAAAATGTCAGCTAAAAAAGAAGTCATCCAAAGATAACTTCTTTAACTCATGGTTTCTCTTAAGACAAGGGCAACATCCATGCGCTGGAAGACAAGCAGTGCCAGCAGGCTCGGTACCAGCATGATCACAAAGATCAATGGTCCGATCTGAACCAGCTTAGCTGGATAATTCATATGCATCGGATAACCCATCAATGTCTGCACGCCTAAATGAATGATCACCAGCGCCAATAAGCTCGCCAGCAGGATTACTACCGTCTGTAGGACCAGTTCGGTCAGGATCAGTCTCACCGTATCCCAACGGCTCAAACCATTGACCTTCAAGAGACAGATCTCCTTTTTTCGTTGGGTGATATAGCGTACATAAAGCAAAGCCACCAGCATGACCGAAATGATACCTAGGATCAGCGTCATAAAAGGGGCGACCGATGAAAAGGCATACTGCAGACCCATCATGCTTTCATCCCGCAGATAATGAGTGAAGACGCTCCATTCAGGATCCATTTTTTCCAGTGTTTCTCCTAAAGCCTTGATATTCTGGAAATGATCGGCATAGATCAATAAAGACTGCGGCGCAATCTCAGGCAGCCAGTCCACCGGTACATACACAACGGCCGTTGCACTCGTATACATATTCTGTAATGAACCTTGTAAGATGCCCGAGATCGGCTTATCCTGTAAAGTAAATGCCGTTCCATCCGGCAATGTACAGCTGAGTGACAGGGTCTTGTCAGAAAGTTGCGTGATCCCTAACATTTCACTGGCACGACCGGAAAGATAGAGATGACCCGGCTCATTAGAGGTGATATGGCACTGACTATCGATCTGACGATCGGGTGCATAAGGCTGGATCACTAATTCATAGACAAGCGTCTTGTCACCAACAGTCACTTCTTCACAATCACTTTCAAAAAACGGATAAACACTTTGAACATGGTCCAACCGGGCAACAGCATCCAACGTCCCTTCTTCCAAAAAAGGCAGATTGGCATCATAATAACCCTGTCCATTCAGATCCCGACTCGCCACAACGATCTCACGATTGGCAAACTGATCGAGACTTTGCTGCTGGCTGGCTAAAAAGGTTTCACTGATATCAGAGAGGCTGACCAGAATGGCCATCGTGATGCCGCAAAGGACAAGCATCATGACCTGTAATCCCCAGTTTTTCTTTAAATAAGTCCAATAATAACAGATAAAGAAAGCCAGCTTCAATGGATGCTTCCCGTAATGCAGCGCCTTGGGGGAAGGTTGACTGGGTTCAATAGAGCGTGTTTGAATAAGTTTTTGATCTTCAATCTCATAAATCACATCCCCCGCTTCAAAAACATACGGATCATGGGAAGCAATCAGGATCATCATTCCACTTTTTGCCAGTTCTTTTAAAATGCTTAACAGTAATTCACGGTTTTTCCGGTCCAGCGCACTTGTTGGTTCATCCAGGATCAGTAAACGTGGCTTCTTGACCATCGCGCAGGCAATCGCCAGACGCTGTTTCTCTCCGCCGCTTAAGGTCGTCACGCTACTTTGCGGATCTCGTGCAAGACGAAAAGCACTTAAGAGGTGCGTCGCCTCTTCTAAAGTGAAAGGACGATCCACCATGTCGGCATAAAGCTTTAAATTTTCATATAGGCTCAAATGACTGATAAGACTGTTATCCTGAAAGACATAGCCGATATACTGCTGACGAAAGGAAGCCATCTCACTGTCCTGATGTCCCACCGTATGCCCATCAAAACAATAGATGCGGCTGGCCTCATCTATTAATAGCCCCGCCATATACAAGAGCGAAGATTTGCCTTTCCCGCTGGCACCTTTGATCACGGTCAAACAGACAGGCTGTACCTCCAATGTACCATCTTCGATCAGCACCTCCTGAAAAGCCAAATGAATATGTTCCATCCTTAGCATGGCAACACCTCCCTGTTATAAATATTTCTTACGGAATAACTGTCCATCAACGATCACTGCCACGATTCCACTAACCAGCACATCCGCCAAAACAAAATAGATATACGCAATCGGTACCTGTCGATTCAAGACATAATCTCCCATGCCATTGACAATCAGATAATTAAGGCCGATCAATGAGATGACAAAGAACATCAGCCAGGTCATTCCTAATTCCGATAAAGCGATCATCCGTCTTTCTTTCAGCTGCAAACCATGGATGTTGTAGTAGTAGGAATCTTTATAGACATCCCTTGCATGATAGAAGCTGTAAACAAATAAGAGCGTTACTAAAATCGCTGCAATTGCACCAATGACATAAGTGAACATAGAATCCACACGTAAGGCCATCACCTGTGCTTCCTGAATATTAACGTATTTATCCAGGATCACAAATTGGCTCGATAAGGCAGATATCTGACTTTTGACCTCTTCACGATCTGCATCTGGTTCAAGAAAAACTTTTACAGCACTGGCTGACATCACTTTTTCATTTTCACCAGTCACATGCATGGACATCGCTAAAGAGGCATAGTTTTCCCTTAATTCATAAGGAATATAGAAATATGGAATGGTTCCTGCCAACTCCTGATAAGAAGATGGTAACAATCCCGAAATAGGGAGCTCTATACGTATCTTTTCCATACTGTAATTTGCAGCATCATGATGTGTAATTTGAACAGTTTGAACAGCATCACTCGGATCAGGGTAATGATACATCATCACATTCACATCAACATATGTTACCGGGATCTGCACATCAAAGCTCATCGTTTGTCCATTTTCAATTTCAAGTCCTAAATTTTCCGCAAACTTTTCATCAATATATATACCATTGGGTGTGTCAGTCGTAAAAGTTGCAATTTCCTCTAAACCCTGTTCTGGATAATAAGGAGACACGCCCCACCAATTAGATGCGCGATACAATTCCAATTCAAATTTATCCTCATCGCTTATCTCATAATCAAAAACCAACTGTCCGTCTTTTTTGACTTCAATTTGGTTGGTTATAGAAGTATTCATGAAGAAATACGGCTCATAAGGATAAACTGAATGAACACCATCGATATGACGGATATCGTCAATAAATTCTGTCGACAACGGCAGGTTTTCGTCATCAAAATGATTCGCAAAAGTACTATCCCCAAAGCAATTATTATTCACCATTATTTCTGAAGTCGTTAATGTCTCATATAATCGATTATACTGTTCATGTGTCTGATATAACCTGATCTCGGCAAATACAAAGATAGCGATGGCTACTGCCCCACCTACAAGCGTCAGTAAATAAAGCATACGCTTCTTCCAGATCCTGGCCCAGGCCATCTGAAAATAAAAGTTTATTGACAACTGATGTCGGGGAACCTCAAGTACTTGACTTGTTACTTCTCGCCTGCTTTCTTTCATCTTCATCAGTTTTTCATCCTGAATCTCATACACATCATCTAATACATTGATCAGGCTCTCATCATGCGTCGCTAACACGATCAGCTTCCTGTCTTCATAAGCTAGATGCTGCAGGATCTCTATGATCTTTTGTGTATTGACTTCATCCAAAGCGGAAGTAATCTCATCTAAGAACAGGATATCTGCTCCCTTTACCAACGCTAAGGCGATTGCTAAGCGTTGTTTCTCACCACCGGAAAGTGCTGCCGGATATAATTTCTCTTTCCTATCCAATTCGACTTCTTTTAAAACCTGATGCAGTCTTTCATCACTTAACGTCTTTCCTGCAATCTTGGCTTCCATCCTCAGGTTTCCATCGATTCGCATATTATCCATAAAGGTACATTCCTGTCGAAGATAAGCAATCTTAGACTTCAATAACTGCAGGCAATCTTGTTTAGAAAGTTCTTTAATATTCAAGCCGTCGATCTCATACTCAAAATCATGATCATAGCTGTATAAACTCAAGCGATTCAGAAGTGACGATTTGCCACTGCCGCTCTCACCAATCAAGCCTGTCAGCTTACCATGATGTGCCTCAAAACAGGCATCCAATAGAACTGGCTGATAATAAGAGATCTCAATGTGTCTAGCTTTCAACATAATCGTCACCTCAATTCTATTTTTGCAAGCATCAATTAACATTTAACCATTATTTCTTACAAATATTATATAATATAACAAATTTTATGTCAATTAATAGCATAAAAACAAATTTTAACCAAAAAGCAGCTCTACATCCTATGATCCTCCATTCTTTTAAAGATCCAATTGTGGAATACCATTCTCTCCTAATATACCGTATGCGAAAGTCAATCTATAAATTCCTGCAAAAATGTCAACGCTCGTCATAGGGGTTATGATATAATGAAAGTGGTGATGAAGATGAAAAGGACTTACAGCAAAAACTATTTTGAAAAATACGCAGCGATGACGCTGCTTTCGATCCTGCAGTTATCTGCTGACATGATCATCATCGATGACTGCCCGGACCTTAGGCTCCCTGTATTGAATATGGGAATTGAAGTCACACAAGCCCTCACGCCTAAAGAAGCGGTCGCGGATATCAAAAAGGCCTTATATGCTTCCAGTGATCTAAATCCGTTTGATCAAAAGGAATCGCATATCCCCTTTGTCTTGCAGAAAATCAGTCATGCGATTGATCGTAAACAAAAGAAGAGTGCACATTACAAGGTCTATGACTGTAATGGATTATATATTTTCTCGCATTGTCACAATTTAGATGCCGATCTTTTGCTGGCGTATTTCTATGGACAACGTTATCATGATCTCTTTTACCAGCAGATCTATATCAACTGTATCAGTGAAGTCTATGTCTATCATCTTCAAACCCAACAACTTGTCACCTATCATTACCAGGCTGAAGATCTAAGCATCATGAATGAAGAAGCACTGGCTTATGAAGCCATTTCCCAAAAGGAACGGCGCCAGATCATTCTCTAAGGCAATGTCTTGCTTTTAAGGGTCAATCGGCCTATAATCAAATTAAAGATCATGTGACAAAGGAGGTTCATTATGAAAGAACAACTCGAACTAAAAGATTTTCTGAAATATCGTTTCATATCCAATATTCAATTTACACCGGATGGCAAGAAAGCGGCTTATGTTCTAAGCAACTGTGACTGGGATCACAATGGCTATCAACATTTTCTCTATCTCTACGACGGTAAACATCATCGTCAACTGACGGGGACAGGAAAAGAAAGCCTTTATTTCTGGCAGGATGACCAAACGCTTCTCTTCAGCAATGTCCGCGATGAAAAGGATAAAGAAGCGCTGGAAAAAGGAGAAGAAAGAACGGTTTTCTATCGTCTAAGCTTAGATGGTGGTGAAGCGCTCAAGGCCTTCACGATCCCCTTAACGGTGATGGGCATCAAACCGATCCGTCAGGATCAGTATATTCTCTATGTTCATTATGATTTGAACTATTCCCGTACCTATACACTGGATGCGACCAGTCGAGAAGAACTGCTCAAAGAGAAAAAAGAGATGCAGGATTATGAAGTTCTCGATGAACTGCCTTTCTATGGAAACGGTCAGGGGAAACGGTCAGGGCTATACCAATAAAACACGGGCTTCACTATTTGTCTATGATGCCAAAAAAGACTTCCTTCAACCCATCAGTGAACCAAACATGGATGTGGGCAGCTATGAGTTAAATCAGACAGCTTCTATCCTTTATTTTGCAGCTGAGTCCTATACAACGCATATGAAGGATCAAACCGGCATTTATGCCTATGACCTGAAAACAGAGACCTTAACGACATTGTATGAACCGGCTGCGCCTGCGATCTATCGTCTGCAGCCATGGGGAAAGGACCTGATGGTCGTTGCCAGCATGCATCAAAACTATGGCATGAATGAAAATCCTGACTTTTACTGGCTCAAAGATGGCAAGCTGGAATTGCTGGCAAGCTTTGGGGAAACTTTTGGTTCAAGTGTGGGCAGTGACTGCCGTCTTGGTTCCGGTAAATCAGCCAAACTGGTCAATGATACCTACTACTTTATCACGACGCAAATCAACGACAGTCATTTATACAGCTTAAACAAATCCGGCCAGATCACGCCGGTCTTACAAAAAGAAGGCAGTATGGACTGCTTAGATATCCATGACACGACACTGCTTTACGTTGGCATGCATGATTCCCGTTTGCAGGAGCTGTATCGCTATGATCTGACGAGTAAGAAACACGAGCGCATTTCTTCCTATAATGAGTGGGTGCAGGAAACCAAAGATGTTCGTCCGCTTGAAGCCTGCACATTCCTTCAGGGCGATCTGGAACTCTATGGTTGGGTCATGACCCCTCGCGATTACCAGCCGGGACACAAATATCCCGCCATTTTGGATATCCATGGAGGCCCAAAGACGGTCTATGGAACGACCTTTACGCATGAGATGCAGGTCTGGGCCAACCTTGGCTACTTTGTCTTCTTCATGAATCCGCGTGGCGGAGACGGACGCGGCAATGCCTTTGCGGATCTGCGCGGTAAATACGGAACGATCGACTATGATGATCTAATGGCTTTTACCGATGTCGTGCTTCAACGCTATCCGGATATTGATGCCAGTCGCTTAGGTGTGACCGGTGGCAGCTACGGCGGTTTCATGACCAACTGGATCATCGGACATACCCAGCGCTTTAAAGCCGCCGCCAGCCAGCGTTCGATTGCTAATTGGATCAGCTTTGCACACACATCCGATATTGGAGAATATTTCGGTACTGATCAGATGGCAGCAACGACCTGGGACAATATCGAAAAGCTCTGGTGGCATTCACCGCTCAAATATGCCAACCAGGTCACAACTCCGACCCTGTTTATCCACAGTAATGAGGATTACCGCTGCCCATACAGCGAAGGCATGCAGATGTACAGTGCCTTGATCGAGAATGGGGTGGAAGCTAGACTGTGCATGTTTAAAGGGGAAAACCATGAATTAAGCCGCAGTGGTAAACCGAAACACCGTGTCAAACGCCTGGAAGAAATCACCAACTGGATGGAAAAACACTTAAAATAAGTACGAAGGCTGAGCTAGTCGCTCAGCTTTTTTGTCTTTGTCTTGTTTCCTGGCTACAAGAGATAATAGCTATTGATCATGAAAATTGCATTTTTGCCTTAAAGAATTATAATAAAATCAAAGGAGATGGGCACAATGACCACACGTTTTGGAAAATGGCTTGAGACAGAGGGGTTTGCGAAATGTTTTAACGTTGTCATACTATTAGCGATCGGCTTGGATACGCTCATGACCGGTCTAGCTGGCTGGCAGCGATGCCAGTCAAGCATATGGACAGGCGTACTTGGGGCAATGACATTCATCCTGGGAATGATCGTCTATACGCAAAAATGGATCACTGAACGCTGGCCACAGCCGAAGGTGGATATCTTCGTAGGATTTGTTTCCAGTTACTTGATCTATCAGATCCTGCTGCTTTTGCTTTGGCTCATTCTCAGCTTATTTTATCCTTTTGCCTCTTGGCGATCAGATGGGATCTTATTAACCCATGGCATGGCTTTGCTCATTGTGACCTATGGTTTTGTACAGACCCATTTCATTCATACCAAGACCTATACGCTTCACTTAGAGAAGCTCGCTTATCCCTATCGGATCGTCCTTGTCAGCGATCTTCACCTGGGGGCTTTTGTCAGCGAAAAACATATCCAAAAAATGGTCCATCAAATCAACCAACTGCATGCGGATCTAGTGGTCATCAGCGGCGATATCATTGATGCCAATAACCATATTTTGAATGATCCCCAAAAACTGCATCGCATCAGTCAGGCATTTCGAGAGATCCAAGTGAAAGAAGGCATCTATGCCGTTTTAGGCAATCATGATCCTGCCTCTGATGATCCTATCTTCAGACAATTTCTGACTGACGCTAAGATTCATCTGTTGGATAATCAGACCGCCCACACTCAGGCGATCTGCCTGGTAGGTCGGAGTGATGCCAGTCATCACCAGCGAAGTGACGTGGATTTAAAAACATTGGATCCTGATCATTCGATTGTGGTTTTGGATCATAACCCTGGCAACATTCCCGAGGCGATCACCTACAAGGCTGATCTCGTCTTATGCGGTCATACGCATAAGGGCCAATTCTTTCCAATCACGATCCTGACCCGGATGGCCAACGGCAAACATTATTTTTACGGACATGAAACTTTTGGAAAAACACAGGCGATCATCACATCGGGTGTCGGCTTCTTTCAGCTCCCGATTCGCATTGGAACGCATAATGAGATCGTCGATCTGCAATTATATCCTTCAAAATAAAAAGGCTTATGCCTTTTTATTTTGGACATAAGCCTTCGCTTTTTTTGTAATGGCCTGATATTCTTCTTTGGCACCCAGGCGATTCAATTCACCGCCGATGCCTAGGCAATCTGCCCCGGCTTCAAACCATTCATTCATATTATCCATATTGACCCCGCCGGTGACCATAAAGCTTGCCTGAGGAAGCGGACCCTTAACGGCACTGATCATCCCTTTACCTAAAACCGAACCAGGAAAAAGCTTGATCATCTCACAGCCATCTTCCATTGCGGTAATGATTTCCTTTAAAGTCATACAACCGGGAATATAAGGAATCCCATAGCGATGGCACATGACGGCCGTTTCATGGTCAAAAGTAGGTGAGACGACATATTTTGCACCTGCTAGGATCGCCATTCTCGCCGTTGGGGCATCGAGAACGGTCCCCGCGCCAATGAGCACATCCTGACGATCGACATATTCATCATTCAGGGCACTAATGATCTCTGAAGCATAACGATTAGTATAGGCCATTTCAATCGCCGTCAGGCCCCCTTCAATACAAGCCTTCGAGACCTGAATTCCATTTTCTTTCGAATCCCCACGAATGACAGCAACTAACTGCTGACAACGCAGGGAGTGTAAAATATCGGATGCATACATGATGATTTCCTCCTTCTTATTCCATATAGCCGCCCTTCATCGCGGAAACGGCGTGATCTGAAAATATCTTCAACGCACCTTTCTGATATTTGCTTTGGAAAGGTTTTAAATGGGCCTTTCTTTGCTTGAGTACTTCTGCGATGGCTTCTTCGCTCATCCGCTTCCCATGAATACCGCAGATACGCAAGATTCGCTTTGGAATATTGATCTCGATCAGATCGCCTTCTTCAACTAAAGCAATCGGACCACCGGAAGCCGCTTCCGGAGAAACATGGCCGATCGCAGGCCCCTTGGAAGCACCTGAGAAACGTCCATCCGTAATCAAGGCAATCGAAGCACCAAGCATCGGATCAGAAGCGATTGCCTCCGTCGTATAGAACATCTCCGGCATACCGCTGCCTTTAGGTCCCTCATAACGAATAAAGACCGCATCTCCCGGCTGAATACGATGGCTCAAAATAGCCGCAATCGCATCCTCCTCACAGTCGAAAGGACGGGCCACTAAGATGGCTTCAAACATTTCCTTAGGCACCACGGTGTGCTTGACGACAGACCCTTCCGGTGCCAGATTACCTTTGAGAATGGCGATACTGCCATCACAGCCAAAAGCCTGATCAAAAGGACGAATGACATCTTCCCGTTTGAGATGGTAGGGTTCCAGCTTGGCAAAACAAGCATCATAGTAACCATTGCGCTTCAGCTCCTCCAGATTTTCACCCAGTGTCTTGCCGGTCACGGTCATGACATCCAGATGCAGCATGCTTTTGATTTCTTCCATGATCATCGGTACCCCACCGGCATAATGGAAGAACTGTGCTGGCCATTGGCCCGCTGGTCGAATATTCAGCAGATAATGAGCACCGCGATGCAGGCGGTCAAAGGTATCTCCGTCAATTGCCAGACCAAATTCTTTGGCAATCGCAGGTAAATGTAAAAGTGAGTTGGTCGAACCGGAGATGGCGGCATGAACCATGATGGCATTCTCAAAGGATTTCATCGTCACAATATCGCTTGGTTTCAATCCCATTTGCGCCAGCTTCACGACTTGCTTCCCGCTTTGATAAGCCAACTCGCGAATGGTCTTGCCGGTTGCCGGTAAAAGCGCGCTGCCCGGTAAGGCCAGCCCTAAAGCCTCAGCCATGATCTGCATGGTTGAAGCGGTTCCCATAAAGGAGCAGGCACCACAGGATGGACAGGCATGTTGTTTATAGTAGGTAAATTGCTCTAAGCTGATCTCATGACGTTCGTACATGGCCGAATAGGCGCCTATTTGTTCGAGGGTCAAAAGATCCGGTCCGGCATCCATGACCCCACCGGTCACAACGATGGAAGGGACGTCCACTCTGGCCAGTCCCATTAAATGAGCTGGCATGCCCTTATCGCAGCTCGCTACATAACAGGCACCATCAAACGGTGTGGCATTGGCATGAATCTCAATCATATTGGCAATCATGTCCCGGCTTGCCAATGAATAATTGATACCATCATGCCCCTGGGCTTCTCCATCGCAAATATCTGTGGTAAAGTAACGCGCACCAAATCCCCCGGCATCCTGAATGCCACGTTTGACTTCAGCAACCAGCTCGTCGAGATGGCCACTGCCGGGATGACTGTCCCCAAAAGTGCTTTCGATCATGATCTGTGGTTTCGAAAGATCCTCCACCTGCCAGCCGGTCCCTAGTCTTAAAGGATCCAGCTCTGGAGCCATCTCTCTTAATTTTTGACTCTTCAACAAGTTCAACACTTCCTTTCTATAATATCAGATCCTGTGTTTCAAATATCCATAATGATAATCCGATCCACAAACCACCTGTCGCTAAAACTAACAGCAGCCAGCCCGTCCAGGCGCTTGTTCCGTTGACGATGCCAACACTGTCCAGCCAGCCAAAAGGGGTCCAATAGGTCAGCCATTGCAAAGAATCCCCGCCAATTCCACAAAGCATCTGCATGGCAAGCAGGATCAGAGGAATACCGATTGCCAATCCCATTCGTCCGTTGAAGAGAATGACCAGCAGGCTCGCTAAAAAGCTGACCATTAAGGCAAGCAAACCCGTCAGCAAAACCAGAAGGGCATAGCGTTCCCAGGCAAAGGCCCCTTTCAAAGAAAGCATCCCACAGCCCGACAAAAAGACCAGACCATAAAATACCATTAGTTCTAAAGTCAGTGCGATATAATGACTGGACAACCACTGCTTACGGCTTACCGGTGTCGATAAAGTATAGGCCAAAGAGGTATCCTGGATCGGCCTGGCAATCTGAAAATAGATCAACAACAGGTAAAAAAGCATGCTTAAGATCTGAACCAGAGAGCTAAAAAAAGTGGAGGCTGTATAAGCAAGCGGCGACGTCATGCTCTCTATAGAGATACCAAAAGCATCCAGAAAACTCCCCATCACGCCAAACAGGGACTGAATCGAAGCCATGTTTGCTGGATCAACCAAAGAAATAATGATCCCCTGGTAAACACAGGCCACTATCGTCAATAAACCCGTGATCTTCCAACCTTGTTTTAGCTGATAGATAACCAACGTCTTCATGAGCGACCCTCCTCATAATAAGGTAAAAACAGGTCTTCCAGACTTTCCTGACGCACGTTTAATCCCTCCACATGAATCGTGGCTAAAAGGGTGATCCACTCGTCTAAGCGATCCATGGACACCTTCATTTCTACTCCATTTTCAAGCTGAGACTGAATCGGAAAAGAAGAAGCTAATAAGATCTCGTAATCAGGCGTATAGACCTGATAGATGCGTTGTCTTTTTTTGGCTAGATCCGTCATCGTCTCATGTCCCACCAGTTTTCCCTCACGAATAAAAACGACTTCGTCACTGGTCTTCTCCACTTCTTCGATCAAATGACTGGACATCAAGATGGTCTTTCCTCTTTTTTTCTCTTCCAGGATCAAATCGATGAACACATTTTGCATGAGTGGATCCAGTCCACTGGTCGGTTCATCCAGAATATAGATATCCGGATCATGCATAAACGCGCAAATGATACCCAGTTTCTGCTTCATGCCCTTCGACAGCTGACGGATCTTCCTATGTCCATCGAGCTCAAATTGGCGCATCAACTGCTGCATGCGATCAGTCGATCGGACCTTGCGCAAAGCCAGTTGATAAGCTAAGAAATCATCACAGCGCATGCCCGCAGGAAAATGGATCTCCCCCGGTATATAGCCTAAATGCGCCATGATGGCAGCACGTGCTTGAAAACAGTCCAGTCCGCCGATCGTACAATGCCCCTGCTGTGCCTGTACAAAGCCCATTAGCGCCCGGATCGTTGTGCTCTTGCCTGCACCATTCGGGCCTAAGTATCCTAAAACATGTCCGGGCTGAACTTCAAAACTGATATCCTGGATCCCCTTGTGATTGGCATAAGTCACCGTTAAGTGCTGCGCCGCGATTCCCGCATCAGATAATACGAATGATTTGTTCATAAAGTAAATGCTCCTTCATATTTAACCGGCGATGATCATGATAATGACCAAAGAACCAGTATTGAAAAGTGACCTTTTGGCGTACTTCTTCTAAATAATCGGTCAGTGCATCCGGTTGATATCGACCAGCTGAGAGCAGCGATTGGGTACTGGTCGAGGCACAGTGAGTCACAATCACATCGACCTTATCATTGTATCTGGCCAGATTTTCCCAACCTTCTGCATACTCATCCGCAGAGGGCATTTCTTCTGGCCACCAGGAATGATGCAGAATACGATAAGGCAGATAGGACATTCTAGCTTGCTTGAGCTGTGATTTGAACAGCGGGTCCGCTGGATCGAGCACGCCTCCTGAGATATCATGACTGGCTGCCCCACCAAAGGTAAAAAAAGTCATGCCGTCCAGATCAAACACCTGTCCCCGACAAAGATGAATGATGGAAGGAAGGATCTTTTGCACCTTGCCGCCATGCCAGTTCTCAATTGGAAAAGTTTTGAGCCAATCATAATTTTCATGATTCCCATCGACCCATAAAGTCGTAAACGGCTTGGCCTCCAGCCATTTCAGCCAGTACCATTGCTCGGCGTCATCCTTCCACAAGCCAAAATCACCACAGATCATCACGTAATCGGCTTTTGTCATCTCTTTTTGTGCCTTAAAAATCGATGAACCGAAACGGCGATAATCTCCATGGCAGTCCCCGGTCATAAAAATCATGTCGGTCACCTCATTTCTAAATTCATTGTACACTGTTAAGGGGAGATTGTAAATTGAATCCGCAAAAAGAAAACAGCCCCACAGGCTGTTAAGGATATTTATGATCGTAGATTTTGTAACAGGAAAAAAAACTGATGACAACAAGTATTAATGCAGCGGGGCTGATGATCGCTAAGATTCCAAGGGCAGCAAGCGAAAGCAGTGTTTCCACACCAAAATTAAATTGAAAAGCAACATAACCAAAAGCGGCAGCACCAGGAAGAAAAGAAATTGTCCGCCCCTTCTGACTATTTTTACCACCAAAAGAGTGAAACGGTGTTACCCTTTTAGTGAAATACTCACTTTTCTATATCCTGTTGCAGTAATTTTCCTCACCCCTTTCTATTTTTGGGCTACCTGTATACAATTATCTCCCATAATCATCCATATCTTTTTACCTTTTAAAATTTGTTCTTATAATATAATTTAAATCTTCTATTGCTTTATCTATATTCATCATCCCATTTCCAATAGGATAATAAACAGGGTATACGGGGTAATTCTTTCCTGCAATATTTCTTGGAAAACTTTGCTTCCTACATTGTGATACTGATATATTTTTATTTAGTACAATAGAGCTAACTTGATTTCCTAGTGTTATAATTATTTTAGGATTAATGATTTCAATTTCCTTGCATAATAAATCAAGATATTGACTATAAACTGAATTTGATAATCCTCTTGCATCAACTTGAGTACATTTTCCAAGATTAGTTATGAAATATTGATGTTGATCTACATCATCGTATACTAAGTCAGCAAATTGTTCATCCCATTCCTGTGGTTTTCTTTTTTGAATTTCTTCATATATTATTTCATCAAGCAATCCAATTTTATAAAATAATTTCCATATATTTTTAGTTCCTATCCATGGTGATCTTCTACCTTTCCAATTAGGTCTAGATGCAATATTCTTTCCAGTTGGATTCATAAACACAAAACAAATATCTGGATTATTTGTGCACCCCCCATTATATATAGATGTTAACTCTTTAGCCCCATACTCTTGTTGTAATTTATCATATGCTGGATTCAAATCACTTATTTTCATTATTTAACCACCTTTTTTATTCTTCTAATACTCCTTTTTCTAGTTCATTATCATAAAGTGAATATAATCATACCGTGCTTCAATTCCAACGCATATTTGCTTCAAATGTTCCTCAACGTTAGTCTCAAAGACTATACAACGATACTTTGCTGGAAAGACTATATGGTAAACAAGATTGCTAACGTTATGTGATAAATGAAAATAGCTACTTTCACTCATTCAATCGCCCCCATTCACTTATGTAGTCGAAACCTACTCGGTTCCGAATAATGGTTTTCTACTAAAACCATTATAACATAGTTCATGGAGCACTACGCAGCAAGCTGCGGGGAAAGGCCCATTGATGCTATAGATTTGCTCTCGTAAATCTATAGCTTATTCTACTTACACGCAAAAAAGCGAGGTATATGACCCCGCTTCCTGATCAACCTGCTCCAAACAGATGATTTAGTTCTTTCATCGCTGCTTCATCAGCAAAAGCTAGAATATATTGCCCCGCTCGAATCACTGTCTCTCCATGCGGAATAACAAGGTTATCTTCTTCATAGATGGCAATCAATACAGCTTGACTAGGCAATTGGATTTCCGCTACCTTCTTATTAATATTAACGGAATGATAATCAACATGAACACGTACGATAGAATACTCTCCCTTAGATAAACGCATCAAGGTCATGATCGAGCGATAATTCATCTCATCGGCAATCATATGACCAATAATATCAGCCTGGTTGATCTTGACATCTACTCCCATACCAGAGTTAAAAAGCCAGGCATTTTTAGGATTGTTGACTCGAGCAATGACTTTAGGGACATCGTATTCAAACTTCGCCATCATAGCAGCAGTCAAATTGGCTTCATCCAGTCCCGTTGCACAAACTAATGCGTGGCAGTGCATGATTCCAGCTCGCTCAAGAACCATGGCGTCTGTTCCATCACCAACCATCAAATGTTTCATGTCCAAGCCATTACGCTTAAGCGCCTGAATAGAGCGATCACGATTTTCTATCACAGTGACATCATGGTCATTTTCTAATAAGAGGTGCGCAATCGACCCACCGACCTGACCACCGCCTACAATAATAATCTTCATAATCACTTCCTCCTTTTAAACCTGCAGCAAATCACGGGCCTGTGACAGATAATCCCGACTGATTGCCAAATAAAGCATATCATGCATTTCACAAGTGAGATTTTCATCCACAAATAGCGCATGACCATTGCGCTCTACGGAAATGACCTGCAGTTTGCCAGCAACATTTAAACTAGTGACTGGTGTTCCTTCCAGACCTAACGAAACACTGGCCTTAACCAGTTGCATTTCGTTATCCCCAATTCGATGAATGACACGCCAATTACGATGAGCTTCTAAATATTCCTGAATATTATCCACCCCTAATCTGGTAATGGAAACTGTATAGATCCCCATTGATTCAAACATTTTTGCACGTATCGGATCATACATGCGCGCAATGACCATTGGGACATGGAAACTGTTTTTGGCCACACTGGCAATAACTGCATTCAAAGAATCACTGCTTGCACAACTAATCAAAACATCTGCAACATTAATCCCGGCACTTTCCAGTACGTCACGATCATAACCGATGCCTGTGATCATTTCTCCTGTAAATTCCGCATTCAAAAGATGAAAAGATTCCGGATTACTATCGATCACCGTCACGTCATGATTTTGTCGAGTCAAATAAGCAGTCACTCTGGCTCCAAATTTTCCACAGCCAACAACTATGACTTTCATTTTTCATTACTCCTTTCTTTACTGCGCTGACGCAGCCATTTTTTTCGTAATTCTTCTACACCAAATACAATAAATGGAATACAAAGCAAATAGAGCCATTCCACCGGTCCGATCGGTGCTGTATTAAAGATTCCATGGAAGAAAGGAACATACATGATCACTAGCAAGATGAGTATTTCAATCACGATTCCGGCATTGATATATCGGTTTGTAAAAAGTCCTCTTTTTAAAACCGATTCTTCATCTGTACGGTTATTCATGACCATCCCGATCTGACTAAACACGACTCCAGCAAGCATCATCGTTGTCGCTTGAGCATAGAGCGTCGTACCTTCCTGAGCGAGTGGCACAAAAGGCCAGCCGTGAAGCACATTGGTCAAAAAATATCCACCTAAAGCAAAGATAGTTCCTAACAAGCCATACCAGATAAAACCGATCAGCATGACATTTTTATTCAACAAGCGTTCCTTTGACGAACGCGGTGGACGTCTCATAACACTGGCTTCAGATGCTTCAGCACCCAGTCCCAAAGCAGGTACCATATCGGTACCGATGTCAATCGTCAATATCTGCATGATTGTCAGTGGCAGTGGAATCAGTCCACCAGATAACAGATAAGCAACCGAAGCCGCCGCTTCTGATGTGTTGCTGTCAAATATATATCGCAAGAATTTACGAATATTGTTATAGACGCTGCGCCCTTCTTCAATGGCACGCACAATCGTAGCGAAATTATCATCACTTAGGATCATATCTGCAGCTTCCTTGGCAACATCAGTACCTGTGATTCCCATTGCGATTCCAATATCTGCTTTTTTCAAAGCTGGAGAGTCATTGACACCATCCCCCGTAACAGCAACAATATTTCCCATTTCCTGTAAAGCACATACAATACGATATTTCTGTTCTGGAGCCATACGTGCAAAGACAACTTCTCCCTGTAAAGCTTCCTTTAAAGTACCATCGTCCATTTTTGCCAGATCGGTTCCTGAAATAATACGTGCATCCGCAGCTTCGATAATTCCAATTTTACGGGCAATGCTTTCTGCTGTCAAACCATAGTCACCGGTAATCATCACTATTTTGATACCAGCACTGCGGCACAGCGCTACAGCATCTTTAACCTCGCGACGAGGTGGATCCTGCATCGCGACCAATCCAAGAAAGGTCAACTGGCATTCTATGGTGTCAGGCGTATACTCACGAATCGTTTCAGGCAGTGACTTATCATTTCGCTTCAAAGGACGACAGGCTACAGCCAGCACGCGCAATCCTTCTCGAGCATAGGCATCATTTGCCTGCATAATAGCCTCTCGATCTGCTTCTTCCATTTTTCGCCAGGTCGTGCCATCCAGACATTGCTCACACAATTCCATCACTTCTTTTGGTGACCCCTTAATAAAAGCGAGTCGGTTGCTCTCAAAGAGAGGTTCACGCAACTGATGAATGGTAGTCATGCGTTTGCGACGTGAATCAAAAGGTAATTCCATGATACGTGGATACGAATCATTGAGCCTTTCTAAGTCGATTCCACCTTTTTGGGCAACCACTCCCAAGCATGCCTCTGTCGGATCACCCAGAACCGTATAACGTTCTGACCCTGCTTCTGGAGCAATCAAACGGGCATTGGAACAGAGCGCCGCACCACTGAGCAGCAGCTCAAGATCACGGCTGTTTTGAACTCCAACCTGTGTCTCGCCATCAAAGATTGCTCCCAGAGGAGCATATCCTTCTCCAGTGACATCTAACTTAGCTCGCAAGGTCCAAAGGTGATTAACGGTCATCTCATTTTGCGTCAATGTACCTGTCTTATCTGAACAAATGACATTCGTACAACCTAAAGTCTCCACTGCTGACAATTTCTTTACCAGTGCATTTTCCTTTGCCATCTTTTGGACGGCTAATGCCAGTGATAAGGTCACAGCAGGCAGGAGCCCCTCAGGAATAAACGCTACAATCATCCCCAGCGCAAACAGAAACGATTCCATGACCGGATCTTGAACCAGAAATGTTGCAATCAAAAAGAAAACTATACCAATACTCGTTGAAATCAAAGCAATCTGCTTGGTCAAGATATTCAATTCCTTTTGTAATGGTGAAAGGCTCTTTTCTGTTGTCTGTGTCAGGTTAGCAATCTTTCCAAATTCACTCTCCATCCCCGTTGATACAACTAAGGCTCGACAGGTTCCTGCAGCTGCTGAGGTTCCTGAAAAGATCATGTTTTCAGCATCCAGATAACGACATTCCTCTTTTAAAGCATCTCCTGTTTTGCGAATCGGATTACTTTCACCTGTTAAGGTCGATTGATCTGCCTGAAAGTCATTGCTGCGCAAAACACGCGCATCAGCACTGATCTTGTCTCCCTCTTCCAACACTAAGATATCTCCTGGGACAATTTCTTCAGAAGGAATCTGTAGCTCTTTACCCTCACGTACGACCCGAGATTTACTTGGCAACATTTGCTGCAAAGCATTCGTTGCTTTTTCTGCCTTAAATTCCTGAAAGAAAGAAAAGCAGCCATTGATCAAATTGACACAAAAAATGGCAATCCCAAGCTCCATGGCTCCTGAAAGCAGAGCTAAAAGGCCTCCGGCCCACAATAACAAGGCCATCAAACTCGTAAAGTTCGCTACAAACTTCTTCATCATGCTCTCGCTTTTAGGTTTTGCTAATTCATTTCGTCCATACTTTTCTAAGCGTTCCTGTACCTGCTGGTTGGATAAACCACGCATATCCGACTGCATGAGCTGACAAGCTTCTAGAGCAGACACATATATCATTTTCTCTTTGACATCAGGAACACCCGAATCTAACTGTTTTTGTTTGTCCATCTTCATTCTCCTTATATGCTTTAAAGATTTCGAAAAAAAACGTCCGTAATAGCCATTACCGCCTCCCTTCACGTGTTGTCTAAAAAAAATAGACAGACACGAAGGAGTCTGTCAAAGATTGCCCAAAAAAGTCCATGGACTTTTCAAGTTATCTACAATCTGATTGTTTTGAATAAATAAAGCTAGTCTTTAGCTTTATGACAGTCTCCACCACTTGTTCATGGCTTGATTATAGCTTGTTTTTAAGTTGTGTCAATTTATTTAATATTTTTTTACACATTTTTAACATTTTGGTTATTCTGATATAATATTAATTTATAGAGAAGATAAAATTGATAAATTGAACTATCCGACGACCTCTACATCACAAATAGCTGTAACTTAGGGAAAGCCTGGGATGGACGATTCGTTCAATATCATTTATAATAGAAAAAGAAGGGAGCGATCATCTGAAAAAACAGAAATGGAAATATAAATTTTACCCAAAAAAGTGCATAATGCCTCTCCACATGGATGGCTATTCTATCTGGGATGAGTTGTCAGATTTCTTAATGATGATTTCAAGAATTTCTTCTTCGCTCAAGCCTGTTCAGCAAAGCTGATTGAAGACATTTCTTAAGTTGTTTGTGATATAAACAATGCGCTGTTCTTTCGCCATTTGCTATATCTGATGGATCGAAAACTTCACCTGTCTTGAGTATATGATAGCTGACTACAAGTATCTTTCTGGTAATCGCTATGATTGCATGCTTCTTGCCACGACGCTTGGAAATTCTGCATAGCAGCTGCATATCTTGTCCTTGACAGCGGCATGTGCAACCTGTACAAGGCATGTTTTGAGATAGATGCCTGCCTTTGAAATCTTTACAGATTTCTTATTCGTTTCGTCCAGGAGCCAGTCCAGCATGTCAATATGGTGCTGAATCTCGTCAAAAAGAGAATCAAGCAGTTCCATATATTTCTGAACGATCTTGATCTTCACTTTCTGATAGTGATTTAAATCCGTGCCTTCAACAGCACAGAGGCTATCATCAGAAGAACGGATATTGACCAGCTTATACTCATAGTGGGCAAACTTCCTGAGGGTGCGAATATCCTTTTTAGGAATATAGCTGGATCTGACGATACCGAACTTAAAGAGATCGGCGATCCATTTGGCATCCTTATTGTCATCCTACTCACCCTTGATAGCCTCGCCCCATTTAGGATTGGCAACAACAATATTGGAAATATGCCCTTCCAATGCATTGTATACAGGAATACCGTACTAGCCAGTGGATCCCATGCATACATTTTGACCATTGTTTTTAATAAGCCATTCTCTAAATTGAATCAGCTGGTTATTGAAGGTTGAAAAACTTTTTGTATGCCTGGGCTTGATGGATTCAGAGATGCAGAACACCGCAACAATGAAGGATTTGTGCACATCAACACCATAGGCTCTAGGCTAAACCATTTCCATAAATAAAAGCGCCTTTCAGATGATAGAGAAGAAGCTCAATGACTGGCTGAACAACACTAAAAGATCAACTCAAGTCAATGATTAATCTACAGACTAGAATGTCGATACTCATGTGTGCTTGAAAAGTTCAGCCCGGCAGTGGTTTGCACACTGTTTTGAACCGAACGAGCTGCAGAAATCTACAACACACCCCACCGTGCTTTGTAGTATAAGACTCCTTCAGTCAGAATATAAAATAAAAAGCCTGCGCAGGCAAGGATTTATCCATGAGGATGTATGCCTTGCAGTCGCAGGCGGAAAGGAATGTGAAGTTCTCATGAATAAAATTGTAGATATTTTAAAAGAAATCCATATCTTCCATTTGGCAACCGTCGATGAAAAGGGCAATCCCCATGTCCGTCCTTTCTCCAGTGTAACTGAATACCGCGGAGAGGCATTGATATGCACAAACAACACCAAAGATGTTTATCAGCAGATGATCACACACCCGCAAATAGAAATGAGCGGTATGGGAAAAGGTGGCTGGATTCGTATTGATGCGACAGTTGAACGTTTAGATGACGATGATGCCCGAGCTGCGATGTTAAAAGACCCAACCGGACCAAGTCGCCTGTATCATGTAGGCGATGGGATTTTCGAAGTTTTCCGCCTTAAAGATGTCAAAGCTTTTCGCTATGTGCATGGTCAGGAGGTCGAAATAATTGAAGGTTAGATCGTGTACGACACGATCTTTTTTTGAATACTTCCATGAACATGGACACACATTCCATCACAAAGACGATATCACTCATTCATTGACCGTATCAGCAATTTGGAACTGACAAAAAACAATACTTAAGTTTAAAAAGGCAGAAAACATGTGATTGTTGTTTTCTGCCTTTTTTATTGTGCCTGAGGAAACATTAACTGAAACTCCAGCGCATAGCGTGCATTGCTCACTTCGATGGTTCCATGTTGGCATTCGACCATCTTCTTAACAATAGACAGACCAAGGCCCGTTCCCTGACCGCTTGAACGTGCTTTCTCACCAATGGTGAATGGTTCAAAAAGTGTTTTTAATAATTCGGGTTCAACCCCTACCCCATTGTCGGCCACAAAGAGGCACACATGATCGGCCTGCTGTTCGACAGTAATAAAGATCGTCGTTTTCGCAGGATTGTATTTAAGACTGTTACCGATCAGATTTTCCATGATACGATGCATCATCCGCGGATCCATCATGATCTTTAACGGTGTTTCTGGAATTGCCAGTTCTAACTCAAACCCATGATCCGTGATCTCCGAATATTTTTCAGACAAAAACTGCCTGGTCCATTCAGCCAAGTCCATTTTTTCCAGCTGTGTTTCGTATTCTGGATGTTCTAAGCGGCTGTAATCAAATAGGGTATTGATGAGCTCATTAGCCATCTTCGCCCGAGAATGAATCGTTAGTATATATTGGTGTTCCTTTTCCGGATCAACCTGATGCTCCAACAGGGCTCCCGAGAATCCCTGAATAACTGTCAGTGGGGTCTTGAGATCATGAGAGAGAGAGGTAATAATGCGCTGACGCTCTGCGTCCATGTGTTCTTTTTCCTGTTGTGCGGCATCAAGTTTGGCAACTGTTCGCTGCAGTTCCACCACCGTTTCGCGCAGTTCCAGCGGTACTTGACTTTCCTCTATGGTAAACTGGGCACTTTCACGGTAATGACCGATAGCTTGTTGTAAAGGATAAAAAGATTTTTTGATCCAGCGCCAGAAAAAATAGATCTGAAAGGCTACAACAACGATAAACAAAGGCGCTACAGTAAGCCGGATCCGATTATTTTGAGCAAGGAGCTGCGTATAGCGCGCATCGTTAAACTCAGGGGTAACAAGCACGAGCTGACGCAGCTCGCCTTTCGAATTAACAAAATGATATTGTTCAATACTCATATTTTTATGATAGATTCCTTGTACCAGACGCAATTCACGTTGTCCGATGCGTTTTTGATCCTGAAACAGATCGCCTGCCACAATTTCATACTGATCGTTCAAAAGACAGTAGGCATGAATGCGTTCATCCTTATTTGAAACATCATAAGATTCCTGATTCACTAAATATCGTCCTTCTCCATCCGCATTCTGAAAGTGTAGTACTGTATAACGATAAGGACTGTTATACACTGGAATATAAGTGAGATCAGCATACCGAATTTGTTCAAGGATCCCTTCATTAGAAGCGTAAACCAGATTTCCATTACCATCGAATACAATAAGTGAAGAATCATTCCAGCGCTGCACTGGGATGTTTTCGTAAGCATCTAGCTTGAGACTTTCGCCATAATCTAGAACATCTGTCATGCCGGGAAAAGCATAAAGCATCCGATTTGAGGTCCAATACCCCAACAAGGCATAAAAGGTTAGATAGATCAAAGAATAAATAATCAGATTAATCACACAAAAAGTAGTAAAACTATAGTATTTCTTTAAAAAATTACCCTTCAAATTTGTAACCCAACCCCCTTATGGTCTGAATATAGCGCGGTTTGGATGGCTGATCTTCAATTTTGGCACGTATACGAGATATATGTACCATCATGGTGTCATCATCCCCTTCATAATATCCTTCCTGACCAGTGGCCTCATATAGCTGTGACTTTGTGAAAACGCGTCCTGGTGAGCTCATTAACTTGACCAGAATTTTTAGTTCACAAGCCGTTAAAGGAACAGTTTTTCCATTTTTAAGAACCACCATGCGTTCAGGATCGTATTCCAGATCGCCATATTTAAACAACTGGGTGCCGGAAACCGTGGTATCCTGAAACTGATAGCTGCGTCGCAGCAACGCTTTGATATTGGCAATGACCTCTAGCGGATTAAACGGTTTGACCATATACATATCGGCCCCCAGATCCAGCCCAATGATCTTATCATGATCCAGTGATTTTGCTGACAATACTAGGATCGGCAGATGGCTCGTTTGGCGAATAGCTTTGATCGTTTCATAACCATTCATTTTTGGCATCATGATATCCACAATCAATAAATCCACTTTTTCCTGCTTCAACAGCTCCAGTGCTTCCTTTCCATTGGCTGCCGTTAGCACATGAAAATGGTTATTTTCCAGATATAATCGCAATAATTCGACAATATCCTGATCATCTTCCGCAATTAAGATATGATATGTCATTTATTTCCCTCATTTCTATTCTCTTTTCCCATAAATCAATTTTATTATAGAAAATGAGATAAAAAATGTCAAATCAGACTCTCTTTAGAATGATCACTGCTTCATCTTTTTTCGGTTCTCATCAACCATCTGATGATAAAGACTCAGCGATTCCTTCCAGCTTAGATAATCTTTATCCTGGCGATGATCTGGTAAGCTAAAGTGATCATATAGATAATTGCCTAAGAAATGTGTCACTTTCAAAGCCCCCGCATCATTCAAATGATCCCCGGCATCTCGTGTATCCATCTTCCAGTCTATCGGTGTTTCTAGATCTTGAAGGTTTAGGTCTACATAAGTCAAACCTTTATCCCGAGCATAATCCGCTACTGCCAAGTGTTTTCCCATATTCCAATTGACGGGGCTAGGCGTACTCAACAGAAGTACTGGAATCTCTGCTTTTTCACAGGTATCGATGATCATATTTAAAAAGAGTAAATTGATCTTAGGTATGATCTGCGCCTGATCAGTTTCTTTCATATACGAATCCAGTGAAGTCACCGCCTGAACATTGTTATTAAAACGATAGCCTTTCATGACATTGTTGTAAGTGTAATGAATGTCTAAACTAAAATCTTCGACACGTAATGATTTCCAGCGATCATGGTATTCAAAGATAGGAAATACTTTACGGGCCTCTTCAGCTAATGGAGAAAATGGTTGGAAGCTACGATAGATGGCATTGGTCTCTAGAACGACCAGCTGTGGTTTCTGGGTCTGAAGCGTACGATCAAGCAATGTTTTGGTATAGTATAGTGGCTGACCAGGAGTAGCCAGGACATATGAAGTAAATCCATATTTTTCATACATCTCCATAGGAATGATAGAAGAATAAGCTTCACTATCCCCCAAAATCAAAACATCAATCGTTTCTTTTTTTTCACTGAGGATCCCGTTCGCTGAGACATCCCGCATCCCTGCTTGATCAAGATTATTTTTTGGGATAAAGACCCAGGAAAGATAGTACAGGATTACTGCAAAGATCAGTGAAAAAAGTCCAATCCGGCCAATTATTTTGAGATATTTCATGTCCCCACCTCCTAAAAATTCGCATACATCGGATCAACAGGAATATAACCGTAGCCATACGCTCCAAAAATGATGATCATCAGGATCAAAGTATAGTAGCATGCCCAGCGAATGGGAATAGGCTTTGCAGCAATCATCTGACGTATAGATACCTGCCGCTCTTTTTGAATACTGACCCACAGCACAATGCCTAAGCTCAATAAAACAATGATAAAATCTTGGGCATCAAGACCTTGAGAAAACAGCGTACCATCCTGAAAAGAAGCCAGTGATGTTGTCGTCAGGATGCGTCCAAACATCTGCAATCCGGCCCAAAGCCCATTGGCATGGAAAAATAACTCTCCGATACAAACAAGGATAAAGGTTCGTACGAGCTGCCAGCTCTGATAAAGCCAGTGATTGCGATCAATCCGCCACTTGGCAGACCATTTCCGAGTGACAGGTAAAATGAGACTGCCTAAGAAGATCAAGGTAAAATGATAGAGTCCAAAAAAGAGGAAATTCCAACCTGTTCCATGCCAAAAGCCATTGCCGATCCAGACCGCCAAAAGTGCAAAAGCACTGCAAAGAATCGGTCCATAGAGAGGGCCAATCTTTTTTCTTGCTCTCACGGTTAACTTTTTAGACCAAGAAGACATCGCTACTGGATAAAAAACATAGTCTTTAAACCAGGTGCCTAAACTGATATGCCAGCGTTTCCAAAATTCAGAAATGCTTTTTGAGAAAAATGGCTGACGAAAATTTTCTGGCAGGTGGATACCAAAGATTTCAGCTGTTCCAATGACCACATCCATCGTTCCTGAGAATTCCATATAGAGCTGCAAGGTAAACGCTAAAGCACCTAGCAGGATCATTTCACCAGCATAGTCCGTATAATTAGTGAAAATCGCCTTAACTAAGGGATTCAGCCGATCTGCAATCACCATTTTTTTAAAAAAACCATAAAGGATACGCTGAATACCAAAAGTCAGCTGAGTATAAGTGATCGTTCTTCCTGCATAAAGCTGATCAGCTGTCCGTCGATAGCGAGCAATCGGCCCTTCCATAATTTGCGGAAAGAAAGCCAAATAAAGACAGATACGTCCTAAATGTGGATCTGCTTTTTGCTGACCACGATACACATCAACCATATAAGAAACTGCTTGAAGTGTATAGAAGGAAAGTCCAATTGGCAAGGCATAACGGGACACGCTCCATGAAATCGATAATCCCATTACAGCAGCCAACTGATTCAGATTAGATAAAAAGAACGGCATATATTTAAGCACTACCAGCAAACCCATATGCAGCAAGATGGCAAATAGTAATACTTTTCGTTTTTGCTTCATACGTATCTTTCTGGTTTCCTCCTGATGATCGATATGCTCCAACCACAAACCAAAATGATGAATTGAAAGACTGGATAAAATCACAAAGACAACGAGCTTTCCGCTGATGGCATAAAAGAAGAAGTAGCTGGCCGCTAATAAGACCAGCCACCTCTTGCGAACAGGCATCAGCTGATAAGCCAAGATCGTCAATGGTAGAAAGACTGCCATATAAGCAACTGAATAATAAGAGTTCAAATTAATCCTCCTCTTTTAGACGTTCGACCAACTGATATATACCCTCAACAGAGTTAAAGTTCTTGGCCGTAATCTCCACAGCCGGGATCATCACATCAAAAGCATCCTCCAGTTCTGCGACTAAAGAAAGAATGGATAAGGAATCCAAATACTGATCATCGATCAATCGTTTTGAATCCGTATCAAGATCCGGTTGAATTTCTTTTAAGATAGCAATTATTTTTTCCATTTTTATAAATCTCCTTTCGGTGTATTTAATACTGATGTAGGCAGTGCTTTGCGCACTAAATGGTGTACCGTAGCATCCCCTAAGATGATGGCCGGCAAACAGCGAGATAGAAACAGATTCATCCCTTCCGTTGGGCAGTATGCACCCGCCATCTTAAAGATAAAGGCATCCCCTATCGCCAGGGACGGTAGAGCAACAGCCTTGAGTAACAGATCGTTAACTGTACAAAGAGCCCCACAGATTTGATAGATACATGTTTCACCTTGACGTGCCGGATAAACTTCATATGGCGGAACACGTAAGCCCATGCTTTGTCCATAGTAGACCAGATGATGTATCCCACCATCCAGGATTGCGTATTTATATTCGCCTGTCTGTTTCAAATCTACGACACGGCTAAAATAATAACCACAGCTCGCTGCCATCGTCCGCCCGATTTCCAGCACAATCTCCAGGTTAGGATCTAGACGATCCAACAATGTAGACAAGTCATGTAAAAGCTTCGCTTCATCAATGCCGGTCTCGAAGTAGTCGACAGGCAAGCCAGGTCCATATTCCAGTAAAGAAATTGTAAAATTGTATTTTTCTTTCAAATGGTCCATGAGTGTTTCCAGTTTGGCCATTTCCTTTTCAAAAAGATGACTACGACGTTTTTGGGTCCCGGAAAAAAACTGGATGCCTTGGATCTCAATGAATGGAGCCTGGGCACGAGAGGCGACTATCTGCTCAATACTCGCTTCATCCAAACCAAATTGATTACCGCTGGAAAGACGCAAAACCACAAAAGTGCGCCGCTGATATCGTTCGGAAAAAGACCGAAGCTGTTCATATTGTTGTATAGATTCAATCGTATATAAATGCAGGGGCTGTGCCTTCTCAAAATAACTTTCCAGATCATGTTCATCTTTATAAACACCCGAGAGCACGATCTTTTCAGGCGGAATCGCGAGGTTCTGACAAATATCCAACTCACCTGGTGAGCAAATTTCAAAGAAATCTACCTGATCTTCTAAAACTTTTAAAAGAAATGGATTTGCCTTAGCCGCAAAACAAAGCTGAACGCGTTTTGGCAGCATACTTCGTAAATATTGCACACGATGAGTTAATTCATCAGTGTCAAAGTAGTAAAATGGGGTTGGGTAATGATTGAGTAAATGTTCATACAGTTTCTGATTCACCAGTTAACCTCCTTTTTAATGCCTGTCGATCAGTTTTTCCATTTTTTGACAGAGGCAGTTTTTCCAGCTTTATCATCTGGCCAGGGATCATATAGGCAGGCAAATAGGTTCGCAATGTCCTCACTAGATTTGCAGGTGATAAGGTTCCCACATAGAAGCCATAAAGTTTCTTTTTTTGCGGTTCAAATAAACAGCAGCAAGCCGTCACCTCATGAATGGTTAACACCTGTCTTTCAATTTCCTCGAGTTCGATACGATGACCTAGATATTTAATTTGAAAATCTTTGCGCCCAGCATAGACAAGCTCCCCCTGCTCATTGTAATAACCCAGGTCCCCTGTCAGATAGACCCGCTCCGGATATTGCGAACATAACGGGTTTTGGATAAAATGCTTCGCCGTTTCTTCTGTTTGGTGATAATATCCCAGTGCCAGGCAACGTCCCCTGACCACGATTTCACCAGTTTGATACGCTGTGGTAATCTGTGTTCCATCATCCGCCAATAAAAAGACAGCTTCGTTCATGAATGGATGCCCAATGGGAATACCTTTTTCATAATCACGTAAAGGATCGACAATATGATAGGTACAGTTACAGGTTACTTCGGTAGGACCGTAGAGATTGACAAACATCGCCTCAGGCAAGGCATCCTGCCATTGTTTCAAATGCTTGAGGGGCATCACTTCGCCACTGAACATGACTTTGGTAATCGTTTTTGGGATACGATAACGCAGCCCATGAAAAATACAAATCAGACTAAGTGCAGAGACAGCCCATATCAAAGTGGTGATGCCTTGATCACAGAGATAATCCATCAGAGCTGTCGGATTGGAGAAATGACGTCTAGGAATAATGACTAGCGTTGCACCAACCTTCAAACAACTATAAATATCCTTAACCGAAACATCGAAATCAAAAGGCGCTTGATTTCCGATCCGATCATTTGGACCGAGCCGAAAGGTTTGTGTAAAAATATCAATAAATTCAATGACAGATTGATGAGAAACAACTACTCCTTTAGGCACGCCTGTGGATCCTGAGGTAAAATGGATATATAGTGGATCGATATCCACATGCCTCTCCATTTTTTCTAAAACATGTTGGGTATCCTCTTTAGACGCCTCGGGTGTCTTCTCGATTAATAAGATCTCACCATTCGTAAAGAGGCGTTTTGCCAATTCATAGTGCTGAAGATCCGTCACGACATATCTTGCTTGCAGGATCTCCTGGATCTGACAAAGCCGTTGTTCAGGCAATTCCGGATTTAGCAAGGTATAATAATTCAATGTATAACTAATGCCAAAGAAAGCATAGAGCGCTTCGCGACACTTTTCCATCAAAACGATAATCGGTTGACGGGTAATCCCTTTGTTGAGAAAAACTGCGGCAACATCCAGACTTCTTTTTCTCAACTCAGAAAATGTACAGCTACCATGCTCATCAATGACAGCGACCTGTTTCGGAAAACGATGAGCACTTTGCTCAAGATACTGCATAACATGATGCATCATATCACTCCTTTCATCTGGCTCTATCATAACAACTCAATCTTAAGTAAACACTGAGCAAACCTTAAGTTTTCTTAAGAAAAAAAGAGCGCATGTGCGCTCCGTCAATCTATCAGAAATATTTACGTGTAATACGCTCAAAATTCTACTCCGCCAGTCAAAAAAGGCACCATCTAAGTTAACCCAAAGGTTTCAAGACAAACCTGCAACATCCCCCATCCAAAACATGGTCCGCATCAAACACGCACCCTGTCCGACCTAAATCAACGGAGACTGACATCATTTCAGAAAAAGCTTGAGAAAGTTCAAACGAACGATGATCACTTTAATATGATACTTGATGCAATTGTAAAGCTGCCAAGATCTCCTGATTTGTTCATTTTTATAGCACCAGTAAGATGCGTTTTCTTCCAATCAACAAAGCACTTTAGCTATTTAACCGATATCCAGCCTAATAGACAGGATCCGTCCCTGCAGATCTGCACGAATCGTCCAGCCATGCACCTCAGCCACCTTCTTCACAATGGAGAGTCCTAATCCTGTGGAATCCTGATGGCGAGAACGATCTCCTTTATAGAAGCGATCGAAAAGGCGTTCCGGATCGAGCTGGACGCCCTCCTCGAGCGCATTGGCAAAAGTTAACGTAGTGCCCGCCTGCGTAATCATCAGCTTTCCCTGTCCGTGCTTGAGTGCATTACTGATCAGATTCTGGAATAAACGTATCATCATTTCCTGATTGGCCTCAACAATCCAAGGATCCTGCGTAAAAGTTGAGACTGGTTCCATACCTTTTTGTTCGAATTCTTCATAATAAGATGCCAATACCTGACAGATCAGGGCATTCAGATCCAGTTTTTCTTTCACGATGACATACGCCTGATCATTCAGACGCGAATGCATGAACCAATCCTCAAGGATCGTTTTTAACGTTTCCAGACGATATGAAATGATACTGAGGTATTTCTTTTTTTCATCCTCATCCACAACCTCTTCAATCAGCTCCAAATACCCTTGCATACTTGTCAGCGGGGTGCGAATATCATGCGAGATGCCTGACATCAGGGTCTGCATCTCTCTTTCTTTTTTTTGAGCCTTTTCTTCAGTCAACCAGATGTCTTCATATAAAGCATTGATATGCTGCTGCAATTGTTTGATCTGGCGAAACGGACTTTGTACATAGACCTCAAAATGGCTATGCTGCTGATTCTTATATTTGAGCTGTCCGTTGATCGCTTTCAAATCATGCAGCAACACCAATAAGAAAAGAAGGCAAATCAGGCATAGACATCCCAAGATCCATATTCCTGCCATCATTGCCATTCCCTCCCTTTAAATATCACGCCGGTGGCTGATCCATAAACTAAGACCATTATACACAATCAAGTAAACAAATAAAACCAAAACCGTATTCAATGAGATATCTGTCACTTCATCTGTTATATGCATGAGATAATTCGAAAGCGTATACGTTGCCAACCCGTCCAGATCGACCATCGCTAAAAGACTTTGACCTATCCCCAAAAGCATCCCAGAAGCAACAAGAAAATCGATTACGATACCGGAAGTTTTATTGCGAAACAAGGTGCATACAAAAGTCTCCAGACTAAAGAATGCCAAAGCAAATAAAAAGAGAAGCACCATAGATGAAAACAGTGTGGCGGCAGGTTCAATCACGAAATCCTGCATAAAGATCGGGCCTAACAGGGCGCCGACACCATAGCTCACAAACAAGATCGTGATGCCTAAGAAACCAGAGACGACCAGCTTTGACAAAATGATCCCGCTTCGCCCATTCGCTAAAGGAATGGTCTGCTTCACAAAACCACTGCTATACTCCTGCGCGACAAAACCAGCCAGCTCAATTCCCATGATCAGGATACCAAACGAAAAACCAAAAGAAGTCGCTAAAGTATTCAAAGACGATACCACCTCATCCACTGTCAAATAGACACCCGGCTCTGCAGGGGCTGAAGTGTTTGTCCAGTTCATGCTTTCCTGAGCATTGCTTTGCATCACAATGCACAAGACATAGATCCCTGTCAGCACGACCAACGAAATCCAAAAGCCTTTGGAAAGCCAGAGCCGTTTGATTTCTGCTTTCATCATATTAAGCATTTGATGTTCCTCCAATCTTCTCCAGAAAATAGGACTCCAGATCCTGTTTCTGATAATAAAGCTGTGAAACCTGCACCTGACTGGATACAAGCCAGGCATTAACCTGGGCACTATCCAGCTCATCATAGATCCAGATCTCATGTGAATCGATGACCTGATAATCCTGAATGTCCACCTGACTTTCCAAAATAACTAAAGCACGCTTAGGATCGTCCACGACCAAAGACAAATAGCTCCGGCATTTTCTATCCAGATCATCGGCCGAAATCTCTTCAACCAGCTCTCCGGCCCGAATAATGCCATAGCGTGTTGCCACTTTGCTGAGTTCACCCAGAATATGGCTGCTGATGATTATCGTCATACCTCTTTGTTCATTTAAAGTCGTAATGATCTCGCGAATTTCACGAATGCCTTCCGGGTCCAGACCATTGATGGGCTCATCTAAGATCAACAGATCTGGTTGTCCTAAGAGGGCCATCGCAATACCTAAGCGCTGCTTCATACCCAGCGAAAACTTTTTGACCGGTTTACGGCTTTTAAAATCCAACTTGACAAGTGACAACAGGGCGATGATCTCATCGGGCTGATGGAGACCCATAGCTGTCGCTTTGAGATTCATATTGGCATAAGCCGATAAATGTGGATATAGACCAGCATTTTCAATCAATGCTCCGATACGTCTTCCGGAATACTGGTTACGTTCTTCTCCAAACAGACGGATCTTTCCAGCACTGGGATAGATCAGACCATTCAGCATTTTCAGCGTCGTCGATTTTCCTGCCCCATTTCTTCCTATGAACCCGTAAATATCCCCTTTTTGCACATGCATATTCACACCTGAGACAGCCATCGTCTCCTTATATTGCTTACATAGATTTTCTGTTTCAATCACATAGGCCATTCAACTTCCCTCCTCATTGACAAGTTTATTCTAGCATGGGACTCTTCAAAAACGATAAAGCAAAGGTAAAGAAAGGATAAAGAAAAGCCGAACTTTCATTCGGCCATTTTAAATCCGATTCCCCAGATGGTACGGATATATTCTTCATCACTATATTTACTGATCTTCTTTCGCAGATTACTGATATGCACATTGATCGTCTTATCATCGCCATAATACGCGTCATTCCAGGCATATTGATAGATCTCCTGCTTGGTGAAAACACGTTTAGGATTTTTCATCAAGAGTTCCAGAATAAAGTATTCGTGGCGCGTCAATCCGAGCGGATGATTCGCCATAAAAGCATCATACAGTCCACTATTGAGTTTCAGCGCTTTGAAGATCAGATTGCCGCTGCGCTTATGGCGTTTACGCAGTTGAACCTGAATGCGTGCTAATAATTCTTCCAATTCAAAAGGCTTGCATAAATAATCATCTGCCCCAGAGCCCAATACTTCGACTTTACTATTTAATGAATCGCGCGCCGTTAAAACAATCACCGGGATATCAGAAGTTTCCCTGATTTTTTCAAGCAAGGTCTCGCCATCCATACCAGGCAGCATCAGATCTAAAATGATCACATCATATTCATGCTGCTGGAAATAGAGGTACCCTTCTGTACCGGCATATGCCTGGGTGCAATGAAAACCAGCTTTCTCTAAATAACGAGCAATCATTAAGTTAATGTCGTTGTTGTCTTCAATAATTAACAGTTCCATTTTTGATCCTTCCATTTCTCCCCTATCATAACAAAACCCATTCAACAAATCAAGTATGATTAAGAGAGGTTGGAATCACCATCTCCAAACGTCGCTTTAAGCGCTTTTTCTGTTTTGGCGATAACCACCAAAAAAGGAATGATCTGGACCAATGTCAGCATAGCCAACACGGCATCGGACAAATGCGAAAAGATGACAACCAGACCTAAAGAAAGCAAAAGTAAGATGAAACTGTTTTTCAGACATAAATGCCCGCAATAGCGATGTGCAAAATCCCAGCTTTCCCGTGTTTAGAGGTTTGCACCATGAAAGTTTAGAAGAAGTGAATTACCCATTGAAATTATGTCGTTGTTCAGCGACTTTTTTTGTTTATTTTTATTTACTTTTTAATTTGTTTATGTTATAATAATGGTGTAGTGGTGTTAGGTTAGGAGGTCCTCTTATGGCTTACTTTTTAAAGGTTTCTAAACAACAGTCTCGTACTTATCTTTCCATTTATGAGAGCTTTTATTCTCCAGATGTCAAAGGCACGAAGCATCGGAGTGTTATAAAT